>DATGGU010000029.1:0-3406 GCA_035308365.1 Streptosporangiaceae bacterium
GTCACCGCGGCCGGGCTGTCCGAGCAAGCCGAAGAAGCCCGCCGCCGCACCGTCGGCGAGGGCCGCCACGAAGCCGCGGCCAAGATAGCCGAGGCGATCGCGGAAAGCCCGGAAGCAGAAGGAAGCGTGATCGCATGACCACCCCACAGCCGCCCGAGGCCGACGGCGACGTCCTGGTCCGGGTGGAGAGCCTGGTCAAGTACTTCCCCGTCAAAGGCGCCGGGCTGGTCGCCCGCACCGTCGGCCACGTGCAGGCAGTGGATGGGGTCTCGCTGACCATCCCGCGCGGGAAGACCCTCGGCCTGGTCGGCGAGACCGGCTGTGGCAAGTCCACCCTGGCCCGCTGCATCGCCGGGCTGATCCCGGCCACCTCGGGCCAGGTCATCTTCGACGGGACCGACCTCACCAGGCTGAACCGCCGGGCGATGCGGCCGTTCCGCCGCGAGATCCAGATGATCTTCCAGGATCCGTACGGGTCGCTCAACCCACGGCGGCGGGTCGGCTCGATCATCGGCGACCCGTTCGCCGTGCACAAGACGGCGACCGGCAACGAACGCAAGAAGGCCGTCCAGGAGATGATGGAACGGGTCGGCCTCAACCCGGAGCACTACAACCGCTTCCCCGCCGAATTCTCCGGCGGCCAGCGGCAGCGGATCGGGCTGGCCCGGGCGCTGGCGCTGCGGCCCAAGCTGATCATCGCCGACGAGCCGGTCTCCGCCCTGGACGTCTCGATCCAGGCCCAGATCCTCAACCTGCTCGCCGACCTGCAGCAGGACTTCGGCCTGTCCTTCCTGTTCATCGCCCACGACCTGGAGGTCGTGCGGCACGTCAGCGACCAGGTCCTCGTCATGTACCTGGGCCGGGTCGCCGAGCAAGGCCCCAAGGACCCCGTCTACGACACGCCGCGGCACCCCTACACCGCCGCGCTGTTGTCCGCCGCTCCCGCGGCCGACCCCGACGCCGCCGCGGCCAGGCAGCGGATCATCCTGACCGGCGACGTGCCCTCACCCATCAACCCCCCGGCCGGCTGCCGCTTCCATCCGCGCTGCCCCAAGGCACAGGAACTCTGCAGCCAGCAGGACCCCCCGCTCGAAAGCAAGGCAGGCGACCCGCCCACGCACCTGACCGCCTGCCACTTCCCCATCCAGCCGCATGAGGACCTGACCACGAGCACGGTCGGTTCCAGGGCTGGCCTGGGCACCAGCACAGGCAGTGACAGCTTCGGAGGAGGCACGGCATGAGCCTCACCCAGATCGAATTCCAGGCCGAAGGCACCGGGGACGCCCCGGCCCAGGCGATCCAGGGCCGCAGTCCGTGGATGCTGGCCTGGCGCCGGCTGCGCCAGGACAAGGTGGCGATCGCCTCCGGCGCGCTCATCCTCGTGCTCGCCCTGCTGGCCATCCTCGCGCCAGTGATCTCGTCCCTGGTGGGCCACTCACCGGACACCCCGTACACGAACACCGGGCTCAACTCCCAGGGCCTGCCGGTCGGGCCGAGCGGCACGTTCCTGTTCGGCACCGACGGGCTCGGCCGCGACCTGTTCGTGCGGGTGCTCTACGGTGCGCAGATCTCCCTGCTCGTCGGATTCGTGTCCACCTTGATCGGCACCGCGGCCGGCGTCGTCATGGGAATGACGGCCGGCTACTTCGGCGGTGTCATCGACACGGTGCTGGCCCGGTTCATCGACTCCGTGCTGGCCTTCCCCTACGTGGTGCTCGCGCTCGCACTGGCCGTGGTGTTCGGCCCGAGCCTGTCGGTCACCATCGGCGTGATCTCGTTCTTCTCCTGGGCGGCGATCGCCAGGGTGGTCCGCGGCCAGACGCTGTCCATCAAGGAGAAGGAGTACGTCGAGGCGGCCCGCTCGATCGGCTCCGGGCCGTGGCGGATCATGTTCATCGACATCCTGCCGAACCTGATCGCGCCGGTACTTGTCCTGGCCACGCTGGCCGTTCCCACCGCGATCGTGTTCGAGGCCACCCTCTCCTACCTCGGGGTGGGCATCCAGCCGCCGACCTCGAGCTGGGGCAACCTGCTCTCCCAGGCCCAGACGTTCTACCAGACCTCCTGGTGGTACCTGGTCTTCCCGGCCGGATTCCTGCTGCTCACCACGCTCGCGTTCAACCTGCTCGGCGACGGCGTCAGGGACGCCATGGACCCGCGCACCGAGCGTCTGTTCGCCAGCCAGCGAAAGGGCCGGCGCTCGGCGGCCAAGCGGGCCCGGCCCACTCCCCCGGCCACCGAGGTGAGCTGACATGGCTTTCCTGACCTTCCTCATCCGCCGGCTGCTGCTCGGCATCATCGTGATGTGGTTCGTGACGGTCGCCACGTTCTTGTTGTTCTTCGTCGCGCCGCAGGACCCGGCCCGGCTGCTGGCCGGGAAGAACCCGACCCCGCAGACGATCGCGGCGATCAACGCCAGGCTCGGCCTCAACCAGCCACTCATCGTCCAGTACGGGCATTACGTGGACCGTCTCGTCCATGGCAACCTGGGTACCTCGTTCGTCAATGGAAGCTCGGTCAACACCATCCTCAAACAGGATCTGCCGCCCACCCTGTCACTCCTGGTCGGCGGGGTCATCCTCTGGCTCATCGTGGGGCTGGGGGCTGGCATCCTCAGCGCCACCCGGGTCCGGACCCTGGTCGACCGGACGTCCACGGTCGGCGTGCTCATCGGCATCACCTTCCCCACGTTCGTGCTCGGGCTGCTGCTGCAGTTCGCCATCTTCCTGCCGCTGAACCGCAGTGGGTTCCACTGGGTGCAGACCGGGTACGAGGGGCCGACCACGAGCATCGTGGGCTGGGCCGGGCACATGATCCTGCCCTGGATCACGATCGCGGCCGTGTCGGCGGCCACGTACACCAGGCTCACCCGCGGCTCACTGCTCGACACGATGGGCGAGGACTACATCCGCACGGCCCGGTCCAAGGGGCTCACCGAGCGCCGGGTGCTGTACCGGCATGCGATCCGGGCCGCGCTGACCCCGGTCGTCTCACAGCTCGGCGTCGACATGGGCACCCTGGCCGGCGGAGCCGTCGTCACCGAGCAGGTGTTCGGTCTCGGCGGGATCGGGCAGCAGTCGCTGACCTCGATCACCACCGGCGACACCCCGGTGGTCCTCGGCATCGTGCTGATGGCCGCACTGTTCGTGGTGGTGGCCAACATCGTCGTCGACGTGCTGTACTCCGTGCTGGACCCACGGGTCAAACTGTCCTGATATCTCCCGGCAACCGCGGGCGATACCCTCGGGGCACGGTTGTGGACCTGGTCGTGAGGGAGGGTTGGTGTGAGCCTGCTTGAGGTGCGGGATTTGCGGGTGAGTTTCCCGACGGCTGATGGCGTGGTCCGGGCTGTGCGGGGGGTGTCGTTCAGTGTGGATGCTGGGCGGACGATCGGGATTGTGGGTGA
>DATGGU010000030.1:0-20894 GCA_035308365.1 Streptosporangiaceae bacterium
GAGTTGTAGGCGCCGGCGAAACCCTGGTCGCTGGTCAAGATGAGCACTGCGGCCCGGGTGGGGTGCAGCGGCTCGGTGGTGAACGGGTGGGTGATGTTGGTCGAGCGGCTGATCACCGCCTCCACCGCCCGGGTGAGCTCCCGGGAGTACGGCTCGGCGGCGCGCTGCTGCTGCTGGGCCCTGACGATCCGCGACGACGCGATCAGCTCCTGCGCGCGGGTGATCTTGGCGATGGACCTGACGGTGCCGATCCGCCGCCTGACCAGGCGAAGCTGTGCTCCCATGACCTACTGCTTCTCGGCCGGCTGGGGCTGGCGGCGCCGGACGATGGTCTCCTGCCCCTCGTCCTCGAGGGCCTCGGCCTTCTCGTCCTCGGCGGACAGCAGCTCGCCGGAGCTGGTCTCGAACGACCCGCGGAACTCTTCGATCGCGTCCTTGAGCGCGGTGACCGTGTCCTCGGACAGGTCCTTCGTCTCCCGGATCGTCGCCAGGATGCCGTCGTGCGAGCGCCGCAGGAACTCCAGGAAGTCGTGCTCGAACCGGCTGACGTCCTCCAGCGGCACGTCGTCCAGGTAGCCGTTGCTGCCGGCCCAGATCGACACCACCTGCTCCTCGACCGGGAACGGGTCGTACTGCGGCTGCTTGAGCAGCTCGACCAGGCGCGAGCCGCGGTCCAGCTGGGCCCGGGAGGCCGCGTCCAGGTCGGAGGCGAAGGCGGCGAACGCCTCCAGGTCGCGGAACTGCGACAGCGACAGCCGCAGGTTGCCGGCCACCGACTTCATCGCCTTGATCTGAGCGTTGCCGCCCACCCGGGACACCGAACGGCCGACGTTGATGGCGGGCCGGACACCGGCGTTGAACAGGTCGGCCTCGAGGTAGATCTGCCCGTCGGTGATCGAGATGACGTTGGTCGGGATGTAGGCCGAGATGTCGTTGGCCTTGGTCTCGATCACCGGCAGCCCGGTCATCGAGCCGGCGCCCATCTCATCCGACAGCTTGGCGCACCGTTCGAGCAGCCGGGAGTGCAGGTAGAAGACGTCGCCGGGGTAGGCCTCGCGGCCCGGCGGGCGGCGCAGCAGCAGCGACACGGCACGGTAGGCCTCGGCCTGCTTGGACAGGTCGTCGAAGATGATCAGCACGTGCTGGCCCTTGTACATCCAGTGCTGGCCGATGGCCGACCCGGTATAGGGCGCGATGTACTTGAAGCCGGCCGGGTCGGACGCGGGCGCGGCCACGATCGTGGTGTACTCCAGCGCACCGGCGTCCTCGAGCGACTGCCGCACCTGGGCGGTCGTGCTGCCCTTCTGGCCGATGGCCACGTAGATGCACTTGACCTGCTTGGCCGGGTCACCGGACTCCCAGTTGGCCTTCTGGTTGATGATCGCGTCGATGCCGATCGCGGTCTTGCCGGTCTGCCGGTCGCCGATGATCAGCTCACGCTGGCCCCGGCCGATGGGGGTGATCGCGTCGATCGCCTTGATGCCGGTCTGCAGCGGCTCGTGCACCTTCTTGCGCTGCACCACGCTCGGCGCCTGGATCTCCAGCTCGCGAAGCTGGGTATCGGCGATCTCGCCGAGGCCGTCCAGCGGGGTGCCGAGCGGGTCCACCACCCGGCCGAGGAAGCTGTCGCCCACCGGCACCGACAGCACCTCGCCGGTGCGGCGGACCTGCTGGCCTTCCTCGATCTTGCTGAATTCGCCGAGGATGACCACACCGATCTCGCGCACGTCCAGGTTCAGCGCGAGGCCACGGGTCCCGTCCGGGAACTCCAGCAGCTCGTTTGCCATGGCCGAGGGCAGTCCCTCGACCCGGGCGATGCCGTCACCACACTCGATGACGGTGCCGACCTCTTCCCTCGACGGGGCGTCGGGCTTGTACTCATCGACAAAGCGCGCCAGCGCGTCCCGGATCTCTTCCGGCCGGATTGTCAGCTCCGTCATCTTCCTCATGTCCCTTGTAGTGCACCTGTCGTGTTATTCAAAACCGCATCGCGAGTGCAGGCCCGAAGGGTCTGCGCGAGCGATCGGGCGACGTCGGAACGGCGGTCAGCATCGCACTAAATTTTGAATAACACGCTATTCTCATAGGCATTGCGATCACGTCTCAGCCCGCCAGCTTGCGGCGCACGGTTGCCAGGCGGCTGGCCACGCTCGCGTCGATGAACTCGTCACCGACCTGGATCGACATGCCACCCACGACACCGCGATCCAGCACAATGTTCAGAAATACGTCATGCCCGTAGAGGTCGGACAGCGCCGCCGCCAGCCGGTCTTGCTGCTGCTGGCTGAGCGAGGACGCCACCCGGACCACGGCGACCAGGCGCTGCCTGCGGCCGGCCGCGGCCTTGGCGTAGGAGTCCAGGTTCGCCTCCAGGCTACGTCCCCGCGGTTCGAGGGCCGCCTGGGTGATCAGCCGTTCGGCTTCGGCGCTAACCTTGCCGTCCAGCAGGGCGCCGAGCAGCCCACGCTTGCGTTCGGCGGGCAGGTAGGGGTTGGTCAGGGCGGAGTGGAGCTCCGGCTGGGCCATCGCCACCCGGCCGAACCTGAACAGTTCGTCTTCCAGGTCGTCCAGGTGCCCGGCCTGCTCGGCGGCGATCACCATGGCCTTCACCGCGAGTTCCTCGGCCGCATCGCCCAGGTCGCGCGCGGCCGACCAGCGAGCCGACGCCAGCCCGGCCACCAGGTCCAGCGTCTGGGCGGAAACCTTCCCGTCCAGCAGCGAACGGACCAGTCCGGCCTTGGCTTCGGCCTGCCGGGCAGGATCGGTCAGCGCCCGGCGCAGGCCATGCTCGGAGTCGAGCAGCTTGACCACGGCAAACAGCTCCTCGCCGATGGCGCCGGCGGTCTCCTTGCTGGCCGCCACGGCTGAGAGCTGATCGCTGGCCTGCGCCAGCGAGGCCCTGCTAGCGCCTCTCATCAGCTCACCTCAACTTCGGGTTCCGTCCCTTGGATTACTTCCTGACGGATGTGGGCTGGCCAAGTGCTCAACGGCCGGCCCGCAGCTCGGAGGCCTGGGTGCCCTGACCCTCGAGCTCATCGAGGAACCTGTCGACTACCCGGCTCTGCCTGGCTTCATCCGTGAGCGACTCGCCGACGATCCGCCCGGCCAGCTCGGTCGCCAGGTCACCGACCTGGCGCCGGAGCGAGGCCATCGCCTGCTGGCGCTCGGTTTCGATCTGCGCCTGGGCGGCCTCGACCAGGCGAGTGGCCTCGGCCTGTGCCTGAGCGCGCATCTCGGCGATGATCTGCGCTCCCTGCTCCTTGGCTTCCTCGCGAAGCCTGGCGGCCTCGTGCCTGGCCTGGTCGAGCTGCTCACGGTAGAGCGTGAGCTGCCGGTTCGCCTCGGCCTGGGTTTCCTCGGCCTTCTGCAGGCCGCCCTCGATGGCCTCGGTCCGCTCCTCCAGGGTCTTCTGGATCCTGGGCAGCAGCACCTTGGCGAGCGCGCCGAACACGATGAAGAAGCCGATCAGTCCCATGATCAGCTCGGTCGCCGACGGGATGAGCGGATTCGTCGCCGACGCGTCCGCTAGGTGGTACATCACGATGCAGTCACCTGCCCAGGCGTCAGTGCGTGAAGATGAACGGCACCACGATGCCGATCAGCGCGAGTGCTTCGGCGAGGGCGAAACCCACCCACATGTTGGCGCGGATCATGCCCGCCGCCTCCGGCTGGCGGGCCATCGCCTCGGTGGCGTGGCCGAAGATCAGGCCGATGCCCACGCCGGGGCCGATGGCCGCGAGGCCGTAGGCAACGGCTCCGAGCCGCCCTGCGACGGTGGTGCTGCTGGCGGCGAGCGTGTGGGTTACAAGATCCATCATCTCTTTCGTTCCTTCGTCATCCGGACCGGCGGTTTCGGTCCGCCGGTGAGGTTGGTTGAAAGCTTGGTCAGTGTGCCGACTCGAGCGAGTCACCTATGTAGAAGGCGGTCAGGATCGTGAAGATGAACGCCTGCAGGAACTGGATCAGCATCTCGAACGCGGTCACGATGATCACCATCGCCAGTGAGCCGACCGCATACACCGCGCCGGCGGTCGCACTGACGAAGTACCAGGTGGAGAGGTAGAAGACCAGCAGCAGCAGGTGACCGGCGAACATGTTCGCGAACAACCGCACACCGAGCGTGAATGGCCGGACGGCGATGTCTGAGAACAGGATGATCGGCACCAGCAGCGGCATGATCCACCAAGGGATGCCGCTGGGGATCATGCCACGGAAGAAGCCGATCGGTCCCTTGGCCCTGATGCCCACCGACATGTAGGTGAGCCAGGTCAGGGCGACCAGGATCCAGGCGAAGCCGATGTGCGAGGGGACCGGGAACTGGGCGATCGGGATGATCTCCATCAGGTTCATGAACCAGATGAAAAAGAACAGCGACACCAGGTAGGGCAGGTACTTGTCGCCCTTCCGCCCGATCATCGGCCGGAGGATCTGGTCCCGGACGAACAGAACGCCGATCTCGCCGAGGTTCTGGAAGCCCCGGGGAACCAGCTTGGGCTTGCGGAACGCGGTCCAGAAGAACCCGACCACCAGCACCGCGCAGATCGCCATGAGCAGCTCAGGCTTGGTGATGTGCAGCGGCCCGATGTCGAAGATGGGGCGGAAGATGAAGTCGTTGATCGAGGGCGCCGGGTAGCCGCAGCCCGAGTAAATGTGGCAACCACTGGCCAGAGTGGTCACATGGACACCAGCACTCACTTCAGATACTCCTCACACCCATCTGCCTCCGGCGCGCACGAGCGCGCCGGCTACCTCGGTACTGACAAACCCAGTGCTGACAAACACAGTGCTGACAAACACAGTGCTGATAGACACCGCCCTGACAAACACGGTGCTGACAGACACTGCTGACCCCGGGGCCAGGGGCCCGGTGCCGGGAACCCCGGGGTTACGAACTCCGGCGCCGCACCTGACGCCGGCCAAGCCGATCGTGTTCTCCGCGCAGCCGCCCAGGTGACTCAGGCCCTGCCGAAACGCAGGATGACCAGAACGATCGAGAGCGCCAGCCCGACGATCATCCCGAGCGGGAAGAACAGCGGCGAGTGGACAACCCAGTGACCGATGGCCCATCCGGCCCCGCCGTAGAAGATCATGCCAGCCAGCAGGTAGCTGAAGATGGCCCATCCGGCACTTTCCGTGCCCGGAAGCTGTCCGCCCCGCCGCTCCCGCTTCGGCTGCGGGGTGCCGCCGGTCATGGCCTGCCGCCCGGCGGGTGACCGGCCGTGAGCCGGGGCTTGTCCCACGCCCGGTGCGGGGATCGCAGGCAGCCTGAAGCACGGGCCGCGATCCGCCGTCCGGAGGCTGGGTTCTGGTCACGGGTCACCGTTTCCCATCCGGTTCGACGTACATCATCTTCTGCCGGGCGGTTGAGATCGCCTGCGAGGTACTCCAGGCCAGGATGCAGACGATCGCGGTGATGCCGAACAGCTTCGAGTTGAACACCGTCGTGCCGGCCAGCCGGTCGACCAGGAACGCCAGGAGGATGATCTTGACAAGGAAGGTGACGATCGCGGTGATCATCATTGCCTGCTGACTCACCCTGGCGGCCCGTCCGACGACGAGCACGCTGATCCCGAAGAAGACTATGACCAGCGCCACCCCGAGAAGCGCCCCGACGAACCCCTTCATGCCGCCGAAAGCGCCGCACAGAGCTACCATCACCACCGCAGCGGGTGCTGTGAGCATGGCCGACCACCGAAGTGTCCGGGCGTAGCTCTCTGGCATCTAGGTAACTCCACTGTGCTTGTTTCGTCTGTGCTTGCTCTGTGTGTGCTTGTTGTGTGTGGGGTCGCAGGGTCTGGATTCGCTGGGACAAGGCTCACCTGGAAGACAGGCGACCGGCGGATGCGCCACGAGAACGGGCCCAGGGCGGAGCCGGGGCAAGCCCGCGCCGCCACTGCGACGCGACTGCTCCGCCGGGTCACCGCACCGTATCACGATCCCCTCACATGTCCTTCAGCCGGCTCCGCTCATGTCCGTCCACCGGCCTCTTGTGAAAGATATCACAAGCTCCTTGGCCAAGTCTTTACCGGGCGGACTTATCCGAAAAATATGTCTCTGACCGGGCAAAACGACGCCGATCGCAGGTTACTCGGGGCTTGGCTCCGAACGGTTCAGGGGCGGCCGGAAGATCCGGTCAGGGGCGCTGGGAAAGATCCGGGTCACGGTTGCCGGGAAGATCCGGTCGGAGCGCCTGGGTTCGCGGGCGCTGACCCGCGGGCGCGGCCAGGCGCATGCCGGGGAACCGGGCCTGGCACGTGCGGGGACACCGCGCCCGGCACGTGCGGGGACACCGCGCCCGGCGCGTGCGGGGACACCGCGCCCGGCGCGTGCGGGGACACCGGGCCTGGCACGTGGGGGGAACCCGGACCTGACGCGTGCGGGGACACCGGGCCCGGCACGTGCGGGGACACCGGGCCTGGCACGTGCGGGGACACCGGGCCTGGCACGTGCGGGGACACCGGGCCCGGCACGTGGGGGGACACCGGGCCCGGCGCGTGCGGGGACACTGTACCGGGGACCTGCGCCATGGCCTGACCTGGCCCGGAGTCGGCCTCCCCGGTGCGGGCCGGGCGGCGGACCGGAATGCGCCGCTGCAACCTCGGCACCGTGACCAGCAGCAGCGTCAGCATGCCGATCAGGGTGGCGCCCGCCAGGATCATCAGCTTGGTCCGCATGATGGACAGCGCGACCACCGCGCCCGCGAACAGGGCGGCCCACAGGTACATGATCAGGACACTCTTGCGCTGGGAATGCCCGAAGTTCATCAGCCGGTGGTGCAGGTGCTTCATGTCCGCGGTGAACGGCGACTGCCCCGCCCTGGTGCGCCGGACCACCGCCAGCAGCAGGTCGGCATAGGGGATCAGGAAGATCGCGACGGGCAGCAGCAGCGGCAGGATCGTCGGGAACCGGTCCACGACGTGCGTCTTTCCGTAGGCGACCAGGATGTTCGGGTCCAGGGTCGCCGTGCTCGAAATAGGACCGTAGGCGAGCAGCAGGCCGAGCAGCATCGCGCCGGTGTCACCCATGAAGATGCGGGCCGGGTAGAAGTTGTGTGGCAGGAAACCCAGGCACATCCCGGCCAGGATCGCCGATACCAGGGCCGGCAGCGACTGGGTGGGGACGTTGGTCACCTTGAGCAGCGTGTACGAGTAAGAGAAGTAGGCGAGCGCCGCGATAGCGACGATGCCCGCGGCCAGCCCGTCCAGGCCGTCGATGAAGTTGATCGCGTTGATGGTGATGGCCACGACCAGGATGGTCAGCACCAGGCCCTGGTTCGAGGACAGCACGATCACGTTGCCGTAGGGGCTCGGGATCCAGGAGAGCTCGGTCCCGCTCCAGACCAGGATCCCGCCGGCGGCCACCTGGGCTGCCAGCTTGCTGATCGCGCTCATCCCCCAGCGGTCGTCCACCACGCCAACGGCCACGAGCAGGCCGCCGGCCAGCAGGATTCCGCTGGTCGTCCGGGGCCCGCCGAGCGCCTGGCTGAGATAGCCGAACCGGCCCGCCAGCAGCAGGGCGACGACGAGGCCGCCGTACATGGCAAGGCCGCCGAGCAGCGGGGTGGGCACCACGTGCACGTCACGCTCGCGCGGGTTATGCATCGCGCCGAACTTCTCCGATACCCGCCGGGCCAGGGGCGTCAGCAGGTACGTCACCGCCGCGGCGGTGAGGAGCGTGAGCATGTACTCCCGCACGAGGCTCAGCCGCCGCTGGCAGGTTCAGAGATCATCGGTGCTCCGTCGACAGCGGGTCCTCCGACGCTAGGTGAGCGTGCTTCCCGTCGTCGTCTTCCCCGTCGTCGTCCTCGTCATCCCACTCTTCGTCGTCCTCGTCATCCCCGTCTTCTTCATCCTCGTACTCATCGTCTTCGTCGTTGTACTCGTCATCCTCGTCGCCGTCGTCGTCGCCGTCATCCTCGTCGTCTTCGTCCTCGTCCTCGTCGTACTCGTCGTTGTACTCGCCGTCATCATCGTCGTCGTCGTCATCGTCGTCATCGGGTGGCGAGTACGTGGCCGGGGGCATCGAGAGGTTCAGGGTCACCGCCGCCACCGACCTGAGCCGCTCGATCGGGATCGCTCCCTCCCGGAGCAGGCGCGGGACCAGGCCGGTCAGATCAAGGATGGTGGACGGGACGCCGCCGGTGGCTGGTCCGGCGTCCAGGAACACGGCGACCGAGTCGCCCAGTTGCTCCACCGCATCGTCGGCAGTGAGCGCGGGCGCGGAACCGTGTACGTTCGCGCTGCTCACCGCCAGCGGGCCGACTTCTTTCAGCAGGTCGAGAGCGACCGGATGCAACGGCATCCGGACCGCGACCGTCCCCTTCGTGTGGCCGAGATCCCAGCTCAGCGTGGGCTGGGCGCGGCACACCAGGGTGAGCCCGCCCGGCCAGAACTCGTTGATGAAGTCCTTGCCGACCTCGCTGAGCTCGTCAACGAGCGCGGTCGCCGCCCGGACCGACCCGACCAGCACCGGCGGCGGCATGTCCCGGCCGCGGCGCTTGGCCGAGAAGATGCCGGCGACGGCCGCTGGGGTGAAGGCGTCGGCACCGACGCCATAGACGGTGTCGGTAGGCAGGACGACCAGTTCACCGCGCCGCAGCGCGTCCGCCGCGGCGGCCAGCCCGGCCGCGCGCTGCCCGGGGTCCGAGCAGTCAAAGCGCTCGCTCATGGCTGTCCATCCTGCCATTGCCGGACCATGCTTACGAACCGATCCCGGCCAGCCAGATCCTTGTGCTGCGCGATCTCCTGCCAGTCGCCTCCGGCAGCGAAAACGCCGCGGACCGCGTCCCCCTGGAGGGCCCCATGCTCGACCGCTGCCAGCCCGCCAGGACGCAGCAACCGGTAAGCCGTCCGCTGGACCACCCGGATAGCATCCAGCCCGTCGCGCCCACTCCACAGCGCGGACGGCGGATCGTACTCACCCACCTCGGGTGGGACCACCGATCCGAGCGGAATGTACGGCGGGTTGCTGACCACCAGGTCCACCGTTCCGTCAAGCTCATGCAAGGCGTCGGCGAAGTCGGCGGCCACCAGCGTCACCCGGCGCCCGGGATGCGGCTCACGGTCGGCATAGGCTGCGACATTGCGCTTCGCGAAGCCGAACGCGAGTGGGTCGGCCTCAACGGCATACACCCGGGCACCCGGCACTTCGAGGGCGATGGACAGCGCGATCGCGCCCGAGCCCGTGCCCAGGTCGACCACGACCGGTGCGGAGTCGTCCATCTCCCGCAGCGCCTCGATCGCCCAGCCGGTCATGATCTCGGTCTCCGGCCGTGGCGTGAACACCCCGGGGCCGGTCTGCAGCTCGGTATACCTGAAGTAGGCCACCCCGGTAATGTGCTGCAACGGTTCGCGGGCGGCCCGTCGCTCCACCGCATCCCAGAACCTCGCGTCGAACTCGGCATCCGGCACGGAATGCAGCTCGCTTCGGCGCACGCCATGCACGTGCGCGGCAATCTGCTCCGCATCGGCCCGCGGCGACTCAACCTCGGCCTCGGCCAGCCGAGCCGCAGCCCGCGTCACCTCATCAAGCAACAGGTTCACCCGTCGCACTCCCACCCAGTGCCACCGTAATCGCAGAAATCCGCCGACACCTTACAGTTTGCTCCGGCGGACATGCGCGGCGATTCTGCCCGGCCTCGGCCCCCGTAACCGGATCAAACGGCAGGCTCACCCGCCGTGCTCCCGCCCGGGGCCGCCGGTATCGGCAGCTCCGGCGGCGCTGTCGGTGCGCTCGGCCAGGTCCGCCTCGGTCAGGGCGCCGATCAGCGCGTCCAGGTCGCCATCGAGCACCTGGTCGAGGTTGTAGGCCTTGTAGCCGATCCGGTGATCGGCGATGCGGTTCTCCGGGAAGTTGTAGGTACGGATGCGCTCCGAGCGGTCAACGGTGCGCACCTGGCCGCGCCGCTGCGCGGCGGCCTGGGCGTCCGCTTCCTCCTGGGCCTGGGCCAGCAGCCGGGCCCGCAGGATGCGCATGGCCTGCTCCCGGTTCTGCAACTGGCTCTTCTCGTTCTGGCAGGAGACCACGATTCCGGTGGGCAAGTGGGTGATCCGGACCGCTGAGTCGGTGGTGTTCACGCTCTGGCCGCCGGGACCGGAGGACCGGAACACGTCGACCCGGATGTCGTTCGGCTCTATCCCGACCTCGACGGGGTCGGCCTCCGGCATGACGAGCACTCCGGCGGCCGAGGTGTGGATCCGGCCCTGCGACTCGGTGACCGGGACCCGCTGCACCCGGTGCACGCCGCCCTCATACTTCAGCCGGGACCAGACGCCGGGCCCGCCGACCCGGGACTTGACCGCGACGGTGGCACCCTTGGTGCCGCCGAGCCCGGTCGGCGCCGAATCGAGCACCTCGGTCTTCCAGCCCTGCCGCTCGGCGTAGCGCAGGTACATCCGCAGCAGGTCGCCGGCGAACAGCGCCGATTCCTCGCCGCCCTCGCCGGCCTTGACCTCGAGGATGACGTCCTTGCCGTCGCTGGGGTCCCGGGGAGCCAGCAGCCCGGTAATCTGCTTCTCCAGCTTCGCCCGCTGCCCGGCAAGCTGCTCGGCCTCATCGAGGAGCGCGGAGTCCTCGTCGGCCAGCTCGCGGGCCACCTGTTCGTCGGCCACCACCCGCTGCCACTCGTGGTAGGCATGAACCACCGGACTCAGCTCGGCGTAGCGGCGGCCAAGCGCCTTCGCCCGGTCCTGGTCCGCATGCAGCTCAGGATTGGCGAGCGCGCTTTCGAGTTCCGCATGCTCAGCGGCCAACCCACCGAGCCGGTCAAACACTTGGATTTCCTCCTGACGCCCCACGCCCTGCAAGGCAAAAGCTAACCACCCAAACCCACCCTGACCCAGCCAGCAACATCAGCCAGCTAACCAATCACCCTCAGCCAGCTAGCCAATCAACCTCAGCCAGCTAACCAATCAACCTAAGTCCCCCAGCCAACCTGACCCCCCCAACCAACCCTCACCCCCCAATCAACCTCAGCCCGCTGCGTGGGGGCCCGGGGGGCTCGGCCCCCCGGACTAGTACTGCGGGCGCTGGCGAAATCGGCCGAAGGCCGATGAGCAGCATGAGCCACCCCGGCCATCCCGGCCGGTACTACTTGCTGCCCGCGTCCTTCTTGCCGAAGCGGCGCTCGAACCTGGCAACCCGGCCACCGGTGTCGAGGATCTTCTGCTTGCCGGTGTAGAAGGGGTGGCAGTTCGAGCAGACGTCGGCGTGGATGGTGCCGGTCGGCGACGTGCTGCGGGTGACAAAGGTGTTACCGCACGTACAGGTGACGGTCGTCGTCCTGTAGGCGGGGTGAATTCCTGGCTTCATGTGTGAAGTCTCCTGGCTCAGGCGGCAGCCGGGTCGCCAGCCGTCCAGATCGCAGCCCGCCCGGGCGCTGGGCCGCCGGGGCAGATGGCAGCGAGCCGACTGGCGTGAACCGGCACCGCATACTCGGGTCCCAGTGTGCCAGACATTGGAACGAGAAACGTCCCATGCCCATTCCCCAGACCAACCGGAGCGGTGGCCAGCCACAACAGCAGCCAATCCACGACCCCAGCCAGCCTCAGCCGGCTACCAGGCAACCAACCCCAGCCCGCAGCGTGGGGATCCGGGGGGCTCGGCCCCCCGGGATGGCACTCTTAGAGGGCCTTTCGGCGAAAGCGACCGAAGGCCGATGAGCAGCATTGGCCCATCCTGCCCTCTATGCGTTCAGGGTCGTCTTCTGGACCTGGAGCAGGAACTCGGCGTTGCTCTTGGTCTCGCGCATCTTGTCCATCAGGACCTCGAGCGCCTGCTGCGGCTCGAGTGCGTGCAGCACCCGGCGCAGCTGCCAGACGATCCTGAGTTCCTCGGGGGACATCAGCAGCTCTTCCTTACGGGTGCTGGAGGCGTCGACGTCCACGGCGGGGAAGATGCGCTTCTCGGCGAGCTCGCGGCGCAGCCGCAGCTCCATGTTGCCGGTCCCCTTGAATTCCTCGAAGATCACCTCGTCGGCCCGGGAGCCGGTCTCGATCAGGGCCGTGGCCAGGATGGTCAGCGAACCGCCGTGCTCGATGTTGCGGGCCGCTCCGAAGAAGCGCTTCGGCGGGTACAGGGCGGTCGAGTCCACACCACCGGACATGATCCGGCCGCTCGCGGGTGCCGCGAGGTTGTAGGCACGGCCGAGACGGGTGATCGAGTCGAGCAGCACGACCACGTCGTGGCCCATCTCCACCAGCCGCTTCGCCCGCTCGATGCCCAGCTCGGCGACCGTGGTGTGGTCCTCGGCGGGCCGGTCGAAGGTGGAGTGGATGACCTCGCCCTTCACCGCGCGCTGCATGTCGGTGACTTCCTCGGGCCGCTCGTCGACCAGGACGACCATGAGGTGGCACTCGGGGTTGTTCTTGGTGATCGCGTTCGCGATGGCCTGCATGATGAGCGTCTTGCCGGCCTTCGACGGGGAAACGATGAGCCCGCGCTGTCCCTTGCCGATCGGGGCTATCAGGTCGATGATCCGCGTGGTCAGCACGCCGGGGTCGGTCTCCAGCCGGAGCCTGTCCTGCGGGTAGAGCGGGATGAGCTTGGCGAACTCGGGCCGGTTGCGGGCCTGCTCGGGATCGAGGCCGTTGACCTTGTCCAGCCGGACCAGCGCGTTGAACTTCTCCCTGCGCTCGCCCTCACGTGGCTGGCGCACCGCGCCCTCGATCACGTCGCCCTTGCGCAGGCCATGCCTGCGGACCTGGGACAGGGACACGTACACGTCGTTCGGGCCGGGCAGGTAGCCGGTCGTCCGGACGAACGCGTAGTTGTCCAGCACGTCCAGGATGCCGGCGATCGGGATGAGCACGTCATCCTCGGCGATGACCGGCTCGGACTCGCCCGGCCGCTCGCGGCGCTGCCGGTTGCGGTTGCGGAACCTGTCCCGGCTGCGACGCCGGCCCGACGGGTCGTTGTCGTCGTCCCGCTGGTCGTTCTGCTGACCTCGGCCGGAGTTCGCGTTCTGGTCGGCGGGCTGCTCGCGGCGCTGATCGCCGCCGGACTGGTCGCGGCGCTGCCCGTCGGCGTCGCGGCGCTGGTCGCCGCCGCTCTCATTGCGCGGCCTCGACTGGTCAGGCCGGCCGTTGCGGCGCCGCCGGTCGCGCTGGCCGTCCCCGGATGACCTGGTGTCGTCGCGGTGCGGCGGCTGCTGGCGGCCGGTGTCCGTGACCGGCGCGCTGGTCTCTGCCCGGTCGAACGGCAACTGGTCTTCACCAGCCGAACGGGCCGGGCCCGCGCCGTCGGCGGCAACCTGTACCTGGCTTGCGGCTGGTTCCACCGCGGCCCGTACCTCGTCGGCCGTGGCCGGCCCCGGCTGCCGGGCCGCATTGCCTGACGGAGCGGCCGCGCGGGCGCCTCCGCCGCCTTGCTTCTCCTGGATCGCCGTGATGACCTCCCCCTTCCGCATCCGGCCGGTCCCTCTGATCCCCATCTGCTGAGCGAGTTGCTGCAACTCGGCCAGCTTCATGGCTGCGAGACCGGCACCGCTCGCGCGGCGGGTCGCCGCTGAGGCGGTCTTGATTGCCCCTGGGGCCGAGCTTGAGCCCGCGTCGCGGCCCGAGCCGGACGGGGAATCGGCCGGCTCAGAGACGCCGTGCGGAGTGAGGAATTCGGTGGTATCGCTCACGAGGGATCCTTCCCAGGGGCGGGCGCCGGCTGCTCAGGCGGCCGGCTGGCCCAGTTTCGCGACCTGGCGAGTTCACCAGGCCAATGTTCTGCCTTCTCTGCCATCTGCGCGCTCTCGCGGCGTGGGGCCTGGGCATACAACCGAGGCTCCAAAGCCAGCGCAGAAGGCTCAGGGTGCATCCAGATGACGTGGGTAACGAGGGTGCTCGGCCGTGTTAACCCGGGCCACCCTGCGGTACCCTCGGACCCCCCGCTCCCGCTCGATCCGCTAGGCCGCCCCCAGCTCACGCTCATATGGGGGAGTTTCAACCGGCCGAAGCGGTAACGGAGTGCCACGGCCCCCGGAAGACTTCCCGGACCGGGCAACAAGCAACTCACGAGCACCTGTTCCCGTGGCAGGGCATCTGGTGCGCTACCCAGCCTAACACCAAGAGAGCCCACTGCATTCCTCAGAGATGTCCGTGTTTCGCGGAAGTAGGCCAACGATCTGGCCGGGACCGACCCGCATGACCTGCCCGTGCCCAGCGCAGGCCGCCTCCGTGCCGCCCTTGACGGGCGCCAGCCCGGATGCGTATGCCCGGCGGGACGGACTGGATGGTTGCACCTTGTCTGTCTACGTCCAGGGGGCTTACGTGCCACTCATTACCCGTTTGAATCGCGATTGAATCCACCTCAGGGGACCCAGGCGTTCGCCCGCTCACAATGAATGCCAGGACAGTGGGCCCGGCACCGGACAGCACGGCCGGGATCCCGGCCCGGCGCAGACGCGAGATCAGGTCGGCGCTGGCTGGCATCAGGGCGGCACGGTAAGGCTCGTGCAAGAGATCATGGGTAGCATCAAACAGCAGGTCAGGACGCTGAGTGAGGGCCGCAACGAGCAGCGCGCTGCGCCCGGAGTTCGTCGCCGCATCCGCGTGCGAGACCGTCTCGGGCAGTGCCTGCCGCGCCTTCTTGGTCGCCAGCGACGTCGCCGGAACACACACGACCGGCACGATCGCCGGGTCAGGCTCCAGCCGGACCGCCCTGGTTTCGCCGCGCCGGCCCGGCTGACCGTCCATCCCTTCTTGGCCACAATTCTCTTTTACGGCAGGGGCCGGCGCCCAGGCCACGGTCAGCCCGCCAGCCAGACATGCGGCCGCGTTGTCCGGATGCCCCTCCAGATCCGCCGCCATCGCGAGCAGTTCCTGATCCACAAATTGCCCAGCGTTCGCGTCCACCTCACCGGCCCGGTCCCCCTCTGGAACCGGAACCGCCGTACCCTCACCACCGCTGATCAGGACACTCGATCCAGAGGAAGCGCCGAACGTGGGGGCGTCATGCTGCGCGGGAGCATCACCGGACGATGCCAGGGTTGCGAGCGCCCGGCCGGCCAGCAGGCCGGCCACCACAGCTCCGGCCGAGGAACCCAGCCCGCGTCCCTGCGGGATCGTGTTGACGCAGCTCAGGGTCAGCCCTGGCGGCTGCTCGCCAACGATCGTCTCGAACGCGGCCCGCATGGCCCTGACCACCAGATGGCCTTCACCCGCGTTCGCCGCGCCCGGGCCCTCGCCAGACACCTCGATGGCCAGCCCCGAGCCGGTGATCTCGGCGGTGACCTCGTCGTACCGGGCGAGGGCCAGGCCCAGCGCGTCGAACCCGGGCCCAAGGTTCGCACTCGTCGCCGGCACCCGGACCGTGACCGCTACCCGCTGCCAGTTCACCATGGCATCAGGCAAGCTGGAGGGCGGTCGCTGCCGCTGTCACGTCGGCCGGGATGACGGCGGGGGCGGGCGCGGCGGATACCGCCCAGTCCGGGTCCTTCAGGCCGTTGCCGGTGATCGTGCACACGACGCGGGAACCGGGGGTCAGGTTGCCTTCGGCGGCGGCCTGCAGCAGGCCGGCCACGCTGGCCGAGGACGCCAGTTCGCCGAACACCGCCTCCCGGCCCGCGAGCAGCCGGTAGGCGGCCAGGATCTGGCGGTCGGTGACGGAGCAGATCATTCCGCCTGACTCGTCCCGTGCGGCCTCGGCGGCCAGCCAGGACGCCGGGTTGCCGATCCTGATCGCGGTCGCGATCGTCTGCGGGTGCGCGACCGGCTCACCATTGACGATCGGCGCGGCACCGCTGGCCTGGAAGCCGAACATCCTGGGCAGGCGCGAGGCCAGGCCGGATCCGGCGCACTCGCGGTAGCCCATCCAGTATGCGGTGATGTTGCCGGCGTTGCCGACCGGGAGGCAGTGCACGTCCGGCGCGTCGCCGAGCTGGTCCACGATCTCGAAGGCCGCCGTCTTCTGGCCTTGCAGCCGGTCCGGGTTGACCGAGTTGACCAGGGCCACCTGGTATTCCACCGCCAGCTTGGAGGCAAGCTCCAGGCAGTCGTCGAAGTTGCCCTCCACCTGGAGCAGGCGTGCCCCGTGCACGAGCGCCTGGGCCAGCTTGCCGAGCGCGATCTTGCCCCGCGGCACCAGAACGGCGCAGTCGAGACCGGCCCTGGCCGCGTAGGCGGCGGCGCTCGCGCTGGTGTTACCGGTGGACGCGCAGATCACGGCCCGGGCGCCGCGGCCGAGCGCCAGGCTGATCGCCAGGGTCATGCCGCGGTCCTTGAACGAACCGGTCGGGTTCCCGCCCTCGACCTTGAGGTACACCTCACAGCCGGTCTTGGCGGACAGCACAGGTGCGGGCAGCAGCGGCGTACCGCCCTCGTGCAGCGTGATGACCGGTGTGCCATCCGTGACCGGGAGCCGGTCCCGGTATTCGGCGATCACCCCGCGCCACAACCGCGATTCCTTAGCGATCGCCACCACGGCCCTCCCACGCACACCCCTGGGTGGCGGTGAATGTGCCATCGACACCCCTGGCACCCCCTCCCCGGGGGCGGCGACAGGGTGGTCAATCCGGGTTTCGTCCCCCTCCAGTGGGTGCCTATCCGGGGATCGACCGCCTTGGCCGGGTGCGGATGGCAGGACATCGGCCCTGGTCCGGGCGTCCTGCGGGTCGTGTGCTGTCATTGCCCGGCCTCGCCTTCGACCCGCATCACGCTGGCGACCGAACGCACCGCGGGCATCGCTACCAGGCCGGACACCGTCGCCGCCAGATCCGCGTCGCGCGCCTGGTGGGTGACGATGACCAGTTTGGCAGCCTCGCCCCTGCCCTCCTGCTGCACGGCCTTGATCGACACGTCGTGCCGGGCGAAGGCCTCGGCCACTTGGGCAAGTACGCCGGGGCGGTCGGCCACGTCCAGGGCCACGTGGTACGCCGTGAGCGTCTCCCCCATGGGCAGCACGGGCAGGTCGGCGTAGGTGGTCGCGTCCGGGCCCCGGGTGCCGGCCAGCCGGTTGCGAGCCACGGCGACCAGGTCGCCAAGGATGGCGCTCGCGGTCGGCGCACCGCCCGCGCCCGCTCCGTAGAACATCAGCCGCCCGGCCGACTCCGCCTCGACGAACACCGCGTTGTAAGCCTCGCGCACCCCGGCGAGCGGATGACTGCGCGGGATCATCGCCGGGTGCACCCGGACGCCGACCCCGCGGCTGGTGCGCTCGCAGATGGCCAGCAGCTTCACCACGCAGCCCAGTGTCTTCGCGCTCTGGATGTCGGCGGGCCGCACGCCGGTGATCCCCTCGCGGTGCACGTCGGCGGCGGTCACCGGGGTGTGGAAGGCCAGGCCGGCCAGGATGGCCGCCTTGGCCGCGGCGTCGAATCCGTCCACGTCGGCGGTCGGGTCGGCCTCGGCGTAGCCCAGCGCCTGCGCTTCCTCAAGGGCGTCGGCGAACCCGGCGCCTGAGGTGTCCATCTTGTCGAGGATGTAATTGGTCGTGCCGTTGACGATGCCGAGCACGCGGTGCACCGCGTCCCCGGCCAGCGACTCACGCAGCGGCCGCAGCAGCGGGATCGCCCCGGCCACGGCGGCCTCGTAGTAGAGGTCGGCACCGTTGTCACGGGCCGCGCCGTGGATGGTGGCGCCGTCCTCGGCCAGCAGCGCCTTGTTGGCGGTGACCACCGACTTGCCGGACTTCATGGCCGTCAGCAGCAGCGTCCTGGCCGGCTCGATGCCGCCGATCACTTCGATCACGATGTCGGTGTCCGGCCTGGACACGAGTTCGGTGGCGTCAGTGGTCAGCAGCCCGCGGTCGATCCCGGCCGCGCGCTGCCGCTGCAGCCGGCGCACCGCGATCCCGGTCACCTGGAGCGGGGCGCCGATCCTGGCCGCCAGGTCGGCCGACTGCTCACGCAGCAGCCTGACGACCTCCGAACCGACCACGCCGCAGCCCAGCAGGGCCACGTTCAGCGGCCGGGTTGTGCCCGCCCCGGTCACACCGTTCGCCTCATCTCATCCCCTCACCCGGCGTCCAGACGGAGCAGGTCCTCGATCGTCTCGCGCCTGATCAGGACCCGTGCCGCCCCGTCCCGCACCCCCACCACGGCCGGCCGGGGCACCTGGCCGTCATTGCCCGCCACCGACCTGTGGTACGCCCCGGTGGCTGCCACCGCCAGCAGGTCACCGGGAGCCAGGTCGGCCGGCAGGCAGGCATCCCGGACGACGATGTCCCCGCTTTCGCAGTGCCTGCCGGTGACGCTGGAGAGCACAGGCGGGGCGGTGGACTCCCGTGAGGCGAGCACACACGTGTACCTGGCGTCGCAGCGCGCCGTGCGACCATTGTCGCTCATCCCACCGTCCACGCCCACCTGCGCCCTGGCCTCGCCACCGGAGGGCACCTGCCGGACCGTCCCGGTCTCATACAGCGTCACCGTCCCCGGGCCGGCGATGGCCCGGCCAGGTTCCACGGTCAGCCGCGGCCGGGGCAGGCCGGCGTCGTGGCAGCCCTGCTCCACGGCCCCGGTCAGGGTCCGGGCGATCAGCCTGGGGTCTGCCGGGGTGTCCTGCGCCGTGCAGGCGATGGCGAACCCACCGCCCAGGTTGAGCTCGGCGATCTCCACCCCGTGCTCGTCGCGGATCGCGACGGCCAGCCCGGTCAGCAGCCGGGCGGCCTGCTCGAAGGGTGCGGTACCGGCTGCCTGCGGCCCGGCGTGGGAGTGCAGCCCGGCAAGCTCCAGTTCCGGGCAGCCCAGCACCCGGCGCGCCGCCTCGGCCACCTCGCCCGGCGTGAGCGCGAAGCCGGGTTCACAGGTCCCGGCAGCGCCGGCCCTGATCAGCACCTTCTGCCGCGTGTTACCGCGTTCGGCCAGGTAGGCGAGCCGCGCTATTTCCTCGAAGGAGTCCAGGACGATGTGCCCTACACCGGCGTCCACCGCCCTGGCCAGCTCGGCGACGCCCTTGTTACGGCCGTGCAGGGTGAGGATCCGCCCCGGCAGGCCGGCCGACAGCGCGGTCTGGAGTTCGCCGTCGGTGCTCACAGCGATGCCAAGGCCCTCCTGGGCAGCCCAGCGCAGCACCTCGCGACAGCAGAACGCCCCGGCCGCGTAGCTGACCAGGTCGTCGCCGAACGCCACACGGAAGTCCTGGCAGCGGGCGCGGAAGTCCGCCTCGTCGCAGACGAACAGCGGTGTGCCGAACTCGCTGGCAAGATCCCGCACGTCGAGCCCGCCGACGGTCAGCGCTCCGTCAAGCCTGCGGGCGGTGCGTGGCCAGATGGCCTGGGCGAGGGCGTCCGGGTCGGCGATACTCGTCATCGGATCCCCTTGTGGCCGTTCAGAGCCGGGCCGGGCGGTCGATCCCGAGCAGCCCCAGCCCGGCCCCGATGGCCGTTCGCGCCGCTGTCACCAGCCACAGCCTGGCCCGGAGCGTACCCTCGCTCCGGGGCGCTCCGCTCCCGCCGAACGGAAGCGCCGGACAGCTCTCCCGGCAGTCGTGATACGCAGATGCCAGCTCCTCCAGGTACCTGGCGAACTCACCCGGCCGCCCGCGGCGCACCGCCCATGCCACCCGTTCCGGCAGCCAGGACATAGCGTCGAGCAGCGCCCGCTCCGGCGGCCGCCCGAGCAGGCGCGGCGCGATCTCCCCCGCCTCTCCCGCGCTCAGCCCGAGGTCAGCGGCCTGGCGAAGGGTGGAGACGGCGTGCGCGTGCGCGTAACGAACAGCATAAAGGGGATTGTCCAGGTGATGCCGGACAGGCACCGTGTCGATCGTCGGCCGGTCCTGGCTGATCAGGGCGTATTTTACGGCGTCACGGCCGGCGTAGGTAATCGCGGCCTGGATGGGAGCACCCGCGGCATCGCAGTACGCTGGCCCCATCCGTATGGAAGGATAAATGTCCGCCCCAGCCTCGGTGGCAAGCCTCCCAATAATCTCGGCGGCCAGCCAAACTCTGGCATCTGCCCAGCTCATAGCGGTCAGGGCGGCCGTCGGCGGCACCGCAACGGACATGCCGCGCAAAATGTCGCTGCGGCTGCAGGACTCGGCCGCTGGGATGCGGACGGCGAGGCCGGCGAGCGCCTCGTCCGTGACGGTGACCGTCAGGTAACCGTCTGTCGCGGCGGCCCACGCGATCCACGGAACCTCGCCCAGCCGGCCAGCCAAGACGGCAGCGACCTGGTTCGCCGTTCTATGCTGGCTGGCCAGCAGGTATGGGAGCGTCGAGGCATACTGTCCGGGGCCACCGCCAAGCTCGGCTGGGACGGGGCGGAGGGTGCTACGATCCTCTGGCTGCCCCGGTTCCGCAATGCTCACGGGCAGTTCACCCGCGGCCTGGGCGGCCTCCCAGACCGCGCGCCTGACGTCGGCCGTGATCACGCTGCAGGGTTCAGCCGAAGGCGCTGGGCGGCGCGCCAGCCAGCTCGCGGACGATCCGGATCATCTCCGACGGGTCGAACGGCTTGGTCAAATATGCATCGACGCCGATCTGCAGCCCGCGGGCCCGGTCGTCCTCCTGGGCCCGCGCGGTGATCAGCACGACCTTGACGTGACTGGTCTCCGGATTCTTCCGCAGCTCCATGGCGGTAACCCAGCCATCGAGCCGCGGCATCATAACGTCCAGAGTGATCACGTCTGGATCGATAGCGGTAACCTTGTCCAGGCAGTCCTGCCCGTCCACGGCCGTCGCCACGTCAAACCCCTCAAGCGTGAGGTTGACGGCGATGAGCTGCCTGATCACCTCATCGTCGTCCACCACGAGCACGCGCCCCAGTCCCTGCGCCACTCGGGCGAGAGTAGCGTGTCAGCAGCACTGATGTGTACTCATCGGCTTCGTGTCCTCGCTTTGCGAATCTGCTGGTAACCTTGCCACGTTCTGCAGCGCACGGAAACCGTGGCGCTGCTGGCAAGCCCCCATAGCTCAGGGGAGAGAGCATCGGCCTCCGGAGCCGAGAGCGCAGGTTCGAATCCTGCTGGGGGCGC
>DATGGU010000031.1:0-83561 GCA_035308365.1 Streptosporangiaceae bacterium
GAGCTGGCTGTGGCGCTGAATGCGTCCGGTGTCCACCCGAAGCGCTTGCGGTCGGCCGGTCCCGCTCAGCTCATGGAGTGGGCCGCTCAGGGCCTGGCCCTGCTCGGCATCGATCGCGTACGGCACTACGCCCGCCGCACCTGCGAGCTAAACGCTCTCCCTCTCCGGAGCATCACGACTCAGCAAGAGACTGAGTTCAGGTACATGTGGCCACGCACGAGGGCCATCCAGTCCTGCCACGACGCCGCCTACCGCCTCGCTTTCCACGTCCCGCTGACCGCCCCGCACTCTCGGAGTGGTCTCTGATCGCCGCCGCGTCGGCCACCTTCGCCCCTGGACGGCAGCGTCCGGGGGCGGGTGTGACCGCCCGCGTCACCCCCTCCGGGCACGATCACCGTCAAGCACCCGTTGACTCCAGTCCGGACGACTTCACTCGCTGGGAACAGCAACTCGCCGCCACCGGCTACTGCACGCATCCGGTTCGGCTGGCTGGCCGCATCGACGCGGTGGACCTGGCCACCGGCGAGACACGGCCGGTCTACACCACCGCCGGTGAGCCCGCCGGGGTGCTGCTGACCGCGTGTGGCAACCGCCGCGAGTCCGTGTGCCTGCCCTGCTCCCAGGTCTACAAGCGCGACGCCCGCCAGCTCGTCAAAGCGGGCCTGGCCGGTGGCAAGGGCATCCCCGAGACCATCGCCGCCCACCCGTGCGTGTTCGCCACCCTCACCGCGCCCTCCTTCGGCCCGGTGCATTCCCGGCGCAAGCGCGGCAAGACCATCCTGCCCTGCCGACCCCGCCGCGACGCCGCGCAGCGGCGCTGCCCGCACGGCCGCGACATCTCCTGCCCGGTGCGTCACCATGAGGCCGATCCCCGGCTCGGCCGCCCGCTGTGCCTGGACTGTTACGACTATGAGGCTGCCGTGCTGTTCAACGCCTGCGCGGCCGAGTTGTGGCGCCGGTTCACCATCAATCTGCCCCGGCACTTGGCCCGGCTAGGTGGGATCACTCAGCGCCAACTCCGTCAGCAGGTGGTGATCCGGTTCGTCAAGGTGGCCGAATACCAGGCCAGGGGCGCGGTCCACTTCCACGCCGTGATCCGTCTGGACGCGCCCGGTGAGGATTACCAGCCGCCACCGGCCAGCTACACCGCTGACCTGCTCTGCCAGGCGATCGAGCAGGCCGCCGCTGCCGTCCGCCTGGTCCTGGAGCCCGATGCCGATCACCCGGACTTGCCAGTCTGTATGCTGCGGTTCGGCTCTGAGACCGACCGCCGCCCGGTGCATCGCACGGCGGTCATCGCGTCCGGCGGGCCGCTGGATGCTGATGCGGTGGCGAACTACATCGCCAAGTACGTCACCAAGACTCTCGACGTGCCGGGCCTGCCCAACCGCCGCATCCGGTCGGTCTTCGACCTCGACCACCTGTCCTGCCCCGGGCACTACCGGCAGTTGATCACCACCGCTTGGCGGCTCGGCCGCCCCGGCGTGTGCGGCGAATCGCTGCGCAAGTACGCGCACGTGCTCGGTTTCGGCGGCCACCCGCTGACCAAGTCCCGCCGCTACTCGGTCACCTTCGGCCAGCTCCGCACCGTCCGGCGTGACTATCGCCGCGCTCAGCGCCATCCGGACGGCGAACGTGATCCGTGGGGTCGCCCGCTGGATGAGTCCGTGGTCTTGATCCTCAAGACCTGGACCGTCACCGGCACTGGCTACCGCACCGACGCCGAAACCGAACTCGCCCTCTCGGCCGCCGCACGCGCCCGCGAGCACGACGACTGGCCGACTCCCGCCGCGTAATCACTGCGATCACTTCGAGGAGGAATGATGTTCGGTGTCTGTGCGTCTTGCCAATACGCTGTGGACAGCGGAGGAAACAGCGCTATACCTCCGGGTTCCTAAGTCCACGCTTTACCAGTGGCGGTACCTGGGCACTGGCCCGAAAGCTGGACGGGTAGGCCGTCATCTTCGTTATGACCCGGATGAGGTTAAAGCCTGGTTTCGCCAGCAACAGGAGGTCGTATGAGCGTCTACGACCGCTGGCATAAGAGCCGTCCTGCTCTTGGTGATGAGCCATGCAAGGAGCACAGTCGGGGAAGAACAAAGCTTTACCCGACATCCGAACACGGTCAAGGTGACCGTTGGCAAGTACGCTGGCGCGACGAGAACAAGAAGCAGTGCAAGCGCAGCTTTGCCAAGAAGGAAGGCAGGAATCCAGAACTTCATGCTGAGGCATTTGATGCACAGATACAGGCGTCTCTTGATGCTGGAGTGTATGTTGATCCACGAACCGGCGACTGTACCTTTGAGGAATATGCCGAGCAGTGGCGGGCAAGCCGCACTCATGGTGAGACGACGGGCATCAACGTAGAGCATCAGTTCCGGCTGCATGTCTACTCCAACCCGGAGAACCCAGGGCGTAGCAAGCGCGGTGGCCCGGCGCTGGGACATCACAACCTGCGGAACCTTGCGCGGCGGCCAAGCATCAGCCAGCAATGGATAGCCGGGATGAAGCTGGCCGACTCAACGAAGCTGAAGGTAATCGACCGTGTTTCGGAAGTGTTCTCGGCCGCCGTTGATGATGGTCTGATCGCTCGTAATCCGCTACATGCCAGGTCCATCCAGCGTCCCGAGCCGGATAAGCGTGAGGCTATTCCGCTAACCCTGGATCAGCTCGACGCGCTATCGCTCGCGTTGCGGCACTCGCGGGGCTGTGCCGAGGATTGCGACCGCTGCGCGCCGTCGCGATATGAGATTTTGCCGTACCTCGGTGCGGCGACCGGTGCGCGCCAGGGCGAGATGTTCGCAATCGATACTGAACGGGACATCGACTTTCTGCGCCGGATTATCCATGTCCGCCGTCAGGTGAAGATCATCCGGGGCAAGCAGGTGTTCGCCCCGTTGAAGAACGACAAGATTCACGATGTCCCGCTAACCGATGATGCTGCGGTTATGCTGTCGGAGTACATGCGCAACTGGCCCCCGGAACTGGTCACACTCCCGTGGATCAAGGCCAACGGGGAGCTGGTGACGTTCCGGCTGCTATTGTCGCGCGGAGCTGGCTTGCCGATGCATCGCAAGATGGTTAACGACCGGTGGAAGGCCGCGCTGAAACGGGTCGGGATTTCCTGTGATCGATATCACATGATGCATGTCACGCGGCACACGTTCGCGTCGTCGTGCTTGTCGGAGGGTATCAGTGTCCGGGCCGTCGCGGAGTGCCTTGGTGATACTGAGGCGACCGTGCAGGCAACCTACTCGCATCTGATGCCGAATGACACGGAGCGTGTCCGCAACGCGATAGGGCGGTTCTTCGCGCGGGCCGCCGACGAACGCCGGAATGCGTAAGTCGGCCATGTGCCCTAATTGTGCCCCGCGACGGCTCGTGTGCCCTCCGGCCGGTGGTTTCGTTGGCTGTCGCTTAGGCGAGATTCAGGCCAACAGGGCAGGTCACGCCTGTTCCGTGGTCCGGGCAGTAGCCGCCCGGCACCTTGTAGAGGTACTGCTGGTGGTAGTCCTCGGCGAAGTAGAAGTCGCCGGCGGGGACGATCTCCGTTGTGATCTCCCGGTAGCCGGCCTCGGCCAGCTTCTTCTGGTAGGCGTCCCGCGACTGCAGGGCCGCCTCCTGCTGTTCCGGCGACTGGTAGAAGACCGCCGAGCGGTACTGGGTGCCGATGTCGTTGCCCTGGCGCATGCCCTGGGTGGGGTCGTGCGACTCCCAGAAGACCTTGAGCAGGTCAGCGTAGGTTACCCTGGCCGGGTCGAAGACGACCCGGACGGTCTCGGCGTGACCGGTGCGGCCGGTGCAGACTTCCTCGTAGGACGGGTTGGGGGTGAAGCCACCCTCGTAGCCGACGGCGGTGGAGACGACGCCCGGGGTTTGCCAGAACTTTCGCTCCGCGCCCCAGAAGCAGCCCATCGCGAACTCTGCGACCTGTGCGCCTTCCGGGTAGGGCGGAGTGAGCGGCCCGCCGAGCACCTCGTGACGCGCCGGGACCGGCATCGGGGCCTGGCGGCCGGGCAGCGCCTCACCGGCCGTGATCGTGCGCGTCTTGTGCGAACCGAACAAGCCCATTGTTTCCTCCTCCTGTGCGGTCACCGCAGGGGACCGCCAGTATCCAGAACAACGCGGACCACCCGGTGGTTCCCGTCCTCAGCGGGTGCGCCTGGTACCGGGGGCTTGCAGCCAATATCCCACCGGGAAGAGCCTGAGGTTCAGGCGCGCGTCCACGAGTCCCCACAGCCCGCGGCGGGCGAACAGCGCCACGACGATCGCCACCAGCCCCAGGATGATCAGGTACCACGCGTTGTAGGAGGCCAGCGTCTGCTGGAGCACCATGTACACGGCGGTGCCGATGATCGGGCCCTCGATCGTGCCCAGGCCGCCGATGATCGTCGCGAAGGCCATCTCCGCGGTCCACTGCACGCTGAACACCGAGCTCGGCTGCACCTGGAGCTGGCTGATCGCCAGCAGCCCGCCCGCGGCGCCGCAGCCGATGCCCGCCACCACGAACACCAGCAGCCTGGCCAGGCCGACCCGTGCCCCCGAGCTGCGCGCGGCCACCTCGTCGTCGCGGATCGCGGTGAGCACCAGGCCAAGCCTGCTGCGCAGCAGCAGGTAGACGCCGGCCAGCGCCAGCACCGTGACGGCCAGCCCGGCCCAGTAGGTGTCGGCGGCCAGCAGGGTGGCGCCAAGCCCGGACAGGCCGGGCAGCGGCATGCCGGTCCCGCCACCGATCGAGGAGAACTTCTCGATGATCAGCATGACCGTCGCGGCGAGCACCCAGGTTGCGATCGCGAAGTACCCGCTGCGCAGCCGGGAGACCAGCCACCACAGCGGCAGCGCGGCAAGACCGCAGCCGATAGCGGCGGCGGGCAGCGCGGCGAACGGCGACGCGCCGTGCAGGGCGAGGATCAGCACGAAGTAGGCGCCGAGGCCGACGAACGCCTGCTGGCCCACCGAGACCAGGCCCGCGTACCCGGCCAGCAGGTTCCACATGCTCGCCAGGGTGAGCACGATGAACGCCTGCACCAGGATGGCCGTGGTGCCCGAGTAGACGATGTAGGGGAACAGCGCGAGCACGACGACGACGATCAGCGCACCCGCCCCGGTCCAGGCCACGTTCCGGCGCGACCGGGTGACCCGGAACCCGGTAGCCGGATCCACGGCGGTGCCGGTGACCAGGCTCACGACCGCGCCTTCCTGGCGGTCAGGCCCTGCGGCCGCAGCACGAGCACGGCCAGGAACACCAGGTACCCGGCGAGGACCTCGTCGGAAATGTTGATCTGGGCGCCGATCTGCTGGGCCACGCCGAGCACGATGCCGCCGAGCAGGGTGCCCCACAGCGAACCGAGACCGCCGATGACCACGGCCGCGAATGCGAACAGCAGGATCGTATCGGTGCCCGTGGTCGGGTTGAGCTGGGAGTACATGCCGTAGGCGATCCCGCCCAGCGCCACGGTGGCGAAAGCGGCCGCCGCCGCGATGCCGAACACGTGCCGGTAGTCCGCTCCGCTCAGTTGCACCGCCTCCTTGTCGTCCGCGCTGGCCCGGATCAGCCGTCCGTACTTCGACGATGACAGGAAGTACTGCAGCCCGAGCAGGACCACCACCGCCACGGCGAAGATCACCACGAGCAGGTAGGCGATCTGGATCTGCGAGCCGATGCTGAAGGAGTCCTGCACCAGGGGCAGGTTGGCGCCAATGCCGCGGGTGTTGGCCGTGAAGAACTGCAGCAGGCCGTTCTCGATCACCACCGACAGGCCGAAGGTGACCAGCAGCGTGGTGAGCACGCCACGGTCCAGCGCGCTCTGCAGGACCGTACGCTGCAGCACGTAGCCACCCGCCGCCATCACGGGCACCACGACGGCGAATGACCACAGCACGGGCATGTGGGTGACGGCGATGACGCCGATCGCCACGTAGCCGGCCACCACGGCCAGGTCGCCGTGCGCGAGGTTCACCACCTTCATCACCCCGAACAGCAGCGACAGCCCGCAGGCGAACAGCGCGTACAGGCCGCCGGTCAGCACCCCCTGGATGATCGCGTTCACCCAGGCCATCAGGACTCGCCTCCTTCCGCCAGCGGGCCGGCCGCGCCCTGGCCGGCACCCGCGAGCCCGAAGTAGGCCGCCTCGACCTGGCCGGCGCTGACCTCGGCGGGCGTGCCCTCCAGGGTGGTGCGGCCCTCGAGCAGGCAGTGGATCCGCGAGGCCACCCGCAGCGCCTGGCTGACGTCCTGTTCCACGAGCAGGACGGTGAGGCCGGTTTCCAGGATCCGCGGCAGCATCGCGTAGAAGCGCTGCACGACCACCGGCGCCAGGCCGAGCGACAGTTCGTCCAGCAGCAGCACGCGGGGGTTGGCGACCAGGGCCCGGCCGATGGCGACCGTCTGCTGCTCGCCGCCGGACAGTTGGGCGGTGCCCTGGTGGCGCCGCTCGCGCATCCAGCCGAACAGCTCATACACCCGCTCGATCGTCCACGGGCCAGGGCGCGCGTACGTTGCGCCGACCCGCAGGTTCTCCTCCACCGACAGCGACCCGAACAGCCGCCTGCCCTCTGGCACCATGACGATGCCCTGCCTGGCCCGGCGTTCGGGCCGCAGCCTGGTGACGTCCTGGCCGTCGAACGCCACCGTGCCCGTCGTCGGCGCGTGCAGGCCGGCGATCGTGCGCAGCAGCGTCGACTTGCCAGCGCCGTTCGCGCCGATGATCGCGTAGACCTCGCCGGGGAACACCTGGACCGAGATCCCTTCCAGCGCCCGCAACTGCCCGTGGTGCACCACCAGGTCGCGCACCTCCAGCAGCGGTCTCCCATTCCCGGCCCGGCCGCCGGCAGCAACGGTCACGGCTCGCTCCGCTCGGTGTTAGTCACGGCTCGCTCCGCTCAGTGCCAGTCACGGCTCGCTCCGCTCGCTGTCGGCCGGGGACGTCTCCAGCGCACCGCCGGCCAGCGCGGCGGTCACCTCGCTGCCGAGGAAGACCTCCCGGACCGCGGCATCGGCCAGCACCGCGGCGGGCTCACCGTCGCCGACGAACCTGCCGCCGGCCAGGCACATCAGCCGGCCCACCACGGGGGTGAGCGCGCGCACGACGTGCTCGATCCAGACCACCGCGGTCCCGCTGGCGTTGACGCCGCGGACGATCTCCACCAACTCGGCGACCTCCGGGTCGGTGAGCCCCCCCGCCACCTCGTCAAGGAGCAGCAGCCTGGGCCGCGTGGCAAGCGCACGCGCGAGTTCCAGGCGCTTGCGGTGCAGCAGGCCGAGCCGCACGGCGGGCTCGTTGGCCTGGCCGGACATGCCGGTCTGGTGCAGCGCATCGACCGCCGCCGCGTAACTGGCCCGCCGCCGCAGCCCGGCGCCCTGCTGGGCGGCAACGAGCACGTTCTCGAACACGGTCATGTCGCCGAACGGCCGGGGCACCTGGTAGGTGCGGCCGACACCCAGCCGGCACCGCGCGGCCGCGTCCAGCCTGGTGACCGTCCGCCCGGCGAACCGGACCACGCCCGCACCCGGCGCGAGATCCCCGGAGATGAGGCCGAACAGGCTGGTCTTGCCGGCCCCGTTCGGCCCCACGATCCCGACCGTGTCGCCCTCGCCGATGGTGAGCGACAGGTCCTCCGCGACGACGACCCGGCCGAACCGTTTCGTCACGTGCTCGAGCTGCAGCAGTGGGCTTGTCATCCGGTCATGGGTTGGTCGGCAGCAGGTCGGCGGTGATCTTCGCCTGCGGCAGCAGCGTGTTGTCCACGACCTGCATCTCCAGGGGGTACTTGGTGCCCTTCTGCCACTGAACGCCGGCCGGCGGGGTGATCGCCACGCCCGGCGCCGGGCCGCCGGAGGCGAAGTTCAGCGGCCCGGCGAGCGCGTGGATGTTCACCTTGTGGATGGCGGCGGCGACCTCGGCCTTGTCGTGCGGGTCGCTCACCGAGGTGAGGGCCGCGTGCGCGACCTCGAACAAGCTGTAGTTACTGATGTTGGCGTTCCACTGGCCAAGGCCGGCCGCCTCGTACTGGCTGGCGAACTGCTGGCAGGTCTCGCCGGTGAGCGAGGACGTCCACGGCAGCGTCGGCACCCACCAGGTGTCGGTCGCGACGTTGTAAACCTCACTGCCCATCGCGTAAGCGTCGGTCGGGAACAGCAGCACCTTGGCCACGGTCGCCAGCTTGGGCCGGAAGCCCTGCTGGATCGCCTGCTTCCACATGGTGGCGAAGTCGGGCGGCAGCGGGACGTTGGTGAAGAAATCGGCCTTGCTCGCCTTGAACTGGGAGATCATGGAGGAGTAGTTCGTAGTCCCGTCCGGGTAGGGCGAAGACATGACGAAGTCGTAGCCCGCCGCCTTGGCGATCGGCGGGAACACCAGCCGGAACGCGCCGCCGTCGGAGTCGTTGGGGAACGCCGCCGCGACCACCTTGTCGGTGTGCGACTGGGCATGGATCCGGTTCCACATCGGGATGAAGGCCTTGACCAGGTGTTCGGCGCCGAGGAAGTACATCACCACGTACTTGGGCTTGAGCGTGGGCTTGGCCGGGTTGCCGCCGAGGTTGATGTACCACGATTCCCACGGGACGTTGGAGCAGACCAGTGGCGTGCCGAGGGACTCGGCCTGGCTGGCCACCGCATTGACCGTCTCTGGGGTGGACGACGCCAGCAGCAGGTCCACATTGTCGGTCAGGATCGCCGACCTGGCGAGGTCCCCGGCCCGGGTGGGACTGGACTGGGAATCGTAGGACTTGATCGTGACCGGGTAGGTCTTGCCGCCGGCCTTGAATCCGTTCTTGAACGGGGCGGTCTGCTTGATCTTCGAGATCACCCAAATGTCCGGGGCACCGAACCCGGCCAGGGGACCCGTCAGCGGGTGTATCCAGCCGATCGTGATGCGCTTGGCGCTGCCCGACCCGGCGCCCTTGAGGCCGCTACTGCACGCCTGGAGCAGCCCGCCGAATCCAACCGCGGCGGCGCCGGCGCCGGCCGCCCGCAGCAGGCCCCGGCGGGTGATCCCGTCAGCAGGACCGGTGCTGCCGGGTTGCTCAGCCTGATCACTCATTTGTCATCGGTCTCCTCGGAGGTCGTGTCGCAGGGGCCGAGACCACGCCTGCGGTCACCGCCCGGAGACTGTCCCTTCGGCAGGGATGATCGTTCGTCTAGTGTGCGCTCACCGCACGACTGTACGCAATGCAGAGGTTTCCACATTTTCGTCATGATGCGTCTTGGCGGGGAACCGAGACCGGCCATTAAATGTCAACGATTCTGCACGATAGATTGTTGACAATCTTGCAGCCACCGGGTTAGCTTCGCCAGATGAACACGAGCGATGCGGCGTTGGCCGGCCCACTCCTGGTGGTGAGCGCGCACGCCGGAGACTTCGTCTGGCGGGCGGGCGGTGCCATGGCGCTGGCCTCCTTGCGCGGCTCGAAGGTCGCGGTGCTGTGCCTGAGCTACGGCGAGCGCGGCGAGTCCGCCAAGGCCTGGCGGGACGGAAAGAAGCTGGAAGAGATCAAGGCCATCAGGGGCGACGAGGCCAGCCGGGCGGCCGAGGTTCTCGGGGCAACGATCGAGTTCCTGGACGCGGGCGACTATCCACTGCGCGAATCCGGCGAGCTCGTGGATGAGATCGTGCGCTGCTACCGCCGGGTGGAGCCCGCCGTGGTGCTGACCCACCCGCTGGCCGACCCCTACAACCCGGATCATCCCGCCGCGGGGCGGATGGCGTTGCAGGCACGAGTGCTGGCGCAGGCCATCGGCTACGACGCGCCTGGTGAGCCGCTCGGCGCCCCGCCGGTGTTCCTGTTCGAGCCGCACCAGCCCGAGCAGTGCGACTTCAGGCCCCAGGTGCTGCTGGACATCACCGAGGTCTTCGGCACCAAGCGCAAGGCCATGGAGTGCCTGAAGTCACAGCCGCACATGTGGGACTACTACACCGAGCTGGCCAGGCGCCGCGGAGTCCAGTTCGAGCGCAACGCCGGGCGTAACCTCGGCCTGCTGAGGGGGACCATGGCCGAGGCGTACATGCGGCTGTACCCGCAGACGACCAGGACGCTGTCATGAGGGCCGTTGTGGTCACGGGCTGCCCGCGGGCCGACCCGGACGAGGTGGCGAAGCTGGCCGGGTTCGGGGTGGCCACGGTGCACGAGGCCGTGGGCCGCACCGGTTACCTGGGGCCGGGAATCCGCCCGGTCTACCTGGGATCGCGCATCGGCGGGACGGCCGTCACCGTCGTGTGCTGGCCCGGGGACAACCTCATGATCCACGCCGCGGTGGAGCAGTGCCGCCCGGGTGACGTCCTCGTCGTGACGACCACCTCACCATGCACCGACGGCGCCTTCGGCGAACTGCTCGCCACCGCCCTGCAGCACCGGGGGGTACGGGGCCTGGTGACCACCGGCGGCGTACGCGACGTGTCGGCGCTGCACGAGATGAACTTCCCGGTGTTCGCCGCGGCCGTCTCCGCGCAGGGGACGGTGAAGTCCACCGGCGGCGCGGTCAACGTGCCCATCGGCATCAATGGCCAGCTCATCGCGCCCGGCGACGCCGTCCTGGCCGACGACGACGGAGTCATGGTCCTGCCCAGGCACGAGGTGGGTGCCGCCCTCCCGGCCGCCGCGGCCCGAACCGAGCGGGAGCGCGTGGCGCGGGCCGCGTTCCGCGACGGCGAACTGGGCCTCGACCGTTACGGCCTGCGGGCGGTGCTGGCCGGGCAGGGCGTCGAATACCTGGATTACCACGCCTACCAGAAGGCCCGGGAGAGGCCGTGACCGGCATGAGGACGGAAGGAATGCCGGATGACACGAAGGCCACTGTCACCGAGGCAATCCGGGCGGCGATCCTCACCGGCGAATACGCGCCCCGGCAGCGTCTGGTCGAGGTTGACCTCTGCGAGCGGTTCGGCACATCCAGGTTCATTCTCCGTTCCGCGTTGCAGGAACTGTCGGCCCAGGGCCTGGTCGAGTTCCAGCGCAACCGGGGTGCACGCGTGCGCGAGATCTCCTTTGCCGAGGCTATCGAGATCACCGAGGTGCGGATCCTGCTCGAAGGCCACCTCGCGGCGCGCGCCGCCGAGCGCATCACGAAGCCGGAAGCCGCCGTGCTGCGCGGGATCGTCAAGGACATGCGGTCCGCCGTCGATAAGTCGGAACTCCTGCGCTACAGCGACCTCAGCGCCCAGTTGCACGCGGCGATCCGCGATATCGCGGCGCATGAGACAGCCGCCCGCCTGCTCCGTCAGCTGCGCGACCAGACCGTCCGTCACCAGTTCACGTTGTCCCTGGTGCCGGGCTGGCCGGCCGTGTCACTGCCGCAGCACGAGGCGATCGCCGCCGCGGTCACCGCGCGGGATGCGGCCGAGGCGGAACGGGCCATGCACGAGCACCTGCAGGGTGTCATCCAGGCACTGCGCGCACTGTCAGCCGCGGCCGGGCGACAGTGACTACTCCGTTACGGATGGGGCCGGTCAGCAGCGGCGCTCAGCCACTACGCTCCACAACAAAGTCGCAGAGTGCCTCGAACGCTGCCCGGGCCGAAACGTCCGGCAGCCCGATGATGTCCCGCCGGGCCGCTTCGGCCCAGCGGCGCATGTCCGCCCGGGATGCGTCCATGGCCGGGTGGGCGCGCAGCAGTGCCAGCGCTTCGGCGTGCAGCCGCGAGTCGGTGAGATCGGCCGAGCGGAGCAGCTCGATCAGCCGGGAGCCGCCAGGCCCGGGTGCGCGCAGTGCGTGCAGCACCGGCAGGGACTGGATTCCCTCGCGCAGATCCGTGCCCGGCGTCTTGCCCAGTTGCTCCGAATCGCTGGCCACGTCGATGATGTCGTCGGAAAGCTGGAAGGCGATGCCGAGCGCCTCGCAGGCCGGCACGATCCGGGCCATCACCTCATCCGATGCGTCGGACAGCATGGCGCCGAACCGCCCGGCCGTCGCCATCAGCGATCCGGTCTTGTTCGTGACCACGCTCATGTAGTGGTCGAGCGGATCCTGCCCGGGGGCCGGCCCCACGGTCTCGGCCACCTGCCCGGTCACCAGCCGGACGAAGGTCTCCGCCTGGATCCGGATCGCGTCGGCGCCGAGGTCGGCCAGGATCTGGGAGGCGCGGGCGAACAGGAAGTCACCGGTCAGGATCGCCACGGTGTTGCTCCACCGGGAGTTGGCGCTCTCGCTGCCGCGCCGGACCACCGCCTCGTCCATGACGTCGTCGTGATAGAGCGTGGCCAGGTGGGTCAGCTCGATGGCGACCGCGCCCGGGATCACCCGGGGGTCGTGCGGGTTGCCGAACTGCGCGGCCAGCAGCACGAGAGTGGCGCGGAACCGCTTGCCCCCGGCGTTGATCAAGTGCCGCGACGCGTCCGTGAGCAAGGCGTCCTCGGTGCCCGCGACCTCCTGCAGAGCATCCTCGACCAGAGCCAGGCCCTTGTTGACGTCCGTGCCCAGCGGGGAGTCAGGCAGTTCAAGCGGGATGGCGGTGACCACTCAGCCTCCAGTCATCGGCTTGCGGCGCGGTCACTCTTATTGTGTCGGCACCGCAGAAACCTGGACTCCCCAGGGTATGGCCCAGCGGGGGTTCTTCAAGACCAGCCAGCGAGGGCGGGCGATTTTAGCCTGCCCGAGTGCCGGTGCGGGTGGCGCTGCGGCCACCGGAGTGGGTTTTCTTGACGAACCCGAAGCTTTGAGTTAAGCACAGCTCAGCGAACGAAAAGCTGTCTGGCCGCGTGGGTTGCCAGGTTGAGCAGTGGCTGGGGCACGACGCCGAGTATCACGGTGGCAACCACGCCGACCGCGACCGCGGACGAGGTGAACAGGCTCGGCGTCACCACGGACGGCGCGTCGGGGGCAGGATCGGAGAAGAACATCAGCACGATGACCCGCACGTAGAAGAACGCGGCGATGGCGCTGCTCAGCACGCCCACGATCACCAGGGGCGTGGCGCCACCGGCGACCGCCGCCTGGAAGACGGCGAACTTTCCGGTAAAACCGCTGGTGAGCGGGATCCCGGCGAAGGCGAGCAGGAAGAAGGCGAACACACCGGCCACCAGCGGCGAGCGCTTGCCGAGCCCGGCCCAGCGGGACAGGTGCGCCGCCTCGCCCGCGCTGTCCCGCACCAGCGTCACGACCGCGAACGCGCCGATCGTGGTGAAGCCGTAGGCGGCCAGGTAGAACAGGCTGGCGGACAGGCCCACGGTCGTCGCCGCGATGACGCCGGTGAGCACGAACCCGGCATGGGCGATGGATGAGTAGGCGAGCAGCCGCTTCACGTCGGTCTGGGTGATCGCGATGATTGCACCGGCCACCATGGTCAGGATGGCAACCGTCCACATGGCCGGCCGCCAGTCCCAGGTGAGCTGGCCGAACGCCACGTAGAACACGCGCAGCAGCGCGCCGAACGCCGACACCACCGTGCAGGAGGCCATCAGCGCGGTGACCGGCGTGGGCGCGCCCTGGTAGACATCCGGCTTCCAGCCCTGGAACGGCACCGCACCGATCTTGAACAGCAGGCCCAGGCCGACCAGCGCGATCCCGGCCAGGAGCAGCGTCGTGCTGCCGGTGTCCGAGGTGGCGGCCGCGGCGATCGCCGCCAGCCGCACCGAGCCGGCGTACCCGTACAGCAGAGCGATGCCGAACAGGAAGAAGGCCGACGAGAACGCGCCGAGCAGGAAGTACTTCATGGCCGCCTCCTGCGAGAGCAGGCGGCGGCGCCGCGCCAGGCCGCACAGCAGGTACAGCGGCAGCGAGAGCACTTCGAGCGCGACGAACATGGTCAGCAGGTCGTTGGCGGCGGGGAACAGCAACATGCCGCCGACCGCGAACATGGTCAGCGGGTAGACCTCGGTATGCGTGATCCCGGCCAGCAGGCCCTCGCGTTCCTCCGCGCTGCCGGGGACGGCCGCGGCCTGCGCGGCGAACGGGCTCACGTCGTGTGAGGACTCGGCGATGAGCAGCACGCTGACGAAGGCCAGGACCAGGATCGTGCCCTGGATGAACAGGGTGGGCCGGTCCACCCCTACCGCGCCCATCGCGGACGCATGGCCAGGGGAGTTGTTCGCGAACAGCGAGCTCGACGCGGCGACCACGACCGTCAGGATGAAGGCCAGCGTCAGGCCGCCGAGGGTCAGCACCAGGTGCGCGGTGCGCCGCGCCTCGCGCGGTGCGAACGCCTCTACCAGTACCCCGGCCACCGCGACGCCGAACACGATCAGCATCGGCGCAAGCTGGCTGTACTCGATGCTCGGCGCGGCTATCCCGCCAGAAGAGGAGGCAACAAGAGCGAGGCTCACGGTGTCACACCTTTCTGGGCGACGGCCGGATGCTGCGGCACCGGATCAGTGACGTGGATCTGGCTCAGGGTCTGGTGCACCGCGGGGTTGATGATGTCGAGCACCGGCTTGGGGTAGACGCCGAGCGCGATGATCAGCGCGATCAGCGGCCCGACCGCCCACAGTTCGCGAGCCTTCAGGTCGGGCATGCCCACGACACCCTCGCGAACCGGCCCGTTCATCGTGCGCTGGTACATCCACAGCAGGTAGATGGCAGCCAGGATGATGCCCGCGGTGGCGAATACGGCGGGCACCTTGTACCGGCTGAACGTGCCGACCAGGACGAGGAACTCACTGACGAACGTGGACAGGCCGGGTAGCGACAGGCCGGCCAGGCTGGCGACCAGGAACAGCCCGGCCAGCAGCGGCGCCACCTTCTGCACACCGCCATAGTCGGCGATCTGCTGCGACTTCCTGCGGGCGATCAGGAAGCCGGCGATCAGGAACAGCGCCCCGGTGGCGAAGCCGTGGTTGACCATGTACAGCGTCGCGCCGGACTGGCCCTGGCTGGTCATCGCGAAGATGCCGAGCGCGATGAAGCCGAAGTGCGACACCGACGTATAGGCGATCAGCCGTTTCAGGTCGGCCTGGCCGATCGCCACGATCGCGGCGTACAGGATCCCGATGACCGCCAGCGCCAGCACCAGCGGCGTGAAGTACTTGGCGGCGGCCGGGAACAGCTCGAGGCAATAGCGGATCATCCCGAACGTGCCGACCTTGTCGAGCACGCCGACCAGCAGCACCGCGGCGCCGGGCTGGGCGGCCGTGGCCGCATCCGGCAGCCAGGTGTGGAACGGCCACAGCGGCGCCTTGATCGCGAACGCGATGAAGAAGCCGAGGAACAGCCACTTCTGCACGGTCGTGCTGAGGTGCAGGTGGATCAGGCTGCTGAACAGGAACGAGCCGTGCCCGGCGCGGGCCGAGTACACGTACAGCGCGATCACCGCGACCAGCATGAGCAGCCCGCCGAGCAGGCTGTAGAGCAGGAACTTGACGGCCGCGTACTGGCGCTGCCCGACGCCGTAGCTCCCGATCATGAAGTACATCGGGATGAGCATGGCCTCGAAGAAGACGTAGAACAGGAAGACGTCGGTGGCGGCGAACACGCCGATCACCATCGTCTCCATCACCATCATCAGCGCGAAGTAGGTCTTCACGCTGCGCTTGCCCGCATCGGCGTCGTTCCACGAGGCGAGGACGACGACCGGCATCAGCACCGCGGTCAGGCCGATCAGCACCAGGGCGATCCCGTCCACGCCGACCGCGTAGTGCACCCCGAACGCCGGGATCCACTGGTAGGTCTGGGTGAACTGGTAGTCCGGGCCGGACGGCTTGAACCGCACCGCCACGATGATCGTGAACACGAGGGTGACCAGCGAGAAGCCGAGCGCGAGCCACTTGACCAGGGTGTCCCGTGCCCTGCGGTCCGCCTCACCGCCTGGTGCGGACGCGCCGGGCACCAGGGAGATCACCACGGCACCGGCCAGCGGGATCGCGCCGGTAACGGTCAGCCACGGGAAACTAGACATGGGTTAGAGCCTCACCAGGAGCAGGGCGCCGACGAGCAGTGCCGCGCCGAACAACATCGCAAGTGCGTACGAGCGGACGAACCCGGTCTGCACCCGGCGCAGCCGTCCCGAGGAACCGCCGACCGTGGCGGCGACGGTATTGACCAGCCCGTCCACGCCCCGGTTGTCGAAGAACACCGACAGCCTGGTCAGCCACTGGCCAGGGCGCATCAGGACCGACTCGTTGAAGGCGTCGCCGTACAGGTCCTTGCGGGCCGCGACGACGGGGAACCGCCCGGCTGGTGCGGCCGCGGGCACCTCGCGCCGTCCGTACATCAGCCAGGCGATCACGATGGCCACGACGACCAGGCCGAGCGCGCCGAGACCGGGCGCGGTGAACAGGCCGTGCGCCTTCGGCGGCGCCCCCGTCACCGGGGCGAGGAAGTTGGAGAACCGGCTGCCCAGGATGAGGAACGCGCCGGCCCCGACGGAGCCGATGGCGAGCAGGATCATCGGCCAGAGCATGACCTGCGGCGACTCGTGCGGGTGCGGGGCCTCGTGCGGGTCGTGTGGCTGATGTGCCTCCTGGGTGCCCACCGCGTACGCGGGCGCCTGATGCGGAGCACCCTCGGGCTGCGGCTGGCCGGTCCGTGGCTCGGCTCCACCCCGCGATCCCGGTTCCTCCCAGCGGCGCTTGCCGGAGAAGGTCATCAGCATCACCCGGGTCATGTAGAACGCGGTGATGCCTGCGCCGATGAGCGCTGCGGTGCCGAGAATCGCGCCCGAGGTCCCGCCCTTGTCGAAGGCGGCCTCGATGATGGGGTCCTTGCTGTAGAAGCCGGAGAACGGCGGGATGCCGATGATCGCCAGGTAGCCCAGGCCGAAGGTGACGAAGGTGACCGGCAGCAGCCTGGCCAGGCCACCGTAGCGGCGCATGTTCACCTCGTCATCCATGCCGTGCATGACCGAGCCGGCGCCAAGGAACAGCCCGGCCTTGAAGAACCCGTGGGTGAGCAGGTGGGCGATGGCGAACACGTAGCCGGCCGGGCCGAGGCCCGCGCCGAGCGTCATGTAGCCGATCTGGCTCATGGTGGAGCCGGCCAGGGCCTTCTTGATGTCGTCCTTTGCGCAGCCGATGATCGCCCCGAACAGCAGGGTCACCGCGCCGACCACGGTCACGGCCAGCCGGGCCGTGGGCGACAGGTTGAAGATCGGGTTGGACCGCACGATCAGATAGACGCCGGCCGTCACCATGGTCGCCGCGTGGATCAGGGCCGAAACCGGGGTCGGGCCTTCCATCGCGTCCAGCAGCCAGGACTGCAGCGGCACCTGAGCCGACTTGCCGCAGGCGCCGAGCAGCAGCAGCAGGCCGAGCGCGGACAGTACCCCGGGCCCGGCCTGGTGCGCGGTCCCGAATACCCCGCTGAAGTTGACCGTGCCGAACGTGGCGAACATCAGCATGATCGCGAGCGACAGCCCGGCGTCCCCGACCCGGTTGGCGACGAAGGCCTTCTTCGCCGCGGTGGCGGCGGTCGGCTTGAACTGCCAGAAGCCGATGAGCAGGTAGGAGGCGAGACCGACACCCTCCCAGCCCACGTACAGGCCGAGGTAGTTGTCGGACAGCACCAGCAGCAGCATCGCCGTGATGAACAAGTTCATGTAGCCGAAGAACCGCCGCCGGTCACTGTCGTGCGCCATGTAGCCCACGGAGTAGATGTGGATGAGCGAGCCGACACCGGTGATCAGCAGCACGAAGCTCAGCGACAGCGGGTCCATCAGCAGCCCGATGCTGACCCGGAACCCGCCGACCGGGATCCAGGAGAACATGTGCAGATCACGGCTGCGCTGCGCGGCCGGGTAACCGAGCATCGTAAAGAAGCAGGCGAGCCCGTACCCGAACGCGGCCAGGGGGGCAGCCACACCCAGCAGATGTCCCCACCGGTCGGTGCGGCGCCCGCCGAGCAGCAGCACGGCCGCGCCGAAGGCCGGGAATGCGAGCAGCAGCCACGCCGCGTGCTGGACGCCGGCCGCGGCCAGGGTCGTCATCACTGGACTATGCCGCCCCTTCTAGTACTTCAGCAGGTTCGCGTCGTCCACCGACGCGGACCTGCGGGTCCGGAAGATCGCCATCAGGATCGCGAGGCCGACAACGACCTCGGCCGCCGCGACCACCATGACGAAGAAGGCGATCACCTGGCCGTCCAGGTTGCCGTGTTCCCTGGCGAACCCGACGAACGCGAGGTTGGCTGCGTTCAGCATCAGCTCCACGCACATGAAGATGACGATGGCGTTGCGCCGCACCAGGACGCCGACCGCGCCGATCACGAACAGGATGACGGCCAGGGCCACATAGTGTGCCGGGCTCATGAGCGCGCCTCCTCGTGGGGGGGTGCCTCGAGCTGCTGCCCGGGCACTTCGCCGGTCACCCGCTGGAGGACCTCGCGCTCGCTCAGCGGACGCCTTGTGATCACCGGGCTGACCGAAAGCTCGGACGGGCTGCCGTCGGGCAGCAGCGCGGGCATGTCCACCGCGTTGTGCCGGGCGTAGGTGCCCGGGCCCGGCAGCGGCGTGGGACGCCCGCTGGCGACCCGCTGCCTGGACAGGTCACGCTGGGTCGGCTTGGGCTTGGTGCGCTCGCGGTGGGCGAGCACCATGGCGCCGAGCGCGGCCGTGATCAGCAGGGCACTGGTCACCTCGAACGGGAACACGTAGGTGGTGAAGATCAGGTCGGCGATCCCCGTCACGTTGCCGGCGCCGTTGCTCGTGGTGAGCGGGCGCGCCCCGCCGATCGCCGCGTGCCCGATGCTGAGGGTGAGCAGGACCAGCATCCCGATCCCGGCCACCCCGGCGGCCAGCCGCTGTCCCTTGATCGTCTCCACGATGGAGTCGGCCGAGCTGACACCGACCAGCATCAGCACGAACAGGAACAGCATCAGCACGGCGCCGGTGTAGACGATCACCTGAACGAAGGCGAGGAACGGCGCCCCGCCCATCGCGTACAGGACCGCCAGCGAGAGCATCACGACGGCGAGCAGCAGCGCGCAGTGCACCGCACGCCTGGCCATGATCATGCCCAGGCCGGCCAGCACCGATATGACGGCGAGTATCCAGAAGATCAGGCTCTGCGTGATCCCGGCCGCCCCGGGGTTGGGGGCGCCGCTGGAGGCGAGGATGAGGTGGCTCACTGCTGATGTCCTTATCGCTGGTTTTCGCCGGCCGGCCCGGCGGCTCCGCCACCTGGAGCGGTGCCGCCTGCTGGCACCCAGCCGGCAGCCGGTGCGTCGGCGGCAGGCTCACCGGTCCGCCCGGCGGCGCCGGCCCGGCCGAGCAGGTAGTAGTCCCGCTCGGTCTCACCGAGCCGCATCGGGTGCGGCGGCGCCTCCATGCCGGAGGCCAGCGGGGCCAGCAACTGCTCCTTGGTCCAGATCAGGCTTTCCCTGTTGTCGTCGGCCAGTTCGTACTCGTTGGTCATGGTGAGCGCCCTGGTCGGGCAGGCCTCGATGCACAGCCCGCACAGGATGCAGCGCAGGTAGTTGATCTGGTACACGCTGCCGTACCGCTCGCCGGGTGAGTACCGCTCGTCCTCGGTGTTGCTCTCACCCTCGACGTAGATGGCGTCGGCGGGACAGGCCCATGCGCACAGCTCGCAGCCGATGCACTTCTCCAGGCCGTCCGGCCACCGGTTGAGCTGGTGACGGCCGTGGAACCTGGGCGCCGTGCGCTGCGGATGCTCCGGGTACTCGACGGTGTCCACCTTCTTGAACATCTGGTGGAACGTGACACCGAAGCCCTTGATCGGGTTGAGGAAGTCAAGCACCGGGGACCTCCTGGCCGTTGCTCGCGGCCCCCGCGTCGAGCAGGGTGCGGGAGCCTTCGGGTAGACCGGCCGGCGTCACACCGGCCCCGTGGTAGTGCGGCAGGTCGAGCGGTGGCACCGGGAAGCCCTGGACCTGGCCGGATGGGCCGGCCGCCGGCGCCGCCCCGGGCTCGTCGTCAGGGGGCTCCAGCATGGCGCGTCTGCGCTCCGCCCCGGTCTCCCAGATCCAGACGATCGCCAGGAACAGCACGAGCACGAAGCCGCCCACGATGTACAGGCCGGTGCTGCCGCCGTGACGGCGCCAGTCGCGGATGGTCGCGATCATCATGATCCACACCAGCGAACCCGGGATGAGGATCTTCCAGCCCAGGGCCATGAGCTGGTCGTAACGGATCCGGGGCAGCGTGCCCCGCAGCCAGATGAACCCGAACAGCAGGATCAGGGTCTTGGCCAGGAACCAGAGCATCGGCCACCAGCCGCTGTTCGCGCCGTCCCACACCGACAGCGGCCACGGCGCCCGCCAGCCACCGAGGAAGAGCGTGACGGCCAGCCCGGCCACCGTGGTCATGTTGATGTACTCGGCCAGGTAGAACATGGCGAACTTCATCGACGAGTACTCGGTGTGGAAACCGCCGACGATCTCACCCTCACCCTCGGGCAGGTCAAAGGGCAGCCGGTTGGTCTCGCCGACCATCGTCACCAGGTAGATGAGGAAGGACGGGATCAGCAGGATGGCGAACCAGGACGGGTAGTGGCCGATCGCGCCGAACAGGTGGAACGTGCCACCGTGTGCCTGGGCGGCCACTATCTGCGAGGTGGACAGCGAACCGGAGTAGAGGAACACCGCGACGAAGGACAGCCCCATCGCGATTTCGTAGCTGATCACCTGGGCCGACGACCTGAGGCCGCCGAGCAGCGAGTACGGCGAACTCGACGACCAGCCGGCCAGCACGATGCCGTAGACGCCCATCGAACTCATCGCGAGCACGAGCAGCACCGCGACCGGCAGGTCGGCGAGCTGCAGCGGGGTGTGGTGGTGGAAGATCGAGACTTCCGGCCCGAACGGGATGATCGCGAAGCTGACGAACGCCGGTGTGGCCGAGATGATCGGGGCGAGGATGAACACGAGCTTGTCCACGCCCAGCGGGATGATGTCCTCCTTGAGCGGCAGCTTGATCGCGTCGGCGATCGGCTGCAGCAGGCCGAACGGGCCCGCCCGGTTCGGCCCGGGGCGCTTTTGCATCCGGCCGATGACCCGCCGCTCGGCCCAGATCATGAACATGGTCATGAGCAGCAGGAAGATGAAGATGAACGCGACCTTGAGCGCGATCAGCCACCAGGTGTCGTGGCCGAAGCTCGACAGGGTGGGATCGCTGGCAGCGAGCACGCGCAGGCCCGCGGCCCCGGCCATGCTGCTCATTCGGCCCTCCTGATGGTGACCCGGCTGCCATGCCCGGCGCCGAGTTCGCGGCGGACGGCGCAGCCGGAAGAGTTCGTGGGCAGCCAGACGACGCGTTCCGGCATGTCCGCGATCCGCGCGCCCACGGTGATGGCACCGGCGGTCGTGGCCAGACAGACCTTATCGCCATCGGACACACCGGCCTGCGCCGCGGTTGCCGCTGACATCATGGCTTCGGCCTTGCGCGCCGTTCCGGCCAGGTAGGGCTCGCCGTCCTGCATCCGGCCGGCGTCCAGCAGCAGATGCCAGGTGACCAGGAACGCCTCTCCCGGGTCGAGCAGGCCGGGGTCGTGCACGATCCCGCTCATCAGGGCGGGATCGGCCGCCCGCTGCCCCTGCCAGGTGCCGAGCGCGGCGATCTCACGGCGGGCCGCGGCCGCGTCGGGCAGGCCGAGGTGCACGTCCATCTCGTCCGCGATCGCGCCGAGCACGCGCAGGTCGGACCGGACGCTGGGGACGCTCAGCGCCAGGCCGAACGTGCCGCCACGGCCCTCCCAGTTCACGAACGTGCCGGGTTTCTCGGCTACGGCCGCGACCGGAAGGACCACATCCGCCCGGTCGGTGACCGCGCTGGCCCGCAGCTCCACGCTGACCACGAACGGGGTGGCCTCGAGTGCCGCCAGCGCGCCGGCCGGATCGGGCAGGTCGAACGGGTCCACCCCGGCCACCACGAGCGCGTCCAGCTCACCGGACGCCGCCGCGGCCAGCATGTGACCGGTGTCCCGGCCCGGCTCGGCCGGGAGCGAGGCCGCGGCCACGCCCCAGGCGCGGGCGGCTTCGGTTCGCGCCCGCGGGTCGGTCACCGGGCGGCCGACCGGCAGCAGGTTGGGCAGCGCGCCGGCCTCGATCGCGCCCCGCTCGCCGGCCCGCCGCGGAATCCAGGCGAGCAGGGCGCCGGTCGCGTCCGCCAGCCTGGTCACCGCGGTCAGCGCGCCGGGCGCCTCGGCCAGCCGCTCCCCGGCCAGGATGACCGCGGGGGCCGACCCGGCCGTCACGGTCAGCGCGTGGCCGGCGCCGGCCGCGTCGGTTCCGGCGGCGAGCTGCCCGAGCGCCTCGGCTTCCGCACCCGGGATGCATTCGATGAGCTGGCCGGACAGCTTGGCCAGCCCGCGGCTGGCCACCGCGCCGATCGAGTAGACGGCCAGGCCGCGCTGGCGTACCGCCTTGCGCAGCCGGAGGAACACGATGGGCGACTCGTCCTCGGGCTCGAACCCGGCCAGCAGGACGGCCGGAGCGTTCTCGAGGCTGGCGTAGCTGACCTCGATGCCGCGGCCCGCCACCCGGGCGGCGAGAAACTGCATCTCCTCGGCCGAGTGCGGCCTGGCGCGCATGTCGATGTCGTTGCTGCCCAGCGCCAGCCGGGTGAACTTGCTGTAGGCATAGGCGTCTTCGAGGGTCAGCCTGCCACCGGTCAGGACGCCGGCCCGGCCGCGGGCGGCGGACAGCCCGCGGGCGGCGGCGGCCACGGCGGCGGGCCAGGACGCCGGGGCGAGCACCCCGTCCTCGCCGCGGACGAGCGGGGTGGCCAGCCGGTCGGGCTGACTGGCGTAGGTGAACGCCCACCGGCCCTTGTCGCAGTTCCATTCCTCGTTGACCTGCGGGTCGTCGCCCGCCAGCCGCCGGGTCACCTTCCCGCGCCGCGAGTCGGTGCGCTGCCGGCAGCCGGCCGCGCAGTGCTCGCACACGCTCGGCGTCGACACCAGGTCGAACGGCCGGGCCCGGAACCGGTAGGCGGCACCGGTGAGCGCACCGACCGGGCAGATCTGGACGGTGTTGCCGGAGAAGTAGGAGTCGAACGGCTTGCCCTCGGCGATCGCTACCTGCTCGTGCGGGCCGCGCTCGAACAGCTCGATGAGCGGGTCGCCCGCGATCTGCTCGGCGAACCTGGTGCAGCGCGCGCACTGGATGCAGCGTTCGCGGTCAAGGAGCACCTCGGTAGAAAGCGGCACCGGCTTTTCGAAGGTGCGCTTGCGGCCGGTGAACCTGGTCTCGCCCTGGCCGTTGGACATGGCCTGGTTCTGCAGCGGGCACTCGCCACCCTTGTCGCACATCGGGCAGTCGAGCGGGTGGTTGATGAGCAGCAGTTCCATCACCCCGCGCTGCGCCTTCTCGGCCACCTCGGAGGTGAGCTGGGTGTGCACCACCATGCCCTCGGTGCAGGTGGTCGTGCAGGACGCCATCGGCTTGCGCTGGCCCTCGATGTCCACCAGGCACTGGCGGCACGCCCCGACGGGGTCGAGCAGCGGGTGGTCGCAGAACCGTGGGATCTGGATGCCGAGCAACTCGGCGGCCCGGATTATCAGCGTGCCCTTGGGCACGGCGATCTCGAAACCGTCGATGGTGACATTGACGCCGTCGGTGCGCTCGGCCACCGCGTCCTGACTCATGATCCATCTCCGCTGAACAGGGTGGCGGCGGCCGGGTCGAACGGGCAGCCGCCCTGCTTGAGGTGGTCCAGGTACTCGTCCCGGAAGTACTTGATCGTCGAGGCGACCGGGCTGCCGGCCGTGTCGCCGAACGGGCAGAACACCCGCCCGACCATGTTGTCGTTGATGTCCAGCAGCTTGGCCAGGTCGTCCTCGCTGCCGGCCCCCCGCTCCAGGTCGGTCATGATCTGCCGCATCCAGAACGTGCCCTCGCGGCACGGCGTGCACTTCCCGCAGGACTCGTGCTCGTAGAACTCCGTCCAGCGCAGCGCCGCCCGGACCACGCAGGTGGTCTCGTCGAAGATCTGCAACGCCCGCGTGCCCAGCATCGACCCGGTCGCCGCCACCGACTCATAATCCAGCGGCAGATCCAGGTGCTCGCCGGTGAGGATCGGGGTGGACGAGCCGCCCGGGGTCCAGAACTTCAGCCGGTGCCCCGGCCGGACGCCCCCGGCCAGGGCGAGCAGTTCGCGCAGCGTGGTGCCCAGCGGCGCCTCGAACTGGCCCGGGGCAGCGACATGACCGGAGACGGAAAACAGGCCGAACCCCTTGGACTTCTCGGTGCCCATCCCGGCGAACCAGTCCGGCCCGTTGAGCACGATCGACGGCACGCTGGCGATCGTCTCCACGTTGTTGACCACGGTCGGGCAGGCATACAGGCCCTCGATCGCCGGGAACGGCGGCTTGAGCCGCGGCTGCCCCCGGTAGCCCTCCAGCGATTCGAGCAGCGCGGTCTCCTCGCCGCACTCATAAGCGCCCGCCCCGGCGTGCACCACCACGTCCAGGCCGTAGCCGGAGCCCAGGATGTTCTCGCCGAGATAACCCGCCTCGCGTGCCTCGGCCACCGCGTGATGCAGCCGCCTGATCACGTGCAGCACCTCGCCGCGGACGTAGATGAACGCCTGGTCGGCCCGGATCGCGTAGGACGCGATGATCAGGCCCTCGATGAGCACGTGCGGGTTGGCCATCATCAGCGGGATGTCCTTGCATGTGCCCGGCTCGGACTCATCCGCGTTCACCACCAGGTAGTGCGGCTTGCCATCCCCCTGCGGGATGAACGACCACTTCTGGCCGGTCGGAAAGCCCGCCCCGCCGCGGCCGCGCAGCCCGGAGCTCTTGACCTGGGCGATGACGTCGTCCGGCGGCATCCGCAGCGCCTTGGCCAGGCCCTTATAACCACCCGCCCGGCGGTAGGAGGCGAGCGTGAAGCACTCGGGATCGTCCCAGTGCGCGGACAGCACCGGGGTCAGGGTGTCCGTCACTTCGCATCCTCCGCGCTGGGTGCGGTCCAGCCGTGTTCTTTGGCGATCTTCAGGCCGGCCAGGTCGGGCGGCCCGGCCGTGGGGCCGTCGGTGGCCTGCCCGTCGGGAAGGCCGGCCAGGATCCGGGCCGCCTCCCGCCAGGTGCACAGGTGGCGGGGGCCACGGGACGGCGACACCTCATTGCCCGCCCGCAGGTCATCGACGAGCTGGCGGGCCGAGGCCGGGGTCATGTTGTCGAAGAATTCCCAGTTCACCATCACCACGGGTGCGTAGATGCAGGCCGCGTTGCACTCGATGTGCTCAACCGAGATCTTGCCGTCGGGCGTGGTCTCGTTGTGGCCGACGCCCAGGTGCTTGGTGAGGCTGGCGTAGATGGCGTCGCCGCCCATGATCGCGCACAGCGTGTTCGTGCACACCCCGACGTGGTACTCGCCGACCGGATGCGGCTTGTACATGGTGTAGAAGGTGGCCACGGCGGTCACCTCGGCCTCGGTCAGGCCGAGCTGGCTGGCGCAGAAGGCGATGCCGTCAGGCGAGACGTGCCCCTCTTCGGACTGCACCAGATGCAGCAACGGCAGCAATGCCGACCGCGACTTCGGGTACTTCGCGATGATCTGCGCGGCGTCGGCTTCCAGCCGGCCCAGCGCCTCCTGGCTGAACGGCATTACCTGTCCACGCCTCCCATAACAGGGTCTAGGCTCGCCACCGCGGCGATCACGTCGGCCACCATGCCGCCCTCGCACATCGCGGCCAGCGACTGCAGGTTGGTAAACGACGGGTCGCGGAAGTGCGCCCGGTACGGACGGGTCCCGCCGGTGCTGACCAGGTGGCAGCCCAGTTCGCCGCGGGGCGACTCGATCGCCGTGTAGACCTGTCCGGACGGCACCCGGAATCCCTCGGTGACCAGCTTGAAGTGATGGATGAGTGCCTCCATGGACTCGCCCATGATGTGCGCGATGTGATCGGGCGACGGGCCGAGGCCGTCCGGGCCGAGCGCCAGCCGGGCCGGCCACCCGATCTTAGCGTCCTGGATCATCACCGGGTCATCGTCGGGCCTGGGCCCGGTCAGCCGGTCCAGGCACTGGGCGATGATCTTCAGCGACTCGTCGATCTCGTCCATCCTGACCAGGTACCGCCCGTACGCATCGCAGGTGTTCTGGGTGGGCACGTCGAAGGCGTAGGTCTCGTAGCCGCAATACGGCTGGCTCTTGCGCAGGTCCCAGGGCAGTCCGGTCGAGCGCAGCACCGGACCGGTGATCCCGAGCGACATGCAGCCCTGCAGGTCCAGGTAGGCGATCCCCTTGGTTCTGGCCAGGTAGGCCGGGTTGGCGTCGAGCAGGTGCCGCAGATCCAGTTGCCTGGCCGGCATCAGCTCGCAGAACTCCCCGATGTTCTTCACGGCTCCGGGCGGAAGATCCTGGGCCACCCCGCCGGGCCGGATGTAGGCATGGTTCATCCGCAGCCCGGTGATGAGCTCGAACAGGTCCAGCACCTTCTCGCGGGTCTCCAGGCAGTTGAGAAAGACCGTGGTGGCACCCAGTTCCAGGCCGAACGTGCCGATCGCCATCATGTGCGACGAGATGCGGTTGAGCTCCATCATCAGCACGCGGATGATGGAGGCCCGGTCCGGGATTCTGTCCTCTATGCCGAGCAGGCGCTCGACGGCTAGGCAGTAGGCAGCCTCGTTGAACAGCGGAGCCAGGTAGTCCATCCGGGTGCAGAACGTGGTGCCCTGCGTCCAGGTGCGGAACTCCATGTTCTTCTCGATGCCGGTGTGCAGGTAGCCGATGCCGGCCCGCAGCTCGGTGACGCTCTCACCATCGAGTGTCAGGATCAGCCTGAGCACACCATGCGTCGAGGGATGCTGCGGGCCCATGTTGACGACCAGGCGCTCGGACCCCGGCTGGTCGCCTGCCTCGTCCGCGGCGGCGACGATCTCGTCCCAGTCCTGGCCCGAGACGGTGTAGACGCGGCCCTCATCGGTCTGGGCGGTCATGCGTATGCCCTTCGCTCGTCCGGAGGCGGCACCGTGGTACCGCGGTACTCGACAGGGATGCCGCCCAGTGGGTAGTCCTTGCGCTGTGGGTGGCCCTTCCAGTCGTCGGGCATCTCGATCCTGGTCAGCGCCGGGTGACCGTCGAAGATGATGCCGAAGAAGTCCCAGGTCTCCCGCTCGTGCCAGTCACAGGTCGGGTAGATGGCGACCAGCGAGGGAACGTGCGGGTGCGCGTCGGGAACGCTGGCCTCCAGCCGGAGGCGGCGGTTGCGGCTGATCGAGACCAGATGGTAGACCGCGTGCAGCTCGCGGGTCGTGTCCTGCGGGTAGTGCACCCCGGACACCCCGGTGCACAGCTCGAAGGCGAGCGCGGGATCGTCCCGCAGGATGCGCGCGACCGCAGGCAGCCGGTCCGGCTTGACGTGGAAGGTCAGCTCGCCCCGGTCCACCACCACCCGCTCCACCGCGTCGCCGAACTGCCCGCCGGCCGTTTCGAGCGCGGCGCCGAGAGCGTCGGCCACCTCGTCGAAATAGGAGCCGTAGGGGCGCGGCGTGGAACGCGCCGGCGGGAGCCGTACCTGCAGGCCGCCGTAGCCGGAGGTGTCACCGGTGCTCTCGGCGCCGAACATGCCGGTGCGGGTCACCTGCTCGGCCAGCCGTTCCTCCCCAGCCCTGGCCAGCAGGTTGTCTGGCGTGTCCTGGGAGCCGGTCATTGGGCTGCTCCCGTGACCTGGTGGTTGGCGTGGGCGCTGATCAGCGGCAGCCGGCGCAGCCGGGCGCGCTCCAGTTCAGTGATCTCCTTCTGCCGGTGTGGGCCCAGCTTGATGTTCTGGATCTTGTCGTGCAGCTTGAGTATGGCGTCGAGCAGCATCTCCGGCCGCGGTGGGCAGCCAGGCAGGTAGATGTCCACCGGAACGACGTGATCGACGCCCTGCACGATCGCGTAGTTGTTGAACATGCCGCCGCTGGAGGCACACACGCCCATGGAGATGACCCACTTGGGGTCGGACATCTGGTCGTAGATCTGGCGGAGCACCGGGGCCATCTTCTGGCTGACCCGGCCGGCCACGATCATCAGGTCGGCCTGCCTCGGCGTGGCCGAGGCGCGCTCCATGCCGAACCGGGCCAGGTCGTGCCGGGGACCGCCGGTCGACATCAGCTCTATGGCACAACAGGCCAGGCCGAAGGTGGCCGGCCAGACGGAGTACTTACGGGCCGCCCCGGCCAGCTTCTCGACGGTGGTGAGCAGGACCCCGCTCGGCAGCTTCTCTTCCAGACCCATGGCTAGTCCCACTCCAAACCGCCGCGCCGCCATACGTAGGCGAACGCGACAAGGACGGTCACGATGAACAGGACCATTTCGACCAGCGCGAAGATGCCGAGCTTGTCGAAGGCCACCGCCCACGGATAGAGGAAGATGATCTCGATGTCGAAGACGATGAACAGCATCGCCGTCAGGTAGTACTTGATGGGGAACCTGCCACCGCCGAGCGCCTGCGGTGTCGGCTCGATGCCGCACTCGTAGGACGACAGCTTGGCCCGGTTCCACCGCTTCGGGCCCGCGATCGCGCCCATGCCGACGGAGAAGCAAGCGAACACCGCGGCGAGCACGCCGAGCACGATGATTGGCACGTAGAGGCTCATCGGCGCCTGCCCCTTTCCATACTCTGGCTTTCCATGCCCTCGCCCGCTCAGGCCGCGGGCGTCAGCCTGGACATCGCGTTGATCACCCGGTCGGCAGCGTCGCCGCCCTGGGGGTCGGTGAGGTTCGCCAGCAGCTTCAGCACGAATCGCATCGCAGTCGGCCTGCGCAGGCCGTGCCTGGTCGCGAACTTCATCAGCTCGGGGCGGCCAATCGCCTGCACGAACAGGCGCCCGAGCGTGTAATAGCCGCCGTAGGCGTCCTTGAGCGCCTGCGGGTAGGTGTACAGCACGCGCTCCGCACCCTGCCAGGTCGGCCGGGAGAGCGCCTGCGTGATCACCCTTGCGGCAATTTCGCCGGACTCCATCGCATAGGCGATGCCCTCGCCGTTGAACGGGTTCACCATGCCACCCGCGTCACCCGCGAGCAGCAGGCCCTTAGTGTAGTGGGGGGTCCGGTTGAACCCCATGGGCAGGGCGGCGCCCTGCACCGGCTGGGTCCGGTTGTCCTCGGTGAACCCCCAGGACGGCGGCATTCCGGCCAGCCACCGGCGCAGCAGCGCCCGGTAGTCGGTGTTCCGGAAGGCCGCGCTGGTGTTCAGCAGCCCGAGCCCGACGTTGCTGGTCCCGTCCCCCATGCCGAAGATCCAGCCGTACCCGGGCAGCAGCCGGTCACCATCCCAGAGTTCGAGCCACGATTCGAGGTAGTCATCGTCATGCCGGGGACTGGTGTAATAGGTGCGCACGGCCACGCCGAGCGGCCGGTCGTCCCGCTTGCGCAGGCCCATCGCCACCGACAGTCTCGATGAGTTGCCGTCGGCGGCGACGACCAGGCGCGCCCGGTAGGTGCGCTGGGCGCCGGCCGCACCGCCGCTGCTCCCGGGTGGCCCGCTCTGCCTGGCGACCACGCCGGTTATCCGCCCGGTCCGGTCGTCCAGGACCGGGCCGGTGACGTTCATTCCCTCGATCAGCCGCACTCCGGCCTTCTGTGCGCTGCGCGCCAGGGTCTCGTCGAAGTCGAGCCGGTTGCGGACCAGCCCGTAGCCGGGGTAGCTGGTCAGATCCGGCCAGGGCAGTTCGAGCCGGACGCCGCCGCCAATGATCCGCAGGCCCTTGTTCGGCAGCCAGCCATCCTGCTTGTCCACCGCGATGCCCATGCCCACGAGGGCCTTGACGGCGCGCGGAGTCAGCCCGTCACCACATACCTTCTCCCGCGGAAAATTGGTCTTCTCCAGCAGCAGCACGTCCAGGCCGGCCTTGGCCAGGTACGAAGCGGTCGTCGAGCCCGCCGGCCCCGCGCCGACGATGATCACGTCCGCTTCATCGGTGATGCCGTGACCCGGCTGGTGCGCACTCCCGGTGCGCGCGTGAAGGGATTGCCCAGGGGGTTCCGGGGGGGTCTCCCCCCGGGCAGGTACCGCGGGCCCCGGCGACGCTGGCCGAGGGCCAGCGAGCATGGTCCGCTGCCCGGCGGGGGGCTCCGGGGGGGTCTCCCCCCGGGCAGATACCGCGGGCCCCGGCGAAGCTGGCCGAGGGCCAGCGAGCATGGTTCGCTGCTCGGTCACGGGCCTCATTGGGTAGTCCTGGTTAACGCTCCGGCTTGTGAACCGCTTCACAAGTACTTTCCGTTTTGCAGTCTAGACCGTCTGCCCAGCCTCCCGGCCGTCCGCCGGGGGGTTAATGGCCAGGTGCACGGCGACGACGCCCATCGTCAGCCTGCGCCATCGCACGGCCGACCAGCCAGCCTCCCGTATCTGGCCGGCCAGTTGCTGCCCATCGGGCCATGCCTTGATCGATTCGGCCAGGTAGGCGTAGGCGGCCGTGTTCCGTGACAGGGTACGGGCCACGCTGGGCAGCGCGACGGCCAGCGCCCAGTCGTAGAGCGCGTCCAGGGCCCGGACCTTGAGGTGGCCGAACTCGCAGACCACCAGGCGGCCGCCGGGCCTGGTGACGCGGCGCATCTCGGCCAGTGCGGCCGCCGGGTCGGTCACATTGCGCAGCCCGAACGAGATCGTCACCGCGTCGAACACACCGTCGGCGAACGGCAGCCTGAGTGCGTCGCCGGCCACGAAACCGACGGTGCCGGGCCCGTCGCCGGGCGGCCTGTGCGCGCCCACCCGGAGCATGCCGAGCGAGAAGTCACACGCCACGCACGCCGCACCCGCTCCGGTCAGGGCGCGCGACGAGGCGCCCGTGCCGGCGGCCAGGTCCAGCACGCGATCACGAGGGCCCGCACCGACAGCGGCCGCCACCACGCGCCGCCACCGCCGGTCCATGCCCAGCGAGAGCACGTCGTTGAGCAGGTCGTAGCGGTCGGCTACGCGGTCGAACATCGCCGAGACCTCGCCCGGCCGCTTGTCGAGGTGGGCGCGGACCATGCAGCCCACCCTATGGGTTGGGCGAATGCCGCGTGCCAGATGGGGCCGGGCCGGGAGCAGCCTGGTCGGCGGCCGATCCGATTCGGCCATTCGGCAGCCGCGTGGCGGCTGACTCTGGGTAAACTCGCGAATGCACAAACATCCTGCCCCCAGATCCGGCCTGGGCACGGTTTCCACATCGGGCACCATCTGATGTGAACCTCTTACGGGAGCAGGCCGTCTTGTTTTCATAGTGAAAGCTCCGGGAACAACCCGGTAGATCTCGGTGGAACGGGCGGTTAAGAGCGCGGAGACGTATGGCCCAGGGTCGGGGTGATACCGTGCGATTTCTGGGTAGAGCAGCCTCCATCGCGCAGGCAGAAAGAGGTTGGCGGTCTGCTTTGGAAACGATGGCCGGTACGCCAGTGTGGCCGCCTTACGCGTCGGAGCTTGCGCAAGAGGCCGGGTCGTGCGTCCCAGAGCGTCGTGCAACACCGCATCGCGGGTGCGGGCCCAGCGGCCCTGCGCGGGCGGTCAAGCCCAGGAGCGCATCCCATACCGCGGCGCGAGTGCCTGCACGAACGATCGGGCAATGTCCCGGCCAGAGCGACCCGGCAGATCGTGCGGGCGGCGCAGATCGGGTTGAGCACAGTCAGGGGCACCACAACCAGGCAGCAAATTTTGCATGGCGCGATTTCCGGGTAGAACACAGTGGATTCACCGGCCTGAACTCGTCAGCCGGCCAGGTGATATGAGCGTGGACAGTACTCCTGACATCACGGTCGCGCGGCATGATCCGTACGGGGTGCCCGCAGATGATGTGGCCGCGAGTCAGGAGTGGCTGGCGTGCCTGCGGGAAACTTGTGACCTGCTCTGGCCACCGCCGGCCGAGGTCACCCTGGATGTCGATGGGGCCGGCTGGCCGGGCCGGCGGCACGCCGCGCGGCAACCGGACAGCGTGTTCGCATTGATCCCGGCACTGCACCGGCCGCCGCTGCTGGTGCCCACCGACCGCCGGTCCGCGGCTGCCGCGGTCCGCCACTACAGCGCGACCAGGTCGCCGGCCGCCCGGCTGTATGTCAGGGTGCTGGCTGCGGGCCTGGCCAGCGGCCTGGGCCGGATACTGCTGCGCGGCAAGGTCTGGGTGGACGCTCCTACCGGGGCGGACACCATCGAGCGGTACCTGCGATCGGTGATGTCGCCCGACGTGCGGGTCAGCATCGAACTCGGCCGCGCCCGCGCCAACCGCAAGCCCGTACTGCAGATACTCAGCGGCTCGGGGGAGGCCGTCGGGTTTGCGAAGATCGGTGTCAATCCGCTCACCAGCAGCCTGGTCCGGGCCGAGTACGAGTCGCTCGAGCGGCTGAGCAAGGCGGGGCTGCGGGAGATCGCCATACCCGAGGTGCTGCACTACGACACCTGGCATGACCTGGACGTGCTCGTGCTGAGCGCGCTCCCGGCGTGGCGCCCCCGCCGTCCGCTCCCCGCGACACGGCTGGCCGCGGCCATGGCCGAGCTGGCCAGGGTCGACGGGCTGCACAGCGAGCCCCTGGCCGGCGGCAGGTACCTGCGGCGGCTCAGCTCCCGGCTCGCCTCCGCCGACGAAGGGCCCGAGCACACCGCCCTGGTGCAGGCGCTGGAGGTGGTCGCCGCCCGGGCGGACAGCGCGATACTGACCTTCGGCTGCTGGCACGGGGACTGGGCGCCGTGGAACATGGCCAACACCGGCCGCGGGCTGCTGGTGTGGGACTGGGAGCGGTTCACCGGCGGTGTGCCGCTCGGTTTCGACGCCCTGCACTACTGGCTGCAATCCGAGGTGGGGATGAGCAGGCGCGATCCGAGGACCGCGGCGGCCGCCTGCCTGGAGCGCGCACCGCAGTTGCTCGGCTCCTTCGGGATTCCCGCCAGGGATGCCCAGCTCACAGCGGTTCTTTACCTGGCCGACCTGGCCACGCGGTACCTGGTCGACCGGCAGGCTCAGGCCGGGGCGCGGCTCGGCGCTCCGGGTACCTGGCTGATCCCGGCCATCATCAGCAAGCTGGACCGACTGTGACCACCAGCAAGCTGGACCGACTGTGACGTCCAGGCACCGCCATGACCTGCCAGAACAGGCCCAGCCAGGACTTTTTACGTTTAACCGGCGAATCAGCTTCCGTTCGTTTACGCGTCCACTACTGTGGCGTATGTTGGCGTAACGCACGCACGCGCGCGCATCGGTGGGGGATGCCGCATCGGCTACAGTGTCCGCGGACAGGGCAGGATTTCTTGCGGATATGTTCCACATTTCATGCTTATCCGGGAAGCGGGGCCACTAGCGCTTGCCGCTCGGCATAAGGTGATGCCGCATGCAGAGTGCCGTTCACGCCACCGTCATCACCGCAGGAGGATGATCTCGTGACTGTGGGCGAGAAGACCGAGGAAGCACTCGGCGATTGGGCAGTCAACACCTATCCGACCTGGCCGAGCTGCGGAGATCACGACACGCTGCTCCGGCGGGTGGCGCACTGGGGCGTGGTGACGGCGGGCAAGCCCACCGCGCGCGCACGGATGCTGCCCAGCTTCCTGATCGTGGGCGCCGAACGCGGCGGCACCACGTCCATGTACTACTACCTGAGCCAGCACCCGGCCCTGTTCAGCTCCATTCTGCCCAAGAAGGAAGTGCATTTCTTCGATCTGGCCTACCACCGCGGGCTCGGCTGGTACCAGGCGCACTTCCCGCTGGTCGCCCGCGCGCGCCTGGTCACCCGGGGCACCGGCGTGGCGCCGGCAGCCTACGAGGGCAGCCCGTACTACATGTTCCACCCGCTGGCCGCCGAGCGGATCAACCGCGACCTGCCGGGCGTGCGGGTAATCGCCCTGCTGCGTGACCCGGTGGAGCGGGCCTACTCCGCACACTCCAACCAGTTCGGCATGGGTCACGAGAAAGAGCCGTTCGAGCGGGCGCTGGAACTCGAAGACGCCAGGCTCGCCGGTGAGCAGGAGCGCCTGGCCAGCGACCCCACCTATTACAGCCGCAGGCACTGGCTGTTCTCCTACCGCACCCGGGGCCACTACATCGAGCAGCTCGAGCGCATGGAGCGGGTCTTCGGCCGGGAGCGGATGCACGTCATCGACAGCGGCGACTTCTTCGCCGACCCGCAGACCACATACCACCAGACCCTCGACTTCCTTGGCATCCCCCGCCTGGGCAATCCAACGTTCACGCCCAAGAACGGCCGGACCCGCTCGCCGATGCCCGAGTCGCTGCGGGCCTCGCTGGAAGAGCACTACCGCCCCTACGACGAGCGCCTCGCCGTCTGGCTGGGCCGCGAACCGAGCTGGCGCCGCGGAGACTGACCAACCCGGGGCTTTCCATGGCGGGCCATGCTGCACACCGGTCTTCGGCCAGTTTCGCCGGTCCTCACGAAGTATTCGCCCGGTGGGACGGCCCCCGGAACCCCGGTGTGACGGCTGCGCCCGCCAGGTTATTTTCGAAGAGTGTTGTTGAGGGGCCAGGAATGACCACGAGTGAGCGGGCCGCGCGGCATGCGCCGGGCGGGGCGGCGGGGGCGCTGCGGCAGCTCGGCCGGGGTGCTTACCGCAGGCTGAACGCGGCGACGGCCTCCCGCCGGCTCACGCCGGGGTTCGTCATGATCGGGGCGCAGCGGTGCGGGACGACGTCGATGTTCCTCGCGCTGGCCAGCCACCCGCAGGTGATACGCCCCAAGTACCGCAAGGGCATCAACTACTTCGACCTGAACTACACCCGCGGCGAGAACTGGTACCGCGGTCACTTTCCGACCGCGGCGGCGGCGCGGCGCGCGGCCGCCGGTTACGGCGAGCCGGTGGCGTTCGAGGCCAGCGGCTACTACCTCTACCACCCGTTCGCGATCGAGCGGCTGGCGCGTGACCTGCCGGCGGCCAAGCTCATCGTCATGCTGCGCGACCCGGTCGAGCGCGCGTTCTCCGGCTACAAGCACGAGTGCGCCGGTGGGTTCGAGCAGGAGACGAGCTTCGAGAGGGCACTGGAACTCGAAGACAGCCGGCTGGCCGGCGAGATCGACCGGATGCGCCGCGATCCGGGCTATGAGAGCTACTCACACCGCCACCACTCCTACCGCCACCGTGGGCAGTATGCGGAGCAGCTCGAGCGGGTCTTCGGGCTGTTCCCCCGTGAGCAGGTGCACATACTCCAGAGCGAGGCTTACTACGCCGACCCGCCGCGGGAGTACCGGCGGGTCGTGGAGTTCCTCGGCCTGCATCCCTTTGAGCCGGACCGGTTCAGCCAGCCCAAGGCCCACCCCAGCGAGCCGATGGCCCCGGCGACCAGGGACATGCTCGCCCGGCACTACGCCCCACACAACGAGCGGCTGGCCGGACTGCTCGGCCAGCCGCCGCGCTGGGCACAAGCTTGATTGATTATCCGGTGCTGACGCTGCCCTGCATCATCGCCGTATGCCCCAGTGTGGCCAGGGCAGAGATCGATGTGGCGTTGTTGTCCAGATTGTAGTTGCAGGTCACTCCCTGCTCGGGCTGACCAGTGCTGTCCCAGTACATCGCCGCGCGGATCACCGGGGTGGCGGCCAGGTAGGACTGCATCTCGCGGATGAACCAGGGCTGGATGCCGGCCGGGCTGGGGGCACTGCCCCATTCGGCCACGAACACCGGCAGCTTTCCATGTGCGGCGGCAAAGCTGACCACCGGATCGAACACCGAGGCCGGTGTCACCGATTCGGCTCCGGCGGTCGTGACCGGCTGGTGGTCCCGCTCCATCTTGCAGGAGTAGCTGTTGTATCCGTCGGCGGCGACGACGTCGACCTCGCCGTTACCCGGCCAGTAGCTGCTGGCGCCGTTGTTCGGCAGGTAGGCCTGGTGCAGCATGATGAACACCCAGTGCAGCCGGCCACCGTCGTTCCAGTTCAGATGGGCGGAAGCGGCGAGCTGATGAATGTGGTCCCAGGCCCGGACGAACTGCGCCGCGTCGCCCAGCGAGGCGTGGTGCACGTTGTCAGGCTCGTGCTCGAAGCAGATGTAGATCGCGCCGAGGTGGTACTGGTAGGCGGCGTGGTTCACGGCCTCGAGGAAGGTCCGGATGGGGCCGTCCTGGTCCCCTGCGGCGATCGAGGCGTAGCTGGGCCCGCTGCTGTCCATGCTGACCAGCAGCGTGCTGCCCGCCGCCATGAACCTGCTGCTGTAGCCGGGGAACGTCTGGCCGATGAAGTAGTAGACCCGGACGATCGCCAGGGTGCGGCCGAGCTTGCCCTGCTGAGGTACCAGCTCGCCGTCACCGCCGAAAAGCGCGCTGCTGCCGGTGACGCCGGACGATGCGCTCGGCGAACTGCTCGCCGAGGGGGAGGCTCCGCTTCCGGGCGTCACCAGTCCGGAAGTCCCTGCTACAGCGGCGCTGCCAGCGACGGCACCGGGGGTTCCCGCGTTCAGTGCAAGGCGCCCCGTTGCCTGACCGCACCCGGCGGCCAGAACGGTCAGGCCCGCTCCGGCGGCTATGATCGCGAAACGGCGGGGGGGACGCCGCAAGCCCTGGCGCCAGCCTGACAGGGCACCGGCGCGCCTGGGCTCACGTGTATTGTGGTCCATGGCAGTAAAGATTAGACACGTTCGCGCCGAGCGCTCCGGGTTACGCACGGAAAAGGGCGAACGTTAGCCGGACAGACGCTGCGAGCGCTATACCCTGTCCGCTGACGGACCGTTCGGCGCGAGCGTACCTGGCCGGAAACGGGGGGGAATCCGGCACGGGCGCTATACGCCCTGTCCAATAGTGGTACCCCACTGTTACCGGATGTCAACTGTGGCAACCGGACATGACCCGGCAGAGGGTGAGATGTCATCCAGCGAGGCGGCTCGAGCGTCGACAATCCACGGGGGGACAGCGTCGACAGTCCACGGGGGGACTTCGTACATGACACGTCGTGATGATGGCTGCTCCGCGCAGGTGAGCAGCGATACAGCAAGGAGCAGGGCAGCATGAATCCCAGCCAGCGGTCCGACACCATGGAGTCGTCGGTGGACCTCAGCGGCGTGCTACGCCGTCGCTGGTTGATCATCGTCGTTCTGGCCGTCGTTGGCCTGGTCGGTGCTTTTGGCTACGTCACGGTCGCGCCGAAGGCATACACCGCAACCTCGGCCGTCTACGTCGCGCCCACCGGGGCCGACCAGAACCAGCCAGGCTCCACCTCGTCCAACAAGGCGAACACCGGCCTGGTCAACATGAACACCGAGGCGACAATCGTCACGTCGGGCACCGTCGCGTCGACGGCCATCCGGATCCTGAAGAGCTCGCTGACCCCCTACCAGCTCACCAAGCAGATCTCGGTCGTCATCCCGCCAAGCTCGCAGGTGCTCGAGATCAACTGCACCGCATCATCGCCCGCTTCCTCAGTGACCTGCGCGAACGCCTTCGCGACCGCCTACCTGGCAGATCGCCGGTCAAACGCCCAGAACGTGCTGAGCGGACAGATCGCCCAGCTCCAGAACAGCGTGAAGGGCGTGCAGAACCGGATCTCCGCGCTGAACGCGGCCATCAGCGGCCTGCCAGCGAGTTCCCCGACCCGCGCCAACGACCTGACCGACATCGCCTCCGACAAGACCGAGATCAGCTCGCTCAACGCACAGATCAGCACGCTGACCGGTCAGGCGGCCAACGTCACCGGTGGGCGCGTCCTCACCCAGGCCACCCCGCCCGGCTCGCCGAGCAGCCCGAAGAAGTCCTACATCATTCCTGCTGGCCTCGTCGCCGGCCTGCTCATCGGCCTGATCGCGGCGTTCGTCGCGGACCGCAGGGACAGGCGGCTGCACTCGGCCAACGACGTGGAGCGGCTGCTGGACATTCCGGTACTGCTGGACCTGTCCCGGAACACGTTCGGCCGCCAGGTCTCACTGGCCGCACCGCGCTCCCGGATGGGCAAGGCGTTCACCGAACTGGCCCACGCCGTGGCGTCATCCCTGGGTGAAGGCTCCCACGTGCTGCTGGTGGCGGGCACCTCGCCAGGCCCTGAGGCCAGCGTGGTGGCGGCCAACCTGGCCGCCACCCTGGCCCGCACCCACTCCGAGGCGGTGCTGGTGTGCGCGGACATGCGGGACAGCGTGGCCACCGAGATGTTCGGCCTGACCGACAACCGCGGCCTGGCCGAGGTGGTCGCCGGGCGGGCGACGGTGGGCGAGGTGGCCCGCGGCCCGGCCGGCATCCCGGGCCTGTGGGTGATCCCGCCGGGAGCCGACACCTCGCTGGCCGAATACCACCTGCAGTACGACACGGCCAAGGCGCTGACCGCCCAGTTGCGGCGCGATGCCCGCTATGTGGTGATCGAGGCCCAGGCCGGTGACGATGGCGCGGACACCTTCGCCCTGTCCGAGTTCGCCGACGCCGCACTGCTGACCGTCGAGGTCAACCGCACCAGCCGCGAAGAAGCAGGCAACGCCATCACCCGGCTGCACCGTATGCGCACTCCTATCGTCGGCGCGGCGGCGCTGCCGACCCTCGGCCGGATCAGCGTCCGCCCGCCGCAGCCCGTCGGCGGCCAGCCACGGCTGGGTTCGGATGGCCGCGACGGAGCGGTCGGCGGACACTCCTACGGTGAGCTGCCCGGCTCGCAGGACCGCCCGGTCCGCTCTCGCGAAACCCACGGCGACCCGGCCGACCGGGTGCCCGGACGCTAATCGCGTGTGCTGGGCTCCCCTCGCCTCGCGAGGGGAGCCCAGCCAGTGGTAAAGACCCCCTTTCAAATCATCAAAACGATCAGGAACTCTAGGAGCGTCATGCAAACCGCATCGCGAGTGCGGGGCCCAGACGGCCTGCGCGAGCGATCGGGCCAGCTCAGCCCCGGAGCCACCAGGCAGGTAATTTGCATGACGCGACTTTCGTATAAGCACCGTTCTGACCTGCGACAGTCAAGAAGCGGCCGGGAGTTTGACCCGGAAGTTTTGAAGGGGATTCCGAGTGACCGAGCACAGCGCACCCCGGGGACACCGCAGACCCCGATGGCGTAACGAAGCGGCGGAGGGGGCGCCGTGCGGCAGAGCATGGGCATTCCAGGCGGCCCCGGGTGGCGTGCCTGGACAGCGATCCCCGCGAGCGCGCCGCAGGGCGGTCAGCCTGGTGACCGTGGCCGGGCTGACGGTCGCGGCCGCCGGGTGCAGCCAGGTGCCGAATCCGGTCGGCCCGGGTGCGGGTTCGTCTTCCTCCCCGTCGCCCTCATCGAGCACCTCGGCCAGCGCGGTGAGTTCCAGCCACCCACTGGCGCCGCTGACCGGGCTGCCGGCCGCGAGTGCGGCCGGCGCGGGCAAGCCGGCGGTGGCCCTGATGGTGTCGGGCACCAGCCCACAGGGGCTGAGTTCCGCGGACGTGGTGTACGAGGAGATCAGCTCACCGGTCCGCTACATCGCCATCTACCAGTCCAGCCAGTCGGCCACCGTCGGCCCGATCACCTCGACCAACCCCACCGACCGGGAAGCGCTGGCTGTGCTGCACCCGCTGGTCGGATACGACGGGTCCGCGGCCCCTTACTTCGTCAGGCTGCTGGATTCGACGAAGGTCGTCGACGCCGGTTACACCACCCACGCCTCGCTGTACTCCTCGTCCACGGCCGGGGTGACCACCACGGCGCAGGCCATCTCCGGTGCGGTGCGCGGGACCGCACCCCCGGCGATCTTCCAGTACCGCGGCGCCGAAACCGGCAGCAGCACGCTGGCCAGCACCGGCGTGTCCAGGCCCGGCAGCGTCACGCTGACCATCCCGGGCCTGGGTACCCAGGACTGGAGCTTCGACTCCAGCACCGACCGATGGGTGCTGAAGAGCGGCGGCCCATCTGTCCAGGTGGCCAATCTGGTCATACAGTACGTTTCCTACAAGACGGTCAACGTCAATCCCAAGCATGGGATCGTGGTGTCGGCCGCCAGTGTCACCGGCACCGGCCGGGCCGAGGTGTTCTCCGGCAGCCTCAGCGGGGGCAGCGGTGGCACCGCCGCCTCCGGCACCTGGTCCAAGCCGCACACCACCTCGCTGACCAACTACTTCGACTCCAGTGGGAGCCCCATGGCCTTCTCGCCCGGACCTACCTGGATCCTCCTCGCCCCGTCAGGAACCAAGGTCGGCACATGAGCCCGGACCAGAAGACGGCGCCAGGGGCCGGATCAGGCAAGCGCGCCTGGGCGGAGCGCCGGGAAGCGGAACCCGCGCACACCGGGTGGCACCAGCTCGGCAGGCGGGTGGCCCGCTGGGGGCTGGTGTCGGCGGGGCGCCCTCTTCGCCATGCCCGGATGCTGCCCAGCTTCCTGATCGTGGGCGAGGAACGGTGCGGCACCACGTCCATGTTCCATCTGCTGCGCCAGCACCCGGCCGTGTTCAACGGCACCCTGCCGCGCAAGGAGATGCACTACTTCGACCACAAGTACGCCCATGGGCTCGGCTGGTACCAGTGCCACTTCCCGCTGAAGGTCCGCACCAGGCTGGCCGCCCGCGGCGCCGTCCCGGTTACCTTCGAGGCCACCGCCAACTACATGTTCCATCCGCTGGCGCCCGAGCGGATCAACCGGGATCTGCCCGGTGTGCGGCTGCTGGTGCTGCTGCGGGATCCGGTGGAGCGGGCCTATTCCGCCCACGCTCACCAAACCGGCTTCGGTGACGAGACGGAGCCGTTCGAGCGGGCGCTGGAACTGGAGGACTCCCGGCTGGAGGGCGAGGTCGAGCGGATCATCGCCGACCCCGCCTACCACAGCTACGCCCACGACCACTACACCTACCGGGCTCGTGGCTACTATGCCGAGCACCTGGCACAACTGGAAAAGATCTTCGGCCGGGACCGCATCCACGTGGTCGACAGCGACGCCTTCTTCGCCGACCCCGGGCCCGCCTACGACCAGGTGCTGAGCTTCCTCGGCCTGCCCTCGCACACGCCCACGTTCACCGCGCGGAACGCCCGCCCCCGCTCACCCATGCCCGAGACGGTCCGGGCGGCCCTGGCGGAGCACTTCCGCCCGCACGACGAACGGCTCACCGCCTGGCTTGGCCACGAGCCGAGCTGGCGGGCCGGGAGCTAAGCCGGAAACCCTGGTCTTGGCCAGGTCGTCCAGGGCGTCGAACGCCTCCGGCCAGGCGGTCAGGTCCACCTTCCTGGCGAAGAAGGCGTCACTGTCCCGGAGGACCGGCAGGTCGTCCGGGCCGAGGATGGCGGGGTGTGGTGTGCCACCGGGCCACCTGACATAGCGCCGGCGGTGGTTGGCCACCGTGAGTTCCGGCTGGCCGTTGATCAGCACGGTGCCCAGCCATCCCTCGTCCGCGTTCGGGGAGCGCTCCAGGAAGCGCACCACCGGGTCATTGAGCGGCGAATCGACCACCTTGTGCACCGCCCGGGCCGACAGGTCGGCCCACTGCTCACCCACGTACAGCCCGACCCCGTTCCGGAACGGGTGCCGCCGCGGCCAGGGCAGCGGGACCGACCGGGGCGAGCCGGGCAGCCGCCGCCGGTAGAAGTAGCGGTGCCGGGTGGAGGCCTGCCAGTGGTGCACGTCGTCGGCCGGGTCACCGTCCACCCGGAAGTTGCGCATGAACGCGTCGCAGGGCGCGCTGGCGAGTTCGTCCTCGATCGCCTCCATCGCGCGTATGGGGTAGTCCTGGCCGGAGATCACCAGCGCCCAGGACAGCTCGGGGACGTTGACCCGCAGCCAGTCCAGGCTCTTGCGGATCGCGAAAATGATGCCTGTCCTGCCCCAGGGGCACGGCACCGGGTCCGGCACCAGTGCCACCGACGAAGACGGCCGCAGGGTCAGCGGCTCACCGTTCGGGTCGTGATGGATGGCGGCCATGGTGTCCCGCCCACTGGCCACCCGGGCCGCCAGCCGTTCGATCTGCGCCGGGGCACGGTGTGAGATCACCACGACCGCGACCGTGCCCCGGCCAGTCTTCTCTTCCTGCTCCCCAGTCACGTGCGCACTGTACCGCGAACCGCGCGGCCGGACGCCGGCACCTCCGTGCGGCGGCTACCCGGTGAGATGACCCTGCAGCCGGCTGGAGTGGGCCAGCGTGTTCATGGCGGAGATGGACGCCGATTCGGAGTTGAAGCTGTAGTCGCAGCCGACACCCGTGCTGTCCCAGTACAGCACCGCGTCCACCAGGGGGTTGGCAGCGACGAAGGACTCCATCTGACGGATGAACCCCGACTGCGTGCCGACCGGATCGAAGTCGCTGCCCCATTCGGAGATGAACACCGGAAGCTGGCCGTGCTTGTGGGCGAACCGCACGACCGGGTTGAAGATCGAGGCCGGCGTGGCCTGACCCTGACTGGCCTGCGGGGAGTTCTTGGCCAGCCGGCAGGCGTAGCTGTTGTAACCGTCGGCCGCGACGATGTCGACCTCATGAGCCCCGGGCCACCACGTGCGGGCGCCGCCGCCGATCTGGTAAGCGTTATGAACCATGATCCACACCCAGTGCAGCCGCCCGCCGTCGTTCCAGTCCAGGTGCGCGGCCATGGCGAGCTGGTGGACGTGGTCCCAGGCCTGGATGAACTGTGCGGCGGAGCCCAGCTTGACGTGCAGGTAGTTCTCGGGCTCATGCTCGAAGCAGAGGTAGATCGCAGGCAGGTGGTACTGCACGGCCGCCTGGTTCACGGCCCGGAGGAAGCCGAGGATGGCCGTGTCGTCGTCGCCGGCCGCGATGGACGAGTAGCTCGGGCCGCTGGTGCTGCTGTCCAGGCTCACCAGCAGCGTGCTGCCCTCGGCCAGCAGCTGAGCGCTGCTGGGGCCGGGAAAGGACTGGCCTATCTGGTAGTAGACGCGGACAATCGCCAGCTTGCGGCCGAGCTGTGACTCCTCCTGAGCCATCGGGGCATTGCCGCCGAACAGGGCCCCCCCGCTGACCCCTGACCTGGCGGCCGAGTTGAATGCGGGCGATGGTTTGACGGAGGGCCGTACCGAAGTGGCCGGGATGCTGGATGGCGCCGGGGCGGGTGGCTGGCTGCCGCAGGCCGCCGCCACGATGGCGAGGCTGGCCGCAGTGGCCAGCATGACGAGACCACGACGCCGGCCAGCACGCCGAGGCTCGCGTGTATGGTGGTTCATAGCAAGAAAGATTAAACACGTTCGCGCGCGGCACTCCGGGCTCTCGCCTGGGAAATCACGAACCTTTGCCGGGCAGATGAGGCGCGCCCTATACCCTGTTCGGTGACAGATGAGTTCCATCCGGGCGCACCAGCCGGAAACGGGGGGAATCCGGCGGTCACGCTGAGGCTGAGATGTCATCCAGCGAGGCGGTTCGAGCGTCGACTGTGCATCGGGGGGGCTTTGCACATGACGTGTCGCAGTGACGGCTGCCCCGCGCAGGTGAGCGGTGTCAGAGCAAGGAGCAGCGCAGCATGAAATCCAGCGGGCCACCGGCCTCCATCGATCTGAGGGAGCACACCGGCTCCGTGCGCCGCCGCCGGTGGATCGTGCTGGGCGGGGTCATCATAGGCATCGTCGGGGGCTTGGCCTATGCGGAGGTCGCGCCGAAGACGTACACCGCGGTCGCGGCCGTGTACATCCTCAAGACCGGTGCCAACCAGAGCAACGAGGTCAAGGGAGCCCGGGCCGGCGGCGTGATCGACCTCGACAGCGAGGCGCAGGTCGTCACCTCGGCCGCGGTCGCGTCGGCCGCGGGCAACCTGATGGGCACCTCGCTCACCCCTTCCCAGCTTGCCAAGCAGGTCAGCGTCACCGTCCCGCCGAACTCGGGAATCCTGGACATCGCCTGCGGCGCTCACACTCCCACCCTGGCGACCACGTGCGCGAACGACTTCGCCAAGGCCTACGTGGCGAACCGCAGCACCGCCGCCGCCAACACGATCGACAGCCAGATTCACGTGCTCAAGGGCAAGATCGCCCAGTTGAACAGCACGATAGCCACCCTCAACACGCAGATCCCCACGCTGCCGTCCAATGACCTCACCCGGATCTCCGACGAAGCCACGGTGCGGTCCGACCGGGTCACGATCAACGCTTTCACCCGGCAGATCGCCACGCTGACCGGCCAGGCGGCCGACGTCACCGGTGGGCGGATCATCACGATGGCCACCCCGCCGGGCTCGCCGACCGACCCGACCAAGACGCTGGTGGTACCCAGTGCCCTGATCCTGGGGCTGATCCTGGGCCTGCTCGGCGCGTTCGAGGCCGAGCGCCGGGACAAGAAGCTCCGCAGCGCGGAGGACGTGAAGCGGTTGCTTGGTGTTCCGGTGCTGCTGGATCTGTCCCGGAACATGTTCGGCCGCCAGGTTTCACTGGCCGCACCGCGCTCCCGGATGGGCAAGGCGTTCACCGAACTGGCTAACGGCGTGGCCGCCTCGCTGGGCGAAGGCTCCCATGTGCTGGTCGTGGCGGGCACCTCGCCGGGCCCTGCGGCCAGTGTGGTGGCGGCCAACCTGGCCGCCACCCTGGCCCGCACCCACTCCGAGGCGGTGCTGGTGTGCGCGGACATGCGGGACAGCGTGGCCACCGAACTGTTCGGCCTGACCGACAACCGCGGCCTGGCCGAAGTGGTCTCCGGCCGGGCCACCGTCGGCGAGGTGGCCCGCGGCCCGGCCGGTATCCCCGGCCTGTGGGTGATCCCGGCCGGGGCCGACACCGCACTGGCCGCATACCTGCAACACGACACCGCCAAGGCGCTGACCGCCCAGTTGCGGCGCGATGCCCGCTACGTGGTGATCGAGGCCCAGGCCGGCGACGATGGCGCGGACACCTTCGCCCTGGCCGAGTTCGCCGACGCCGCGCTGCTGACCGTCGAGGTCAGCCACACCAGCCGCGAAGAAGCCAGCAACTGCGTCACGCGGCTCCGGCGTCTGCACGCCGGGATCGCCGGCGCCGTCGTACTGCCCCGGGTGGGCCCGGATCTGATCATCCGCCCACCCGACCCGGGGCCGGGTGCACATGGCCAGCCAGCCAACGCCGTGTCAGGACGCTGAGAACATGCCAGGCGGACAGACAGCGCCGCGGATGCCCGGCATCCAGGCCACGATGACACCGGATCAGCTCAGACCGCACGCGGAGCATTGTGCAAAACCGCGTCGCGAGTTTGCCCAACGCGACTTTCGCAGACATACAGCCACGGCGGGAGGCCGGGGCACGGCAGGAATGAGGAACAAGCCGTGACGACCGCACTGGAGCGAGGCGGCCAGAATGGCCGGGTCCACCGTCCAGGGCCGCCACTGACCGAAACCCATGATTTCCCTGGCGGGCTGCCCCCGCGGCGGCTGGGCTGGTTCCAGCGGTTCAAGCGCGATCCCGCCTGGCCGGTCGTGCTTCTGCTGGCCGGCTGGCCACTCATGTGGGCGACCGGCCTGTCGGAGTTCGCGATCCCGCTGGTGGCCATCCCGATGGCGTACCGAATGTACATCTGGCGGGCCCGGCGGCTGCGGCCGATCAAGACTCCGCGGGGGTTCGGGTTCTGGATACTGTTCCTGATCGTGATGCTGGCCGGAGTGGCGACGCTGTCACTGCAGGCTCCCCAGACGATCGGCGGCCCCACGTCGCACCGGCTCGCCTCCTGGGCCGTCCGGGTGTTCCTCTACCTCGGAGCCACCGTGATCCTGCTGTTCACCGGGAACCTCACCGAGGAAGAACTGCCCCGCAAGCGCCTGGTCTGGCTGCTCGCCCTGCTCGGGATCTACTCGATCTTCGGCGGCCTGGCCGGCCTCGCGGCGCCCCACCTGCACTTCACCTCGCCGCTCGCCTTCGTGGTGCCATCGAGCCTGCAGCAGAACAACGTGGAAATCGCCTCGATGCTGCACCCCGCGATGACCCAGATTCAGACCTTCCAGGGCCGAGGCCGGGTGCAGGCACCGTTCACCTACTCCAACGGGTGGGGGAACGATGTCGCCATCCTGCTGCCCTTCATCTTCGTGGTCTGGCTCGAGCGCAGCGTGCACAGCAAGTGGGTGCGCCGGATCTGCAGCTTCTGCATGGCGGTCGCGATCATTCCGATCGTGCTGTCCTTCGACCGGGGCCTGTGGATCGGCATCATCGCCACCGCCGCCTATGTGGTGGTGCGCACGGCGACCCAGAGCCTGTCCAGGCTCATCTGGGTGATGGGCGGAATTCTCGTGATCGCCGTCGCGATCGCCATCAGCCCGCTGTCCACCCTGATCAGTACACGTCTGTCGCACGGCAGCAGCGACTCCGGCCGGGCGGCCCAGGCCGTCATTGCCTTGGAGGCTGCCCTCAAATCGCCGATCATCGGTTACGGTGACACGCGTCACCAGCAGGGCAGCACGAACTCCATCGCCGTGGGCCGGACCGCGGGATGCAGCGACTGTGGGCAGCAGGACATCGGCAGCCACGGCCAGGTGTTCCTGACGCTGATCTCCAACGGCTTCGTCGGCACGTTCTTCTACCTTGCCTTCTTCGTCAGCGCAGCCTGGCGATACAGACGAGATAAAACGCCCTACGGGCAAGCGGGCGAACTCGTGCTACTGCTGGGTTTCATATTCATGTTCGCCTACATGTCGGTTGGTATCACGCTCGCCCTCACCATGGTCGCGTACGCGGTCCTGTGGAAGAACGAGATGGTCCGCGAGGACGAACTGAAGGCGGCCAAGGCAGCCGAACCCGCCATAGGCAACGGCCGGGGAAGCCTCACCTCCATCGTGCCGGCATGACCTCATCACCCAGGGAGAGACACCTGACCAGCCACGGCGCAGTCGCTGACCGGCCGGACGCGTCCAGACCCGGCCATTGACCAGCGCCATGTCCCGTCATCCTTACTCATTGCCGGAGCGGTCGGCCGACCGCCCAGAGGTGGGGATGGCCCAGGAAGGGCGTGACAGCGACCCGGCTGGCCGGCGGCCAGAGCCCCGAGCGGACTCGACCGCCGGTGAAGCCAACGGCCACCCCGGCTACCCAGCGCGCCATGACGACCACCCGGCCCGGGACGGGGGCTATCCACCCCAGACCGGCCGCCGAGCCCAAAGCGGCAGCCGCCCGGCGCAGGACGGCGGCCGGCCAGCCCAAGACCCCGGCCGCCCGGCCCAGGGCGGCTACCCACCCCAGGACCGCGGGCGCTCCCCCCAAGCCGCATACCCGCCCCAAGGAAGCCGTCCAGCCCAAGGTAGCGGCCACCCAGCCCAAGATCGCGGTCGTCCCGGCCAAGGTGCCTACCCACCCCCGCGCACCCGCCCGGCACAAGGCGGCTACCCGCCCCAAGGTCAGGACCGCCCGGCCCAAAGCGGTCGCTCCGGCCAAGACCGCTACCCACCTCAAGGCGCTCGCCCATTCCAAAGCGGCCGCCCAGCCCAAGGCGCCCGCCCCACCCAGAACCCTCGTCCAGCCCAAGGCGATCGCCCTGCCCCAAGCCCCGACCCGGTCCATGGCGGCCGCCCCGTCCAAAGCGGCCGCCCCGCCCCAAGCCCCGACCCGGTCCAAGGCACTCGTCCAGCCCAAAGCGGCCGCCCCGCCCCAAGCCCCGACCCAGTCCAAGGCACTCGTCCAGCCCAAAGCGGCCGCCCCGCCCAAGGCGCCCGCCCCGCCCAAAGTGGTCGCCCCGCCAGCCCCGACCCGGTCCATGGTGGCCGCCCCACCCAGAGCCCTCGCCCCACTCCAAGCGGTCGCCCCGCCCAGAGCACTCGCCCAGCTCAAGCTGCCCGCCCAGCGCAGAACGCTGGCCCAGCGCAGAGCGCTGATCACGCGGCACCCGGCGCTTCCCCGGCCCAGGGCCCCGGCTACCCGGCACCCGGCGGTTACCTAGCCCAGGACCGCGCTTACCCGGCCGGCGGCAGCTACCCGTCCGCGCACAACTATCCGCCCCGGCCACAAGCCCTCAGCCTCCCGCCGCCCACCGCTTACCCGGCACGAGAACGCGGCTACCCGGCCCAGCGCGGTGCCCCCCCGGCACCAGGCCGCAAGAGCCCGGCGGCCGGCCCCGGCGGCGGGGGTGGCCGTGGCGGCGGCGACGGAGTCGCGCAACTGCGGCGCGGCAGTACGCTGAACCTGGCCGCCTCTGCCGTCTCGGCCATCGCCACCACGGGCGTCACCATCACCGTCACCCGGTTCTACCCACGGGCGGTCGCCGGTGCGTTCTTCACCGCCATCTCGATCTTCCTCATTGTCGGCGCCATCGCCGGGCTCGGCACGAACGTAGGCCTGACCTACTTCATCGCCAGGCTCCGCTCGCTCGGCGATGAAGCCAAGATCCCGGCCATCATGCGCATCGCGATCATTCCGGTGGTCGTGGTCTCGATCGCGTCCACCGGCGTCCTGTTCGTGGTGGCCGAACCGGTGGGGCATGCGATCCTGAGCGGCAAGGCCACGCAGGGCGGGGTGACGTCGGCCGACGTGGCGAACGCGCTGCGCGGGCTGGCCTTCATGCTGCCGTTCGCGGGCCTGCTCAACGCCTTTCTCGGCGCCAGCCGGGGCTATGGGGACATGCGGCCTTCGGCCTGGGTCGGGCAGATAGCCCTCACCGCCTCCAGGCTGGTCGGCGTGGGGCTGGCGGTGGCGATCGGAAGCACGGTGCTCATCGCACCGCTGTGGGCGCTGCCCTACCTGCCCTGCGCCGTGCTGGCCTACCTGTGGGGACGCCGGATCAGCCACAACCACTCGAACCCTTACGTACCGTTGCCCGACGTCCCACCCGAGGTGGCAACCCTCCTGTCGCTCGCGACGCCGGTGTCACCCAGCCGCGGCCAGAAGCCCGTCCCCTACCGCACCCAGCCCCGGACTAGCCCCGCCCCAACCGGGCGGCTGGCCGCCAGGCGGATGGCCCAGAACACCACCCGCGGTTTCTGGGCTTTCACCACCCCGCGGGCTATCGCCAACACCGCCCAGAACATTCTTCAGCAGATCGACATCGTGCTGGTGGCCGGGATGAAGGGACCGGTCGAGGCGGCCGTCTACACGGCCGCGACCCGGTTCCTCGTGCTCGGCCAGCTCGGTGGCATGGCGATCAACAGGGCATCCCAGACCCGGTTCACCGAACTGTTCACCCTGGGCGACCGCAAGGGTGCGAACACGATCTACCGGGTCACCACCGGCTGGTTCGTCCTGCTGCTGTGGCCCATGTACCTGCTGGCCGTGATCTTCGGTTCCGAGGTGCTGAAGATCTTCGGCCATAACTACCAGGCAGGCAGCCTGGTCATCGTCATCCTGGGCCTGACCATGCTGCTGGCCGCCGCGTGCGGCCAGGTCGACATGGTGCTGATCACGTCCGGCCGCAGTAGCTGGAGCCTGGTCAACGGGTTGCTGACCATGGCCGTGAACATCGGCGTGGACCTGGTCCTGATCCCCAAGTACGGGATCACCGGCGCCGCCATCGGGTGGGCCGTCGCGATCGCGATCAGCAACGTGATGCCGCTCATCCAGCTTGCGCTCGTGCTGGGGCTGCACCCGTTCGGGAGAGGGACCCTCGTCGCCTGCGTCACGTGCGCGATCAGCTTCGGCGCCATCCCGTTCGCCATCCGGCTGGGCCTGGGCGACGGCCCGGCCGGCATCGCGGCGGCCGTCATCGCGGGAGGCACGGTCCAGGTCATGGCACTGCGGCGGTTCCGTGGCCTGCTGCGCCTGCCTTCCATGTCAAGGTTGCGGCCGGGCGGGCGTAATCGCCGGGTGGAGGATCCGTGGAACTGATGACATAACCAAATCAGTTCACTAAAGGTGAATTTCCGGGCAATCATGCACAGGCCAGGTTGTTGTTTCAAACCAGTCACTCAAGCACTCCTGCCATAATGTCTGTTGGTAAGGGCGCGGGGAGCATACAGCCGAGAAGGAGACCCAACGATGACCCGAGAGGGCTGTGCGTGAGCCGCAGCCACCAGCGGTCCGGTCAGATGACTGCGGCCGCTGGGGTAGTGCCGTCCCGGTACCTTGTGGCTGACACAGCCCCTGATGGCGGGCCTGGCGCCATCAGGGATGAGACAGCCAGCGCTTCTACTGCCAGCAAGGCAGGAGCTGATCGGGTGAAGGCACCAGGCGTAGCTCCAACTGTGATCTTCATTGCGGGATTCGGCAGGTCAGGCAGCACGATGCTGGAGCGGGTGCTCGGTGAGATGCCCGGCTTCGTCAACGTGGGCGAGCTGATCGACATCTTCCGCCGGGCCCCCGAGGCCGAGCGGTGCGGGTGTGGCCTGCCCTTCACCGGCTGCCCGTTCTGGACGGCCGTGGGACAGCGGGCCTTCGGTGGATGGGACGCCGGTGAACTCGCCGCCGTCGCCCGCCTGCAGGACAAGGTTGCCCGGCAACGCCATATGCCAAAGCTGCTCGCACTGCGGCTGGCCGGCCAGAACTTCCGCACCGAAGTCGACGCCTATGGCGGGCATTACAAGAAGCTCTACCGGGCCATCGCCGATGAGGCCGGCGCGCAATATGTCGTGGATTCCAGCAAATGGCCGGTGCAGGCGCTTGCACTAGCCCGCGCCGGAATCGACGTGCGGGTGATTCACCTGGTCAGGGATGCCCGTGGCGTGGCCTATTCGATGGGTAAGGACGTGTCCCGTCCGCACACGGAGGACGAGAACGACGTCATGTGGCGCAACGCGCCAGCGGGTGCCGCCGCGCGGTGGGTGACCTGCCAGACAGAGGCTGAGCTGCTGCGCACCTACCAGCGTGTGACCCGGGTGCGCTACGAGGATTTCGTCCGCCAGCCCAGGCGCACGGTCGAGACCGCGCTGACCAGCCTCGGCCTGCCGGCCGCGCCCGGGCACATGTCTCACATCGACCAGGGGCGGTTGGTGCTCGGCAAGAGCCACGGTCTGTCCGGGAACCCGTCACGGTTCCGCGACGGGGAGATCGTCCTGCGCCACGACGAGGCCTGGCGCAAACAGATGCCCGTGGTCGACCGCGCCCTGGTGACCACCATCAGCCTGCCGTTCATGCTGCGTTACGGCCGCCCGCGAGCCGCCACGGCCACCGCGGCGGGCGCCACCCCGGCCGCGCCGCCGCCGGAGCGGTGGCCGGACGTGTCGGTGATGATCACGACCCGCGGCCGGCCCGAACTGGTCCGTGAGACGATCGCCACGGTGGTCGCCCAGGACTACCCCGGCGACATCGACATCCTCATCGTGCACGACCAGGAGCCCGCCGACGAGGAGCTGACCCGCCTGGGGGCTCCGGGCCGCCGCATACGTGTGCTGAGCAACACCGGGAAGCCCGGCCTGGCCGGCGCCCGGAACTTCGGTCTCGGCTTCCTGGCCAGCGACTACGTCGCCACCTGTGACGACGATGACCTCTGGCATCCGGAAAAGCTCCGGCTGCAGATCGCCAGGCTGGTCAATGAGCCGGATCTGCTCGCCATCGGTTCGGGCATCCGGCTGCTGCTGCCCGGCGCCAAGACCCAGGACTGGCCGGGCCGCGCCGAGCGGATCGACTACGAGATGCTGCTGCGCAACCGGGTGAAGGAACTGCATTCCTCCACCCTGGTGATGCGCCGGGACGCCTACACGAAGGCCGGGAACTACGACGAGAACCTGCCCTACGGCTACTCCGAGGACTACGACTGGGTGCTGCGCATGGCGAAGGTGGGCGCGCTCGGCCTGGTCATCGAGCCACTGGCGGACATCCGCCGCAACGCCACCTCGTACTACCAGGGGGGCTCGGAGAAGGTGGCGGCCGGGCTTCAGTACCTGTACGACAAGCACCCGGACATCGGTGCCTCGCGTCGCGGCAGTGCCCGGATGCTCGGCCAGATCGCCTTCGCCCGGTCCTCGATGGGCCAGCGCCGGGCGGCCCTGCCCCTCGCGCTGAAGGCGCTCTTGCGGTGGCCGGCCTCCCCCCACCCCTATATTGCGCTGGTTCACATAATCACGGGCGTGCAGCCGCGGCACCTGCTGCGCCTGGCCCGCCTGCTCCGCCGCGACATGGCTTAGGCAGCCACCCGTGACAACCCGTGAAGGGAGATGAAATCCCGTGGAGAGCACCGACCCCGCCGGCACCGTCACCGCCAGCGGTGATGGTGGCCCGGGCACAGGCCAAACAGACCCGGCCAACGGCAGCCGGGCTTGGAGCGGGACCGGCCGTCTCGCCCCCTCGGCCCGGGCTGACTGGCAACGACGGGCCAGGAAGATGGCGTACCGGACGCTGGTGGCGGCCGGGCGCCCGGCTCAGCGGGCACGGCTGCTGCCCAGCTTCCTGATCGTGGGCGCCGAGCGCTGCGGCACCACCTCGATGTACCACGTGCTCAAGCAGCACCCGGCCATCTTCGGCACGACCATGCGCAAGCAGGAAGTGCACTTCTTCGACGTCGCCTACGATCGCGGGCTCGGCTGGTATCAGTCCCAGTTCCCGCTCAAGGCGTCGGCGCGGCTGGCCTCGCGTGGCGCCGGGGTGCCCCCGGTGGCCTTCGAGGCGAGCCCCTACTACATGTTCCATCCGCTGGCTCCGGGCCGGATCAACCACGACCTGCCCGGCGTCCGGCTGCTGATCCAGCTTCGCGACCCGGTGGAGCGGGCGTACTCCGCGCATGCCAACCACGTGGGCCACGGGCTGGAGACGGAGTCCTTCGAACGGGCGCTGGAGCTCGAGGATTCCCGGCTGGAAGGCGAGGCCGAACGGATCATCGCCGACCCGTCCTACAACAGCTACAGCCACCGGCACCACTCCTACCGGATCCGCGGTCACTACGCCGACCAGCTGGAGAACCTGGAGAAGATCTTCGGCCGGGACCGGATGCTCGTCATCGACAGCGACGACTTCTTCGCCGACCCCGGGCCCGCCTACGACCAGGTGCTCAAGTTTCTCGGCCTGCCCCAGTTCACTCCCCAGTTCACCCCGCAGAACGCCCGGCCACGCGCGCCGATGCCGGAGAAGATCCGCGCCGAACTGGAAGAGCATTACCGCCCGTACGACGAGCGCCTCACCGCCTGGCTAGGCCGCGAGCCAAGCTGGCGCCGTTGAACGCGAACCCCCAGAGCCTGGATCTTTACTTGGCTCTGGGGGTGGTGATCATCCCATGTTGCCCGCCGTATTCCGTCAAATAAATTCAAAAGATTTTACTTTTGACGGTTCCCGGCGAACTCGTCGCTGACCTGCTACTTACCGCTACGGCGCTTGCGCTTTTCTTTTGCGACCATGCCGAAGTAGGTCGTGAGTTCTATGGTGTACCGCTTCCACAGGCGGCCGGGCTCGCGCGTCAGCCGGTAGGCCCAGCCGAGCCGCGCCTTGTTCACCCAGCTCGGGTACCAGTAAACCCGCTCGGCCAGGTGGTCGAGGTAGCTGCCGCCGGTGATGATGACCGGCACGTTCAGCCGGTCGGCCACCTCCCAGACCCAGGTCTGCTGCATCGGCGTGGGAATGGACACATGCAGGATGTCGGCCTTGGACGCGTTGATCTCGTCGACCATCATGTCCACGTCGGCCTCGTCGTAGCGCCCCGGATGCCCACGGGCCACGTCCCAGTAGCCGTGCAGCGTCCCGGCGATCGGCAGGCCGGGGAAGGTCTCGGTCAGGTTCGCCGCGGCCTTCTCCGGGGTGCCCTCGCTGCAGCCGAACAGGTAGTTCGAGAACCCATGCTCGGCGGACAGGGCGAACATCTTGGGGCAGATGTCGTCGTTGCCCTGGCGGTCGGGTACCGGATAGCCGAACCAGCGCCCGCCAAGGACAATGCCCCACCCGTCCGGCAGGATGATGTCGAACTTGTTCATCTTGTCGATCAGGCCTGGGATGCGGTGCGCCCGCAGCACGTAGTCGGGGTTGATGAACGACACGGTCAGCCGCGACCGGGTCTCGACCGCCTGCCGCACCGCGTCCACGAAGTCCTGGTCCGGGATGCAGGACAGCCCGATGCCCAGAAAGTCCCGCTTCGCCGCCCGGTAGCGCTCGCCAAGCTCGGTGCCGAGCCCGGCCGCCCCGTCACTGGTCTTGCTGGCGTTTCCGGCCTGCCCGGCCGCCTCTTCCATCATCGCGCTCACACCAGGCCTTCCGATTCGAGCAGCAGCCGTAGCCCGGTCTGCAGGTCGCAGGCCGGCTTCCACCCGGTGGCCTGCATGAGCTTCCCCGGGTCCGAGATCAGGTGTCCATCACCATCGCGCATGCGCCCCGGTACCTGGCGCACGTCCAGCTGCTTGCCGGTGATGTCCTCGATGACCTGCAGCACATCCTGGATGGCCGTCCCGGTCCCGGTGCCGATGTTGAACACCTCGAGGCCCGGGTCGCCGGACGCACTGGCCACGAGCCCGGCCGCCGTGTCGGTGACGTAGATCAGGTCGCGCTTGGGCCACAGGTTGCCCAGCTCGATGGGCTTGCCCACGGCCATGCACTTCATGATCTCGGGCAGCACGTGCGGGTTGGTCTCGCGCGGCCCGTAGGTGTTGAACAGGCGGGCTATCACCGCCCTGACCTCCGGCCGGTCGGCGTGCAGGCGCTCCATGACCTGCTCGTCCATCCACTTGGAGATGCCGTAGATCTCGTCCGGCTTCGATGCCGCCGTCTCTGGCCACGGCTCGTCACCGAAGCCGTAGGTCGCGCCGCTCGACGGGAACACGAAGGTCTTGAGCGGAACTCCCCGCAGCGCGCGGATCACCGTGTCCAGGCCCAGCACGTTGACGTCCAGCGCTTCCTGTGGGTGGGCGTTGCAGTAGGGGATGAAATGCAGCGCCGCCATGTGAAATACGGTGTCCGGTGCGAAGTCCACGACCGGGCGGAGGTCCTGCGCGCTCCTGATGTCCCCCTCGATCACCGTAACCCGGCCGGACGCTTGCGCCTTTTCGAGGTGCTCGGGCCGGCCCAGGCCGAAGTTATCGAAGACCAGGACCGAGGCGGCGCCCGCATCGAGTGCCGCCTCTACAACGTGGGAGCCGATGAACCCAGCCCCGCCGGTAACACACACACGATCCATCGACGAATTCTTCCCCTTGATCTTGGATTGCTGTGGTCTACCCATTCAGCCGGTCGCGGCACTAGCCGTCATGCGGCACCGACCACACACAGGAAAAAGATCATATCAACATTCGTGATGTCACGGTGAAAGTAGTGGTGGTCCGCCCGGTAAACATTCAGTTTTTCCAGGGCAGACCGCCACATCAGCTATGTCTATGACCGATAGGGGAGGAAACAGATCCCGGCGCGGTGGACGAGATGACCGCATACGTCCATGTTGTAGCGGTTGGTGCTGGCGATCCACAGACCCGCGCCGGTGAGCAGCATGTCATCCGCGTTGGCCCGGGACATGCTGTACTTCGCGGTGCCCTTGTCGTTGAGGATTACGTGGCCGTTACCCGGGGTGAGACCCTGCAGGCCAGGGTCGCGTATCGCACCGGAACCCTCGGTCTTGCAGCCGTTCGGGTTCTCCGTGTAGATCGGGTGGCCGGCCACGTAGAGGGCGTAACCGTCGGACGCCGCGGAGTACAGCGAGTTGCACCCCGTGTAGTTGATCCATTCCGGGTTCTCCGACTGCTCATTGGCCGAGTAGGCCGCGGCCACATCGCATATCCCGGTCAGCGGGTAGGTGCCGTTCCACAGGTAGGGATGACCGCCGGTCGTGGCGATATAGATGGTGCTGTCGTTGGGCGCCCACGCCGCCGTCCGCACATAGAACGGCTCCAGGAAGTCGCAGTGGTTGCTGAAGCCGGGTGATGTCCAGCCGGTCACCCCGACGCCGGTCGGCCCCAGCCACTCCTGGAAGATCTGCTGCCGGGCGTGGCCACCCACCGAGGTGAACGTCCCCTCGACCATCACCCGCGAACCACCGTGGCTCACTTGCTGGTTGTAGATGCTGGTATGGCTGAGCCGTGAGCCGGGGTATTTGTAGATGCCGGAGATGTTGAGGTTGATGTAGCCGTCGTTGTGACCGGTCGTGGTGTTGAGGCTGATGTAGTACTTGATCGAGCTGCCGTTGACCGAGGTGAAGTATCCGCCGGTCAGCACATGGCGGCCATGCACCACCATGGTCGACACCTCGCCGTTGGCGTTGTGCGCGAAGCCGGTGACCACCTTTCCGGTGGTGGTGCTGATCTTGGCGAGGTTCTTCGCGGCGGTGCCGTCGACCGAGGTGAAGCTCCCGCCGATGTAGGCGTCGGAGCAGTTGCCGCTGGCGAAGGCGATGGTGTTGACCCTGCCGTTGACGTTCGGCTTCCAGGCCGTCATCGTGTACGGAGAGTTGGCGCTGAAGCTGAAGATGTTGTGCCGGGTGTACGCGACGCCGTTCCGGGTGATCGAGCCGAACGATCCGACTGCGTACATCGTGCCGCCGCACTGCACGATCTGGCGCACGACCTCGAAATTCCCCGGTGTAGTGAGTTCGGGTGTGCCGCCGGCCGGGGTGGCGGACACCGGACCGGTTATCGCGGCTTGCACCGCGAACGAGGGAGCCGCGAACCCTGACACGCTGAGCACCAGGGCTCCCGCGACCACCCCCATGCGGCCGTACGGCCACCGGCTACCTGGACGACGCACGACGCCTCCATGGAGTCTCATAGGCGGGGCTGACAGTGACGATGCCGCGGCGGAGCGAGCCAGACCTCCTGCGCGTTACAGGACATACTGCTCAGAAGATTATGGCGCAACCGGGCAACCGGTTCAGCGAGTAACGGGGAAACTTATTGCCTGGCTATCCGATGACCACTACTTTACTGCCTCATTGACCAAGAAAAGGCCTGCTCCTGCCCGTTTGGGCAGAAGCAGGCCTGTTGAGAAGCCGCCGCGGTCAGCCTCGCCGTTGGCTACGACGTATAAGGCAGGAAGCAGATCCCGGAGACACCCTGGGTACCACCGCACATGCCGGAGTCATAGCGGTTCGTGCTGGCGATCCACAGACCCGCGCTCGTGATGATCTCGTCGTCCGCGTTGGACCGGGACATCTGGTACAGGCCGGCCGTGCCCTGCGAGTCGGTCTCCACCAGCCCGGTGCCCGGGTTCAGGCCCTGCAGGCCACGGTCGGGGATCGCGCCAGACCCCTCGGCGTTACAGCCGTTGACGTTGTCCGACCAGCGCGGGTGGCCGGCCACGTAGACGGCGTAGCTGTCGGCCGCCGCGGCGTACAGCGAGTCACACCCGGTGTAGTTGGTCCACTCGGCGTTCTGCGACGACTCGGCGCTGGAGAAGGCGATGGTCGCGTCGCACGGCCCGGTGAGCGGGGTGGAGGGATTGTTGAAGAGATGATCGCCGGTGGAGGCCGTGTAGACCGTGCTGTCGGTGGGCGACCACGCCGCCGCCCGCACATAGAACGGCTCGGCGGAGACACAGTGGTCGTTGAGTTCCGGTGCGGTCCAGCCGGTCACCGAGGCGCTGCCCGGCCCCAGCCACTCCTGGAAGGCCTGCTGCCGCGGCTGGCCTTTCACCGAGGTGAAAACACCCTCGACCATCACCCTGGCGCCACCGTGGCTCACCTGCTGGTTGTAGACCTTGGTGGCCTCATAGGCGACGCCCGGGTACTGGTAGGTCCCGGAGATGCCGAAGTTGACGTAGCCATCGTTGGCGCCGGTCGAGGGGTTGAGGCTCACGTAGTACTTCGTCGAACTGCCGTTGATCGAGGTGAAGGCGCCGCCGGTCAGCAGGTGCGTGATGCCGGCCGTATCGTGGGCCACCACCATGGTGAAGACCTCGCCGTTGGCGTTGTGCTGGAAGCCGGACACCAGCGCCCCGGTCGTGGTGTCGATCTCGGCGATGTGGTTCGCCGAGGCCCCGTTCACCGTGGTGAAGTTGCCGCCGATGTAGGCGTCGGAGCAGTTGGTGCCGTCGAAGGCGATGGTGTCGACGATGCCGTTCACGTCCGGCGCCCAGGAGGTCATCGTGAACGGGGCGGTGGCGCTGAAGCTCAGGATGTTGTTCCTGGTGTAGGTCACGCCGCCCTGGGTGATCGTGGTGAACTGGCCCACCGCGTACATGGTGCTGCCACACTGCTGCAGTTCACGGACCGCCTCGTAGGGGGTCCCGGCGGTGGTCGGCAGCGAGGGGGTGCCGCTGACCGCGGTTGGTGACACTCCGCTGGTTTGGTTCACCGCCGTGGCGAACGCTGGAACCGCGAATCCGGACATACTGAGCACCAGAGTTCCAGCGGCCGCGCCGATGCCGACGCGGAGCCGCCGGTTACCCGGATGACGCATTACGCCTCCATGCGATTGCAACTACTCGGGGGGTGGGCTGCTGCTGAGCGCGCGCAGGCAGCCTCATAATCGCGTTGATCACGCACTGCCTTAAGCGGACAAGTGTAGGACGCCCAACCAAGGCCAGAGGATTGCATCGCCAAATCCAGAATCTGGCTACACCCACAAACCCACCCTGAACAGCCAGTCTTTACGAAGATTTAAACCGCTGCCAACCGCCCTGGCGTTCACCGCAGACCAGCTCACCAGCCCCGGCCCACAGCGTGCGGGTCCGGGGTCCTCCGACAGTGAACTGCAGAACCGGCTCCAGCCCCCGATCGGGGGTCCGGGAGCCCGGCCCCGCGGGCAGAGCCTGGGGCGCGGCCCGGCGAAGCTGGCCGAAGGACAGCTAGCAGGGTTGACCCTTGCCGGGACCTCAGACGATCATGCCGGCGCCGACGGTGGCGTTGGTGCTCTCGTCGATGAGGATGAGACCGCCGGTGTGCCGGTTGCGCCCGTACGGATCGTGGAACAGCGGCTGGGTCGTCCGCAGCCGGACCCGGCCGACCTCGTTGAGCTTGAGCCCGGTTGCCGTCTCGTCGCGGTGCAGGGTGTTCACGTCGATGCGGTACTGCAGGTCCCGCACGATCGTCTTGACCGTTCGCGTGGTGTGCTTGACGATCAGCCGTGAGCCTGGGGTGAGATCCCGCAGATCGGTCATCCAGCACACCATGGCCTCGATGTCCTGCGAGGACGACGGCTGGTTGTGCGGGCGGCAGATCATGTCTCCGCGGGAGATGTCAAGGTCGTCGGCCAGCAGCAGGGTGACCGACATGGGCGGGTACGCCTCGTGGACCGGGCCGTGCACGGTGTCGATGCGCGCGACCGTCGTGGTGAGCCCGGACGGAAGGTGCATGACCTCGTCGCCTGCCTTGAGGATCCCGCCCGACACCTGGCCTGCGTATCCACGGTAGTCATGCAGCGTGGGATCGGTGGACTTGTGCGGCCGGATGACGTACTGGACCGGGAACCTGACATCGATCAGGTTCCGGTCGGACGCGATGTGCACGTGCTCCAGGTGGTGCAGCAGCGACGGGCCGTCGTGCCAGGTCATGTTCGGCGAGCGCTCCACGACGTTGTCGCCGTGCAGGGCCGAGATCGGGATGAAGGTCAGGTCGCCGATCTCCAGCTTGGTGGCGAACGTGCTGAACTCATCGACGATCCGCTCGAACACGGCCTGGTCGTAGTCGACCAGGTCCATCTTGTTCACGGCCAGCACGAGATGCGGCACCCGGAGCAGCGTGGCCAGGAAGGCGTGCCGGCGGCTCTGCTCGGTCAGCCCGTTGCGCGCGTCCACCAGGACAACGGCCAGGTCGGCGGTTGACGCGCCGGTCACCATGTTCCGCGTGTACTGGATGTGCCCGGGAGTGTCGGCGATGATGAACTTCCGCCGGGGGGTGGCGAAGTAGCGGTAGGCGACGTCGATCGTGATCCCCTGCTCCCGCTCGGCGCGCAGGCCGTCGGTCAGCAGGGCGAGGTTGGTGTAGTTCTCACCGCGATCGCGGCTGGTCCGCTCGACCGAGGCGAGCTGGTCCTCGAAGATCGCCTTCGAGTCGAACAGCAGCCGGCCGATCAGCGTGCTCTTGCCGTCGTCTACCGAACCGGCGGTGGCGAACCGCAGTATGTCCATCTGCCCTGGAACCCCGATCGATGTCTACAGTCTGTAACTAATTGTCTCATGCCCGGCCCGCCGCCGCGGGCGCACCGGGACCGAGCTGAGCTGGCTCATCGCCGTTGCAAGCGCTAGAAATAACCCTCACGCTTGCGGTCTTCCATGGCTGCTTCGCTGGTCCGGTCGTCGGCGCGGGTCTGGCCACGCTCAGTGATCCTGGTGACCGCGACCTCGGCAATCACCTCGGCCACGGTGGCGGCGGTGGACTCCACGGCTCCGGTGCAGGTCATGTCTCCCACGGTGCGGTAACGGACGCTCGCCTCGAACACCGGCTCGTCGTCGCTCTTGGTCACGAACGGGCTGTCCGCGAGCAGGATGCCGTCGCGTTCGAACACCTTGCGGGTGTGTGCGTAGTAGATCGACGGTATCTCCAGCTTCTCCCTGGCGATGTAATCCCAGACGTCGAGTTCGGTCCAGTTGGAGATCGGGAACACCCGGATGTGCTCGTCCCGGCGGATCCTGGTGTTGTACAGGTTCCACAGCTCGGGACGCTGGTTCTTGGGGTCCCACTGGCCGAATTCGTCGCGGAACGAGAAGACCCGTTCCTTGGCCCGCGCCTTTTCCTCATCTCGCCTGGCGCCGCCGAAAACCGCGTCGAACCGGTGCTCGCTGATGGCGTCGAGCAGCGTGGTCGTCTGCAGCCGGTTCCGGCTGGCCCAGCGGCCGGTCTCCTCGGTAACCCGGCCCGAGTCGATGGACTCCTGCACCGAGGCGACGATCAGCCGGGCGCCGGCCTCCGCCACCCGGCGGTCCCTGAAGTCGATGACCTCGGGGAAGTTGTGACCGGTGTCCACGTGCATGACGGGGAACGGGATGTGCGCCGGGGCGAAGGCCCGCTGCGCCAAGGCAAGCATGACGATCGAGTCCTTGCCACCCGAGAACAGCAGCACGGGCCGCTCGAACTCGGCCGCGACCTCGCGCATCACGTGGATCGACTCAGCCTCGAGCACATCGAGCTGCGACATCAGGTAGTCAGTGGGCATTATGACCGTCCAAAGATCCTTTTCGCTTTCCACCTCGGGGGTCCGGGTTCGCCCCCGGGGTTCCGGGGATTCGCCCCAGGGTCCGCGGGTCTCTCCGGGGATTCCGGGGATCGCCCGGGGGTCCGGGGTCTCTCCGGGGGGTCCGGGGGGTCGCCCCCCCGGGCTAGCACTACGGGCCGCGGCGAAGCTGGCCGAAGGCCAGCGAGCAGCCTTGGCTGCCGCGAACGGGGCTATTCCCCGCCCGCCGACTTGATCGCATCGAGCAGCATCCCAGCCAGCTCGGACCGGCATACCAAAAGGTCCGGCATCCACGGATGCTCCTGATTGTATGAGAGTTCGCTGCCGTCGATCCTGGACGCGTGCAGCCCGCGGGCCCGGGCCACCGCCACCGGCGCCGCCGAGTCCCATTCGTACTGCCCGCCGGCGTGCACATAGGCATCGACGTCGCCGCAGATCACGGCGGCGACCTTGGCCCCGGCGGAGCCCAGCGGCACGAGTTCGGCATCGGCCAGCTCGGCGACCCGCTCGATGAACGCCGGAGGCCGGCTGCGGCTGATCACGATCCGCAGCTTGCCCCCGTCCGGTCCACCGGCCGCCCCGGACACCGTGTCCGCGGCGCTCAGCGTCTGCGGCCCGGCCGTCTCGGCAGCCTCGTCCATGGTGCTCAGCGTCTGCTGCTGGGCAGGCAGCGCCACCGCGCCGGCCGTCAGCTCGCCGCGTTCCCAAAGCGCGACGTGGACCGCCCAGTCGGTGCGCCCGTCCTCGCCGAACTCCCTGGTCCCATCCAGCGGGTCGACGATCCAGACCCGCTGAGCGGAAAGCCTGGCCTTGTCGTCCTTGCCTTCCTCGGACAGAACGGCATCACCAGGGCACAGCCTGGCCAGCTCGTCCATCAGGTACTCGTGCGAGGACCGGTCCCCGGCCTTGCGCAGCTCTACTGGGTCACCGCCCTCCGCCCGCAGGGCGAGCAAGCGCTCACCCGCCGCCGTGGCGAGATCACGCGCAAGACGATGATCGTCTTCTGTCATCCGGTCAAAGCTCCATTTCCAGCGGAATTTCACAAGTACGGGGGATCAGTCCGAGAGACTACCCGCACCAGCCACCTCTGCGGGCGAAGCCCGCACCGGCAGGCCCGGGGCCCGTCCCACCGCAAATCGCAAAACCAACCCCAGCCCCAAGCCGCAAAGCCAACCCCAGCCCCATTCGCGGAGGTCCATCGCAAACCAACCCCCGCCCCGTTCGTGGGGGGTCCGGGGGGCTCGGCCCCCCGGGTAAATACTGCGGGCCACGGCGAAGCTGGCCGAAGGACAGCGAGCAAGCTTAGCCGCCTCCGGGGGGCTCGGCCCCCCGGGTAAATACTGCGGGCCACGGCGAAGCTGGCCGAAGGCCAGCGAGCAAGCTCAGCCGCCTCCGGTGGCCGAAGGGCAGCGAGCAAGCTTAGCCGCCTCGCCCCCCTAACCCCTTAATAGGCACCATCGCCGTGGGTTACCGCGGACCAGGTCTTCCACAGAATCTGCAGATCCAGGGCGAAGGACCAGTTCTCCACGTAGCGCAGGTCCAGCCTGACCGCTTCCTCCCATGGCAGATCCGAGCGGCCGCTGACCTGCCACAGGCCGGTGATACCCGGCCGGACGGCGAGCCTGCGGCGGACCTCGTCCCCGTATTTGGCCGCCTCTTCGGGCAGCGCCGGCCTGGGTCCTACCAGAGACATCTGGCCGGCCAGCACGTTGAAGAGCTGCGGCAGCTCGTCGAGGGAGTAGCGGCGCAGGATGGAGCCGACCCTGGTGATCCTCGGATCGTCCTTGATCTTGAACAGCAGGCCATTGCCCTCGTTGTGCTGTTCGAGCAATTTTTTCTGCTGCTCCGCGTCGGTCACCATCGTGCGGAACTTGCAGACGTGGAACGGACGGCCGTTCCTGCCCACCCTCACCTGGCGGAAGAAGACCGGCCCGCGGTCGCCGAGCTTCACCGCGGCCGCAATGACCAGGAACACCGGAGCGAGCAGCAGCAGGGCCGATGCCGCGGCCAGCCGGTCGAACAAGCTCTTGATCGCCTGCCTCGCCCCGGTCAGGTCGGGGTGGTCCATATAGAGCAACGGCAGCCCGGCGGCGGAGCGGATGCTGGTGCGTGGGCCAGCCACGTCCAGCAAGGCCGGTGCCAGGCACAGCTCGGTGTCGGTCTTCTCGAGTTCCCAGGCGAGCTTGCGCAGCTCGGCCCCGTTCATCTCAGGGCAGGCGAGCACCGCCACGGTGTCCGCGTCGGACTGGCGCACCGCGGGCATCACGTCCGCGAGGCCGCCGTGTACCGGAACCCCACCGAGATTCGTATCGGATTCAGCACTGCCAGCAAGGCAGACAGCCACGACCGACAGGCCGTGATATGGCTCCCTGCGCAGCTCATTGATCAGGGCTTCCACATCTTTCGGATGCCCGACCGCAACAGCACGCCGCATGCACCCCCCCAGTGCGCGAACCTTGTGCAGCCGCTTGCGGAGCCAGTATCTCGCGACCATGTCCAGTGCGACAACACAGGGCATGGCAATGACGACATAGCCACGTTCCACCTTGGCGGTCGTGGCGTAGGAAGCGATTGCGACGGCAGCGGTCAGGGCGATGCCGGCGTTGATGATGCGACGGAACTCGTCGGCCCCGGCACCGATGATCCGGGCCTCATATCCCCTGGCCAGCGCGACGAAAGTGATCCAGGCAATCGGTAGCACAGCGGTGAGCGCCACGTAGGCGGGCGGGATGTGCCCCAGCCCGCGGGTGTCAATACGGCTACGGAGGGCAAGCGCGCCAGCGAGCAGCGCGGCACCTCCGTCAACGATCATGGCTTGACGGAGATATCTCCCCGTCCAGCTAATGACATTCGGTGTGGCCCGCTCACCTACGGCTATGCCGAGGCTTCCGCCAGGCCGCACCGCAATGCGTTCTCGCACTTCCCTGCCCCTCCATCCGACCCAGGCCGCCGGTTGTTCCCATCAGGGACGGAGCACCGGGGACCCCCTCCACGTACAGGCACGCAGCACTCCCGGTAATGCTCCTACGGGTCTGACGCCTAACGATAGCGGGCGGTTGTCATCAACGGTTAAAAACGGATGACTTTCCCGTTTCCGGATAAATATGGTAATCCGACCAGAAAGATAGGAAACCATCACTCTCCCCCAAGTCCATGAGATGCCAGGGCTTGGTTTGCAACGCCGCAGCCGCGAAACATGCTCCCTGGCTAAAACTTCTCAACAGGTGATGAGGAACGCATCTGAGTACACGGTGCAAGACCGTGGCTTTGTGCTATTCAGACAAGCCATAAACACGTAATATCGTGGTAGCTGACAGTGATCATGAGGCGAGGCCCGCGCCCGCCGGCCGACGGGAGGGCCGGCACCGTAAGGCGCCGGTCGGGGCCGGTTGACTACGCAGCGTTTCATGAGCGAGTGTGAAACTCGTTCTGGGCAGGGCCGAGCCCGTCCCGGAGCAATGCCTCCACGGCGTCCGCGCAACGCTCGATGAGCAGCGGAAGTTCCTTGCGCTCCGCCGTGGCGAAGTCGCGCAGCACGAACACCGCAGGGTCCATCCGGCCGGGCGGCCTGCCGATCCCGAACCTGACCCGGTAGTAGTCGGGCGAGCCGAGCGCCGCGCTCACCGAGCGCAACCCATTGTGCCCACCGGGACCGCCGCCGAGCTTGAGCCTGATTTCACCGAACGGAACATCAAGCTCATCATGGATCACCACGATCCGGCTTGATGGAATCTTGTAGAAATCGCGCAGCGCGGCTACTGACCCACCCGACAGGTTCATGTATGACCGGGCTATGCCGAGCGTCACAGGAACGCCAGACAGCGTTCCTTCGGCGATATCGGCACGGGCTCTGTGCCGCTTGAACCTGACACCCATCCGTTCGGCCAGCAGCTCCACGACCATGCGCCCTGCATTGTGCCGGTTCCCCACATATTCCAGGCCGGGATTGCCGAGTCCGATGATAAGCCAACGGTCCCCGCTCATGCCGGATCCCTCGCGGGTCGCCTTCCGGCGGAGCCGGATCAGCCGGGTTATTCGCTGTTCCCGGAGGGTTCCGCCTCGGCAACGGCCGGCGGCGCCTCGGGCGCGACCTCGGCCGGCACCTCGGCCTCGACCCCAAGCTCGGCTTCTATCTGCTCGGCGGTCGGCGCGGCGATGACATGCAGCACGAGAGCCTCGGGGTCGGCGGCGAGCGTCACACCACGGGGCAGGCTGAGATCCGCCGCGTGCACGGCAGTGCCGACCTCCATGCCCTCCACGTCGACCTCGAATGCCTGAGGGATGTGGGTGGCCTCGGCCTCGACCAGCACCTGGACCATCTGCTGGTCGAGAATCCCGCCGGGGAACACCTCACCGACGACCCGGACCGGAACCTCGACCGTGACCTTCTCGCCCTGCCGGACCAGAATGAGGTCCACGTGCTCGACAAAGCCCTTGATCGGGTTTCGCTGGACCGCCTTGGGCAGGGCCAGCTCGTGCCCGTTCGGCAGGCCTTCGAGCCTGATCAGCACGTTCGGGGTCTTCAGCGCCATCATCAGGTCGTGACCGGGCAGCGTGAGATGCCGGGTATCGGTGCCGTGCCCGTACAGAACCGCGGGCACCTTGCCCAGGACACGGGTCCGGCGGGCCGGGCCCTTTCCGAACTCGGTGCGCGGCTCCGCGGAAATAGGAACCTCAGGCACGGCAGGAACTCCTTACATGTAACGATTGAGCGTCCGCCTCGGCCACCACACCAACGGCCGGCGTAAGCATGGGACGCACATGCAGCCAACGTAGTCTAGCCGAGGACCACACCCGCCGCGTAACCGGTCCGGACAGTTACCCGGGGAACAGGCCGCTTCTTCCCGCCGGGCATACGAGTGGCCGGCCACCGGTTAGGGGACCGGCCACCGCACACACGCCCGGGCTGACTACCCGTCGTATATGGTTTCTTCCTTTTCGGTGTCGCCAGACCCGGTTTCGCCTTCGCCGCCTTCGCTGCCTTCGCTGCTTTCGCCACCTTCGGTGGTGGTACCCGGCTCCGCTCCGTCGTAGATCGTGCCCTGCTTCTCCGACCCCGGCGGCCGGTCTTGACTGAGCTCGGGCTCAGGACCGGCGTCGTTGATCTCTACTTCGACCTCGGAATACTGGCCCGTGGTCTTGGATTCCCCCATTGATCCATCCCTCCGTATTGACTGCCCAGGCCGGGTGCATCATATCGGCAGAGATCGATACGACGTGGGCACAATCACCGTATACGGCGGTATCCCGCCATTTCTGCGGCCCTCCCGGTGGCGTTAACTCTCCGTATCGCCGAGTTTGGCCAGGCCGGAGCGAATTTCCTCGACCTGCTTGTGATCGCTCAGCTCCCCGAAGATCCGCTGCGCTTCGGTCAGCGACTCGCGCGCCTCAGCCAGCCGCCCCGCACGCTGCAGGGCCGTGCCAAGCAGCCGGAGGGTCGTGGCCTCGCCGTGCAGGTTGCCAATGGAGCGCCACATGCCACGGGACTCGCTCAGGCTGTGCAAGGCGTCGGCGATCCGGTCCAGGCTCAAATACACGTCACCTAGCTCGCTGAGCGAATCAGCCTCAGCCATCTTGTCGTCCAGCTCCCGGAAGATCGTCAGCGCCTCTTGGATACAGGCGATCGCCTCCTCGCTGCGCCCCAGCTCGCGGTACGCCCAGCCCATGTTGCCCAGGGCGACTCCCTCACCGTAGCGACGGCCGATCTCGCGCTGCAGAACCAGCGATCGCTCGCTGGCTTCGAGGGCTTCACTGAACCGGCCCAGATGGGTCCAGGCGGTCGCCATGTTCGTCGTTGCCCGTGCCTCATGCCTGCGGTCGCCGATCTCCTGGTCGATGGCCAGCGCCTGTTCGAAGAACCCGATCGCCTCTTCGCTGCGCTGCAGCCCGTAGGCCATGCCCAGGTTGTTCAGCATCCACGCTTCGGCCTGGCGGTCGGCTAGCTTGCGCGCGCTGTCCAGGCCAATCCGGTGGGTGGTGATCCAGTCCGCCCAGTGGCTGTGCCGGTAGAAGAAACCCATCGTCGCGGCCGGCAATTGCCAGGCGATGTCGAGCAGGCCGCTCGCGGCTGCCTGACGAGTGGCCGCGACCAGGCTGGCCCGCTCGTCCTCCGACCACTTCAGAGCCTCATCCGGCGAGCCGAACGTCAGCGGCCTTATCCCCGGGTCCGCCGAACCAACCGGAACCCGCACATAGTGGGGCGAGATGATCCTCGCGGCGGCCTCAGCGGTGTTCAGGTACCAGGACAGGATCCGCCGCGTGGCATTCTCCCTGACCTGAGCGGGCTCGGCCTCGCTCAGTTCGCTCGCGTACACCCGCAGCAGGTCGTGCAGCCGGTACCGGTCAAGGTCCGGGGATTCCAGCAGGTGCACATCGACGAGTTGCTCCAGTGCGTCCACCGTCCTGGCATCTGGCTGGCCAAACAGCGCGGCGGCGGCCGGCAGCCCGATGGTCGGCCCTTCCCACAGGCCGAGCAGCCGGAATGCCTGAGCCGGGCCGATCCCGTCCGCGGTCGTTGCCGGGGGCAGATCAGCGAAGCTGACCTCGAAGCTGGCGCGGACGGCGAGATCGCCGACCTTCAGCTCATCGAGGCGTCCCTGCTGGCTGCGCAGCCGGTCAGCCAGCGCGCGGACGGTCCAGCGGGGCCGGGCAGCCAGCCGTGCGCCGGCGATCCTGATAGCCAGCGGAAGGCCGGCGCAGGCGGTGAGCACCTCGCCGGTGGCATCGGGCTCGGCGTCGGCGCGCTGGGCACCCACGATGCCAGCGAACAGCGCCCGTGCTTCCACCATCTCGAGCACATCGAGGTCGACCAGCCGGGCGGCCGGGAGAGCGGGCAGGTTCTTCCGGCTGGTGACCAGCACGGCGCAGGACGAGCTGCCCGGCAGCAACGGCCGGACCTGGGCGGAATCGCGGGCGTTGTCCAGGACGATGAGCACCCGGCGACCGGCCAGCCGGGTCCGGTACAGCGCGGCGCGCTCATCCTCGTCGACCGGTATGTGCTTGTCATCCACGCCAAGATCACGCAGGAACCTGGCCAGCACGTCGCCCGGGGCCAGCGGCTGCACGGTGGCGCCGAGCAGATCCACGTAAAGCTGGCCGTCGGGGAACCGGGGCCGCAGCCGGTGCGCGGCATGCACGGCAAGGGTGGTCTTACCGAGACCACCAGCCCCGGTGACCACCGCGACCATGACCGCCCCCGGACTGTCGTCGTCCTCGTCACGCGGGTGCAGCTCGCACAGCCGGTTCACACCCTCGGCCCGCCCGGTGAAGTCGGAGATGTCGATGGGCAACTGCATGGGCGGGTCGGACGGCGACTGCTCATGTTCAGCCTGATCCGCTGCCGTCTCAGCAGGGCCTGCCTGAGGCTCCCGCTGCCAGGTGTCCCTGGTGAGGATGTCTTCGAACAGCCGCTGCAGCTTCTCTCCGGGATCGACGCCGAGCTGCTCGGAGATCGCCTCCTTGGCCCGCTGATAGGTGGTCAGCGCCTCCGCGTGCCGGCCCGCGCCATCCAGCGCCTGCATCAGCAGGCCCCAGAACCCCTCCCGCATGGGATGGTCGGCGACCAGCCGGAACAGCTCGGGTGTGACCTGTGCATGCCGCCCGCAGCTCAGGTCGGCCGCCAGACGCAGCTCCTGGGCGTCAAGCCGGGCTTCCTCCAGCCGCTCGGCCTCGGCGGTGACCAGGGCCGAGGGTGGCACGTCGATCAGCGCGCCACCCTTCCACAGGGCGAGTGCCTCGGTGAGCAGCTCGGCTCCGTGTTCGGTTTTGTGACCGGCCAGCGCCTGCCTGGCCTCCCGGACCAGGGCGTCGAACCGGGTGGCGTCCAGATCCCCAGGTTCCAGGGCGATCTGGTAGCCCGGCGCCCGGGTGCGCAGGACCTCACCGCGCTCGTCGCCGATGAGCTGGCGCAACCGCAGGACGTAGATGCTGACCAGGTTGTTCGCTCTGGCGGGTGGCTTATCGTCCCAGATCTCATGGATCAGCCGGTCGGTCGAGACCACCTGGCCAGCGTTGATCAGCAGCGCGGCCAGCAGGGACCGCCACTTGGGGGCACCGATCCCTGCCCAGGCCTGACCGGTCCAGAACTCAACTGGCCCCAGGATCCGAAAGCGCACCACACCGTCCGTTCAAGGCAACATCACGTGCTATCGAACCCGTGTCGATCTTAACTCCCAGGCCATAGCCGGATGCCGCCCCTCACGTCTGGCCCGCGCACCGATCTGGCGCCCAGGGAGCGAACCGCTTAATCGAAAGTTAATCACGATGTGCATGGGATCCGCGATGCTATGGGGCGATTCCGAGCCGCCCGCTCGCATTCCCGCGCGGAGCGCAGACCGTCGTTTCCAGGCCTCGGCGCTGTGCTCCGGAAGGCTGCGGCGTGGCCGTAGCGCCCGGGATCCGCGAGGGGGCTGGTGGCCGCCGTCTTCGTCACTATCTCGGGGGCGAAGACAGCGGTCACCTACAGTGACCACGAAAAGACGGCAGAAAGCCCCGGCGAGCCGGACAGCTGCAGGTCAGCTCTGGCCGTCGAACAGGCTTGTGACCGAGCCCTCGCTGAACACCTCGTTGATCGCCCTGGCGATCAGCGGCGCGATGGACAGCACGGTGAGCTTGTCGATCCGCTTCTCGTGCGGGATCGGCAGCGTGTTGGTGATGATGATCTCGCTGATCCTGGAGTTCTTCAGGGTGTCCATGGCGTGGCCGGAGAGAACGCCATGCGTGGCCGCCACGATGACCTGGTCCGCACCCTCCTCGAACAGCGCCTCCGCGGCGTTCACTATCGTCGCCCCGGTGTCGACCATGTCGTCGACCAGCAGGCAGGTGCGGCCCTGCACCATGCCGACGACCTCGAGCACCTTGACCTGGTTGGCCACATCAGGATCGCGCCGCTTGTGGATGATCGCCAGCGGGCAGCCGAGCCGGTCGGTCCACCGTTCGCAGACCCGGACCCGGCCGGCGTCCGGAGCGACCACGGTGATCTGCCGCAGGTCGACCCGGCTCTCCAGGTAGTCGGCGAGGATGGGCAGCGCGAACAGATGGTCGACCGGGCCGTCGAAGAAGCCCTGGATCTGGGCGGTGTGCAGGTCGACGGCCATCAGCCGGTCGGCCCCGGCCGTGGCGAACAGGTCTGACATCAGCCGGGCCGAGATCGGCTCCCTGCCCCGGCTCTTCTTGTCCTGCCTGGCATAGCCATAGAACGGCGTCACCACGGTGATCCGCCGCGCCGAAGCCCGCTTCAGCGCGTCGACCATGATGAGCTGCTCCATGATCCACTGGTTGATCGGAGCGGTGTGGCTCTGCAGCACGAACGTGTCGCAGCCACGGACCGACTCCAGCGACCGGACGAAGATCTCGCCGTTGGCGAAGTCGGAGATCTTGGTCGGGGTGACCTCGACGCCCAGGCACCCGGCGACTTCCCCGGCCAGCTCGGGGTGTGCCCGCCCGGAGAACAGCAGCAGCCGCTTGGCGGCGGGTGGCCGGGGCCCGCCGAGCCGGTCAGCCAGCGAATGGTTTTCGCTCACGCGCTCTGTGCTCCCTCGCTACCCTGCACCTCGGAACCTGGTCTCAGATCGGCGAACGGGCCGACACTCGCGCCGGGGCCGATCCGGGCCGATACGCAGACGGAATGGGTCACGGCCGCGTTCCGCGCCACCGTAGTATCCGTCAGCAGGCAGCCGGGGCCGATGCGCGCCCCGGCCTCGATGGTCGTGTGTCCCCGGAGCTGACTGCCCGGGCCGATCTCCACGTCGGCTTCCAGCCGCACGTCGGCGTCGATCCACGTGGTCGCCGGGTCGACGACCGTCACCCCGGCGTGCATCCAGCGGGCCAGCACCCGGTCGTTATACAGCCGGCGTGCTCTGGCCAGCTGCACGCGGTCGTTGACGCCCTCCACCTCGGCCGGGTCGGCGGCGCGGACACAGCCGGCCAGGTGGCCATCGGCCCGCAGAATGGCGACTACATCGGTGAGATATTCCTCGCCCTTGGCGTTGTCGGTGGCCACCCGCTTGACCGCGTCGGCGAGCAGATCTCCGTCGAATGCGTACACACCCGAGTTGATCTCGTCGATCGCCCGCTGCTCCGGCGTGGCGTCGACTTCCTCGACGATCTCGGTGAGCGCCCCGCCGCCGTCGCGCACGATCCGGCCGTAGCCGGTGGGGTTGGGTACCCGTGCGGTGAGGGCGGTCACGGCGTTGCCCGCCGCCTGGTGCGCGGCGGCCAGTTCGGCCAGCGTCTCGCTGCGCAACAACGGGGTGTCACCGTAGGTCACCACGACCACGCCATGAATCTGGCCGACGGCCTCCAGCGCCGTGCGGACCGCGTGGCCGGTCCCCCCCTGCTGGTGCTGGACCACCACCGTAGCCTCGGGCGCCTGCCCGGCAATGTGGGCGGACACCAGCTCCCTGCCCTGGCCCACGACGACGATCAGCCGGTCCGGCCGGAGATCCGCGGCCGTCGCGAGTACGTGCCCGAGCATCGTGCGGCCGCCCAGAGCGTGCAGGACCTTGGGGGTACGGGACTTCATCCGCCTGCCCTCGCCCGCGGCAAGGATGATCACGGCTGCGGGGCGGCTCTCGGTCACTGCGGAGGGCTCCTCTGCTTTCGTGGGCGGCCGGCCTGTCAGATGGCGCCCGCGTTAACGTCCCCGACTCTCGCAGGATACCGTCCGGTCGCCAACCAAGAGGCCAGGTCAGCTACTGCAATCCTTCTTTACGGCGCATTCTGGCCACCAGGCACACGCGCACCCACCAGCACGAAAGCCGTTTCCGTCAGACCCCGCCCCTAGCTTGCGGCCATGCGCACCCCCGACGAACTTCGCCAGCTCAAAGACCGTGCGATCGCCATGCGACGCGCGGGACTATCCCGCCGCCAGATCAGGGAGGCCCTCGGCCCCATAGGCAGCGACACACTCACCCGGGCGCTGCAGGGTGAGCCACCACCCGGGTGGACCCGGCGGCCAAGAGCCAAGGACAACATTCGCGCCCAGGCGCGCGAACTGCGTGAAATGGGCCTCGACTACGAGCAGACCGCCGCCGAACTCAATGTCTCCAAGGGCTCTGTCTCACTCTGGGTCAGGGACATGCCCATACCGCCGCACCTGAGCGTCAAGGAATCCCGCAAGCGCTCAGCCGAGGGAGTCCGCAGGCTCTGGGCCGCCAAGCGCCCGATCCGCGATGCCGCCCGGGCAGGAGTCATCTCGGCCGCGTCCCTGGAGATCGGCGAACTGAGCGACAGGGAAGTCCTCATCGCCGGGGCCATCGCCTACTGGTGCGAGGGATCCAAATCAAAGCCATGGAGGACCGACGATCAGGTCGCCTTCACCAACAGCGACCCCGGCCTGATCAGATTCTTCCTTCGTTTCCTCCATACCGTCGGCGTCGAACCAAACAGGCTTACCTATCGCGTACTCATTCACGAGAACGCGGACGCTCGCGCCGCGGAGCGGTTCTGGTCAGACGTGACACGAGCGGACCTTGCACGCTTCAGGAAGCCCACGCTCAAGAGACACAACCCCAAGACCGTCCGGAAGAACGTCGGCGAGGATTATCACGGCTGCCTCGTCGTCCGCGTGTTGCGCAGCGCCGAGTTGTACCAGCGGATCGCTGGCGGGGCGGAAGGAGTGATGAAAGCTTGTACTGATACCGCCAGGTAAGGATCCGAACCTGGCTAGCGCTCCCGGGGAAGGATTCGAACCTTCTTTAGGGACTCCAAAGGACCCCGTCCTGCCGATTAGACGACCCGGGAAGGTGATTTACCGCCCACCTTACCGGAGCACCACGGAGCCGGTTCGGATCATGGACAGCCCGGCCTAGCACAGCTTGTTCTGATTTTCCTCGCCCGTCCATCCGCTGATGGCGCGATGAACCTCTCGCTCGGTCACCGCCATGTCACACCTGTTGTCTCACATTGTGAGACAGCCCCGTTACGCGCGAGTGTGATTATCGCTACAACTAGCTGAAATCTTCCCCAGACCCTTGCATAACCTACGGTCGCGTAGCCTACGGTGACGTAAGCGTTCAATTATCCGGGCACCGGTGTGACAGCCCGGGGCACGGGTAGGGGACGCGACCCTGGACGCTACACCCGCGAGGTTTATATGACGGCTCAGATCGAGACAACCGCGCTCGCCGCGACGGCTCCCAAGCCAGACCTTGACCCCACCCGTGCCGCCACTGGGCACCGGGTCCTGATCGCCGCCTTCGTCGCGCTGCCGCTGCTGGCCCTGCTGGCGGCCGTGCCGTTCGCCTGGGGCTGGGGCCTCGGCTGGCACGACATTCTGCTGGCGATCGTCTTCTATTACATCTCCGGGCTCGGCATCAGCATGGGATTCCACCGCTACTTCACCCACCTGTCGTACAAGGCGAAGCGGCCGATGCGGATCGCGCTGGCGGTAGCAGGCAGCCTGGCCTTCGAGGGCCCGCTGCTCAACTGGGTGGCCGACCACCGCAGGCACCACAAGTACAGCGACCGCGAGGGCGACCCGCACTCGCCGTGGCGGTTCGGCGACGACTGGAAGGCGCTGGCCAAGGGGTTCGGCTTCGCCCACATGGGCTGGCTGTTCCAGGGCAACCGTACCTCGCAGCAGAAGTATTGCCCTGACCTGCTCGCCGACCCGGCGATCCGGCGGATCTCCCGGTACTTCATGCCCTTCGCCACCGCGTCGCTGCTGCTGCCGGCGCTGGCCGGCGGGCTGTGGTCGATGTCACCGCGCGGCGCGCTCACCGCCCTGTTCTGGGCGGGCCTGGTGCGGATCGCCCTGCTGCAGCACGTTACCTGGTCGATCAACTCGGTCTGCCACACGTTCGGCCGGGAGGAGTTCACGTCCAGGGACAAGGCCAGGAACGTGTCCTGGCTGGCCATCGCCTCGTTCGGCGAATCGTGGCACAACCTGCATCATGCCGACCCTACGTGCGCGCGGCACGGCGCGCTCAAGGGGCAGATCGACATCAGCGCCCGGCTGATCTGGTTCTTCGAGAAGCTCGGCTGGGTCTACGACGTGCGCTGGCCCAGCGAGGAACGGCTGTCGGCCAAGCGGGTTGGCCAGGGTGGCCGGGCGCTCGGCTCGATGACCCGGCGAGCCGCAGCCTGACCAGCCGCGTATGGCGTGCGTTTGGGGCACGTTAGTGTCTTGTTTGTGACCGAGCAAGGATCAAGGTCCGGCCGCCGCAGGATGTCTGGCAAGGAGCGCAGGGAGCAACTACTCGACATCGGCAGGCACCTGTTCGCCGAGCGCGGCTTCGAGGGCACGTCCATCGAGGAAATCGCGGCCACGGCCGATGTTTCCAAGCCCGTGGTGTACGAGCACTTCGGCGGCAAGGAGGGGCTGTACGCGGTCGTGGTGGACCGCGAGGTCAGCCGCCTGCTGACGATGGCCACCCAGATCCTCAGCGGCGATCACACCAGGGAGAAGTTCGAGGGCGCCGCGGTCGCGCTGCTGCGCTACATCGAGGACAACGCCGACGGGTTCCGGATCCTGGTCCGCGATTCGCACCCGGCCTCCGGCGCGGGCACGTTCGGCAGCCTGATCAGCGACATCGCCAGCCAGGTGGAGTACATACTCGGTGACGTCTTCACCGAGCGTGGCTACGACCCGAAGCTGGCGCCGATGTACGCGCAGATGCTGGTCGGCATGGTGGCGGTCACCGGGCAATGGTGGCTGGACGCCCGTAAGCCCCGGCTCGAAGAGGTCGCGGCGCACCTGGTCAACCTGGCCTGGAACGGGCTGTCGCAGCTCGACCCGCATCCGCGCATCTCGGCCGAGGCGGCCGCGGCCGCTAGGCGGGACTGACCCGCCTGGCCACCACGAACACGCGGCGGAACGGGAACACGGTGCCGTACGGCCGGGCCGGGTAGGCCGCGCGCATCCGGGCGCCGTACTCGGCGGTGAACTCCCCGGCGAGATCCGGTGGCAGGGCGTCGAGCACCGGCCGCAGCCCGGTGCCCTTGTACCACTCGAGCACGGGGTCCTCCCCCGGCAGGACGTGCAGGTAGGTCGTCTCCCAGGCATCCACCACGCAGCCGGATCCGGCCAGCAGGTCCAGGTAGTCCGCCGGATCCGTGGCCTGCCTGTTGAGCTGCACCCCGTCAAGCAGCGGCCGCCACCGGCCGGAGGCGGCAAGTTCGCGCATGACGGCATGGCCCGGCTGGTCGAAGTTCCCCGGCGCCTGCACCGCGAGCCAGCCGCCGGGGGCCAGCAGGCCGGCCCAGCGGGCCAGCGTCTTGAGCTGGTCGGGCAGCCACTGCAGTGCGGCGTTGGAGACGATCACGTCAAGCGGGGCGTCCGGAGTCCAGTCGCCGATGTCGCCCAGGACGAACGACAGCCGCCCGCCGCCCGGGTTGCCAGCCCGCGCGGCCTCGATCATGGCCGGGGAGCTGTCCACCCCGGTGACGGCCGCCTCCGGCCAGCGCTCCGCGAGGGTGGCGGTCAGGTTGCCGGGCCCGCAGCCCAGGTCGGCCACGGACCGCGGGTTCCCGGAGTCAATCCTGCCCACCAGGTCGAAGAAGGGCCGCGACCGCTCGTCGCCGAAGCGCCGGTACTGCTGTGGATCCCACATGACCACCACATCTCTCTTGACGTCAAGGTAATTTCCCGGCTTGTCTACCGCTCCGAACATCTCGATGTCAAGAGATATGCTCGCAGGGATGGCAGAGCTTTCTTTGCCGGAACCCTGCCCCACGGAGCTTTCCTTGCCGGAACCCCGCGCCACGGAGCTTTCTTTGCCGGAACCCTGCGCCACGGAGCAGCTCAAGGATGAGGTTGACGACCTGGTCGCCGGATGGCAGGCGGAGCGTCCCGACCTCGACGTGCGGCCCATGCAGGTGCTCAGCCGGATATCGCGGCTGGCCAGGCACCTGGACCGGGCCAGGAGTACGGCGTTCGCCGCCCATGGCCTCCAGGCGTGGGGGTTCGACGTGCTGTCCGCCCTGCGCCGGCAGGGCCCGCCCTACCAGCTGAGCCCGGGCGCGCTGCTGCACGCGACGCTGGTCACCTCGGGCACGATGACCAACCGGATCGACGGGCTGGCCGCCGCCGGCCTGGTCCGCAGGCTGCCGGATCCGCAGGACAAGCGCGGCATCCTGGTCACCCTGACGACCGAGGGCCGCGCCCGGGTGGACGCCGCGCTGAGCGATCTGCTGGCCAGCGAGGAAGCGCTGCTCGCCGGTCTGGGCCCAATCGAGCGGGAGACGCTGGCGGATCTGCTCCGCACCCTCCTGGCCCCCTTCGACGCCGGCTCGCCATAACGGCCGAGCGGAAGGCTGGGTCAGCCGCTGACCTCGGACGGGCTGGTCAGCACCGCACCCTGAACCGGTCCGGTGACCCTGACCGCCGACCGGCAGACCCCGGCGCCGGTCAGCGCGACGACCAGATCCACCGCCCGCTGCGCGTCGGTGACGAGGAACGCGCAGGTTGGACCGGATCCGGAGACCACGGCGCCGAGCGCGCCGTACTCGCGGCCGGTCGCCAAAGTCCGCCGCAGGTCGGGCCGCAGTGAAAGGGCGGCGGGCTGAAGCTCGTTGCTGAGCAGTGGGCCCACCTCGGCCGGATCGCCGGAACGCAGCGCGGCCATCAGCTCCGTGCTCGGCCTGGGTGGTGCCACGACGATGCCGCGGTTGGACCGGATCCGGTCGCAGGTGCGGTACACGTCGGCGGTGGACAGCCCACCGGCGGCGAAGGCCAGCACCCAGTGGTACTGGCCGGCCACCAGCGCCGGCGTCAGCCGCTCGCCCCGGCCCTGGCCGACCGACGTCCCGCCGAACAGGGCGAACGGCACGTCGCTGCCGATCCCGGCGGCAATCTCGGCCAGCTCGGCCATGCTCAGCCCGGCCCGCCACAGCTCGTTGCAGGCGACCAGGGCCGCCGCCGCGTCCGCGCTGCCGCCCGCGAGACCGGCCGCGACCGGGATCCGCTTCCTGATCTCGATCGAGACGCCGGGCCCGCTCCTGCTGCCATCGGCCGCGGCGGTCCGCGGTATCCGCCGCGGCGGCAGGCCGGCCGCCTTGGCCAGCGCGACGGCCGCGCGCATCGCGAGGTTGGCGTCACCGGCCGGCACGGTGTCCGCGCCCTCACCGCTGACCGTGACGCTGCCGCGGCCGGCGTGATCGACGGTGATCTCGTCGTAGAGCGAAACCGCGTGAAACACGGTAAGCAGCTCGTGGTAGCCATCCGGGCGGGGCGGCCCCACCGAGAGCTGCAGGTTTATCTTTGCGGGCACCCGCACGGTCACAGCGGTCACGATTCGCTGATCGTACCCGCCGCCGGTCACCCCAGCTAGACACGCCTGGCGGCCAGTGCGATGGCGGCGAACTGCTCGACGCTGAGCGACTCCGGCCGGGCCGAGGGATCCACGCCCGCCCGGTGCAGGATTGCTTCCGCCTGAGCGGCCGAGTTCGCAAATTTGGATTGAGATACTCCATTACGGAGCACCTTCCGCCGGTGCGCAAAGGCGGCGTCTATCACGGCAAACAGGTCCTGCAACGGGACGCCGGGCACTGGCGGCTCGCGCCGGGTGAAGGCCACCAGCGCGGATTCCACCCGCGGCACGGGCCAGAACACGCTGCGCGACACCGCCCCGGCCCGGCGCGCTGATGCGAACCAGGCCAGCTTCACCGTGGGCACGCCGTAGATCCTGCTGCCTGGCTGCGCCGTCATCCGGCCGGCGACCTCGGCTTGCACCATGACCACGCCACGGGTCAGCGACGGCACGGTGGCCAGCAGGTGCAGCAGGACCGGCACGGCCGCGTTGTAGGGCAGGTTGGCGACGAGGACGGTTGGCTCACCCGGCAGCTCGGCGATCCGCGCCGCATCCGCCGTGACCACGGCCAGCCGGCCGGCCAGCCCGGGCGCCATCGCCGCGACGGTCCGCGGCAGCTCGGCCGCGAGCACCGGGTCGATCTCTATCGCGAGCACGCGGCGGGCCGCCGGGAGCAGGGCGAGGGTGAGCGAGCCGAGCCCCGGCCCCACCTCCAGTGCGTAGTCATCCGGCCGGATGTCAGCGATGGTAACGATGCGCCGCAGCGTCCCCGGGTCGATGACGAAGTTCTGGCCGAGCCGCTTCGCCGGCCGGATCCCCAGCCTGCCCGCGATCTCGCGGACGTCGGACGCCCCGAGCATCCGGTGCTGCGCTGCTGTCACCACGGCCCGAAGACGCGCTCGGCGGTCCGGGTAACCTCGCCGCACAGTTCGGCCAGGTCCATGTTCTTCACCTCGGCCAGCCGTCGCAGGGTGTGCGCGGCCAGCCAGGGTGAGTTGGGCTTGCCCCGGTGCGGCACCGGGGTCAGGAATGGCGCGTCGGTCTCCACAAGGAGCAGCCCGGCCGGGGCCGCCGCGGCCGCATCGCGCAGCGGCTGGGCGTTGGCGAACGTCAGGTTGCCGGCGAAGCTCATCACGTACCCGGCCTCGGCGCACTGCCTGGCCATCCGCTCATCGCCGGAGAAGCAGTGGAAGACCACCTTCTCCGGCGGCCCCTGCTCGTCCAGGATGCGCAGCACGTCCTCGTGCGCGTCCCGGTCGTGGATCACCAGCGCCTTGCCCGCCCGCTTGGCGATCTCGATGTGCGCCCGGAACCACTCCTGCTGCACCTTGGGCGCGGTCCGGTCCCAGTAGTAGTCCAGCCCGGTCTCGCCGATGGCCCGCACCTTCGGCAGGGCGGCCAGCGCCTCGATTTCGGCGAGCACGGCGTCGGTGGCCACCGCCTTGCCCTCGGGGCTGTCCTCGGCGCCCTCGACGACGGCCTCGACCTCGGTCGGGTGAACCGCCACGGCCGCGTAGACGTCGGGGTGCACCTTCGCGCAGCCGGCGGCCCACCGCGAGGAATCCAGGTCGGTGCCGATGGTCACGACCCGCCTGATGCCCGCCGAGCGTGCGCCGGCCAGCGCCTGGCTGACCGGCTCCTTCATGATGTCCAGATGGCAGTGGCTGTCCAGCGCCTCGGCCGGCAGCGTGATGTCCGGCTCCGGCCGTTTCGTCATGCCTTCTCCAGTCTGGCCAGCTCCTCGTCCACGACCGAGGGGGCCAGCTTGGCGAACAGCGGGGTCGGTGCTTCCAGCGGCGTGCCCGGGCGGATCGGCGTGTGCTCCCAGCGGGCCGCCACGTTGTAGTCACCGGTGATGACCGGGTACGGCGGGCCGCCATCCTCGTCCACCTCGTCGATCCGCGGCATCCCCGACCACTCGCCGGTGCCGCCGAGCATCTCGTAGACCCGCTGCGACGAGTGCGGCAGGAACGGGCTGAGCAGCGTCTTGGCATCGTCCACGAGCTGCAGGGCCACGTGGCAGATCGTGCGCATCCGCTCGGGGCCGGACTCGCGCAGCTTCCACGGCGCCTGGTCGGACAGGTACTTGTTGGCGTCGGCCGTGGCCCGCATCGCGGCGGTGATGGCCGCCTTGAACCTGCACCGCGACAACGGCTCGGCCACCTGGGCGAATGCCTCCCTGGAGCGGCCGAGGATCTCGTTGTCCGCCGCGGTAAGCGCGCCGGGCGGCGGGATGGATCCGATGTTGCGGGCGGCGAAGGAGACCGACCTGTTCACCAGGTTCCCCCAGTTGGCCACCAGCTCGTCGTTGTTGCGGCGGACGAACTCGGCCCAGGTGAAGTCGGTGTCCTGGCTCTCCGGGCCGGCGACCGCGACGTAGTACCGCAGCGCGTCCACGTCGTAGCGCTCGAGGAAGTCGCGCACGTAGATCACGACGTTGCGGGAGGAAGAGAACTTGCGGCCCTCCATCGTCAGGTACTCGCTGGACACCACCTCGGTCGGCCGGTTCAGCTCGCCCAGCGAGCCTGGCTTCCCGCCCCGGTCCCCCTGGCCGCTGTAGCCGAACAGCATGGCCGGCCAGATCTCGGAGTGGAAGACGATGTTGTCCTTGCCCATGAAGTAGTAGGACTCCGCGTCCGGCGCCTGCCACCAGGCCCGCCACGCGTCCGGGTCGCCCGATCGCCTGGCCCACTCGATCGACGCGGACAGGTAGCCGATCACCGCGTCGAACCAGACGTAGATGCGCTTGTCCGGCCGGGCCCGCCAGCCGTCCAGCGGGACCGGCACACCCCAGTCCAGGTCCCTGGTGATCGCCCTGGGTTTCAGGTCATTGAGCAGGTTGAGCGAGAACTTCAGCACGTTCGGCCGCCACTGCCCGCTCTTGGACTGCAGCCAGGACCCGAGCGTCTCGGTGAAGGCCGGCAGGTCGAAGAAGAAGTGCTCGGTCTCGACGAACTCGGGTGTTTCTCCGTTGATCCGGGACCGCGGGTTGATCAGGTCGATCGGGTCGAGCTGGTTGCCGCAGTTGTCGCACTGGTCGCCGCGGGCGCTGTCGTAGCCGCAGATCGGGCAGGTGCCCTCGATGTAACGGTCCGGCAGGGTCCGCCCGGTGGACGGCGAGATCGCGCCCATGGCGGTCCTGGCGAAGATGTAGCCGTTGTCGTAGAGGCCGGTGAAGATTTCCTGGGTCGTGGCGTAGTGGGTGCGGGTGGTGGTCCTGGTAAAGAGGTCGTAGGACATGCCCAGGTTGGTCAGGTCGTTCGCGATCACCCGGTTGTACCGGTCGGCGAGCTCGCGGGCGGTCACGCCCTCGGCGTCGGCCTGCACCTGGATCGGGGTCCCGTGTTCGTCGGTGCCGCTGACCATGAGCACCCGGTTGCCCGCCATTCGCTGGTACCGGCTGAACATGTCGCACGGCAGCCCGAAGCCGGACACGTGCCCGATGTGGCGCGGTCCGTTCGCATATGGCCAAGCAGGAGCGGTCAGGATGGAGCGGTTCGGCGAAGACATGGGGAAAGCCTATTGGGCTTCGGGGCCTGCGCTGCCAATGACGCACCTGTACAGGGCGTTCCGGCGCAGGCCGCGCTCGGCCGCCACGGCCGCGATGGCGTCCTTGCGCGTCGTCCCGGCGGCCACCCGGCCGGCTACCTCGGCCGTCGCGGCGGCCATTTCCGCGCCTTCGGGTTCGGCGGCCTGCGGGGCGCCGGCCACGATCAGCGTTATCTCGCCGAGGACACCGCCGGACGCCCAGGCGGCCAGCTCGGCCAGCGTCCCTCTGCGGATCTGTTCGTGGGTCTTGGTCAGCTCGCGGCACACCACGGCGTCACGCTGATCCCCCAGCGCCTTGGCCAGCTCGGCCAGCGTCTTTTCAAGCCGGCGTGGGGACTCGAAGAACACCATGGTCCGCGGCTGCCCGGCCAGCTCGGCCAGCCGCCGGGTGCGCTCGCCGCCCCGCCGGGGCAGGAACCCCTCGAAGCAGAACCGGTCGCTGGGCAGCCCGGAGACGGCGAGCGCGGCCGTGACCGCCGAGGGACCAGGCAGCGCCGTGACCCGTACGCCAGCCGCCACCGCCGCCGCGACCAGGCGGTAGCCCGGATCGCTGACCGCGGGCATCCCCGCGTCGGTGACCAGCAGCACGTCGTGGCCCGCCGTCAGTTCGGCCACGAGCCCGGCGGTCTTACGCTGCTCGACCGCCTCGTAGTAGGACACGACGGTGCCGGTGACCTGCACGCCCAGGCTCGCAGCCAGCCGGCGCAGCCGCCTGGTGTCCTCCGCCGCGACGATCCGCGCCCGGCCGAGCGCGGCCGCGAGCCTGGGCGAGGCGTCGTCCAGGCAGCCGATGGGAACCGCTGCCACGATCAGCGTCCCTGATCCGTTCTCTTTCATACCGAGGTTCACGCTAACCAATACGATGGCGACCGATGATGACATCCCAGGCGGAGGCGGAACTCACCCAACGGCGCCCGCAACTGTCCGCGCTCGCGGCCAGGCTTTGCCCGCCGATGCCGGGCAGCGCCATCTGGGGGTGGATAGGCCCGCTGATCGTCACGGCGTTCGGTACGTTCCTGCGCTTCAACAGGCTGTCTTTGCCGCAGTCGGTCGTCTTCGACGAGACCTATTACGTGCCCGATGCCTACGGCATCCTCAAGTACGGTACCGAGCACAACTACAGCAGCCACCGCAACGGCCTGATCGCCCGCGGCGACGGGCACTTCTTCAGCCCGGGCGGCGAGTTCGTCGCGCACCCGCCGTTCGGAAAGGAAATGATCGCGGCGGGCGAATGGCTCTTCGGCCTGCACCCGTTCGGCTGGCGGTTCGCGGTCGCCGTGGTGGGCTCGCTGTCCATTCTCATGACGGCGCGGATTGCCCGCCGAATGACAAGATCCACGCTGCTCGGCTGCATCGCGGGACTGCTTCTGTCGCTGGACGGCCTGGAGTTCGTCATGAGCCGGACGGCGCTGCTGGACATCTTCGTGATGTTCTGGGTCCTCGCCGGGTTCGGCTGCATTCTGATCGACCGCGACCGGACCCGGGCCCGGCTGGCCGAGGCGATGCTGGGCCGCCAGCCGGACGAGGCCGGGCCGTTCCTCGGCATCCGCTGGTGGCGGGTGCTGGCCGGGGTCTGCATCGGGCTGGCCACCGCCTCGAAATGGAACGGCGTCTGGTACATCCCGGCGTTCGCGCTTCTGGTCCTGGCCTGGGATATCGGTGCACGGCGTACGGCCGGCGTGTCGAGCTGGCTGCGCGGCGGGCTGGTCCGCGACGGCCGCTGGACGCTCGTATCCCTGGTCTTTGTGCCCGTGGTCACCTACATCGCAGCCTGGAGCAACTGGCTGTTCACCAAGACCGGTTACGACCGGAACTGGGCTGCTCAGCACGGTATCCACACCCCGGTGATCGACGCTCTCGTCTCGCTGTACCAGTACAACAAGGCGATCCTGCAGTTCGACGACACGCTGACCACCAAGCACCCGTATGAGTCGCAGCCCTGGACCTGGATGGTGATCCACCGGCCGGTCTCGTTCTACTACGCGGCACCCAAGCTCGGCGTGGACGGCTGCCGGGTGCGCGGTTGTTCGCAGGAAGTGCTGGCCATCGGCACGCCGATGATCTGGTGGGTGTCCATCGCCACCCTGCTCATCTGCCTCGCCTGGTGGCTGACCCAGCGGGACTGGCGGGCCGGTGCCATCCTGGCCGGCTTCCTGGCCGGCTGGCTGCCCTGGTTCCTGTTCCTGTCCAGGACCAAGTTCTACTTCTACGCGGTCGCGTTCGTTCCGTTCCTGGTGCTATCGATCACGCTGTGCCTGGGGTTGCTGATCGGCTCGGTCAGATCTTCGCCCGTGCGGCGGGGGATCGGCGCGGCCCTGACCGGCGGGTACCTGCTGGCCGTGCTGCTCAACTTCTACTACCTGTACCCGGTGCTCGCGGCCAAGGTGATCCCGTACAGCTCCTGGCTGGCCCGGATGTGGTTCAACAGCTGGATCTGAGCTCCTCCCAGGGAACGGGCAGGCGCTCCATCTCGCCGGGCTCGAACTTGGTCAGGCCGCCGGAGTAGGTGCGCCCCTGGCTGACGTTCACCGAGCCGCGCAGGTAGGCGGCCAGGCGGTCGAGTACCTCGCTGGGCAGGTGCTCGCGCGGGTAGAGGCCGTGGGCGATGTTGAGATGGCGGGCGGCGGCCAGGTTGCGGACGAAGGTGGGCGGGCGGCGGGCCATGTAGCTGGCCAGGATCGGCGCGGGCTCGGTCAGGCCGACCCGCCACCAGGCGCGGCGGTGCCTGGCGATGTAACCGTCCGCCGCCCCGGCTCGCGCCGCGGCGGCGATGAACGCGACGACCAGTTCCCGTTCGGCGGCAGCCAGCTCGTCGAGGTCGGCCGGCAGGTCGATGACGACCCGCAGCGGCGTGGGGTCGGCCAGCACCCCGCCGGCGGCGAACAGTTCGCGCGCCCTGGTCACTGCGGGAAACCGGAACCTGTGCGGTATGCCGTTTTCGGCGTGGTCCCGGATCCAGACGGCATTCGCCCCGGTGACCTGACCCCGGTGGACCCGGCAGATCTCGCCGAGCTCGACCATGCCATTCCCGGCCCGCCGGATCATCTTCCCTGGGCGCTGAGGTTCGGTCCCGCCGCGAACCAGCGGAGTCCAGCGCCGCGCCTCGGTCAGCGTGGCACGGGAGACCCGCTTGCCTCCGCCGAGGCCGGCGCCGCTCGCCAGCTCCAGCCGCATGGCGCCGGGCCTGGTGCCGGGAAGAAAACAGGTGATGGCCGACGTCACGATCGCGTCGGCGAAGACCGGGGAGGCCGGCTCGAACACGTGTACCGCCTGGCCGCCGAGGTCACCGAGCAGCAGCGAGCGGAC
>DATGGU010000032.1:0-8063 GCA_035308365.1 Streptosporangiaceae bacterium
GCTGAGTGAGCGCTTGCGGACGGTGGGGCTGTAGCCGCCGGCCCGGATCTCGTTCATCGGTCACCTCGTGCTTTGGCCTGCTGGCGTGCTGGGTGATGCTGGTTCTTTGGATTCTAGAGAATCTATCGTTGCGAGGTTGATCGTAGCGCTATCTTAGGTGCACCATCTACGCCAACACACAACGTCGGCACCGAGTTGGCCGCTCTGCCGCATCGGTCATGAAGCGGGGGAGCGGACCGCCGTCCCCGGCCGCGCTCGGTCAGCGGCATCGATCAAATTGCCAATGACTGTTTCCTGGCTAATGTTGCGTGCAGCCACCAATCAGTCTGACGAGCTCTTATCCGGCAATCAACCCGTAGCCCATCTCGGCTATTCATGTGAGGTTGGCTGATCCTCGTTTACTCTGCCGCCACGCGGCACCGGAACCCGTTGGTAACCCCTCTGGTCATCCTAATGGCCACTTCGCTGGTTATCCCTGCCGGCCGCACGAATGCGCCATTCTTCTGACGTTACGTCATGATCCGCCGCTGGCGTAGTGGAAAGCGCACACGCCTGACCGCCCCATATCCAGACCTTCCTGAGGAGCGCACGTGCCCAACCATGCCGCGTCCGCGCAAACACGGCGCTGGAACTCGCCCTCACCTCGGCTGGAGCCCAATGCGATCAGCGTGGCGCAGGACACCCTCATCGGAATGGCATCCACCGGTCCATCGGTCTCGGTCGGGCTGACCCTGGCCGCGCTCGCGGCCGCGGCTGCCTACGCCGGTGGGGTGGTCCTGGTACTGACCGCGATCCCGATGCTGGTGATCGCCAACGCCTACCGGCGGCTGAACCTGTGGAACGCCAACTGCGGGGCCTCATTCGAGTGGGTCGGCCGGGCCATCAACCCTTACCTGGGGTTTCTCACCGGATGGTTGATGCTGGCCGGCACGCTCATCGGCACCCTCAGCCCGGTCGTGGTCATCGGCCCCTCGGTGCTGGCCGTGTTCGGCGCGACCACCGCCAGTCCCTGGCCGAACGTCGGCATAGCCACCGGAGTTGGGCTGGTCATGCTGGTGATCGCGGTCGTGGGCATCCGGCTGACCGCCCAGACCCAGGTCGCACTAGGTGTCACCGAGTACCTGATCCTGGTCGGCTTCGCGGTCTGGGGCCTGGCCCGGGTTCTGGGCCACAGCAGCGACAGCTTCCCGGTCACCCGGGCCTGGTTCAGCCTGCACGGCATCGGCGGTAAGGGAAGCCTCGCGGCCGGGTTCTTGCTGGCGGTGTTCATGTACACCGGCTGGGACGGCACGCTCTATGTCAATGAGGAGGTCCGGCACCGGCGGGTCAACCCCGGCCGGGCCGCGATGCTCGCGGTCGGCTTGGTCGCCATCATCTTCACCGTCTCCCAGATCGGCCTGCAAGGCGTGACATCTCCCCACGAGATGCAGGTCCACGCGGCATCCGGACTGGTCTACGCCGGCCAGGTCCTGGGCGGTAGCGCAGGCGGCAAGGCGCTGGCCATCGCGCTGGCCTTGTCGGTGATCGCCGCCACCGGCACCGGTATCGTGCTGACCGCCCGGATCGCCTACGGCATGGCCAGCCACCGGGTTCTCCCCCCGTTCCTGGCCAACGTCTCGCCCCGGTTCGCCACCCCCATGGCCGCCAGCGTGCTGGCCGGGCTGATCCTCATCGTGCTGGCCTGGCTATACCTGCTGACTACCTCGGTGCAGAACGCGTTCACCAATGTGATCAACGTGACCGGCCTGCTGTACGCCGCGTTCTACATGCTCACCGCGCTGGCCGCCATCGTCTACTACCGACGGCGGATCGTCTCTCACGCTGGTGACATGCTGACCCTGGGCATCCTTCCTCTGGCCGCTGTTGGCTTCCTCGGCTGGGTTGTGGTCAAGTCATTGCAAGCCGCGCCCACTGTGCAAATCTGGTCCCTGGCCGGGGTCGTCGGCACCGGGCTGGTCTTGATGTTCGCCGCCCGGTTCATCCTGCGCTCGCCCTTCTTCCGGATTCCACGCGAGAGCGGCACAGGGCAAAGCTGACCGGCCAGCCCGAGCTGCCGGGTCCACGCAGCTTCACCGCAACCTCAGTGGCGGGCCTAGCGCTGGAAGCCGCTAAAGGAGTACGTCACAGCCTCACCTTCCATCCCACCAGGCACATGAGACGTCCGGCTTAGCAATCGAATTCTGTATGTCCTCGACGAAAAGGACTTGTACGAGCGTAATCGCACTTCGAACCGCCTAGCGGCGTACTCGAAAGGATACGGGGAGCGGAGATTCTTGATAAGCACCCACGGGTCTTCGCCTATAATTCCTGAGTTCCTGCAGAATTTGCAGACTCTGGACCCGCCTGCCCTAGGCCCTCTCAAGGCGTTGCTCATGAATGCGCTGCGGGAGCAGGATCTCGATGAGATCGGCGGCCGGGCACGTCGCCAGATCCAGGGCATCTTCGCCTCGCTCGGCGAGCGAGCCGAGTTTGACTGGATCAGGGAGGTGGCCGCACCGGTCGCACTCGGTATCACATCCGAACTCTTCGGAGTGGACCGGCCCGATCTGAAGTCGTACGTCGCGCTATCCGACGCGCTCGCGCGCAGGATGGACATCGGGCTTCTGCCTGAACGCATCGCGGCAGGGAACCGGGCGCGGGCATCGGATTGGTGTCCTGCGGCGCCCGGGCAGGCCGCAGCGGCCAGCAGGCGGCGGCCAGCAGCACCAGCAGCGGGCCGGTGTTCGGATCGGTGGCCGTACCCATCAGGATCATGCCGAAGTTTTCGCCGATCACCCAGATGGCCAGGCCCGCCACCGCAGCCAGGACCAGCGCAGAGCGGGCCGTCACGCGGACCAGGCCCCCGGTCCCGATCAGAACGAACGCCACGGCCAGCATGATCGAAACCGCCAGACCGTGCGGCCCGATGACCGCCGCCACGTGGTGGTCCAGGGCCGCGAGCCAGCCGGGCTCGCCCGCCGCATGGCCGGCGATGACGCTGGACAGGCCGCCGGGTGCCCGCACTGCGGGCTGCACGATCAGATATGCGAAGCTGCCCCACAGCACCAGCCACGCGGCCCGGCTCCACCGATGACCCAGCAGCCCGGCCGCGGCGACGTCGCGGCCAGCGGCGGCCCGCCGGGGCCAGACCAGCACGGCGATCAGCGCATAAAGGATGACGGCGCCGGGTGCCCCGGTCACCGGGCTGGCCGTGCCGGTCAGCACCCCGCCGAGCCCCTCACCAAGCCACCACACCGCCAGCGCCCAGGCCACCGAACCGGCAAGCGCGGCCTTCACCGTCGGCCGCCACAGCAGGCCCAGTGCGATGCCGAGCTGGACGATGGCGAACGCCGCGTTCCAGGGCGGCACATCGTGGCCGATCAGCCGGTCCGCCCACAACGCGGGGCCGGCCACGGCGGCGGGGTTGCCTGCGGCCGCGGGGATGAGCACCCCGGTGACGAACCCCCGGCCGAACATGTAGGGCTGGAACTGCAGCGCGGCGTCCAGCAGCCAGGCCAGCGCCAGCGCGACCTGCAGCCCGCGGCGCAGGCCAGCCGACTGCACGTCGGCCGTGCGGCTGAGCAGATGCCGCCATATCCCGGCGGCCCGGGAGGGCCGGGCCCGGTGCCGCTCGGGTGACACCCCCTCGGCGGGGACCGGAAGGAACAGCGTGGCGAGCGCCAGCAGCGACCCGCCGCCAACGACCCACAGGCCCGGCCCGCCGCGCGCGAGCACCATCGAGGCGCCCAGCGACCTGGTGGTCGCGGCCAGCTGGATCAGCAGGTACCCGGAGAAGCCGAGCGCGGCGAACCCGCCGGCCGCGGCCAGCCAGCGCGCCCACCGGCCGCCCCACAGGACCTGCCACAGCCCGGCGAGCACGATGACGGTGCCCGCCGACACCAGGAGCCGGCCGTAGCTGCCGCGCACCCCGGAGATCGAGATGAGCCCGGCAAAGGTCTCCACCCAGGGCAGGAACGCGCCGGCTATGATCACGGCGCCGGCCGTGGCCCCGGAGGCGCCAGCGATCATGCGCCAGCGGCGCACCGGTGCCCGGTGGTCTCGGGCTGCTGTCGTAGTGGGCATGCTGATCATGACAAGTTTCCTTACGTCCGCTGAACCCGGTCTGGCATGCGGTGGCGTGAACGCCGGCCTGGATGCCGGTTGCGGCCGCCGCTTCAGCCCCCGGCCAGAATCGGCGGCCACCGCCATGCCGTTCCCGTCATAAGCGGTGGCATCCCGAGGTCAGGAGTGCGGTGACAGGCAGATCAGGCTGTGACACCAGCCGCTGGTCTTGACGGCGAAGTACAGGAACAGGTTGGTGGTGATGTTCCCGGTGACTTCCTTGCTGTCACCGTGTTCCCGCGGTACCAGCCCTTGGTCGTGCCGGTGTGCCCGTGCCCGCCGGCCGTCATACCGGCCATGCCCGGTCCCGCCGGCTGGCCCGGGGACGCGAACGCGGTCCCCGACGCGATAGCGAGCACCACGCCGAGCACGCCGATGAGCGCCAGCCCCACCCGCCGCGGTGCCGTCATCCAGCCTCGTATCTTTTCGGCCACCTGTCCCCCCAGAGAGATGCAGGGGTACGCCTGGTGCGCACCCAGTGGCCGGTATTCGGCGCCAGCAGCTCAGCGGTTCATTCCACGACGTTCAGCACGAACCGCATTGCAAGACGCTGTCAGGTGCGCCGTCGCTCAGGAGACCTGGCCGAGCGCCACCTTGTCCGAGGGAGCGGCCGGGATGGCCCGGCGTGCTCCAGGCTGACCGCGAAGGCTGAAGTGCTGGCGTATGGCGCTGCCAGGGCGCCGACCCTGACGGGTGAGTGCGTGCCTGCCCGCACGCCGAACGAGCCGGCCGGCAGCGGGGGTGGGAGCCGGTGATCTGCCACAGCACATAGATCTCGCCGCTCAGGTTAGCCGCCATCACGGCAGGTTCCATCCACGCCACCCCGTCATGGACGATGACCTTCGCCGCCACGCGCCCTGTCGCCGGGACGGTCAGCACCACCTGTGTTCAGGCATGCGGGTGGGCGCACGCCGCCGGTTCCGCTCATGAACCGGAACCGGTGCTGCGGCGAATAGGCGATGTCAGCGGGGATGCCGAAGAGACTGGATGCCGATCGTGACCACACAGCGGAGAGCACAGCAGGACGCGCCGGGAACAGCGCAACGGGGCAGGCGGATACGGGTGCCGCAGGCGGCCGGGCTGGTGTTGCGGCTGCTGGTCGCGGCCGGGCTGGCCGTGGATGCCTATGTGCACGCCGACCTGGCACCGGTCTATGCCGGCATCCATGGCTCAATCAGCCAGGGCGATCTGTTCCGGATCGAGGCCGGGGTGGCGGCCGCGGCGGCGCTGATCGTGCTGGTGGCCGGCCGCCGGGCCGGGTTCGGGCTGGCCCTCGCCGTGTCGGCCAGCGCGATGGGTGCGCTGCTGCTCTACCGCTATGTCGACGTGGGCCGGCTCGGCCCGCTGCCGAACATGTACGAGCCCTCCTGGTTCGGCGAAAAGACGGTGACTGCGGTGGCCGAGGCCGCCGCAGTCGCGCTGTCGGCGGGGGGTCTGCTATGGCAGGTGCGGCACCGGCAGGCGGCGCGGCGGGGCGGCCGCTGGCGTGGCGGTCTGGCCGTGGCCGGAGGTCTGGTGGCCGGGCTTGCCGTCGCCGGGTTCGCCGGCGCCGGTGCACCGGCCAGCCCGCCTGCCCGGGTGGCCGCGGGCGGCCAGCAGGCCACCATCGCGGGGAACATCTCGCTGCGGTTCACCCCGATGACGATCCGCCTGCACACCGGGAGGGTGCGGATAACGCTCAAGGATTCCGGAGCCTATCCGCACAACATCGTCATACCGGCGCTGCACGTGACCTCACCCACGGTGACCGGTGATCCCGGCGGTGCGCAGACCTCCTTCACAGTGACCTTCGCTCACCCCGGCAGCTACCGGTTCTACTGCCAGTACCACGCTAGTGCGGGCATGACTGGCACGTTTGTCGTGTCGTGACATGCGCCGGAATTGAATCACGACCGGCACCTGGACCTTTGCGGTCAGCCTAGAACACGACCGCATCATCCCCGCCACCCCACCAAGCCGGTGGGGCTCGGCCAGGTCTCCCCGACCAGAAGATCCGCACCGCATCTGAACCGCATCGCGCGCTGCGGCGAACACCCCACAGAAGAGTTTCACCTGAACGCGAAAAGAGATGCATCATGCGCAGTTCCCTTATTGTCCGGGCCGGCGTTGTGGCTGCCGCCGCCGCGGTGGCCACGGCTGCCTGCTCCAGCACAGGCGGCTCGCAAGCCGGCTCCAGCAAGTCCCCCTCGCACATGGCCTCCTCCAGCCCATCGAGCGCGTCGACGACGACCGTGGCCGCGCAGCTGTACGCGGGTCTGGACCAGTTGCTGGTCGAGCACGTGGACCTGACCGCCAATGTGGTGCAGACCGCGATCACCACGGGCCCGGCCTCGGCGAACACCAAGAACGCCGAGGCCGCCCTCGGGCAGAACACCGACAGCCTCGGTGCGGCGATCGGCAGCGTGTACGGGTCCGCCGCCCAGCAGCAGTTCCTCAAGCTGTGGCGGGCGCACATCGGCTTCTTCGTCAACTACACGCTCGGCCTGGCCGCCCACAACACCGCCATGGTGAACACCGCAAACAAGGACCTGGCCGGGTACACCAGCCAGTTCTCCGCGTTCGTGGCCGGCGCCACCAAGCTGCCCAAGTCCGCGGTGGCCGCCGACCTGCAGGGCCACGTGTCCACCCTGGAGACCGCCATCAAGGCCATCGTCACGAAGAGCCCGGCCGCGGGCAAGGACATCGAGATGGCCGCCATGCACATGAACGGCACCGCCCAGGTGCTAGCCAAGGGCATCGTCTCCTCCAAGGGCCTGTCCGGCCAGGTGACCGCGGCGTCGTCGGCGCTGCGGGCCGCGCTGACCGGGCTGCTCATCCAGCACGTAGCCGCCACCGGCTTCGTCGTGCAGACCGCGGTCGCCGCGAAAGGCAACCTGAACGCACCCGAGGTCAAGGGTGCCGTCTCGGCGCTAACCGACAACACCAACGCCCTCGGCGCGGCGATCGGCAGCGTGTACGGCTCCGCGGCCAAGGCACAGTTCCTCAAGCTGTGGAACGCCCACATCGGCTTCTTCGTCAACTACACCCTCGGCCTGGCCACCCACGACATGGCCAAGGTGAACACCGCCAAGAAGGACCTGGCCGGGTACATCAGCCAGTTCTCCGCGTTCGTGGCCGGCGCCACCAAGCTGCCCAAGTCCGCGGTGGCCGCCGACCTGCAGGGCCACGTGTCCACCCTGGAGACCGCCATCAACGCCATCGTGGCCGGCAGCACCTCTGAGGGCAGCGCCCTGCTCATGGCCGAGAACCACATGGCCGGCACCGGCGCCGTGCTCGCCCAGGGCATTGTCGTCTCGATGCCATCCAAGTTCATGTCCTCCTGACCCCAGTCGCCTCCCGGCCGGGACACGGTGCAACGCCGTCCCGGCCGGGAGATGCCAGTCCCGGGCGCCCCCCTGTTGCCGCGGCCAGGCCAGGTAGGGCGCTCCCCGCCTTCCCCATGCTGTCGGCGGAGCAGGCACCGTTCATGACCGCCTCGTGGCGCAGGTGCCAGGAAGGTTTCGCCGAGCCCGGTAGCCAGGGCGGTCTCAGCCCATCTCCTGCGGCGAGCTGACTCCTCACCCGGCGTGCCCTACTGCTACGTTCCCGACCTATGGGTACTGGCTTCTGCTGGCGTTGTGCCTGTGGACGGTCCGGGCTCAGGCCCTGGGACTGGACGTCTGATCGTCAGGCTGGTCCAGTGGCAACTGGTGACGTGGCCGCCGGTGATGGTGATGGTTCCCGCTGGCGTGACGGGGTTGCGCCAGATGGTGTAGTCGCCGGCGGCCAGATCTGGGTAGACGGCGGCATACCGGAGTGAGGTGCCGACGTGACGTGCGCGGACGCGGGAGTGGGTGCGTGGGCCGTCGTCGGCGCTTTCCGGGCTGATCTCGATTTCCCGGCCGTCCAGGCCGGCGGGGGTGTGCAGGATGAGGACGCCAGTGCCGGCGGTCAGGTTGAGCACCACGGTGCCGGGCCCGGAA
>DATGGU010000033.1:0-25764 GCA_035308365.1 Streptosporangiaceae bacterium
GCGGCTGGACCGGCTGGACTCCACCTAGGTCCGGGCGGCAACGCTCAGGTGATGGCGAAGGCCAGCGCCCCGCCCACGCAGGCCAGGCCGAAGACGATCCAGACCACGTAGTCGTTCACCACCCCGCTCTGGAAGCGCTGGATCGGCGCGGTCAGCCCGGCGCCGGGTTCGTAGCCGCGGCGCAGCAGCGGCAGCCGGCGCCAGTACAGCGCGAGGTAGGCCAGGACCAGCGCCCCGATCACCGATCCGGCCCCGGTGGCCACGTCGGAGACGGTGATCCCGGTGGGTTCGGCGGCGGCGATGGCCACCGGGTGAATGAGGTGTGCGCCGGCGAGCACGGTGGCGTTGTACCCGGCCTGGTCCTCGAACCGGAGCGCGGCGGCCTGGATCACCTGGCCGAGTTGCGGGATGACGCCGACGGCGATGGCCGCCGCCACGAGGACCGCGGGCGGGATGATCATGGTGAGTGGAGTCCGGTCCCGTTCCGACTCAGTCTCGGTGGTTTCCTCCGATGCCATCTCGGCCATCTCCGGGTCCTCGGTCGGCGCGGTGCCGAGGCCGTAGAACACGCCACCCGCGAAGCGCAGCACGGCCGCGCCGGTCAGGATCGTGCAGGCAATGAACACCGGCATGACCCACGGCAGGCCGTGCGACCAGGAGCTGTCGTCGATGTAACCCTTGCCGCGGAAGGTGCCGAACGGGGGCAGGTCGGCCAGGCCCAGCCCGGCCAGCGTGAATACCACCCCGGTGACCCGCAGGTGGCGGCCTCGCCCGTGCAGCCAGGTCTCGTTGACCGAGCCGAGCCGGTGCAGGACTATGCCGGCGCACAGGAACAGGGCCGCCTTCACCAGGCCATGCCCGATGACGTAGACGGCCGCGCCGGCCAGGCCCAGCGGGGTCAGCAGGCCGATGCCGGTCAGGAACATGCCGGCGTGACTGATGGTGGAGAAGGCCAGCAGGCGCTTGATGTGCCGCTCCCGGAAGCAGAACAGGGCTCCAACCAGCGCGGTGAGCACGCCCAGGGCAATGAACAGGTGGGAGATGGTGGCTGTGTGGCCCAGCGCGTGAGCGAACACCGACCAGTACACCCTGGCGATCCCGTACAGGCCGAGTTCCACCATCGCGCCGGAGAACAGGACGCAGACCGGCGTGGGCGCCACCGCGTGGGCGTCGGCGAGCCAGAAGTGGAACGGCACGATCGCGCTCTTGATCAGCAGGCCCGCGATGATCAGCACAAACGCCACCACCACCAGCCTGTCCGGCGGGTGCTTGCCGATGTAGGCGCCGATCTGGGCCATGTTGAGCGCCCCGGTTCGCCCGTAGATAAGGCCGATGCCCGACAGCGACAGGTAGGCGCCCACGCTGTTGGTGATGGCGAAGTTGAGCGCGCCCTGGATCGGGCCGCGTTCCTCGGGCCGGTAGGCGGTCAGCGCGTAGGCGGACACACCCATCAGCTCGAACCACACGAACAGGTCGAAGATGTCCCCGGTGAGGCAGAAGCCCACCATGCCGGCGAGAAACGTCAGCATCAGCGTGTGGTAGTAGGTGGCCACCCGCTCGAAGTACCGCCAGGAGAACGTCATTGCCGCCGTGACCAGGACCGCGGCCAGCGCGGCCAGGCCGGCGCTGAGCGAGCCCGCCTCGAAGTCGATGCCGATCGCGGCCCGGTGCTGGAACGGCCGGAAGCCGGCGAACCAGTACACCTCGTCCCCGCCGGCGGTGCGCACCATGATCACAATCAGCATGACCGCGACGGCGGCGGCCACGGCGATCGCCACCGCGTCGAGCAGTCGCCGCCGGCTGCCGAACAGCGGGCCGATCGCGGTGATCGCCGCGGCCGCCAGCAACGGCACGGCCACGACGAGCGCGAGCAGCTGGTCCACTCCGGTTATCCCTTCAGCGAGGCCAGTTCCTGCGGGTCCAGGGTGCCGAACCGCTTGTGGGCCTGGATCGCGAACGAGAGCAGCAGCGCGGTCACCGCGGCCTCGACCACCACGTCGGTGAGGGCGAGGGCCTGCACAACCGGGTCGACCGCCTGGGTGTGCGGCGGGACGTCGAAGTAGTACGGCGCCACCGCGCCGGTCACGTACCCGACGCCGAGCAGCAGCACATACGTCGAGGACTGGACGACGATCAGGCAGATGATCTGGTGGATGAGATGCCGGCTGGTCACGATGCCGTACAGGCCTACGCCAAGGATCCAGGCCACGACGATGAACGGGAAGTACTCCATCAGCCGCCTCCCCTGATGAGCAGGGTCTGGTCGAGCAGTTCGGTGACGATCAAGATGAATGCGGCGGCGACCTCGAGGCCGACGAAGAAGCTGATCAGCGCGATGGTCCCGGATGAGCTCACGGCGCCAGGGAACTGGCCCAGGGGCAGGTAGTTGGTCAGGTAGGCCAGGCCCATCCCGACCGCGGCGGCGCCGATGGCCACGAATCCGCCGGCCCCGACCGCCTCGACCGCGTCGACCAGGTCGACCGGGCTGAACCGCTTGAAGACGATGAACTCCCCGGACAGGTAGACCAGGATGAATGCGGTGGCCAGGACCACCCCGCCCTGGAACCCGCCCGAGGGATTGGTCTGCGCGTGCGAGCTCAGCCACCAGCCCACCACCACCAGCGGGCCGGTGAGGAGCAGGGCCACCATCCGGATGGCTGCGCTGGTGGGCGGCACCTCGCGGTCGGCCGCCTCGTCCACCGCCACTTTTTCGCGCTCACCGCGTAGCTTGCGCAGCACGACGCCGACTCCGGCCGCCGCGGTGAACAGGATGAACTCCTCGCCCACGGTGTCGAAGCCGCGGTATTCGAAGTTGACCGCGGACACCGTGCCGGTGGCATGGGTCTGGCCCAGCGCGACGCGGTTGATGATGAAGCCGTACGGACCCGGGTAGTGGCCGAATCCCGGCAGGCCGGACAGGCCCCAGATATAGAACGCGGCCAGCCCGGCCGCCGCGATGAAGAAGATCCAGCGGCGTTGCCCCGGTGTCATCGGGCCCAGGCCCCGGGGTGCGGAAGGCGCTCCGGCGCCACGGCCCTCATTCCTCGCGTTTCCGGGTCTTGGCCAGGGCGAGCAACAGCACGATCGGCAGCGCCACCGCGCCCACCGTCAGCGCGGACAAAGCGACGTCGGGCGCCTGAAACGCGAGGAACAGGACGGCCAGCAGCACACCGTAGACGCTCAGCACGAGCACCTGGTGGACCTCCCTCCTGACCAGCACCACGGCGGTCGCGCCCGCGGCCACCAGGATCAGCACGGTGATCTGCAGGGCGTTCATCATGCCGATCGGCACGGTGTAAGGGGTATGGATGGCGACGGTCATTGTTCCTTCTCCTCGGCCGGGGCTTTGCCGCCGCGTTGCGGGCGCCAGTCCCCCTTCTCCCTGACCCGGATGGCCCGGATCGTGGCGTGTGAGATGAACGGCCCGGCGATCACCATGAACCCCAAGGCCAGGAAGGACTCGCCGGTGTTCTCGTACACGCCGTGCTGCACCATGATCGCGAGCGCCACCAGCAGCGGGGCGACCATGGCCGCCGGCGTCACGAAGTGCAGCTTCTGGTAGGCATCCCGCATGGCGAGCACGCCAACCGCGGAGGCGACCACGATCGCCACGGCCAGGCCGAGCAGGATGTCGGAGAAAACGTCTTTGATGATCACAGCCAGCGCTCCAGGATCCGGATGAAGACCAGGCTGCTGCCGTACAGCAGCACCGCCATCAGCACCGGGAACTCGAACTCGCTGGAGCGCTGGAAGCCCTCCGCCAGCAGCGCGAGCACCATGACGATGACCGAGGTGATGAACTCGTACGCGACGACGCTTGCGGCCACTTCCTCCCGGCACAGCACGATCCCGGCGGGGATCAGCGCGACCAGCATCGCGATCGCGGCGGCGACGGACGCCAGCACCATGTCAGTCCCCCTTTCCTCCTGCCACCAGCCGGTGAACCACCATGACGTTGGTGGCCGGGTCGATGCCGAGCACGAACGTGTTCGGGGCGACACTGGTCCCGCCGACCAGGAGCACCCGGCGGGTGACGCCCTCGGGCGAGTCATCCCCGAACCGGGCCGGCACCTCGACGATCGCGCTCGGCGGCTGTTCGCCGTGGACCAGCAGCCGCCACAGGGCGCCATACACGACCCCCATGTCGTGAATGAGCTGGCCGGGTAGCTTGAGCGCGGGGACGAGCCATTCGATCCGCATCCGGAACCGCGTCGCGGCCTGGTAGCTGACCATCTCGGCGAGCAGTGCCGCCAGGGCGGCGGCACCGGCGCCGGCGAGCAGTTCGTCGGTGTTGATGGAATCATCGAGCATGATCCAGAACGACATCATCAGGGTCCACCAGACGAGCCAGGCTCCGGCCCGGCGGGCGGCCGGCGTCTGGAACTGCCGTTCCCTGGGCTCGCCTGCGAGCGGGCCGCTCACGTCAGCGGTCCTTGATCGGCGCGGGCATGACGTGCGACTTCCCGTAACCCCCGGCGGCAAACGTGCCCCGCGGGCGGACTGCGGGCCGGCCAGGCCAGACGGCGGCAGCCCCGGAGGGTTAGCGCCTGGCCAGCCGCCACGACAGGATCGTTCCCGTCGCAGCAGCCGCCAGCCCGGCCGCTGCCACCGCTCCAGGCCGCTCCGCCAGCCACAACTGCGCGCTGCGCGGATGTGACCTGTCGTCGAAATCACCGTGCGCGCCGTAATCGCGGCCACCGGAGCCGTCGGCGGGCTGCCACAGGTTGCCGGCCCGGTCATGCTCATCCCGCTCGCCGGTCTGCTGCGAGTCGTAGCCGGTCCGGGCCAGGTACCTGTCCAGCAGCCCGGGCACGAACCGGTTGGCCAGCAGGGTCGCCACCGTGCTGCCCCCCGCCCAGTACTGCCGGCGGCCCGGATGATCGGCGGCGTACAGCACGGCATGGGCCGCGACCTCGGGCTGGTAGATGGGCGGGACCGGCTGTGGATGGCGGGGGAGCTTGGACCGCACCCAGGAGAACTGGGGCGTGTTCACCGCCGGCATCTGCACGATCGTGACCTTGATGCCGGAGTGCTCGTGCAGCAGCTCGCAGTGCAGCGAGGACGTGAACCCGTTGATCGCGTGCTTTGCGCCGCAGTACGCCGACTGCAACGGGATGCTCCGCTCGCCCAGCGCGGATCCCACCTGCACGATCGTTCCGCGGTCGCGCGGCCGCATCCGGGCCAGCGCGGCCATGGTGCCGTACACGAATCCCAGGTAGCTGACCTCGGTCACCCGGCGGAACTCCTCCGCTGTGATCTCGGCGAACGGGGCGAACACGGACGCGAAGGCCACGTTGATCCAGGTGCCGATCGGCCCGAAGTGCTCCTCCACCCGGCTGGCCGCGTCGTTCACCTGCCCGTAGTCGGCCACGTCGGCGGGCAGCGCGAGCGCCTTCCCACCGGCCCGCTCGACGTCCGCCGCCGCTCCGGCCAGGCCCGCCTCGCCCCGCGCGATCAGGGCGACGTTGGCGCCGCGCTGGCCGTAGAGCCGGGCGGTCGCCCGCCCGATCCCGCCGCTGGCCCCGGTGATCACCACTGTGTGTGTCATGACAAGTCCTTCCAGTCGGTAGACAGGCGCCCGGCGCATTCGAGCATGAGCGCGTGCACGAAAGCCTGGGGCAGGTTGCCTCTGAGCTGCCGCTCGGTCACGTCGTATTCCTCGGAGAACAGGCCGGGAGAGCCGCAGGCGGTCCGGTTGCGCTCGAACCAGCGGGCCGCCTCGCATTTCTCGCCCTGCTGGTGCAGCGCCAGAGCCATCATGAAGCCGCACAGCAGGAAGGCCCCCTCGGCATGGCCGAGCGGCCCCCCATCATGCCGGAACCGGTACGCGAAGCCGTCCTGGGTGAGCTCGGCGATGCAACCGTGCAGCGTCTTCAGCGCCCGCGGATCGTCGGCGGGCATCGCCCCGCGGACCGGGCACAGCAGGAGCGCCACGTCCAGGCCGTCGTCATCGGCGGAGCGCTGCCATCGCCCGGACGGATGCACCGCCTTGGTCGCGGTATCGGCGAATATCACGTCGGCCAGGCCCAGCCAGTCCGCCGACTGCGGTTGCTCACGGGTCCGGGCGGCGGCGCGCAGGCCGGCCACGCAGGCCAGCCGGCTGTGCGTCCACGGCCGGTTGCCGAGCTCCCAGATCCCGGCGTCGTCTTCCTGCCAGCGCTGTGCGATCACGCCGGCGGCGATCCCGGCCGCGCGCCAGCCGTCGGAGTCCAGCCGGTCCGCCCTGGCCGCGGCGGCGAGCAGCTGCAGCGCCTCACCCAGGCTGTCCAGCTGGAACTGCTGGTTCACCCAGTTGCCGACGATATCGAACCCGCCGGGATAACCGGGCAGGTCGAGCTGGCGCTGGTCGGGCACCCGCCCGCCGTCGACGGTGTAGGCGGGGGCGAGCCGCGGGCCGTCGGCGAGCAGCCGTTCGCTGACGAACCGCACGGCGTCATCGAGCACCGAATAGTCCCCGACGACGGCCGCCGCCTGCCCGGCGTAGCTCTGATCCCTGATCCAGGCGTACCGGTAGTCGTAGTTGCGGCCCTGCTCGGCCCGCTCGGGCAGGCTGGTCGTGGCCGCCGCGACCATGCCGCCAGCCGCCGCGGTCAGGCCGCGCAGCACGACCAGTGACTGCCGCGCGTCCCGCGGCGCCAGCGTCTCGTGCAGTTCCGGGACGACCTCCGCCCAGCGGTTGCGGGTGCCGGTCCAGAGCACGCCCGGGTCCGGCACGTCTTCCGTTATCGGCTGGGTGGACAGTTCCAGGACGAGGTCGCGCTCCTGTCCCTCCGGAACCTGCAGCGTCAGCTCCAGCCGGGAGTGCCGCCCGGGCTGACGCACCGCTGCCGCGGCCACCTCACCGGACCAGCGCAGATACAGATCCCCGGTCCGGGCGGTCCATATGTCCTGCTCGGTGCGGCGCACCGACCGCAGGCCGTGGCGGCCGAAACCGGCCCGCGGGTCGAGGACCACATTGACCCGCGCAGGCCCGTCGAGGGCGGCCACCCGGCGCAGCACGGTCAGCCGGTCCGGCTGGGTGGGGTACCCGAGCGCCTCATAACACTCGGTGATGCCGGATCCGGTGACCCACCGGCTGTGCCAGACCAGGGTGCCGTCTTCGTAGTAGCCACCCCAGACGAACCTTTCGCTGGGCGTGACCGCGTACACCCCCGCGCCACCGATGAGGGTGGCGAACACCGCGTCGCTGTCCCACCGCGGTGCACACATCCACACGATGTCGCCCCGCGGGCCGATGATCGCGCCGCGCTCGCCGTCGGCGATCAGCGCGTAGTCCCGCAGCACATGCAGAGGAAACTCGTCCACCGGCGGCAGCTACCCGGTGAATGCCAGGTCATACCCGATGTTTGGCACCGGCCCTGGCGGACAGCTTTGAACGGTAACCGGTGACAACAGCACGGCGCACAGGAGGTCGGAAACCGTGGGACAGATCTTCTCCGAGGCACTGATCGGACGGCTGGCCGACTGGGGCGTGGATACCGTCTTCGGCATCCCCGGCGACGGCATCAACGGGATCATGGAGGGACTGCGGCGGCAGCACGACAGGGTGAAGTTCTTCCTGGTCCACCACGAAGAGGCCGCCGCCTTCATGGCCACCGGCTACGCCAAGGCCACCGGCAAGCTGGGGGTGTGCCTGGCGACCTCGGGACCGGGCGGCATCCACCTCCTGAATGGGCTGTATGACGCCAAGCTCGACCACATGCCGGTGCTGGCCATCACCGGCATGCAGGAGACGTCCGTGCTGGGCACCGGATACCAGCAGGAGGTCGCCATGGACAAGCTCTACATGGACGTCGCCGAGTACGACCAGATGATCTACAATCCGGCGCAGCTTCCCGGTGTGGTCGATATCGCCGTCCGCACCGCCTACGCCCGGCGGGGCGTGGCCCACCTGACCGTGCCCAACGACATCCAGGTCGCCGACGCGGACGCCGACCCATGGCAGCACGTGGCTCCGGCCAGCCCGCCGCACACCGCGGCCATCCGGCTGGATGCGCCGGGCCGCCCGCACGAGGAGGACCTGCAGCGGCTCGCCGACCTGCTGAACGACGGGAAGAAGGTCGCCATCCTGGCCGGCGCCGGCGCCCTGCACGCCCGCCCCGAGGTGCTGGCGGTGGCCGAGCGGCTGGCCGCGCCGATCGTCAAGACGCTGTCCGGCAAGGCGGTCGTCCCCGACGACTCGCCCTACACCACCGGCGGTATCGGCCTGCTCGGCACCAGGCCGTCCGAGGACCTGATGGACGAGATCGACACGCTGTTCATGGTCGGCACGAACTTCCCGTACACCAAGCACCTGCCCGAGGCGGGCAAGGTCCGGGTGGGCCAGATCGAGGCGGATCCGGCCCGGGCGGGCGCGCGGACCGCCACCGAACTGCCCGTGGTCGGCGACGCCAAGGAGGGCCTGGCCGCCCTCCTGCCGCTGCTCAAGCAGCAGTCGGACACGAAGTTCCTGGAGAAGTACCAGAAGGAGACCACCCGCTGGCGGGCGAAGATGGCCGACCTGGAGGACGCGGAGCGCGACCCGATCGCGCCCCAGTACGTGGTGGCCGTGCTGAACGAGCTGGCCGCCGACGACGCGGTGTTCACCTGTGACAGCGGCACGATCGCGACCTGGGCGGCGCGGCACTGGATGATCCACGGCCGGCGTGAGTTCTTCCTGTCCGGCAACCTGGCCACGATGGCCCCCGGCCTGCCTTACGCGATCGGCATCCAGCACGCCTTCCCCGGCCGCCAGGTCATCGGCTATGTCGGCGACGGCGGCTTCTCGATGCTGATGGCCGAGTTCATCACGGCCATCCAGCACAAGCTGCCGGTCAAGATCGTCATCAACAACAACAACTCCCTCGGCCAGATCCTGTGGGAGCAGATGGTGCTCGGCTATCCGGAGCACGGAGTGCGCTACCCCCAGCCGTTCGTCAACTACGCGGCCCTGGCCGAGGCCAACGGCGCGCTCGGGATCAAGGTTGAGCAGGCCGGCGACGTGCGCGGCGCGATCCAGCGGGCACTCGCCCACCAGGGGCCCGCGCTGATCGACATCAACGTCAACCCGGACGAGCCGCCGCTGCCGGGCAAGGTCGAATACGAACAGGCCAAGAAGTTCACCGAGGCGTTCCTGCGCGGTCAGCCGCGCAAGGCCACGATTGCGACCACGCTGTTCAGAGACAAGATCAGCCAGCTCAAGCCGTAGCAAGGAGCACCGCGAATGCGAACCTCGCTCAGCAGCCGTCTGCCCGGGCCACCGGCGTTCCGTCGGCACGGCATAGACCGGATGGTCTACAACATCGAGACCGGGCACTTCGAGCGCAGCCTGTCCGCGCTGACCGCGGCCGGGGCGCTGGTCACCGCCGCGGAAATCTTCTTCGAGCATGACAGCGCCAGCTTCGCCAACCGGATGATGTGGCTGCCGGTGGCGCTCGGCCCGGTCGGTGCCGCCGCGGGCGTCGCCGGCTTCTTCAGCCGCCGGATGGCCAAGACCGCGCTGCCGCTCGCCTCGGCCGCCATCGTCGCGAACGGCCTGCAGGGCACCTACCTGCACGCCCGGGGCGTGGCGCAGAAGCCCGGCGGCTGGCGCAACCCCCGGTACAACATCGAGATGGGCCCGCCGCTGCTCGCCCCGCTGCTGGTGACCGTGGTCGGCGGCATGGGCCTGCTCGCCGCGATCCTGCGCCGGGAACAGTGAGCGCCCGGCAGCCCGGGAGCCAGCCGCCCCCCAGCACCCCGGTACAGGGCCAGGAAACTGCCCAGCGGCCCGCGCGCCGTTACTCCGGAGCGCCGGGCACCTGGGACGGCAGGTTTCCCGGCTTCGACGTGGCCGCCCAGGCCAGGCACTGGGACGCGGTGACCGCCGGCGTCGTGCTGTCCCGGCTCCGCACGCCCGAGGAACCAAGCTTCTTCACCCCGGGCGAGCAGGCCGTCGCGACCGCACTGTGCGACCAGCTTCTCGGCCAGGATGGTGCGGACCAGCGGATACCCGTCGTGGCGCTGATCGACGCCAGGCTGGCCCGGATGGAGACCGACGGCTGGCGGTACGCCGGCATGCCCGAGGATGCCCAGGCCTGGCGGGACACCCTGCGCTACCTCGACGAGGACGCCCGCGAGATGTTCTCCCGCGAGTTCGCCCGGTGCGACGGCGACACCCAGCGCGCCCTCATCCAGGCGGTCCAGGACACCGGCGGCAAGGACTGGCACGGCCTGAACGCCGCCCACGTGTGGAGCCTGTGGACCCGGTACGCCTGCACCGCGTTCTACTCCCACCCGAAGGTGTGGGACGAGATCGGCTTCCCCGGCCCGGCCTACCCGCGCGGCTACAAGAACACCGGCGTGGGCGCCCGCGAGCCGTTCGAGGTGCGCGATGCCCACCCATCCGATGACCCTGTCCGCGGGGACCGCTGATGGCCGGTGTCCGCGACCGGAACGAATCGGCCTGGCTGCTGCCCAACGACGGCACCCGCACCAACCACCGCCTGCGCGCGGCCATGCGCCGTTTCGATGACACCGACGAGCTCGACCTGGTCGTGGTCGGCTGCGGCGCCGGCGGTGGCACGCTGCTGCAGCGGCTGGCCCGCCGGGGCTGGCGCGTGGCCGGCCTGGACGCCGGGCCGTTCTGGGATCCCGACACGGACTGGGTCAGCGACGAGGCCGGCTCACACCACCTCTACTGGACCGAGCCGCGGGTGATCGACGGCGACGACCCGGTGCCGCTGGGCTCGAACAACTCCGGCCGCGGCGTCGGCGGTTCGATGGTGCACTTCGCCGGTTACGTCCCGCGCTTTCACCCCAGCGACTTCGCCACCTATACCAATGACGGCGTCGGCGCGGACTGGCCGATCAGCTACTGGGATCTCAGGCCGTATTACCGCGACATCGAGGCCGAGCTGCCGGTCGCCGGCGAAGCCTGGCCCTGGGGCGACCCGCACAGGTACCCGCACAGCCCGCACCGGGTCGGCGGCAACGGCGAGATCTTCCTGCGCGGCGCGCGCAAGGCCGGGATCACCGCCAAGGTCGGCCCGGTCGCCATCCCCAACGGCCGCTTCGGCAACCGCCCGCACTGCATCTACCGCGGCTTCTGCCTGCAGGGCTGCAAGGTCAACGCCAAGGCTTCCCCGCTGATCACGCACATTCCCGACGCCCTCGCCCACGGCGCCGAGGTCCGGGCGAACTCGATGGTCACGAGCATCGAGGTGGACGAGCGCACCGGCCGGGCGACCGGGGTGCACTACATCCGTGACGGCGTGCCCCACTTCCAGCGGGCCGCGGCGGTCGCGGTGGCCGGGTATTCCATCGAAACGCCGAGGCTCCTGCTGCTGTCGGCATCCAAACGGTTCCCCGACGGCCTGTGCAACGACTTCGGTCAGGTCGGCCGCTACCTGATGGTCCAGGGCGCCCCGCAGACCGCCGGCCGGTTCGGCGACGAGGTACGCATGTACAAGGCGCCGCCGCCCGAGGTCAGCAGCGAGCAGTTCTACGAGACCGACCCGGCCAAACCCTACCGGCGCGGGTTCTCCATCCAGAACGTCTCCCCGCTGCCGGTCACCTGGGCCGAGCACGTCGCCGCCCAGGGCCACTGGGGCCGGTCGCTGCGCGCCTACATGAGCGACTACGTGCACTGGGCCTGCCTGGGCGCGCTGTGCGAGTTCCTGCCGCTGCCCGGCAACCGGGTCACCCTGGCCGGCGAGAAGGACCGCTACGGCCTGCCCGTGGCCCGGTTCTCCTACTCCCAGTGCGACAACGACCGCCGGCTCACCCGCGCCGCTCAGGACGTCATGGAGCAGATCCTGCGTGCGGCGGGCGCCAACGAGGTGATCACCATCGAGCGCTATGCCCACCTGGTCGGCGGCGCCCGGATGGCCGCCGGCGAGCGGCACGGCGTGGTCGACGGCAACTGCCGCACGTTCGCCGTCCCCAACCTGTTCATCACCGACGGCAGCGTGCTGCCCACCCAGGGCAGCGCCAACCCGGCCCTGACCATCATGGCCGTAGCCGCCCGCGCCGCCGATCACCTGGCTGGCCAACGCCAATAGGCAGGTCACCGCCCTGGGCGTCCGTCAGGGAACGAGTTGCTCGACGGTGGCGCCGACGGCTTCATATGTCGCGATGGCCCGCTGGTCCAGGCTGAGCAGCGTCGCCTGATGCTCGGCGGCGGTGAAAGCGATCAGGGCATCGTAGGCAGGCCCACCGAGGATCTGCCGGGCCGCAACGGTGGCGAGAAGCTCCTGGTAACCCGCCGTCGACAGAACCAGGAACGGCTCGGCGAACCGCTCTGTGATGAAGGCATGCACGATTGACGGATGGGCACGGTGTGGCGGCGGGAGCCGGGTCAGCACGGAGTAGGACTCAACCGCCGCGTGCGCGACCAGGCGCGGCCGGCTGCTCATGGCCTTGCGGGCGAGAGCATGATGCTCATGCCAGGTGGCGAAGGCCGCGATGACCACGCTGGAATCGGCAGCCTTCATCGCCGGACGCGCTCCAGCGTGTCCCGCACCACGTCGGCGGTCAGCACTGGCATGTCGGCGTCGGCCACGGCAGCCACGCCATCGCCCTCGTCCACCAGCCGCATCGGTGTGGCCGCAGGCACGATCTCCAGCCGCCCATCACGCTCGTCAATCTCAAGTGGCTGACCTGCCGCCAGGCCCAGAGCGTCCCGGAGCGCCTTGGGAATGACAACGCGTCCGGCAGAATCAATGGCAGTTCTCATGGCATCATTTTACCATCCACTGATGCCAATAAGGACTCCGGAGCTATGAACGATCATGTAATTCGTCAGGGCGGCAGTTTTGCGAGTGTCTTCCTGGCTTCCTGGCGGACCAGGGCCTGCGGGTGATCGAGCAGGGGCTCGACGGCCGCGCATACGCCGGGGGGCTTGAGCTTGCCGAGCGCCATGAGCGCGTGCGCCGTCACGTCCGGGTCGCCGAGCAGGCCGGTCAGCACCGAGGCCGCCCTTGGATCCTTTGATCTGCCCAGCGCGAGCACCGTCATCTGGCGGCCCTTGCCGTAGCCGCGATCCCGCACCAGCTCCGCGATCTGGTCGAAGACCGAATCGTCGGCCACCACCGACAGCGCGTTCCCGATGGCCCAGCGAAGGCCCAGGCCGGATGGGTCGTCGGCGGTCCGGAATGCCCGGATCAGCGCCGGGGCGGCGGCCGGCCTGGCCGCGGGCACGGTCAGCGCCCGGACCAGGCCCTCGGTGACCTTGCGCCGGTCCGGTTCGGGCACGCGCGTGTCCACCGCGCCCAGCCAGTCGAGCAGCACCGGGATCGCCGCCCGGTAGGCGGTCTTGCCGTTCACCAGTTCCCACAGGTCGCTGACCGGCACCCCGGCATTCTGGAGGTCGCTGATCAGCTCCGGTGGGGTCGTCGTCATCGGGCGGGGAGGCTCCGTATCAGGTTGATTTCGCCAGAGTCCACCAATTCTTGCAACGGGCCGCTCAGCACGGTGTCGCTGCGCACGATCAGGTTGAAGTCGAGGCCGTTGGCCTGAGCGTAGGCGGCGAAGTCCTGGAGCTGGCTGGTATAGCTCAGGTTACCGACGTTCTTCACCTCGGTCAGCGTCGTGTCGCTCAGCGCGTCCGGGATCCGGTAGGCGGCGGTGTCGGTGGCCGACGGGATGCGCACCTTCGCGGCCTGGTCGATGCCGGACAGCTCCTCGCCTTCCATCCCGAGCTGGCGTGCCGCCGCGAGCCCGCCCTCGGTCTCCAGGGAGTCGGCGAGCGCGCCGAGCAGGGCGCCGCCCACCTCGGCGAGCACCAGGCTGGTGCCGAGCATCCCGAGCAGGTTGCCGAAACCGTAGGCGAGGTCCATGCCCGGGCCGCAGAACGGTGGCGGCACGTTAATCAGGCCGAAGGTCAGGCCGTTGAGCACACCGGCGCCGAAGTTGAGGAAGCCCTGACACCAGCTTCCGCACATCCCGCTCGGGTCGTTCAGGTTGACCGGGTTGTCCTGGGCGTACTCGTACAGGTTGGGCGAGCCGCCGGAGATGCCCAGCGGGTCCTGGCTGATGAACCGGCCGAGCGCCGGATCGTAGTACCGGGCGCCCATCTGGTCGATGCCGGTGGGGTCGGCCTGGCTGGTGGCGTACCGCTCCGGGCTGGGGTTGGCGGTCCCGGTGACCGTGGTGTTGCCGGCCGGGTCGTAGCTGTAGGTGGTGGCGATCGCACCGGCCGGGCCGGTGAGCCTGGTCGTGCTGCCGACCTGGTTGATCAGCGGCACCGTGGTGCCGGCGCTGTTGCTCACCTGCACGGTCGCGCCAGGGCCCGTCGACATGTAGCTGGCGGTGACGCTGCCGCCGCTGGACTGCTGGATCAGCGTGCCACCGTCGTACAGGCTGGTGGTGGTCACCCCGCCGGTCGTGCTGCCGGCCCGCTGCCCGGCCGGGTTGTAGGCGTAGCTGTAGCTGGCCGTGGGGGTGGTGACGCCGGACAGCGCCCCGGCCGGGTTCCAGGTGTAGGTGCTGGTGCCATCGGAGGTGAGGCTGCCGTTGGCGTCATAGGTCAGGCTGGTGCTGCCCGCCTTGGTCAGCTCGTTGTCCGCGTTGTAGGTCTGGCTGCCAGCCGCGGCCGGCAGCGAGACGCCGGCCAGGCTGCCGCTGGCGCTGGCGATCAGCCCGTCGGCCTCGTAGCTGTAGCTGGCTGACCCGATGGTGGAGCCGGACACGGTGTCGGTGGCCTTGGTCAGCTCGGAGATGGCGTCGTAGCTGCGGGATTCGGTGACCCCGTTGGGCAGGGTCTGCTTGGTCAGGTTGCCGTCGGCGTCGTAGCTGAAGGCGGCGCTGGCCGTGCCCTGGGTGAGCTTGGTGAGGTTGCCGTCGGCGTCGTAGCTGTAGCTGACCGCGGGCTGGCCGGCCACGGTCATCTTGGTCCGCTGGCCGTCGGCGTCATAGACGTAGCTGATCGAGCCCTGCGGCGCGGTGTAGCCGGTCAGCTCGTCCAGGGTGTTGTAGCCGTAGGTGTAGCTGCCGGTGAGCGCGTCGGTGATCTTGGTGGGCCGGTTGGCCTTGTCGAAGGTGTTGCTGATCGTGTCGTAGTGGCTGGTGCCCGTCACGCCGTAGACGGTGCTGGTCAGCCGCCCGATGGCGTCATAGGCGTAGTGCGTGACGTTGCCGTCGCGGTCGGTGCTGGTCAGCGTGTTGCCGTCGGGGTCATAGGTCCACTTGGCGACCTTGCCGAGCGGGTCGGTCTGGGTCAGGACGTCGCCGATGCCGTCATAGGTGAACGTGGTCTTGTGGCCGTTGGCGTCGGTGTAGCTGGTCAGCTCGCTGTCGGCGTCGTAGCCGTAGCTGGTGGTGCTGCCGAGCGGGTCGGTGCTGCTGATCTCGTTCCCGGCGGCGTCGTAGCTGTAGCCGCTGACGTTGCCGTCCGGGTCGGCCACCTGGACCGGCTGCCCGATCGAGTTGTAGTAGGTGGACGCCACGTTGCCCAGGGCGTTGGCGGTGGCCACGAGCTGCCCGTACAGGTAGCTGTAGTCCGTGGTGTTGCCGAGTGCGTCGGTGAGCGAGATGGCGTCCCCGTGGTCGTCGTAGGTCAGGACGGTCGTTCTGCCCAGCGGGTCGGTGATCGTCTTGGTGTTGGCGCTGTCGTTGTAGCTGATGGTGGTCTTGCGGCCGAGCGGGTCGGTGACCGAGGCCAGCCGGTCGAAGCTGGGGTCGTAGGTGTAGGTCGTGGTCGCCGCCTGACTGGTCCCGGCGAGCGTGGTGATGGTGAGCGGGTCGCCCTGGGCGTCGTAGGTGTAGGTGGTGGTGCGGCCCAACGGGTCGGTGGTGGACGCGAGCAGCCCGGTTCCGGTCTCGTAGGTCGCGGTGCTGGTCTGGGCCAGCGAACTGCCGAAGCCGGCGATGTTCTGGGTGGGATACCCGGTGGAATCCAGCGTGGTCGAGCTCTCGTTCCCGTCGGGGTCGGTCACGACCACGCCGGTGACGGCGCCGCCGGTGCCCAGCGTGTAGGCGTACTTCCAGGTCCCGCCGTTCGGCTGGGTCTGCTGGGTGACCATGCCGGTCGTGGGGTCGTAGCTGACCTGGGTGACCCGGCCCAGGGGGTCGGTGATGGAGGTCAGCTCGGTGCAGGTGATGCTGCTGGTGCAGGCGGCCCAGCCGTACCTGGTGACGCCGCCCCGCACGTCGGTCACCGAGGTGAGCTGCCCGTTGCTGTTGTAGCCGTAGCTGATCGTGCGGCCGCCGTTGTCGGTGATCTGGGTGACGCACTTGGTCGAGGTCGCGGCCACGCACACGCCGTAGGAGAACTGCAGCCACCGGCCGTTGGGGGTGGTGACGGTCTGGATCTCGCCGCCGCCCTGGCTGGCGTTCTCGAACTCCAGCCGGTTGATGGACAGCGTGTTGCCGAACCGGTCGGTGATCGCGGTGACGAACGCCGGGTTCCCGAACGCCATCTGCGTACCGTTGCGCAGCTTGAGGGTGAACGGCCCGTCCGCGTCGCCGGTGGTCTCGGTGAGCATTGACCCGGCGTAGCTGGTCGGGGTGTTCACCGCCTGGTACTGCCCGGTGGTCCCGGTCGGGGTGTAGGTGATCCTGCCGCCGTCCGGCTGGATCAGCTCGAAGTCGCCGCTGCCGTTCAGCACGATGTAGAGGTTGAGGCTGTCGCCGCCGCCGATGCCGAAGTCCCGCACCGTGTCATCGAGCTGGCGGAAGTCGCGGGTGACGGTGACGCCCTCGGTGTCGGGCAGGCTGATGTCGGTGGCCTGGGCGGTGAACAGGCCGGTGGACAGATCCACCGGGTCGCCGCACTGGCAGCCGCCGGGCGGCGGTCCCGAGCCGGGCGCGCCTTGGGTGGAGTACCCGCCGGGGTCGGTGCTGTCGTACCGGGTGGCAGCACTGGGGATGATCTCGCGGCCGTTGCCGCTGACGTGTCCGCCGCCGTAGGTGTACCAGCCCGACCCGGCCCAGGACGGATTCTCGGCCAGGTAGGAGACCGCCTCGCCGGGCGGCCGGCCGGAGCTGTTGGGGTAGATGACCTGCAGGCCGGGGCCGCTGACGGTGGCGTCGCCGGGCTGGATGGTGAAGTAGGCGGGCACCATGCCCGGGCCCCACGGCATCGGTGTGCGGCCGGTGGGCAACTGCGTGATCGACAGCGACCTGACCACCTTGCCGTGCCGGTCACGGATCACCGTGCCCGCCGGGATCAGCACCTTCAGGCCCGGGATCCGCGGCGTGGTCAGGGTCACCTGGTGCCTGGTGGGGGAGGCGATGGGCACCCCGGCCGCGATCGTGGTGAGGTAGCTGATCCACGGCAGCACGCTGGTGCGGCCCCTGGGCAGCTCGACCGGCTCGGCGTACACGCCGTAGTCCCGCCCGCCGGCCAGCTTCGAGCCGTCGATGGTCAGCGTCTGCCGCCCCGGGCTCAGGTAGGACAGCAGGAACTGACCGCGGGAGTTGGTGACCGTGGAGGTCCCGGCCCGGTTCCACCCGCCGCTGACGCTCACCCGGATTCCGGCCAGCGGGGTGCCGCGCGAGGTCTCGACCTGCCCGGCCAGGGCCGTGACCCCGGCCGCCGCGCGCAGCGGGTGCCGGTCCGCCGCACCGCCGGTCACCGCGCCCATCTGCTTGGGCGCTCCCCGGATGACGACCGCCGGGCCAGTGGCGGTGCCGCCCAGGGTGTGCACGGCGACCCGGCCGCCCGATCCCGGTGGAGCCGCGACGACCAGCCGGGACGGCGCGGCCGACAGCACCCTGGCCATCAGCGCCCCGACCCGGACCACGTCGGTGGCGGCCGTCCGCCCGAAGCCGGACCCGGTGATCGTGACCGGCTTGCCCACCCGGACCGCCGCCGGGCTTGCCGAGCTGATCCTGGGCGCGGCCCGGGTGGGCCGCACCGCGGCGCTCCCGGCCGGCGCGGGCGCCGACCTGGTGATCGAGGTGACGTTGCCGACCGCGTCGTAATGGTAGGTGGCGGTCCCCGCCGCGGTGGTGACCGTGGCCAGCCGGCCGGACGCGTCGTAGGTGTAGCTGACGGCCGGGGTGGCGGCTCCGGCCGGGCTCACCGGCACGGCGACGGCCTGCACGAGCAGGACCGTCGCGGTGGCCAGGATGCCCGCTGTTAACCCTCTGCGGCGCAGCCGGCGGCCACGGCGGGAGGCGGGCAGCGTTGTCGGGTCGGCAGTCACGAGGACCTCCAGGTCACGGCTGGAAGAGGGCTAAGAGCGGGCCGGCTTCGCCGGCGAGGCCGGCTTTTCAGCGGCCCGGGACCGCGGTCGTGCGGCGTTGCCCGACGCGGTGTACTCGGCGCTGACCTGGGCGGCGGTGAGCGCGGACGGGAACACCGCGATGTCGGCCAGGCCGCCGCTGAAGGAGCCGCAGCAGCCCTGCGGGCCGGCGCCGATCTGCAGGCCCGAGGCGGTGGGCAGGGTGTCGAGGGTGGCGGGGAAGTTCTGGCTGCCCAGGCTGGTGCCGTCCACGTAGACGGTGGCCGAGGTGCCGTTCGTGGTGACCACGATGAAGTGCCAGGCGCCGTTGTTCAGCGCGGCGGTGCTGGTGAACGACAGGTCGTCGCCGTATCCGGACACGATCACGGCGCTGGGCTCGGTGGCCACGGTGAAGCCCTGGCCGGTGCCCTGGTTGCCGTAGCCGGCCAGGAACCCCTCACCGCCGCTGGTGGTGTTGATCCAGCCCTCCAGCGTGCGCGCGTGTGCGTACAGCGGCAGTGCCGGGTTGCCGCCGCCGGCCGGGCCGCAGCAGGTGGAACTGATCCCGGTTGCCGTGTCGGTGACCAGCGGGCCGGGCTGGCCCAGGGTCGCCTGCCCGGCATAGGTGCCGAGCGCGCCGTTGCCCGAGGAGTCGGCCATGGCGCCGCGGTCGGTGTCGGCCAGCCGGTAGAACGCCGACGGGTTCGCGGCCAGCACCGTGCTGGCGTAGGTCGTGGCCGTGCCGGTGGGCGTGACCGCGCTGGTGGTCGCGGCCGGTCCGGCGCCGTACTCGTTGAGCGCCTGGATCCTGAACGTGTAGGCGGTGCCGCCGGCCAGGCCGGTCACGCTGGTGCTGCTGGCCGTGGCCGGCACCGACACCGCGTTGGCCGGCGTGCTGCCGTTCATGGCCGTGACCAGGTACCCGGTCACCGCCGGATCGGCACCCGACGGCGCCGACCAGGAGACGGTGGCCTTGTTCGCTCCCGGTGTCGCCACCGGCGAGCCGGGAGCCGGCGGGCGGCCCAGGCCCGAGGCGGCGAACTGGGCGCTGACCTGGGCGCCGGTGAGCACCGACGGGAACACCGCGATGTCGGCCAGGTCGCCGCCGAACGAGCCGCAGCAGGCCTGCGGGCCGGCGCCAAGCTCCAGCCCCGAGGCGGTGGGCAGGGTGTCCAGGGTGGAGTGGAAGGTCTTGGTGCCCAGGCTCACCCCGTCCACGTAGGCCGTGGCCGTGGTGCCGTTGGTGGTCGCGGCGATGAAGTGCCAGGCGCCGTCGTTCAGCGTGGCGGCGGACAAGAAGCTCAGGTCGTCGTTCAAGCCGGACACGATCACCTGGTGCGGCTGGGTGAAGACGCCGAACCCCTGCGTGGTGCCCGTGCCGCCGTAGCCGAGCAGGAACTCGTTGCCGCTGCCCGTCGTGTTGATCCAGCCTTCCACCGTGCGCGGCTGGGAGTACAGCGGCAGCGCCGGGTGTGCGCTGGCCACCGGGCCGCAGCAGTTGGCGGCGGCCGCGGTGGCGGCGTCGTTGCCGAGCGGCCCGGTCTGGCCCAGGGTCGCCAGGCCGGTGTAGGCGCCGAGCGCACCGTTGCCGGAGGAGTCGGCCATGGCGCCGCGGTCGGTGTCGGCCAGCCGGTAGAACGCCGACGGGCTGTCCGACAGCACGGTGCTCGCGTAGGTGGTGGCCGGGCCGGTGGGCGTGACCGCGGCCGTGGTGGCCGCTGTCCCGGCGCCGTACTCGTTGAGCGCCTGGATCTTGAACGTGTAGCCGGTGCCGCCGGCCAGGCCGGTCAGCGTCGTGCTGCTGGCCGTGGCCGGCACCGACACCGCGTTGGCCGGCGTGCCGCCGCTGACCGCCGTGATCAGGTAGCCGGTCACCGCCGGGTCGGACCCGGCCGGCGCCGTCCAGGACACCGTGGCCTGGTTCGCCCCGGCCGTCGCGGTCGGCGACGTCGGGGCCGGCGGGCGGCCCAGACCCGAGGCGGCGAACTGCGCGGTCACCTGGGCGCCGGTCAGCGCCGACGGGAACACCGCGATGTCGGCCAGGGCGCCGCTGAAGAAGCCGCAGCAGCCCTGCGGCCCGGAGCCGAGCTGCAGCCCCGAGGGGGTGGCCAGCGTGTCCAGCGGAGTGGGGAAGATCTGCGTGCCCAGGCTGGTGCCGTCCAGGTAGACGGTGGCCGACGTGCCGTCGGTGGTCGCGGCGATGAAGTGCCAGGCGCCGTCGTTCAGCGGCGCGGTGGAGCCGAACGTCAGGTCGTCGCCGTAGCCGGACACGATCACATCGCCCGGCTGCACCACGACGTCGAATCCCTGGGCGGTGGACTGGTTGCCGTAGCCGGCCAGGAACTGGGTGTTGCCGCTGGTGGTGTTGATCCAGCCCTCCAGCGTGCGCGGCTGCGCGTACACCGGCAGTGCCGGGTTGCCGCCGGCCACCGGGCCGTTGCCGTTCGAGCCGGTGGCCGTGGCCGGGTCGCTGGCCAGCGGCCCGCCCTGGCCCAGCGTCGCCTGCCCCGTGTAGGCGCCGAGCGCGCCGTTGCCGGAGGAGTCGGCCAGCGCGCCGCGGTCGGTGTCGGCCAGCCGGTAGAACACCGACGGCTTCGCGGACAGCACCGTGCTGGCGTAGGTGGTGGCCGTGCCGGTGGGGGTGACCGCGCCCGTCACCGCCGCCGTTCCCGCGCCGTACTCGTTGAGCGCCTGGATCTTGAACGTGTAGGCGGTGCCCCCGGCCAGGCCGGTGACGGTCGTGCTGGTGGCCGTGGCGGGCACCGAGACCGAGTTCTGTGCCGCCGTGCCCTTGACCGCCGTGACCAGGTAGCCGCTCACCGCCGGGTTGGCGCCCGGCGGGGCGGTCCAGGACACCGTGGCCTGGTTCGCCCCGGCCGTGGCCGACGGCGACCCGGGCGCCTGCGGGCGGCCGATCCCGGAGGCGGCGAACTGGGCGCTGACCTTGGCGGCGGTGAGCGCCGACGGGAACACGGCCACGTCGGCGAGGCCGCCGCTGACAAAGCCGCAGCAGCCCTGCACGCCGGAGCCGGCCAGGAAGCCCTGCGGCGAGGCCAGGGTGTTCAGCACGCTGGGGAAGGTCTGCGTGCCCAGGCTCTTGCCGTCCAGGTAGGCCGTGGCCGAGGTGCCGTTGCTGGCCGCCACGATGAAGTGCCAGGCGCCGTCGTCGATGGCGGCCGGGGTTATGAACGTCAGGTCGTCGCTGTAGCCGGACACGATCACGTCGTGCGGCTGGACGATCACGGTGAATCCCTCGCCGGTGGACTGGGTGCCGTAGGCGGCAAGGAACTGGGTGTTGCCGCTGGTGGTGTTGATCCAGCCCTCCACCGTGCGCGGCGCGGCGAACAGCGGCAGGGATGGCCGCCCGCTGGCCGCCGGGCCGTTGCCGTTCGAGCCGATGGCCGTGGCCGCGTCGTTGCCCAGTGGCCCGCCCTGGCCCAGCGTCACCTGCCCGGTGTAGGCGCCCAGCGCGCCGTTGCCCGAGGAGTCGGCCATGGCGCCGCTGTCGGTGTCGGCCAGCCGGTAGAACACCGACGGGCTGGACGACAGCACTGTGCTGGCGTAGGTGGTGGCCGGGCCGGTGGGGGTGACCGCGCCCGTCACCGCCGCCGCCCCGGCACCGTACTCGTTCAGCGCCTTGATCTTGAACGTGTAGGCGGTCCCACCGGCCAGGCCGGTGACCGTGGCCGTGGTGGCCGTGGCGGGCACCGAGACCGCGTTCTGCGCCGCGCTGCCGTTGACCGCCGTGACCAGGTAGCCGGTCACCGCCGGATCCGCGCCGGTGGGCGCCGTCCAGGTCACCGTGGCCTGGTTGGCCCCCGCGCTCGCCGCCGGGGCGCCGGGGGCCGGCGGGGTGGCCAGGCCCGAGGCGGCGAACTGGGCGGTCAGCTCGGCGCCGGTCAGCGCCGACGGGAACACGGCCACGTCGGCGAGGGCGCCGCTGAAGAAGCCGCAGCAGCCCTGCACGCCGGCGCCGATCTGCAGCCCCTGCGGCGCGGGCACCGTGTCCAGCATGGACGGGAGTTGCCGGGTGCCCAGGCTCTTGCCGTCCAGGTAGGCCGTGGCCGAGGTGCCGTCGGTGGCCGCCGCGATGAAGTGCCAGTGCCCGTCGTTGATCGCGGCCGGGGTGGTGAAGGTCAGGTCGTCGCCGTAGCCCGACACGATCACGTCGTCGGGCTGCACCACCAGGGTGAACCCCTGGCCGGTGCTCTGCACGCCGTAGCCGGCCAGGAATTGCGTGTTGTTGCTGGTGGTGTTGATCCAGCCTTCCATCGTGCGGGCCTGGGAGAACAGCGGCAGCGACGGGTTGGCCCCCGCCGCCGGGCCGTTGCCGGTGGAACTGATCGCGGGCGCCGGGTCGCTGCCCAGCGGACCGGTCTGGTTCAGCGTCGCCTGTGCCGTGTAGGCTCCGGTCGCCGCGTTGCCCGAGGAGTCGGCCAGGGCGTGCGGCGCGGTGTCGGCCAGCCGGTAGAACGCCGACGGCTTGGACGACAGCACCGTGCTGGCGTAGGTCGAGGCCGCGCCGGTGACGGTGAACGCCTTCGTGGTCACGGCCGGGCCGTTGCCGTAGGGGTTCATCCCGGTGATCTTGAACGTGTACGAGCCGGGGGCCAGGCCGGTGATCCTGGCGGCGGTCGCGTCGCCGGGCACGCTCACGCTCGGCGAGCCCTGGCCGCCCAAAGCGCTGACCAGGTAGCTGTCCGCGCCGCCGCCTCCGGCCGGGATGCCCCAGGACACGTCGGCGCCGTTGGGCCCGCCGGAGAAGACGCTGGCGTTCTTGACCGCGACCGGGCGGCTGTAGCCGGACGCGCTGAAGTGCGCCGTCAGCGTGGCCGCTGTCAGCGCCGCCGGGTACACGGCCACGTCGGCTTCCTCGCCGTTGAGCACGTTGTAGCCGGGGAAGCTGGCCATCGACAGCCCGCTGGGGCCGAGGGTGTTCACGGTACCGGCGAACTGAGCGCTGCCCACCTGCTGGCCGTCCAGATAGACGGTGACCGTGGTCCCGTCGTAGCTGGCCGCGAGCATGTGCCAGTGGCCGTCGTCCACCGGCCGGGGGGTGGGGAACGCCAGGTAGTCGTTCCAGCCGTCCACGTTGATGGAGCTGGCGCTGACCGACACGATGAACGCCTCATCGGTGCTGGTCGGCCCGTAACCCACGATGGCCTGGTTGGTCGTCCCGCTGCTGGTGTTGACCCAGGCCTCCACGGTGCGGGACGTGTTGTACAGCGGCAGCGCCGGGTTCGCCGAGCCGATGCCGCTGCAGCAGCTCGTGTAGCCGGCCGAGCTGGCCGGGTCGGACGCCAGGGCGGCCGGCTGGCCCAGGGTTTCCTGCCCGGAGTAGGCGCCGTCGGCGCCGTTGCCGGAGGAGTCGGCGATGATCGTGGCACCGCTGGGCTCGGCCAGCCGGTAGAACGCTGTGGGCGTGCTGGCCTGGACCGAGCCCAGGTAGGTCGTGGTGGCCCCGGACGGGGTGACCGCCGCCGAGGTACCGGCCGGCCCGGTCCCGCAGGTGCTCTGCGCGGCGACCGAGATCGTCGCGGCCGTGCCGCCGGCCAGCCCGGTCAGCGTGGCCGTGGTGGCGCTGCCACCGGTGGCGATCGATGCGCCCACATCCGCCCCGGTAGCCTCACGGACCAGGTACGCGGTGATCGTGCTCCCGTTCCCGTTCGCCGCCGTCCAGGTGACCGCCGCCTGGTTGGCCCCTCCGGTGGCGCTGACGCTGCCGGGCGCGGACGGCACCGGGCACTGCGCCGGCCGGACCGTGACGGGTGGCGCCACCGCCCGGTGGGGCCGGACCGCCGGCGCGCGCAGCGGCTCACCAGGGACGGCCAGCACACCCCGGGTGGCGTGACGCGGATGGTAGGCCTTCGACCAGGCCGCCGACAGCGGGGCCTGGCCAGCGGCGCGATGCGCCGCCCGGGCATGGGCCACGTGAGCATGGGCCACGTGAGCATGGGCCGGGTGAGCACCGCCGCCCGGGCCGGGGATGACCGACGCACGGCCAGCCGGGGCGCCGGCCCCGGCGAGCAGGAGAGCGGTAGGTAGCAGAGCCGTTACGGCCCATGCACTGGCGCGGCCTAAACCAGACGTCTCAGTCACACGTTCCGCCCCCCATATGCGCTTGTGAACCCCATCCCACCCCAGAACATAACTGGCCAGCGCGCCGCAAACAATGGGTCAATCCGGACCAGAACGGCCCGGTACGGCGGTCCGCCGGTTACTGGCCGGGTTCTGGGTGCCCGGTCCGCACCAGCCGCGCCGTGACGCCTGGCTGCCTGCCGAACCTCGCCAGCACCCGGTCCACGGATGACAAACTCATCCGTACCACGCCGTCCGTGCAGATCACTTCGGTCTCGTCGGGGAACTCCAGTACCCAGGCCGCGATCCGGCCGTCCTGGCGGTCGTCCCTGTCCTCCACCACCGCGAACACGGTGGGAGATTCCTCGGCGACCAGCTCGGCCACGAGCTGCTGGTACTCATCCTCGGTCCAGAGCGGGCCGGGCTGGTAGAGGTTCATGGCATTCTGTCTTCCAGTAGTGTCGGTCGGTGACTGTGCCCCTAATTTCCCAGGTGGGAAGATGATGGGATAGGTGGCACACGGACCCGCCACAATCAGCCACCGATGTCCGGAGGTCTGCCACAATGGCCAGCCGTGACCCCGAGAGCGACCCCAAGGTATTCCTCGGCCGGGAACTGAAACGCGCCCGGATCAATGCCGGGTTCGCCACCCAGGACGCTCTGGCGGCCAAGCTGGGGTTCGACCGCACGGTCATCACCAAGGCCGAGACCGGGGACCGCGCACCGACCGACGAGGTGCTGGCCGCCTGGTGCCAGGCGTGCGGCCTGCCCGCAGACCTGTTCGCACGCTTCGCCGCGCTCGCCCGGCGCGCGGACGGCCCGGTGGCAAGCTGGTTCGAGGGCTGGTTGGAGGCCGAAGGCAAGGCGCACACGCTGCGCCTGTGGGCTCCTTTGGTGCTGCCGGGCCTGTTCCAGCCCGCCGGCTACGCCCGGGCGCTGTTCCTGGCCATGGGGATGGACGAAGAGGCCGCCGAGGAACAGGTCGCGCTACGGCTCAGCAGGCAGGAAATCCTGGACCGGCCGGACCCACCGCAGGTGGTAGCCGTAATCTACGAGGCCGTGCTGCACCATCTCGTCGGCTCCCCACAGGTCATGCACGACGCGCTCATCCATCTCGCGGAACTGTCCCAGCGGCCGAACATCAGTATCCAGGTGATCCCTACCGACATCGGCGCCAACGCCGGGCTCAGCGGAGCGTTCAGTCTGGCCAGCGTCGATGGAGCTCCGGAGGTGCTCGCCATGGGAAACGTTGAGGACGTGATCACGGAAAGCAGATCGCTCGTTCGCAAGGCGGCGAATATCTTTGTTCGTGTCCAGGCTGACGCGTTGCCCCGCGCGGCCAGCCGGACTGTGATCCTGGAGGCAGCAGAGCGATGGAAGACAGGATGAGCCTTTGCTGGCGGAAGTCCAGTTACAGCGGCAACGGCGGCGTTGACTGCGTCGAGGTCGCCACCACGTGGCGCAAGTCCAGCCACAGCGGCAACGGCGGCATTAACTGTATAGAGGTTAACACGGCATGGCACAAGTCCAGTTACAGCGGCAACGGTGGCGGGAACTGTGT
>DATGGU010000034.1:0-52357 GCA_035308365.1 Streptosporangiaceae bacterium
CAGCCGCATGGCGCCGGGCCTGGTGCCGGGAAGAAAACAGGTGATGGCCGACGTCACGATCGCGTCGGCGAAGACCGGGGAGGCCGGCTCGAACACGTGTACCGCCTGGCCGCCGAGGTCACCGAGCAGCAGCGAGCGGACCAGGGCGCCGTAGTTCACGTCCAGCCACTCGGCGGCGGTGATGAACACACCCAGGTCGCCGGGGGCCGCGTGCACGGCGGTGGCGAGGAAGAAGTGAACGTGCAGCCCGGCCAGGGCGCTGGCCGCCAGCCCACGCTGGCGCGCGGTCGTGGTGAACCAGAGCTTCCAGCCGGCCGTTATCTGGTGGTGCCGGACGTAGGGCGGATTGCCCAGGTACAGGGTCGGGCCGCTGGCCGGTGGCAGCCGTAGCGCCCGGTAGTCGGCGTTGATCACCGTCGCCCTGGCGGCGAGACCGGCGGCGGCGAGGTTGGCCCGGGCGATGAGCGCGGCGGCCGGGTCGGTCTCCACCCCGACCAGCTCGGCGCGCGGCCAGCGCCGGCCCGCCGCCAGGAGAAACCGCCCGGAACCGGTACCAGGGTCGACCACTCTCACCGGGACGGCGGCCTGGCCAGCCGCCCAGTCGAGCATGCTCTGGACGATGGGACCGGGCGTGAGCGTCTGGCCCAGGCCCCGGCGCTCGGCGGGACTCCGGACCGCGCAGAGCGCGTCACCAAGCGGATCCCCGCCCGCCGCGATCAGCTCGCGCAGATCCTCCCCGGCAGGCAGAAGCCCCGCGGACGCCGGCCCCGGACCCGGGGCGGCGGCCAGCTCCCTTTCGGCGCCGGACAGGCCATTCACCCGCTCAGCGCCCAGATTCAGCGCCGCCTCGATCACGTCCGTCAGGCCCTCGGTCATGCTCACCCTGCCATCCTGGCCTGTCCCCGCCGCTGCGGGTGTGCGGAGACAACTTTCAGGAATGTGGACAGACAACTCTCAGGAAACTGTGACCAACTTCAACTATCTGTTTTGGCCACTCCGAACGTCTAAGAGGTAAGAGGGTCCAACCAGGCTGGAGCAACGATGAGTGGATGCGCCGGTTCCGCAGGCCAGGCCACGCCGCATCATGGCGCACGCTTCCCCGCCGAGGCACAGGCCCTTGGGGTGCTGCCTGATTCGGACATCCTGTGGGCCCTTCGCGACCTGCCGGACAACCTCCGGCTCGCGGTCTACCTGGCGGACGTCGAGGGCTACCGGTACAACGAGATCGCCGAGATCATGGGGACCCCGGTCCGCACGGTCATCTCCCGCCTGCACCGTGGCCGTCGCAAGCTGCGGGACCGGCTGGCCCTGTTCGCCGCCGCCCGTGGCCTGGCGGCGGCGCCCTCCTGACCGGCTTCACCATCAGCCGGGGGGCACCTCCCAGCCCAGCCGAACGGGGTCATACACGCCCTCCATGTAGATCTGGTGCCAGATCGAGAACACCATCAGGGCCCAGACCTGGCGCCAGGTCACATCCGGCTGGCCGGCCCGGTAGCGGCGCAGCAGGCCGAGCGCGCCGCGCCGGTCGATCCACCGGTCGGTCTGGGCCTGGCGCAGCAGTTCGTCGGCGTAACCGAACCACTCGCCGGCCAGCCAGAGCCCGATCGGTACCGGGAAGCCGAGCTTTGCCCGCTCCGCCGCGGCCTGAGGCAGCACCTCGCCCATGGCTTCCCTGAGGGCGAACTTGGTGGTGCCGCCCGCCGTCTTCTCTTCCCGGGACAGCCGGGACGCGACCGTCATCACCTCGCGGTCCAGGAAGGGCGTCCGCAGCTCCAGGCCGTGCGCCATCGACATCCGGTCCGCCTTGGCCAGGATGTCTCCGGGCAGCCAGGTGTTGATGTCCACGAGCTGCATGGTGGACACGTCGTCCAGCCCGGCCTCGGCGGCCTGCTGGTAGATGGGGTCGGTCACCTCGTAGGCGGTCACCGTGCCGGGTCCCAGCACCTGGTCGGCCTCGCCGCCGGTGAACACGTGCGCGTTGCCGATGTAACGCCGGTCGAGCGGGATGGCGGCCCGTTCCAGCAGGCCCTTGCCCTTTGCGCCGGGCGGGAGCATCGCGGCGGCCCGTTCCAGCGGCGCCCTGCCCCAGCCTGGCAGCTGCTTGACCGCGCGGACCATGCTGGGCTGATGGTAGACGGCGTACCCGCCGAACAGCTCGTCCGAGCCTTCGCCGGACAGCACCACCTTGACCTGTTTGGCCGCCTCCCTGGCGGCGAACCACAGTGGCACGGCGGCGGCGTCCGCCAGCGGGTCGTCCAGGTGCCAGATCACCCGGGGCAGCTCGGTGAAGAACTCCTGGGCGCTGATCACATAGGGGTTGCACTTCACGCCGATGGCGGCCGCGGTCTCCTGCGCCAGGTCGATCTCGTTGTAACCGTCCTGCTCGAACCCAACCGTGAAGGTGGGCAGCCCAGGGAAGTTCTCCGCGGCCAGCGCACAGATCGCGGCCGAGTCGATGCCGCCGGACAGGAACGCGCCCACCGGCACATCGCTGCGCAGGTGAACCGCGACGGAGTCGCGCATAACGTCGAGGATCATGGTCGGTGTTTCCACCGATGGCCCCTTGGCGCTGCGCATCTCGGCCCGCCAGTACCGGTAGACGTTGGCGGTGCGGCCGAGCCGGACGATCATTCCGTGCCCCGGCGGCAGCACCCGCACCGGCGGGGTCATGGTCGCCGGCGGCGGAACATACTGGAACGCCAGGTACCTCCGGAGTGCATCCGGGTCGAGCGCGGTCAGCTCACCCGGCCCGGCCAGCGCCTTACGCTCCGAGGCGAACCGGAGCATGGGGCTCCTGACCAGGCCACCTCCCTGGCCGCCGTCCGGCTGGCCAGGGCTGGCGGGTACCGTGCGTTCGTCAACGCAGTAATAGAACGGCTTGATGCCGAACGGGTCCCTGGCACAAAAGAGCTGCCGCTTCCAGGTATCCCAGATGGCGAACGCGAACATGCCGCGCAGCTTGCGCACGACGTCCCTGCCGAGCAGCGCGTACGCTTCGAGCAGTACCTCGGCGTCAGAATTGGACCGCAGCTCGACACCGCGGGAGAGCAGGCTCTCGGCCAGCTCCACATAGTTGTAGATCTCGCCGTCGTAGACCATCCAGTAGCGCCCGTCGGCCGAGACGGCCGGCTGGTGCCCACCGGGCGACAGGTCGATGATGGCCAGCCGGCTGGCGCCGAGGGCGATGTGCTCGTCGGCGCGGAACCCCTCGTCATCCGGCCCACGGTGAGCCAGGCGCCCGGTAGCCGCACGCACCCAGCGCTCGTCGGGCTCGGCTCCAGGCACCAGGGCCAGGCACCCGGTGATTCCGCTCATCCTCGTCCTTGGCGATCGCAGGCAACGTGTGCTTCCTACGATCCTAGGAGGCTTATCCAGAACTTCGAGTGGTTAGCCAGTTACCGCAGCTCACAGACCTGAACATCAGCCCCGCGGGACTAGTGCCGAATCCCCTGGCATCCAGTCTGGCCGGCACCTCAGCCTGGGCCAACACGACCAGGCCAGCGGCAGCCCCACCGGCCAGCGCCGCACCGGACTGATCGCCATCGCCGCGCCGTCAAGTCAACTGGTTTTCACAGCGCACGCCCCGGTACCGAATGGCGCATCCTGTACCGCATCGGCGAGCCAAGGCGCGCAGTACTCATCCAAGACATCCAGCACCGCGCCAGCGCCTACCGGCCCAGGGTACTTAAAATTGTGTCCACAACCAGTCTCGCCACTTTGGTGGGCTGCTGGGACGAGCCGATGATCTGATTGCCTGTTACTCGCCGCGCCAGACCGGGGGGCGCTTCTCGGCGAAGGCGGCGGCGCCTTCCATGGCGTCGGCGGAGCCGAAGACGGCGCCGATGATCTCGCCTTGCCTGGTGTATTCCTCGCCTGCGGGCCAGGTGACCGACTCGACCATGACCCGCTTGGAGGCAACGACCGCGAGCGGCGCGTTGGCGGCTATCCGGGCGGCCAGCTCGCGGGCCGCCTCCAGCGCCTGGCCGGCCGGGACGACCTTGCTGATCAGGCCGGCCCGGTGGAGTTCGCTGGCCGGGACGCGCTCGCCGGTCAGCACGATCTCCATGGCCTTGTGGTACGGGATGCGGTGGTGCAATTTGAGCAGGCCGCCGGCGCCCGCGGCCAGGCCACGGGTCACCTCGGGCAGGCCGAACTTAGCCTCCTCGCTGGCGACGACCAGGTCGCAGGCGAGGACCAGCTCGAAACCGCCGGCCAGCGCGTAACCCTCGACCGCGGCGATGATGGGCTTGGCCGGCGGGCGCTCGGTCATGCCGCCGAAGCCGCGGCCGCCCGCCAGCGGGTTGTCGCCGGTCAGGAAGCCTTTGAGGTCCATCCCCGCGCAGAACGTGCCGCCCGCGCCGGTGAGGATGAGCGCGCGGACGTCCTTGCGCGCGTCCAGGTCGTCGAGGGCCTCGGCGATTCCGGCCGAGACCGCCCCGTTGACCGCGTTGCGCGCCTCGGGGCGGTTGATCGTTATGACCGCTATCCCGCCGTCGGCCTCGACGAGTATCTCGTCCGCCACGTCATCCCCCTTCTCGCCGTTCAGAGACTTATTCGAAACTGGTCCCGCTGATTCGATCGCCCGGACCGGTGAGCCGTGGTAACCAGCTAACCACTCGCAGTTCCGGATGAGCCTCTTACTTCGGCTGGAACCTGATGCCGCCGTCGAAGCGGATGACCTCGGCGTTCATGTAGTCATTTTCGATCAGGGACCGTACCAGGTGGGCGAACTCCGCCCCGGTTCCGAGCCGCTTGGGGAACGCGACCGGCGCGATCAGCTTCTTCTTGAATTCCTCGGCGGTCTCACCGGACCCGTAGATCGGGGTGTCGATGATGCCCGGGGCGATCGTGTTGACCCGCACCCCGATGGCGGCGAGGTCGCGGGCCGCGGGCACGGTCATGCCGATGATGCCGCCCTTGGACGCGGAGTAGGCGACCTGGCCGGTCTGGCCTTCGATGCCTGCGACGGACGCCGTGTTGATCACCACGCCGCGCTGACCGTCCGCGTCGGCGGGCTCGGTGCGGGCGATGGCGGCGGCGCCGATCCGCATCAGGTTGAACGTGCCGATCAGGTTGATGTCGATGACCCGGCGGTAGGCGGCCAGGTCATGCGGGCTGCCGTCACGCATGACGGTGCGTGCGGCCCAGCCGACGCCGGCGCAGCTCACCACGATCCGCAGCGGCGCGCCGAGCCCGGCCGCCGCGTCCACGGCCGCCTGCACCGATCCCTCATCGGCCACATCGGTCTTGACGAACAGCCCGCCCAGCTCGCTGGCGATCGTCTTGCCGCGTTCCTCGTTCAGGTCCGCGATCACGACGCGGGAGCCCGCGGCTGCGAGTTCGCGGGCCGTGGCCTCACCGAGGCCGCTCGCTCCACCGGAGATGATCGCTGCGGTTCCGTTGAGTTTCATGACCGGGAGCATACTTGGCCACAGGTACGGCCAACCGAACGGGGTTCGGTTGGCCGCATCGCTGGGGATGCGGCTGGTAGCGCGCCGGTGTCAGGCGCCGGCGGCGATCCGGCGCTCGCCCACATCCGGGCCTGTTGTCATGGCTTCTCCTAGCCTCGCTGACATCCGCTGCCCGCATGATCCCAGCCGCCCGCCTGCCGGGGTGGCAGGAGGCATCGGCCAGCACAAGTGAGCACCCCGCAAGTGGCCCAGGGCCCTTACCAGGACCGCTGAATGTCAGTACCCGGGTTTAGCCTGAATCGAGGAGGGCGGAGGTATACCCTCAGGCCCTTCGCGGCGGCGGCGCGTGCCGGCCGGGCGGTGTGGCCGATCCCCAGCGGTGAGGAGAGATAGTGCAGAAGTTCCGCGCGAATCCTTGGGCGGTGTTGCTGGTCGTCTCGCTCGGGTTCTTCATGACCCTGCTGGATCTGACGATCGTTAACATCGCGGTCCCGAGCCTGATCACCAAGCTGCACGCCTCGCTGGATGATGTGCTGTGGGTGATCAACGCCTACGCCCTGGTCCTGGCCGTCCTGGTCATCACGGGAGGCAGGCTGGGTGACCTGATCGGGTCGCGGATCATGTTCATGGGCGGTGTGGCGGTGTTCACGGCGGCCTCGGCCGCGTGTGGGCTGGCGCCGAGTCCGGGCTGGCTGATCGGCTTTCGCGCGGTACAGGGGCTGGGCGCGGCGATGCTCATGCCGCAGACGCTGACGATCATCACCAGTACCTTCCCTCCCGACCGGCGCGGGGCGGCGTTCGGGGTGTGGGGAGCGGTGGCCGGGGTGGCCACGATCGCCGGGCCGACCCTGGGCGGGCTGCTGGTCACCGCCCTCAGCTGGCGGTGGATCTTCTTCGTGAACCTGCCCATCGGCGTGTGCGTTCTGCTGGTCACGCCGTTGATCATCCCCGACCTGCGGCCCGGCCTACGGCACCGGATCGACATTCCCGGCGTGCTGCTGGCCAGCGCGGCGCTGCTGGCGATCTGCTACGGCCTGGTCGAGGGGCAGAAGTACAACTGGGGGAAGATCACCGGGTTCATCAGCATTCCGCTGGTTCTCGGCCTGGGCGTGCTGCTGCTGCTCGTCTTCTTGCTGGTCCAGAAGCTGAGCCAGAACATGGAGCCGCTGGTGCCGTTCGCGCTGTTCCGGGACCGGAACTACTCGGTGGTGAACTCGGTGTCCGGCGTGCTCGCCGTCGGGATGATGGGCATCTTCATCCCGCTGACCATCTACCTGCAGTCCGTCTTGGGGTTCTCGGCGCTGAAGGCCGGACTCACGATGGCGCCAGCCTCAGTGGTCTCGATGTTCGTCGCCCCCGTGGCCGGCCGGATGACGGACAAGATCGGCGGCAAGTTCATCCTGATGTCCGGGCTGATCCTGTTCGGTGCCGGGATGGGCTGGATAGCGCTCATCGCTCACCCAGGCTCTTCGTGGCCCGTCTTCCTGGCCCCCTTGATCGTGGCCGGGCTCGGCATGGGCTGCATCTTCGCGCCGATGGTCACCGTCGCCATGCACAACATCGAGCCGCGCCTGGCGGGTGCGGCGTCCGGGGTGCTGAACACCATCCGGCAGGTGGGCCTGGTGATCGGCACCGCTGCCGTTGGCGCCCTGCTGCAGAACAGGCTGGTCTCCGCGATAGCTACCCAGGCCCGCACCCGCTCGGCCGCGCTGCCGCCGCAGGTGCGCGGCCGGTTCGTGGCCGGGATCGACAGTTCCGCGAAGAACGGGATCCAGGTCGGGGCCGGCCAGTCCGGCGGCAGCACTCATCTGGGCCCCGGCCTGCCCGCCCGGATCGTTGCGGAGCTCACCCACATCGGCCACGACGTGTTTACCTTCGCCTACGTGACCGCCATGCGGCAGACAATGCTGTTGCCGATCATCCTCCTTGGTGTCGGAGCACTGATCTGTCTGGCGATCAAGCGGGACAAGCGTACGCCCGAGCCTGCCGAGCCCGCCAAGGCCGAAACCGTCACACCCGCTTGACCCGTCCGCTCCCGCGATACGCGCTGACCCGCCTGGTCGCCGAAGAAGGCGGGTTCCCCCGGTGAAGAGAACACCGGGGGAACCGGAGCGGGCGGTTCAGCTGGCTGGTTCCAGGAGTTCCTGGCCCCACAGGCCGGGGAGTTCCTCGTGGTCGGGTTCGAAGGGGAACCTGGTGGCGAAGGCGGGCTCCAGGTCGGACAGCCAGGTGGCTGCCGGGTCGAATCTGGCGAAGAAGGGCTTGCCCACCAGCGACGGGTCGCGGGCCTGGATCATGTGCAGGACAAACACGCGCTCGCCTGCCACCTCGGTTACCCCGTCCACGCACACCTTGCCCGGTGTGGCGGACATGGACGGCCCACGGACCGTGCGGCACAGGCCGGACACGCTGCGGTAGGCGCTGGAGTAGATCTCGTAGCCACGCGCGAGCGGCACCGCGAAGTAGTCCTGTGGGCCCGTGTCACGCTCGACGAACATGTAGTAGGGGATCATCCCCATCCGGACCTGGATGCGCCACATGTCCACCCAGATGGCCGGGTCGTCGTTGATCGACCGGATGAGCGGCGCCTGGGTCCGGATGATCGCGCCGGTGTCGCGGATCCTGCGGACCGCCTCGGCCACGATCGGGGACTCCAGCTCCCTGGGGTGGGAGAAGTGCGCCATGAAGGCAAGGCTGCGGCCGGAGGCTACCACCTCCTCGAACAGGCGCAGCGTGTCATCGGCATCCGGGTCACTGACGAACCGCTGCGGCCAGTAGCCGAGCGACTTGCTCCCGATCCGGATCGATTCGAGGTGGCCGAGCTGCGGGTCGAGCAGCGGCTCGATGTACCTGCGGAGCACCGGAGCACCCATGATCATGGGATCGCCGCCGGTGACCAGGACACCCGTGACCTCTGGGTGTCCCCGCAGGTAGCTGACCAGCAGGCTGGCGTCGCCCAGCGACATCTTCAGGTCAGGCTCGTCGACGAACTGCGCCCACCGGAAGCAGTAGGTGCAGTAGGCGTGACAGGTCTGGCCCTGCTTCGGGAACAGCAGCACGGTTTCCGGGTACTTGTGCTGCAGCCCTGGCAGCGGCTCATCGTTGATGGCCGGCGTGTTCAGGGCGAGCTGGCCGGCCGGATGCGGGTTCAGCCGCATCCGCACCTCGTGCGCCGCGGCGCTGATCTCAGCGTCCGGCGCATCGTTGGCAAGCAACGTGACAATCCGGCCGACGTCTGCCTCCGGCAGCATGTCGGCCTGTGGGAACACCAGCCGGTAGATGGGATCGGCCGGAGCGGCATCCCAGTCGATGAGGCTGTCTACGACGTAGGCGTTGGTCCGGAACGGCAGCACGGTCGCGACCGCGCGAACCGCCAGGCGCTCGGCTGGGGACAATCCAGCCCGCGTCGTGAGCTCGTCCAGGTGCTTTGCCGTGAACGCGTGAAACCGCCGCCCCGCGATCGGCACCGCGGGGCCGGGTGGACGCGCCACCCCGGCCTGCTGATATCCAGTCACGCAACTCCTCTCGGTTGTCACGTCCGACGCTGACCTGCGCGGACGCGGATCAGCCAACATGGCCGCCAAGACACCCCGCTGCGTCTGGTTGCTCATGTGCCGCCGGCGGCGGCCCTAGAGCCCACTCATGACCCTGCATTTGCCAAACAGGGTCACAACTATGGAACGCAGAGGTAAAAAGCGAGGTTCCCTGCTGCCAGCGCCGGCGATGGTGCCCGGGTTCGTGTGGCTGGATCACAACACCGGTGATCCCGAACTCGATCCCGAGGTGGGAAGCTTAGGCCATGCTGGCCCGTTACATCCGCGTGTTTCCCCCGTCCGGGCATCATGCCTGGACACGCCCCACTACGGTGCGGGCCTGACCCCCGGCGACGACCCGCAGCCTGCGGGCACGACGACCGGCGCCAGGCGCGGCCGGCCGGTCGTCGCTGTCGACGCCATGGGCGGGGACAACGCGCCAGCCGAGATCGTAGCGGGTGCCGTCGCCGCGGTCCGGGAGCATGGGATCCAGGTGATACTTGCCGGACGGCCGGGCCAGCTCCGCCCGCTGCTGGCCAGCCACCACGCCACCGGGGAGATCCGCGTCGTCCCGGCGGAGGACTCCCCGGGCATGGACGAGGGCAGCCTGGCGAGCTGGCGCCGCCCACGGTCCAGCATCGCCGTTCCCTGCCAGCTCGTCCGGCGTGGCCTGGCATCCGCCGTGGTGTCCGCCGGATCGACCGGCGCGATCGTGACGACCGCCCGGCTGCGGCTGCGGCTGCTTCCCGGCGTCCTGCGGCCGGCCCTCGCGGTCATGCTGCCCAGCCGGCCCACCCCGACCATCCTCATCGACGCCGGCGCGATCGCCGATCCCAAGCCGGAGATGCTCGTCCAGTTCGCCCAGCTCGGCGTCGTCTACTCACAGCTCTCCCAGGGCGTGGCCGAGCCCAGGGTGGGCCTGCTGACCATCGGCGCGGAGCCGGGCAAGGGAAACAAGCTGGCCCGCCGGTCGTATGAGCTGCTGTCTGAGGATCCGCCGCACGGCGGCATGCCGATCGGGTTCATCGGCAACATCGAGGGCGGCGACCTGCTGACCGGCAAGGTCGACGTGGCCGTCACCGACGGCTTCTCCGGGAACGTCGCGCTCAAGACGCTGGAGGGCGCGGTCAGGTTCGCCGTCGTCCAGTTCCGCCAGATCGCCACCTCCTCACCGGCGGCCCGGGCGGGCGCCATGCTCCAGCGGCGGAAGCTGCGTGAGTTCGCCGAGCTGGTCGACTCGGAGACCTACGGCGGCGCCGTCCTGCTCGGCCTGGCCGGGACCGTGGTGATCGCCCATGGAGCGAGCCGGGCCCGCGGCGTGACGTCGGCCTGCCTGCTGGCCGCCGACCTGGAGCAACGCCAGATCACCGAGAAGATCAAGGAACGGCTCGGCTCCGGACGGCATTTCCTCCGCCGCCCACTGAGCCAGCCGAAAGATGCCAGGGAGCCGAGGGAGGCCAGGGACGCGGAGTGAGACTCCGTTCGCCGGAACGCGGAAACTAGTTCTGCCCTGTGTAGATAGGCTTGTTGACATGGCTGATCCACAGGAGGTGCTCGCACAGCGTGTGCGGCATGCCCTCGCCGCGGCGTTCGGGCCCGAGCACGCCGATGACGACCCCGTGATCAGGCCGTCGCAGTTCGCCGACTATCAGGCGAACGTGGCATTGCCGCTGGGCAAGCAGCTCGGCCGGGCGCCGCGGGAGGTCGCCGCCGAAATCGCCGCTCACCTGGACGTGGCCGGCATGTGCCTGGAGCCGGAGGTCAGCGGCCCCGGCTTCATCAACCTCACGCTGCGGGACGACTGGATCGCCGGCCAGGCGACCGGCCAGCTCGAAGACGCGCGGCTCGGCGTGGCCGAGGCGCGGCCGGCGCAACGGATCGTCGTTGACTACTCCGGGCCGAACGTGGCGAAGGAACTGCACGTCGGCCACCTGAGGGCGACGGCGGTGGGTGACTCGCTGGTCCGGGTGTTCGAGCACCTCGGCCACGAGGTGGTCAGAGCGGCACACCTGGGCGACTGGGGCACCCAATTCGGCATGCTCATCGAGCACGCGCTCGAGATCGGTGACGAGGTCACCAGGAAGCAGTTCGAATCGGGTGACTTCACCGCGTTCTACCAGGCAGCCCGCACAAAGTTTGAAGCCGACCCCGATTTCGCCGACCGGTCCCGCAGGCGGGTGGTCAGCCTTCAGGCCGGCGACGAGGACTCGCTGCGGATCTGGCGGACGCTGGTCGCCGAGTCGATGGTCTACCTCCGCTCGCTCTATTCCAGGTTGTCGATCACGCTCAGCACGGATGCCGACATGGATCCGGAGAGCTTCTACAACCCGATGCTCGCCGACGTCTGTGACGAGCTGGAGGCGGCGGGCATTGCCACGATCAGCGACGGCGCGCTGTGCGCGTTCCCGCCGGGGTTCACCGGCCGGGACGGCAAGCCGGTGCCGATCATCCTGCGCAAGAGCGACGGCGGCTACAACTACAGCACTACCGACGTGGCCGCGATCAGGTACCGCATCCGGGACCTGAAGGCCGCCCGGATCATCTACGTCGTCGGCTCCGAGCAGAAGCTGCACCTGGCCATGCTGTTCGCGCTGGCACGTCAGGCCGGCTGGCTGACCGACGACATCCGGGTGGAGCATGCGGTCATCGGCCTGGTGACCGGCCCGGGCGGACAGCGGCTCAAGACCAGGAGCGGTGACCAGGTCAAGCTGGTCTCACTGGTCGACGAGGCGGTGGAGCGGGCCGAGCAGGTGATCGCCGGCCGCTACGACGACGCCGGGGAGCGGCACCGGATCGCCCAGGCGGCCGGGATCGGGGCACTCAAGTACGCCGACCTGTCCACGGCCAGGGACAGCAGCTACGTCCTGGACTTCGACCGGATGCTCGCGCTCACCGGCAACACCGGACCGTACCTGCAGTACGCGACGGCGCGGATCCGTTCCATCTTCCGCCGGGCCGGCCTTGACCCAGACGGGGCCTACGGCCCGATCCGGGTTACCGAGGACGCCGAGCGGGCGCTCGCGCTGCGGTTGCTCGGCTTCGGTGCGATCGTGGACCAGGTGGCGGACACGACCGAGCCGCACCGGCTGTGTGCCTACCTTTTCGAGCTGGCCAGCGCGTTCACGACGTTCTATGAGAACTGCCCGGTGCTGCAGGCCGACGGCGACGCCCGGGACTCCCGGCTGGCCCTGTCCTCGCTCACACTTCGGGTGCTGCTCACCGGCCTGGACCTGCTCGGCGTTCCAGTCCCCGACCGCATGTGAGAGACCTCCCATAAAAATCTCAGGTTTTGCGGCTTCATGTCTCAGATCATCCATGCAAGCTCGCTGTTATGGACAACGTGAACCAGCCTCAGCGGAATGGACCGCAGGACCAGCAGCATCCTGATGGCCCGTGGCTGGCCGGCCCGGAGCCATACCAGGAGCAGCCATATCAGCAGGACCCATACCATCGGCAGCCCGGCGGCCCCGATCCGTACCCGCAGCAGCCCACGAGCCCCGATCCTCACGCGCAGCAGCCCACGAGCCCCAGTCCGTACCCGCAGCAGCCCACGAGCCCCAGTCCGTACGCGCTGCAGTTCGGCGGCCAGTACCCGCCCACCCAGCAACTTCCCACCCCCGGCTTCCAGCCACCGGAGCAGAAGAAGCACTGGCTGCAGAGCAGGAAGGTGCGCTGGGGCGCCGGGATCGCGGCCGCGGTGATCCTCGGCGCCGGCGGCGCAACGGCCGGCCTGGCGCTGACCGGATCGAGCGCCGCGCCCCCGGCCAACGACGCGCAGGCCGTGGCGCTGAACAGCGCGATGGGCTACACGACCGGCTGCGCGCTCTCGTCGGTCACCAAGAACGCGGGCTCCGCGGCGATCAAGGCCGACCGCGTGAGCCTGCGCCGGTGTCTGCGTGCCCGGCTGCGCGTCATCACCGGCATGTACGGCGAGGTCGCCTATCACACCACGTCGGGAACGCAGACGCTCGCCTTCGAGCGCGGCTCGATCGTATCGACCGGCGCCGGCCAGCTATCGGTCAAGGCGGACGACGGAACGATGTGGATCTGGGATGAGGCGGGCAGCCCGATCATCCGGGAGAATGGCAAGCAGGCCAGCATCGCCGCGCTGCAGGCCGGGACCAAGGTGTTCATCGGCGGGCTGGTCGACGGCGGCAGCCGCGAGGCCAGGCTGATCATCGTCCATGCCGGACAGTCCGGCTCCGGCAAGAAGGCTGGCCACAGCAAGAAGGCAACGAAGTCGTCCAGTTCGTCCGGCGGACCGTCCGGCACGATCACGTGAGGACACCCAGCGAGCTGACAGCCGCACTTCCGCCCGCCCGGGGGCACACCGGCGCCGCGGTAATGCGGGAGAATGGCGGGGAGACCATGAATGACAGCGACCACATCCCCGCGGTTCTCGTCGTGGACGACGAGCCGAACATCCGTGAGCTTGTTCAGGTGGCCCTGCAGTTCCACGGCTGCTCGGTGACCACGGCCGCCACCGGCAAGGACGCGCTGCGGCAGGCCGAGTCGGACCGGCCTGACCTGATCGTGCTCGACGTTATGCTGCCCGACCTGGACGGGTTCGAGGTGTGCCGCAGGCTCCGCGCGGCCGGGAACGAAGTGCCGATCATCTTCCTGACGGCCAGGGACACCTCGTCGGACACCGTCACCGGGCTGGCCCTGGGCGGCGACGACTATGTGACGAAGCCGTTCTCGGTGGAGTCGCTGGTGGCCAGGGTCCGCGCCGTGCTGCGCCGGGCCACCCGCCAGGTCGTCGCCGAGGGGGCAGCCGACTCCCACACGCTGCGGGCCGGCGACCTGGAACTCGACGAGGCGCGCTGGACGGTGCACCGGGCCGGCACCCCGGTCGAGCTGTCGCCCACGGAGTTCCGGCTGCTCGCGTACCTGATGCGGCATGAGGGACGGGTGCTGACCAGGGAGCAGCTCCTGGAGAACGTATGGGGCTGGGACTACGCGGGCCAGTCGCAGATCGTCGAAACCTACATCAGCTACCTGCGGCGCAAGCTCGACCCGCTCGGCCCGCCGATCATCCACACCCAGCGCGGCGTGGGCTACAGCCTGCGGCTAGCCGGACCCGCACCAGGATCCTGAGCAGGGCGGGATGAACCGCCGGGGGATCAGCCACCGCTCGCGCCTGTCGCTGCGCGGCCGCCTGCTGGCCGCGCTGATCGCTGTCACCGCCGCCTTCCTGATCGTGCTCGGCGTGGTCGCCGCGATCGTGTTCGACAAGCGAATCGGCAACCTCTTCGACGGCCAGGTTCAGGTGGCCGCGCAGCAACACATCAGCCAGATGGTGAGCGCCACCGACATCTACGCCGTGTACTACTCCCTGAAGACGCATGCCCCGGGGATAGTCAACGCGCCCAGCCCGCCGGTCGGGAAGGAATTGGAATCCTACCTGCTGGGCCTGCTCGTCCACCGGAAGGCCCATACCGTCCTGAGGATAAAAAAACGGACACCGTTCACCATCACGCTTTCCGGCGGCCCGGTCCTGCGGGGCGTTTTGGAGGACATAGGCTTCCGGGCGGAGCAGAATCAGTCGGTGGTCCCGCGCGGTCCGGCGATCATCCTGGCGGCTAGGCCGCTCAGCGAGCGGGAAAGGCCGCTGGGCGGGATCGTCGCCATCGAGGTGCTCACCGGCCTGATCCTGCTGGCGCTGCTCGCGGCGTCCGGGCCATGGCTGATCAGGCGCGGTCTCGCGCCGCTGAACCGGATGGCCACCACGGCCGACGACATCACCACTCGTGGTGACCTGACCGCCCGGATGCCCGACCCGGGCGACCGGGCCGAGATGGGCAGGCTTTCCTCCGCGATCAACACGATGCTGGACCGGATCCAGCAGGCCTTCAACGCGCGGCTGGCCTCCGAGCAGAAGGTGCGCCAGTTCGCCGCCGACGCCTCGCACGAGCTCCGCACCCCGCTGACCACGATCCGGGGCTACGCCGAGCTCTACCGGCAAGGCGCGCTCGGCCCGGACCGGCTGCCCGACGCGATGCGCCGGATCGAGCAGGAGGCGGACCGGATGAGCAGACTGGTCGCCGAACTGCTGGAGCTGGCCAGGCTGGACCGCACTTCTTCGCTCAACCTGACCGAGACCGACCTGGCCCAGCTGGTGCATGACGCGGTCGCCGACGCCAGCGCCGTGGAGCCCGGCCGTCCCATCTACGCCGAGGCCCCGCCCAGCCTCGTCGCGGTGGTGGACGAGCCCCGGGTCAGGCAGATCCTGTCCAACCTGCTCGGCAACGTCCGCGCCCACACCCCGCCCGGCACCCCGACCGCCGTCCGGCTCGGCCAGGTCGGCGAGACGGCGGTCCTGGAAGTGGCCGACTCGGGCCCGGGCATGTCAGCCGACGACGCGGCCAAGGCCTTCGACCGGTTCCACCGCAGCAGCTCGGCCGGCCCCGAGAACGGCGATCAGCCGAACGGATCCGGCGACAAGACCGGCAGCGGCCTGGGCCTGTCCATCGTCCAGGCCATCGCCCGGGCCCACGGCGGCCAGGCCACCCTGGAGTCGGTCCCCGGCCATGGCACCCGGGTCCGCGTCTGGCTCCCCCTCCGCGACCACCAGACCCCGCAGCCCTCCGCGACCACCAGACCCCGCAGCGCGTAAACCCTGACTGGACACGAAGGCCCCCGTGGAGTTACGGATTCGAACAAGAACCTTTGGTAGGGGTTGCTGGGTGAGCTGGGGTTGCTGGGTGTGGCGAGGGTTGGGTGTGGTGGGGGTTGCTGGGTGAGCTGGGGTTGCTGGGTGAGGCGAGGGTTGGGTGTGGTGGGGGTTGGGTGAGGTTACTGGGTTACTGGGTTACTGGGTTACTGGGTTAGGTGAGGTTGCTGGGTAGGGCAGCGGCTAGGACGTCTCGGTTTCCGGCTCCGCCGACGGCTCCGCAGCAGCGGTGGGCTGGAGCTGGACCGAGCGGGCGAGCAACTGGGCCACGTCCACCACCTCCAGCGTCTCCTTGGCTTCGCCGCTGCTCTTCTTGGCGCTGATCGCGTCGCCGAGCATGACCAGACAGTAGGGGCAGGCGGTGGACACCGTGTCCGGGTCGGCGGCCAGGGCCTCCTCGATGCGCTCGGTGTTGATGCGCTTGCCGATCCGCTCTTCCATCCACATCCGGGCGCCGCCGGCGCCGCAGCAGAAGCCGCGTTCCTTGCAACGGTGCATTTCCACCGGCTGGACGCCGGGCACCTGGGTCATGATCTCGCGCGGCGGGGTGAAGACCCGGTTGTGCCGGCCCAGGAAGCAGGGGTCGTGGTAGGTGATCTTCTCGTCCACCGGGTTGACGGGAGTCAGTTTGCCCTCGGCGACCAGTGCGGCCAGGAGCTGGGTATGGTGGATCACCGCATAGTTGCCGCCGAGCTGGGGGTACTCGTTGGCGATCGTGTTGAAGCAGTGCGGGCAGCTTGCGATGATCTTGCGGGCGCCCACCTCGTTGAGGGTCTCGACGTTCTGCTGGGCGAGCATGCTGTAGACGAACTCGTTGCCCATCCGCCGGGCCGGGTCGCCGGTGCACGTCTCGGCCGGGCCGAGCGCGGCGAACCTGACCCCGGCGGTGTGCAGGAGCTGGGCTATGGCCTTGGTCGTCTTCTTGGCCCGGTCCTCCAGTGCGCCGGCGCAGCCGACCCAGAAAAGGTACTCGATGTCGTCGCCGATCGCACCGTCCACGACCGGCACCTCGAAGTCCAGCTCGCTGATCCAGTCAAGGCGCTTGTTCTCGCCCATCCCCCACGGGTTGCCCTTGGCCTCCAGGTTCTTCAGCATCCCGGCGGCTTCGGTGGGGAACGCGGATTCGATCAGCACCTGGTTGCGGCGCAACCCGGCGATGTGGTCGATGTGCTCGATGTCCACCGGGCACTCTTCGACGCAGGCGCCGCAGTTGGTGCAGGACCAGATCACGTCGGGATGCATGACCCCGCCCGCCGCCTCGTCGCCGATCAGCGGCCGCTCCGCCTCGGCCTTGACGCTGTCAGGGAGCCTTTCCCGTTCCTCGTCGGAGGCGGCCAGGATGTACGGGGCCTTGGCGAATGCGTGATCGCGCAGGTCGAGTATGACCATCTTGGGCGAGAGCGGCTTGCCGGTCGCCCAGGCCGGGCACTGCGACTGGCAGCGCCCACACTCGGTGCAGGTGGCCATGTCGAGGATGCCCTTCCAGGTGAAATCCTCGATCTTGCCGAGGCCGAACACGTCGGTGTCCGGATCCGCCTCCTCGAAGTCGAGCACCTTGCCGCCGGACCGCATCGGCTCCAGCGCTCCCAGGCCACCCGGCGTCCCCCGGGGCGCGTCAGGGCGCCGCCGGGCGAACAGCACGTTGAGCGGCGCGATGCCGATGTGCAGGTGCTTGGAGTACACGACGAGCACGAGAAAGCCCAGGATGACGGCGAGCTGGCCCAGGATTCCGCCGGTCTCGATGCCACGGTTGGCCGCGCCGCCCAGCGGGTGCAGCCAGTGGCCGGCGATCTGCGATGCGAACGCGCCGTGGGCGTAGGGGAAGTCGCCGGTGTTGATCTGCGCGCCGCGATACAGCAGCAGGGTCGCGATCACCAGAAAGATCATGAAAAGAACAACCCAGGCGGCGCCGGTGTGCGATCCGGCGAATCTGGAAGCGCGGCCTTCCCGCTTCGGGGTGGCTCGAAGCCTGATAATTCCGAACGAAGCTATGCCAGCCAGTACGGCCACCGCGAACAGGTCCTCGAGGAAGCCGATGGCCGCCCAGTGACCGATGCCTGGTATGGCAAACGTCTTGTCGAAGAGATCACCGTACGCCTCGATGATCGTCAAAATGAGGACAATAAAGCCCCAGAACGTCAGGAAGTGGGCTATACCGGGCACCGACCACTTGAGCAGCTTGCGCTGGCCGAACACCTCGGTGACCTGCGACCCCAGATCCCCGCCGATATTTTTACGGACCATGTCCAGCCGTTCGGGGGCTGGCTGGCCGCTGGTTGCCAGCCGGAACAGCCACCAGACCCGGCGGCCGGCGATCGCGAACGCGACCCCGGTCAGGACCAGGCCGACGATGATGCGCAGGGCCACTGCGACCTCCTGTTGGTGCTGTGCGGTATTCAATCGCATCATTCAAATCGTCTGTCGCTGTTACCGCCGTCCTGACCAGCCCGAGCACTCGCGCAGGTCTTCCAGGCCCGCACTCGCGATGCGGTTTGAATGACGCCAGGGGCACTAGATCCGTCAGCGTACGCCCGCAGGTACCGGTAACAGCGACGCGGCGCACGGCCGAAGACCGTGCGCCGCGTTTGGTATCCTACCGGCTAGTAACTTAGTCCCTGGCGCTCTGGCCGGCCGCGAACGCCCGGATCGTGGTGACCACCGCCGGGTCCCCGGCGGTATCGGTGGCCGAGGTGCGCAGCGATACGCAGCCGTTGCCTGCCGGGATGGTGAGCAGGGCCAGCCAGCTCCGGCCCGCCCGGTACACATGGACCGGCCGCCAGGTCCTTCCGGCGTCGACGGACGCCGCCAATGTGAGACTGGTCAGGCGTGCACCGTAAGGAAGTTCACTTGCATCAAATGCAGCCTGACAGGCCTGTCTCCGCGCACGCTACCTGAGGAGCTGAACGGCCCGCCCACCCGCACCGTGAGCAGCGGCAGCGCGACCGTTCCCCGGGTCTTGCCGGAGAAGAACGACCAGGTGGCGGTGGACCGGGTGCCGAGCACCGGCCAGGTGCCGGCGGGCCGGGTGGCCACCTCGGTCAGGGTGTACCTGCCGGTGGCGCCGGGGACGGGGAACCGCACGCCGGCGCTGCCGGGGGTGCCGATCACCTGGCCGTTCGCAGCAGCACCTTCTGGACCAGGTCCTCGGCGAGCACGCGGTCGCCGGTCAGCACACCGGCGAACCTGAGCACCGACGGCAGCCCGGCGGCGGCGAATTCCTCGAACCTCATCCGGCCTCCATGCTGGAGTCTCCATTGGTTCAGACGCTCCGGGTGGCCGATGTGCTGTGCGGCTGTGCTGGATTAAAAAGCCGGGGCGGGAATCATCCTTGGCCGCCGGTCGTTAGGAAAGTTGAGCGTGTTGAGCTCAAGTCAGTTGACTTGCCGGTAGCAGCATGGCAATCTTGCGCCGGAACGGCTCAACTTATCCAACGATCAGACACTAGGGACTACACATGGCACGTGCGGTAGGGATTGACCTGGGGACGACCAACTCCGTAGTCGCCATCCTCGAGGGCGGGGACCCTACGGTCATCGCCAACGCGGAGGGCTCCCGGACTACTCCGTCCGTGGTCGCATTCGCCAAGAACGCCGAGGTTCTCGTCGGTGAGGTCGCCAAGCGGCAGGCCGTGACCAACGTGGACCGGACGATCCGGTCGGTCAAGCGGCACATGGGCACCGACTGGACCGTCAGCATCGACGGCAAGAAGTTCACCCCGCAGCAGATCAGCGCCTTCATCCTGCAGAAGCTGAAGAGGGACGCCGAGGCGTACCTGGGTGAGAAGATCACCGACGCGGTGATCACCGTTCCGGCCTACTTCAGCGACGCGCAGCGGCAGGCCACCAAGGAGGCCGGCCAGATCGCGGGGCTGAACGTGCTCCGGATCATTAACGAGCCCACGTCCGCGGCGCTGGCCTACCACCTGGACAAGGAGTCCGAGGCCACCATCCTGGTCTTCGACCTGGGCGGCGGCACCTTCGACGTCTCGCTGCTCGAGGTCGGCGAGGGCGTGGTCGAGGTCAAGGCGACCAGTGGTGACAACCACCTCGGCGGTGACGACTGGGACCAGCGCATCGTCGACTGGCTGGTGAAGGACTTCAAGAACGGCTACGGCGTCGACCTGTCCAAGGACAAGATGGCGCTGCAGCGGCTGCGCGAGTCCGCGGAGAAGGCCAAGGTCGAGCTGTCCAGTTCCTCCGAGACCACGATCAACCTGCCTTACATCACCCACTCCGAGAGCGGGCCGCTGCACCTGGACGCCAAGCTCACCCGGGCCGAGTTCCAGAAGATGACCTCCGATCTGCTCGACCGGTGCAAGGCCCCGTTCCAGCAGGTGATCAAGGACGCCGGAATCAAGATCAGCGACATCCACCACGTCGTGCTGGTCGGCGGCTCCACCCGGATGCCGGCCGTCGTGGACGTGGTCAAGGAGCTGACCGGCGGCAAGGAGCCCAACAAGGGCGTCAACCCGGACGAGGTCGTCGCCGTTGGCGCCTGCCTGCAGGCCGGTGTGCTCAAGGGCGAGGTCAAGGACGTGCTGCTGCTCGACGTGACCCCGCTGTCGCTGGGCATCGAGACCAAGGGTGGCATCTTCACCAAGCTCATCGAGCGCAACACCACGATCCCGACCAAGCGGTCGGAGACCTTCACCACCGCGGACGACAACCAGCCGTCGGTGCTGATCCAGGTCTTCCAGGGTGAGCGTGAGATCGCCGCCTACAACAAGAAGCTCGGCACCTTCGAACTGGCCGGCATCGCCCCGGCGCCACGCGGTATGCCGCAGATCGAGGTCACCTTCGACATCGACGCCAACGGCATCGTCAACGTGTCCGCCAAGGACCTCGGCACCGGCAAGCAGCAGTCGGTCACCATCTCGGGTGGCTCGGCCCTGCCCAAGGAAGACATCGAGCGGATGATGGCCGACGCGGAGAAGTACGCCGAGGAGGACCGCAAGCGCCGCGAGGAAGCGGAGGTCCGTAACCAGGGCGAGAGCCTGGCCTACCAGACCGAGAAGTTCCTCGGCGAGAACACCGACAAGATCCCCGAGGACGTCAGGTCCGAGGTGCAGACCGCCATCGATGAGCTGAAGAAGACGCTGGAGGGCACGGACACCGACGCCATCCGCGCGGCCAGCGAGCACGCTGCCCAGGTCAGCCAGAAGATGGGCCAGGCGATCTACGCCCAGGCGCAGGCCGCGAACGCCGGCGCGGGCGCGGGCAGCACGGCGCCCGAGGGCGACACGGCCGCCGACGAGGAAGTCGTCGACGCCGAGATCGTCGATGAGGGCAGGCACGCTGGCGAGGAGGGCGGCGCCGCCTGATGAGCTCATCCGAGGACAACGCGGGGCCGGTGATCCGAGATCGCAGGCGGATCGACCCGGCCACCGGACTGGTCAGGGAGCCCAACCAGGCCAGCACTGACCAGTCCGGCACCTCGCAGACAGCAGGAGGAAAGGTGACCGGCCAGCCAGGCCCCGGCAGGCACGCCGCTGCCGGGCAGGGTGACACCGCGACGGCAACCGCCGCGGACGAGACGGCCGCCGTGCGTGCCCAGCTCGACGACGTGCGTGCCCAGCTCGACGAGCGGACCGCTGACCTGCAGCGGCTCCAGGCGGAGTACGCCAACTACCGCAAGCGGGTGGAGCGGGACCGGATGGCGGTCCGTGAGCAGGCGCTCGCCAACGTGCTGACCGAACTGCTCCCGGTCCTGGACGACATCGGCCGGGCCAGGGATCACGGCGAGCTGTCCGGCGGGTTCAAGTCCGTCGCCGAGTCGCTGGAGTCGGCGGTGACCAAGCTCGGCCTGGTGAGCTACGCGGAGAAGGGTGACCCCTTCGACCCGGTGGTGCACGAGGCCCTGATGCACTCGTTCTCGGACGAGGTGGACCTGGCTACCTGCATCCGGATCCTGCAGCCTGGATACAAGATTGGCGAGCGGATCCTGCGCCCGGCCAGGGTTGAAGTGGCCGAGCCCGGTGGCGGCGACGCCGCCGGGACGCAGGACCAGGCACCGGAAGCGGATGCCGGGAAGACCAACGGCACTTCGCCAGACGAGGCGCCTGCGGACAGCGGAAACTGACCGCGGGCGAGGAGGGACCAGTTGAGCACAAAGGACTTCCTCGAGAAGGACTATTACAAGATCCTCGGCGTCTCCAAGAACGCGTCCGCCGACGAGATCAAGCAGTCCTACCGCAAGCTGGCGAGGAAATACCACCCGGACGCGAACAAGGGAGACCCCTCGGCGGAGGAACGCTTCAAGGAGATCTCCGAGGCGCACACCGTCCTGTCGGACGACAAGCGCCGCAAGGAGTACGACGAGGCACGCTCCCTGTTCGGCAGCGGGCTGCGGATGCCAGGCGGGCAGGGCGGCCAGGGCGGATACACCTTCGACCTGGGCGACCTGTTCGGCGGCAGCGGCAGCACCACGGGCGGGCGGCTCGGCGACCTCCTCGGCGGGGTGTTCGGCCGTGGCACGCAGCCACGGCCGCGGCGCGGCGCCGACATCGAGTCGGAGACCACGCTCACGTTCGCTCAGTCCATCGACGGCGCCACCATCTCGCTGCGGCTGCCCGCCGAGGGCCCGTGCCAGACGTGTCACGGCACGGGCGCCAAGGCGGGCACCGTGCCGCGGGTCTGCCCGACCTGTGACGGAACCGGCCAGGACAGCAAGAACCTCGGCGGGTTCGCGCTGTCCGAGCCGTGCCGCACCTGCCGGGGCCGCGGCATGGTGGTCGACGACCCCTGCCCGGTGTGTTCGGGCAGTGGCCGGGCGATGAGCACCAGGACCATCCAGGCGCGCATCCCGGCCGGGGTGGCCGACGGCCAGCGGATCAAGCTCAAGGGCAAAGGAGCCCCGGGCGAGCGAGGTGGCCCGCCCGGCGACCTGTACGTCCGGGTGCACGTCACACCGGACAAGGTGTTCGGCCGGTCCGGGGACAGCCTGACGGTGACCGTGCCGGTGACGTTCGCCGAGGCGGCGCTCGGTGCCGAGATCAAGGTGCCGATGCTGCACGGTGTGCCGTTCATTCTCAAGGTCAAGCCCGGCACGGCCAACGGGACGATCCTGCGGGCCAGGGGCAAGGGGTTCCGCCGCAGTTCGGACGGGAAGCTGGGCGACATGCTCGTCACCATCGAGGTGGCGGTCCCGGAGAAGCTGGACAGCAAGGCCCGCGCCGCGCTGGAGGCGTTCCGTGATGCGACCGCGGGCGAGGACCCGCGCGCCGAACTGCTCCAGCAGGCCAGGGGCTAAGGCGGATGCGCACGGTAAGACCCGCGGGTTTACCGGATGAGGGGAGGCGATGACGTGACCAGGCCGTTCGACCAGATGTCTGACGACACGCCGGTGTATGTCATCTCCGTGGCTGCCCAGCTATCCGGGTTGCATCCGCAGACGCTGCGCGCCTATGACCGGCTCGGCCTGGTCTCGCCCGGGCGGGCTCCCGGGCGGGGCCGCCGTTATTCGATGCGTGACATCCTGGCCCTGCGCCAGGTGCAGCGGCTCTCTCAGGAAGAGGGAGTGAACCTGTCCGGGATCAAGCGGATCCTGGACCTGATGCTGGAACTCGAGCAGGCTCACCAGGTGGCCGCCCAGTTGCGCGCGGAGATCGACCGGCTGCGCACCGAACTGGAGTCCACCAGGGCCGTCGCTGCCCGGCTGGCCGAGTTGCGGCGCAGCCGGGCGACGGGTGCCGACCTGGTGCCCATCCGGCAGGCCCAGCCCACCGCCTGGGTGCAGCCACCGTCGCAGGATCAAGGAAAGTAACCGCCCTCCCAGGGCGTTTTCACGGCCTGGCGGGCGCTACCCGCCAGGCCCATAGAAAGAAGTCGCAGGAAGAATGGACGAGAAGCTCACCCGCAAGAGCCAGGAGGCGCTGACCACCGCCATCCGGCGGGCGGCCTCGGACGGCCACCCACAGGTACTGCCGCCGCACCTACTCGCCGCCCTGATCGAGCAGGCCGACGGCACCGCGGCACCGCTGCTGCGGGCGGTCGGCGCGGATCCGGCCGAAGTGCTGCGCGGCACCCAGCAACTGCTCGGCCGGCTGCCCCGGGTGGCCGGTGCGACCGCCAGCGCCCCGGAGACCTCCCGGCCACTGCTGGCCTCGATCAACACCGCGGCGGAGCAGGCCAGGCAGCTCGGCGATGAGTTCGTTTCCACCGAGCACCTGCTGGTGGGCCTGGCGACCAGCGGCGGCGACGTGGCCACCCTGCTCAAGCAGGCCGGTGCCGGGCCCGGCGCGCTGCTCGACGCGTTCGAGAAGGTGCGCGGGCACGCGCGGGTCACCTCGGAGGATCCCGAGGGCACCTATCAGGCGCTGGAGAAGTACGGCATCGACCTGACCGAGCGCGCCAGGTCCGGCGGCCTGGACCCGGTGATCGGCCGCGACGCCGAGATCCGGCGGGTCGTCCAGGTGCTGTCCCGGCGGACCAAGAACAACCCGGTCCTTATCGGCGAGCCCGGGGTCGGCAAGACCGCGGTCGTGGAGGGGCTGGCCCAGCGCGTCGTGGCCGGTGACGTGCCCGAGTCACTGCGCGGCAAGCGCCTGATCGCGCTCGACCTCAGCGCGATGGTGGCCGGGGCGAAGTACCGCGGCGAGTTCGAAGAGCGGCTCAAGGCCGTGCTGAACGAGATCAAGCAGAGCGAAGGCCAGGTCATCACCTTCATCGACGAGCTGCACACGGTCGTCGGGGCCGGCGCCGCCGAGGGTGCCATGGACGCCGGCAACATGCTCAAGCCGATGCTCGCCCGCGGTGAGCTGCGCATGGTCGGCGCCACCACGCTGGATGAGTACCGGGAGCGGATCGAGAAGGACCCGGCCCTGGAGCGGCGGTTCCAGCAGGTCTTCGTGGACGAGCCGTCGGTGGAGGACACGATCGCGATTCTGCGTGGGCTCAAGGGCCGCTACGAGGCGCACCACCAGGTGCAGATCTCCGACGCCGCGCTGGTCGCGGCGGCAGCGCTGTCCGACCGCTACATCACGGCGCGGTTCCTGCCGGACAAGGCGATCGACCTGGTCGATGAGGCCGCGTCCCGGCTGCGCATGGAGATCGACTCACGCCCGGTGGAAATCGACGAACTGCAGCGGTCGGTCGACCGGATGAAGATGGAAGAGCTGGCGCTCAGCAAGGAGACCGACGCCGCCAGCAAGGAGCGGCTGGAACGGCTCCGGCGTGACCTGGCCGACCGGCAGGAGCAGCTCACCGCCCTGATCGCCAGGTGGGACCGGGAGAAGGCCGGCCTCAACCGGGTCGGCGAGCTGAAGAAGCGCATCGACGATCTGCGGACCCAGGTCGAGCGCGCCCAGCGGGACGGCGAACTCGAGACCGCGTCCAGGCTGATGTACGGCGAGATCCCCACGCTCGAACGCGAACTGGCCCAGGTGGCGGCCAATCCCGGGGCCGATGCCGTCGCCGGCGACGGCGCGCCCATGGTCAAGGAGGAGGTCGGCCCGGACGATGTGGCCGATGTGGTCTCGTCCTGGACCGGCATCCCGGCGGGCCGCCTGCTGGAAGGTGAAACCGGCAAGCTGCTGCGCATGGAGGAAGAGCTGGGCAAGCGCCTGATCGGCCAGGCCGACGCCGTGCGCGCGGTGTCCGACGCGGTGCGCCGGGCGCGTGCGGGCGTCGCCGACCCCGACCGGCCGGATGGCTCGTTCCTGTTCCTCGGCCCGACCGGCGTCGGCAAGACCGAGCTGGCCAAGGCTCTGGCCGAGTTCCTCTTCGACGACGAGCGGGCCATGGTCCGCATCGACATGAGCGAATACGGTGAGAAGCACTCCGTGGCCAGGCTGGTCGGTGCGCCACCCGGTTACATCGGCTACGAAGAAGGTGGCCAGCTCACCGAGGCGGTCCGCCGCAGGCCCTACACGGTCGTGCTGCTCGACGAGGTCGAGAAGGCGCACCCGGAGGTCTTCGACGTGCTGCTGCAGGTGCTCGACGACGGCAGGCTCACCGATGGCCAGGGCCGGACCGTCGACTTCCGCAACAGCATCCTGATCATGACGTCGAACCTGGGCTCGCAGTTCATCTCGGACCAGGCCCTGGACGAGAGCGCGCGCAAGGACGCGGTCATGTCCGTGGTCCGTGCCACGTTCAAGCCCGAGTTCCTCAATCGGCTCGACGACATCATGATCTTCGATTCGCTGTCCACGGACGAGCTCAGCCGGATCGTCGACCTGCAGGTGGACCGGCTGGCCAAGCGCCTCGCCGACCGGCGGCTCACGCTCACGGTGACCCAAGCGGCCCGGGAGTGGCTGGCGCTGACCGGCTTCGATCCGCAGTTCGGCGCGCGGCCGCTGCGCAGGCTGGTGCAGTCAGCCATCGGCGACCAGCTCGCCCGGGCCCTGCTGGCCGGCGAGATCGCCGACGGCGACACGGTCGAGGTGGACCTGGACGAGGGCGCCGACCAGCTCACGGTCCACGCGGTGGCCGCCCGGGTCTAAGGGTCCGGTTCTGGCCGGGGCCGGTTTTACAGCTCGTCAAGGAGCTTGTCGTAGCCGTCCTCGGCCAGGCCCATGTCGTTGCGGATCCGGTAACGCAGGCTCAGCAGCAGGCGCAGCTCGGTCTTGTCGGCCCCCGGCGGGACGGACGGCGGCGCGCAGGCGTCTTGGCCGTTCATCAGGCCGCCGGGCTCCACGCCCAGGCACAGCTCAACCCCGGTGTTCGCCCAGTCGAGCGCGCCGATCAGGTCGGACTGCTCAACCAGCAGCTCCGCTACCAGGTCGCAGAGCCGGGGATCGTTGCGGCCCTCGGTTTCCAGCGTGCTGATCAGCTCGCGCGCCTCGCCGGTGTCGCCAAGCTGGAAAAGCGCCCTGGCCAGTGAGACCCGCGCGTCCATCAGCGAACCGCCGTCGTCGGCCAGGGCTCTGCGGAACCCGTCGGCGGCGGCTTGCGGGTCGTCGGCGAGCAGCCATTGCTCGCCCGCCCGAAGGTAGGCCTCGCCGCGGGTCAGCTCGCTTGGCTGACTGCAGGCATCGGCCAGTTCACTCATCCGGACGGCGGCGGTCCGGTGGTCGCCGGTCCGGGCAGCACCGAATTCGAGGGCGTCAAACTCCTCGCGCGACAGCATGACCACGGTGCGAAAGTACCCTTCCAGGCTTGTCTAATGCCGGCTAATGGGCAGGAAGTGTCACTCAATCTTCACGGACCGGAACCGCCGCGCCCAGCCCCCAGCACGCAATCACCCACCTCAGCCCCAGCCCGGAACCGCCCACGCCCAGCCACCAGCACGCAATCACCCACCCGAGGCCACCAGCCCGGAACCGAATCCCCCACCCCAGCCACCGGAACCGCCCACGCCCAGCCCCCAGCACGCAATCACCCACCCGAGGCCACCAGCCCGGAACGAATCACCCACCCCAGCCACCGGAACCGAATCACCCAGCCCCCAGCACGGAATCACTCCCCCCTACCCCAGCCACCGGCCCGGAACCGCCCACGCCCAGCCACCGGCCCAGAATCACCCACCCCAGCCACCAGAACGGAATCACCCAGCCCCAGCGCGGAATCACCACCCCAGCCACCAGCGTGGGGGCCCGGGGGGCTCGGCCCCCCGGGAAATATCGCGGGCAACGGCGAAACTGGCCGCAGGCCAGTGAGCAGGGTTAGCCGCCTCGCCTCGCCCACCGTCTATCTGCGGGAACGTTCGAGGGCGTCCCAGAAGCCCTGGCGGAGCGCGTGCCTTACCTCGTCGTGCAGCAGGGAGTCGATCGGCAGAGCCGAGCCCTGCAGCAGGCGCGCCTCCAGATCCGTCGGCATCCGCGGCTTCCTGGCCAGCACGGCTTCGAGCCAGAGCGCCGGGGCGTCGCGTGCGACCGATTCACCGAACTCGAAGCCTTCGGCATGGGCGGCCTGAACGGTATCGGTGACCGAGGTCGCCGTGGAAGCGGGAGCGGCGGGCTGTGTGGGTGCGGGCGCCGGGCTGTAGGGCGCCTGCTGCGGCACGTAGCTCGCGGCCGCGGGGGGCACCGGCCGCTGGGCCGGGCCGCGGGCCGCCTGCGGTGGGCGCGATGGCAACGGCGCGGGCTGCACCTGGGGGCCGGTCGCCGGTGAGGTTTGTCCCTGTGCCTGGTTCTGGCTGCTGCGCCGGGTGGGCAGGCCGGTGGGCGCGCTGCTGAACTGCTCGGCCGGAGCGGGCGGGAACGACATGTTCGCCGCGTCGGCGAAGGCCCCCTGGCTGGACGGCTCGTAGGGGGACTGCGGGGCGGCCCGCTGACCGGTCGCGGGAGATGGCAGCGACGACGGCGGCGCGGGTGGGGAGGCCTGCGCCGCCGGAGCCTCCGGCGCGGCGGGCGGCTGCGGGGGGGAGGCCGGCTCGCGGAACGATGCCGGGCTCAGCGGCGGATAGAGCGGCTGACCTGGCAACGGCTGGGATGGCAGCGGCTGCGGCTGGCCGGGCAGCGACTGTCCAGGCTGAAGCTGTGGCTGCGGCTGCTGGATCTGCGCCGGTTGTCCTGGCTGTCCCAGCAGTGGTTGCGGGCCCGGGGTAACCGGCGGCGGACCCTGGGTGGCCGGCGCGGCCGGACTCTCGTGCAGGCCGCGCGGCTTGGGCTCGGCCGGGGCCTGGGCACCGTCTACGACCGGGCTCGGCTCGGGTTGCGGCTGGCGCCCGGGAAGCTGCGGCGGGGCGGGGGGCTGATACTCGGCGACAACCGGGGCCGTGTAGATCGCCGGCGGGGCCGGATGCGATCCGGCCGAGGCTGGCGTGACCAACTGGTGGCCGCCGGGGCCGACGTTCGCGGCGTGCCCGTTCGACATCTGCCTGCCACCGTAGACGGCCGCGTACTGCTCGCCGTACCGGGCGGGCTCGCCACCGCTGGCCAGCTCCGCGAACGGGCGCAACTGTGCCCCGTTGATCTCGACGATGTCGTCACACTGCTGCCGGAGCGAGCGGGAGACCGTCCAGTTCCCGTCCACCGAGATGTGGACCAGGATCACCCGCAGCCCGAGGTCCTGCACGTCCGCGATGACCGGCGCGAGGTCTTCCTCGGCGCTGACAAGCAGCACGTCGCTGACGGCCCGGTTGCGGGCCAGGGTGGTGAGATCGCGGTGGATCTCGGTCTCCACGCCTTCCCGCTTGCCCGGCCGCATCCGGCCGAGCCGCAGCAGCAGGCCGGGAAGATCTGCCAGCGTGTCGTGCTCAGGGGTCCGGCGCCCATCGGCGGTAGCCTCATACCAGTAGCACCGCAGCAGTTGCAGGCCCGTACGGTCGGTGGCCACACCTGCGAAGAACTGCAGTAGCCCGGCATAGTCCCAGGAGACGGATTCCCTGTGATCGGTCTCCCGGGCGGCCATCGCACCATCGGTAAGCACGTAGCCGGCGTCCACGAACAGCGCGCAGCGGTCCACCCGACACCGTCCTTCTTCGATGCGAGACTTCTCCAGTGCCCAGCCCGCCCGCGCGGGTAGATGCGACCCACGGGCGCTCTCCACAGAGTATTCAAGTCCGCTCATGGCGTAAGCCGTTCCGCGAATTCGACAAGGATCGGCAGAATGTCGCGTCATGCGGATTCTCGTGCTGGGGGGGACCGGGTTCGTCGGGCGAGCCATCGTTGATCAGGCAGTCTCCCGTGGTCACGACGTGACGACCTTCACCAGAGGACAGCACGGTGAGCCGAGACCCGGCGCGCAGTCGTTGCACGGAGACCGGACCAGACCGGGAGATCTGACCGCCCTGTCCGCCAGGGACTGGGACGCGGTGATCGACACCTCGACGATCGCCCCGGCACACGTGAACGCGTCCGCCAGGCTGCTGGCCGGCCACGCCGGTCACTACACCTACGTATCCAGCTTGTCGGTGTACACCGGCCGCCCACGCGAGCCGGTGACCGAGGAATCCCCCGTTTTCGGCTGCCCTCCCACCGCCGAGGGCAGCCAGGAGACGCTGGGCTACGGCCCGCTCAAGGCCGGATCCGAACGCGCCGTGGCGGACGCCTTTCCAGGCCGGCACCTGATCGTCCGCCCTGGCGTGATCGCCGGACCGCACGACGACGTGGGCAGGCTGCCCTGGTGGCTGGCCAGGCTGGCCCAGGGCGGCCGGGTGCTCGCCCCTGGCCGGCCGGACCGGCCGGTCCGGCTGACCGACGCCCGCGACCTGGCGGCGTGGCTGGTGGACAGCATCCGCCGCAAGATCGCCGGGGTCGTGAACGTTCCCGGGCCGCTCGGCTGCACGTTCGGCGACCTGCTGACCGCCTGTCTCGACGCGGTGAGCGCGCGCGCTGAGGCGCCTGCCGAGCTGGTCTGGACGCCGGACGACGTGCTGCTCGCCGCGGGTGTCGAGCCCTACACCGAGCTTCCGCTGTGGGTCCCCGACATCCCGGATCTGGCCGGCACCTGGGCAGCCTCGGGTGATCGAGCCCAGCTCGCCGGGATGCGATACCGGCCGCTGGCCAGCACGGTCCGGGACACCTGGGGCTGGCTGTGCAGCGAGTCAGCCGCCAAGGCCAAGCCAGCGGGTGAGCTCGCACACCGGGCAGGGATCGGGCTTGACCTGGCCCGGGAGCGGAAGATTCTGGCCGGTCTGTGAGCCCGGCCGGCCGCAGCCCTTGGGATGGTGGCCTGGCTGCCCGCTCGCTCCCCGGTGCTGTCCGGTACCGCAGGAACCCGGCGGCTGGCCGCCGCCGCCCGGCTGGTGACCGCTGGTCCCAGGGGAGCCGTGCGGGGTTCCCGGTGAGCCGTGCGGTGTGCCCGGTGAGCCGTGCGGTGTGCCCGGGGAGCCGTGCGGGTGCTCACCCCGTGGATGACTGAGCTGCGGCCCGGACCCGAGATCGTCGCACCCGCCGAGCGGCCAGCCGATGGTCACGCCCAGGCCGGTCAGCCAGTGGTGCCACCACCGCGCTCCCGGCCAGGTGACCTCGGGACAGGGGCCGAGCATCGTGGTGTCCGCCGAGGTGGTGGCCGCGACCACGCCCACCAGGTAAGACTCGCCGTTCGCGGTCAGATCGACAGCCGGGTTCGCGGTCAGATCGACAGCCGGGTTCGCGGTCAGTGTCTCGCGGCGGGACGCGAGCGCCGGGTCCTCGCCGTATCCGAAGCCCTTCCAGGTGGTGAGCTGGATTCCGGCGCTGGCACCGGCCGGGAGCAGGCCGTTCAGCGGGACGGTGAACGAGGGAGCCGCGTCGCTGACGACGTGCGCGCCGTCCACCACCACGGCCTCCCCCGCCGGGGCGGCGGGATCCTGGGCGACGATGACGAGGCTCCAGCCGGTGTCCGCGGCGTGATCGTCCCAGGACGGGACCTGCGCCTGCCAGATGCCGCTCCCGTCGGCCGCGACCATGGCGGTCACGTTCGCATAGGCCTGGTAGACGGGATAGCCGAGCACCTGCGTGCTGCTGACGCTGTCCGCGCTGACCATCCGGTATCCACCACCGGGCCCGGCGCCGGCGGCCCACATACTGGGCAGTAGCCCCGTTTTCCCGGACCTGCCCCCAAGGCGGACGACCCCCGGATCGACCCCCTCAGATGGCGGACGAACCCCGGATCGACCACCCTGGCAACCAGCCCAAGCAAACCACCCACCCCATCCCTGCCAAGGCGGACGAACCCCGGACCGACACCATCAGATGGCGGACGAACCCCGGATCGACCACCACGGCAACCAGCCCAGGCAAGGCGGACGCCCCCCGGATCGACACCCCCAGGTGGCGGACGAAACCCGGATCGACACCCTCAGATGGCGGACGAACTCCGGATCGACCGCCTTGGACTTGCTCAGGGGTCGCATCCGGCCCAGTGGCCTAAGCTCGGCTTCCGTGGCTGATCGCGAGGAACTGCTCGAAGAGATAAGGAAGCACGGGATCGTGCACGGCGACTTCGTGCTGTCGTCGGGCCAGCGGGCAAGCTGGTACATCGACCTGCGGCGGGTTCTGCTCAGCGGCCGTGGCGGGCCGCTGGCGGGCCGGGTGATGCTGGACGTGACTGCGGACCTGGCTTACGACGCCGTGGGCGGCCTCACGCTGGGCGCCGACCCGGTGGCCACCGCGATGTTGCACGCCGCCGCCGCACGGCAGCGGCCACTGGACGCGTTCGTGGTCCGCAAGGCCGGCAAAGAACACGGCACCCGGCGCCGAATCGAAGGGCCGGACGTCGCCGGGCGCCGGGTGCTCGCCGTCGAGGACACCTCGACGACGGGCAACTCGGTGCTGTCCGCCGTGGCCGCGCTGCGCGAAGCCGGCGCCGAGGTGGTCGGCGTGGCCGTGGTCGTCGACCGGGGCGCCAGGGAGCGGGTGCGCGAGGCGGGCCTGCCCTACCACGCCGCCTACGACCTGACCGACTTCGGCCTGGGTCAGTGAGGGTTATTCGAAACCGGCCAGCGAGGCGGCCCCCGGGGCTGTCCGAGTGCAGGTGGCAACCACAGCACCGAAGCGTGCTTTGACGGACCCGAGCTTCTGAATAAGTAGAGTGTCTCGTGCGGCACTCCGGGTAGTAGTGCTCAGGCCCGCCCCGGCGCCCGTTCGGGAATACTTGGGCCGTGAGCGTTGGTCAGACCGCATCGCGAGTGCAGGCCAGGAGAGTCTGCGCGGGTGAGCGGGCAGGTCACAGGCACAGCCACCAGGCGCTGTTTTGAATAATGCGAACTTGAATTGAGCACGGAAATACCGACGACAGGGAGCGGCTGCCATGCCTATCGCGACCCCAGAGGTCTACGCGCAGATGCTTGACCGTGCCAAGGAGCACGGCTTCGCCTATCCGGCGATCAACGTCACCTCGAGCCAGACGCTGAACGCCGCGCTGCGCGGGCTCGCCGACGCCGACAGCGACGGCATCATCCAGGTCTCCACCGGAGGCGCCGAGTACCTCTCCGGGCAGGGCGTCAAGGACATGGTCACCGGCTCGGTGGCGCTGGCCGAGTTCGCCCACGTCGTCGCGGCCAGATACCCGGTGCAGGTGGCGCTGCACACCGACCACTGCCCCAAGGACAAGCTGGACGGTTTCATGCGGCCGCTGGTCACGCTGTCCCAGGAGCGGGTCGCCCGGGGCGAGGAACCGCTGTTCCAGTCGCACATGTGGGATGGCTCCGCCGTGCCGCTGGATGAGAACCTGCGGATCGCCTCCGAGTTGCTGGACGCGTGCGCCAAGGCCCACACCGTGATGGAGCTGGAGATCGGAGTCGTCGGCGGAGAAGAGGACGGCATCGTCGGCGAGATCAACGAGAAGCTGTACAGCACCCCGGACGACGCCCTGGCCACGGCCGAGGCCCTCGGCCTGGGCGAGCGTGGCCGCTACATCCTGGCCGCGACGTTCGGCAACGTGCACGGCGTGTACAAGCCGGGCCACGTGAAGCTGCGGCCCTCGGTACTGAACGACATCCAGGCCGCGGCCGGCGCCAAGTACGGCAAGGAAAAGCCGTTCGACCTGGTGTTCCACGGCGGATCCGGCTCCGCGCTCAGCGAGATCCACGAGGCGATCTCCTACGGGGTCGTCAAGATGAACGTGGACACCGACATGCAGTACGCCTTCACCAGGCCGGTCGCCGGGCACATGTTCACCAACTACGACGGCGTGCTCAAGGTGGACGGCGACGTGGGCAGCAAGAAGGTCTACGACCCGCGCTCCTGGGGCAAGGCCGCCGAGGCTTCCATGTCCGACCGGGTGAAGCAGGCCTGTGAAGACCTGCTGTCCGCCGGCCAGCGCCTGCGATGAGAGCCCCGAAGATGAAAGCCCAGAGATAAAAACCCAGAGATGAAAACAGAGAGCTGAGAGCCGGGCCGATGGAACACCAGAACCTGTTCGCCGGGCCACCGGCGACCTTCCTGACCGGCAACGACGAGGCGGACGGGCTGCTGACGGGCGGGACGGACCCCACCCAGGTCGCGGCCCGCTTCCCCGAGCACTCGGCCGCCTGGGCGGCGCTGGCCGAGCGGGCCTTCGCCAACGGCGAGGTCGTCCAGGCTTACGCCTACGCGCGCACCGGCTACCACCGCGGCCTCGATCAGCTCCGCCGGTCCGGGTGGCGTGGCCACGGACCGGTCCCCTGGGAGCACGAGCCGAACCGTGGCTTCCTGCGGTCGCTGCACATGCTGGGCAAGGCGGCCGCGGCCATCGGCGAGGACGACGAGGCCGAGCGGTGTGCCGGCTTCCTGCGCGACAGCAGCGCCGAGGCCGCCGACGCGCTCGGCGGATAGGGACCGCCCGATGCCGGCCATCGTGCTCGTGGGCGCCCAGTGGGGCGACGAAGGCAAGGGCAAAGCAACCGATCTGCTCGGCGACCAGGTCGACTATGTGGTCCGCTACCAGGGCGGGAACAACGCCGGCCACACGGTGGTCATCGGCGAGGAAAGCTACGCACTGCACCTGTTGCCGTCCGGCGTGCTCTCGCCCCTGGTGGTCCCCGTCATCGGCAACGGCGTGGTGATCGACCCCAAGGTCCTGTTCGAGGAAATCGACGGGCTGCAGGAGCGGGGGATCTCCTGCGAACGCCTGCTGATCTCGGCCAATGCGCACCTGATCATGCCGCACCACCGGGCGCTGGACAAGGTGACCGAACGCTACCTGGGCGATGCCAGGATCGGCACCACCGGCCGCGGCATCGGGCCGACCTACGGCGACAAGGTCGCCCGAATGGGCATCCGCGTCCAGGACCTGTTCGACCCGGGCATCCTGTGGCAGAAGCTCGACCTCGTGCTGCGTGAGAAGAACCAGGTGCTGGCCAAGGTCTACAACCGCCGGGCCATCGACGCCGAGGCGGTGGCCGCGGAATACATGGCCTACGGCCAGCGGCTGCGCCCCTACACCGCCGACACCGGGCTCGTTCTCAATAAGGCGCTCGACCAGGGCAGCACGGTGCTTCTGGAAGGCGCTCAGGCCACCTTGCTGGACGTGGACCACGGGACCTACCCGTTCGTCACTTCGTCCTCGCCGACCGCCGGTGGCGCCTGCGCGGGTGCCAGCATCGGCCCGACCAGGATCACCAAGGTGGTCGGGATCCTCAAGGCATACACCACCCGGGTGGGCGCCGGGCCCTTCCCCACGGAGCTGACCGACGCCCAGGGCGAGTGGCTGCGCAAGACCGGGATGGAGTTCGGGGTCACCACCGGGCGGCCACGCCGCACCGGCTGGTTCGACGCGGTGATCGCCCGGTACGCGACCCGGGTGAACGGCATCACCGACTTCTTCATCACCAAGCTGGACGTGCTGTCCGGCCTGGAGAAGGTGCCCGTCTGCGTCGCCTATGACATCGACGGCACCCGGCACGACGACATCCCGATGACCCAGACCGAGTTCCACCATGCCCGGCCGGTCTATGAGTACCTGGACGGCTGGTGGGAGGACATCACGACCGCCAGGGAGTTCGCCGAGCTGCCGCGCAACGCCCAGGCCTACGTCAAGACCCTGGAGGACATGGCCGGTGCCCCGGTGGCCGCCATCGGCGTCGGCCCCCGCCGCGACCAGACCCTCCAGCTCCGCCCGCTAACCTGACCCCGGGTACTCGGCGCTGCCCACGACCAGCCCCGGGTACCCGGCGCTGCCCACGACCAGCAAGATCGACCGGCCGGCGGCGCTGCCGGCCAGCCTTTGGGGCGATGCTCCGCCGTCCCAGCGCCCGGCCACGCGGCAGGCCGGTCGCGGGTAGGCTCGCGGCCGTGCGAGTCCTCGTCATCGGGTCCGGCGGCCGTGAGCACGCTCTGGCCCGGGCCCTGGCCAGAGATTCCCAGGTCACGAGCCTTCATGCCGCTCCGGGCAACGCCGGCATCGGCGGTCTTGCCGAGCTGCACCCGGTGGCCCCCGCCGACCCGGCCGCGATCACCGCCCTGGCCGCCAGGCTGGCCGCCGACCTGGTCATCGTCGGCCCCGAGGCGCCCCTGGTGGCCGGCGCGGCGGACGCCCTGACCGCCAAGGGCATTCCCTGCTTCGGGCCCACCGCGGCGGCGGCCATGATCGAAGGCTCCAAGTCCTTCGCCAAGGACGTGATGGCGGCGGCCCGGATCCCCACCGCTGCCGCCCGCCGCTGCGAGAACCCGGTCCAGGCCGCCGCCGCCCTGGACGAATTCGGCCCGCCCTACGTGGTCAAGGACGACGGCCTGGCCGGCGGCAAGGGCGTGCTGGTCACCACCGACCGCCAGGCCGCCCTCCGGCACGCCGGGCACTGTGCCACTGTCGTCATCGAGGAATACCTGGACGGCCCCGAGCTGTCCCTGTTCGCGATCTGCGACGGCACCACCGCCGTCCCGCTGCTCCCCGCCCAGGATTTCAAGCGTGCCCACGACAACGACCAGGGGCCGAACACCGGCGGCATGGGCGCCTACACTCCCCTGCCCTGGCTGCCCGGCAGCCGCACCGCCGAGATCACGGACACGGTGATCACCCCCGCCCTGACCGAGCTCGCCCGCCGCGGCAGCCCCTACCGCGGCCTCCTCTACGCCGGCCTCGCCCTCACCGTCCGCGGCCCCAGGGTCGTGGAGTTCAACGCCCGCTTCGGCGACCCGGAAACCCAGGTCATCCTCGACCGCCTGCAAACCCCGCTGGCCGCCCTCCTGCACGCCGCCGCAACCGGCTCACTGGCCGGCGCTCCACCGGTCCGCTGGCTCGCCGGTGCCGCGGTAACGGTGGTGATCGCCGCCGAGGGCTACCCAGCAAACCCGTCCACCGGCGACACCATCGAAATTCCCGAACCCAGGACTTACTCGAACTACGTGCTCCACGCCGGCACCTCGAGGGACAAGGCCGGCCGCCTCATCTCCACCGGCGGGCGCGTACTCAACGCCGTAGGCACCGGCCCCGACCTGGCAACCGCCCGCGCCGCGGCCTACCAGGCCGCCGCAACCGTCCACATGCGCGGCGCCTGGTACCGCCGCGACATCGCCGCCCGCGCCGCGGCTGACCCGGGAGGACGAAACGCATGATCGGCCGCTACACGCTGCCCGAGATGGGCCGGGTCTGGAGCGAAGAGCACAAGTACGAGCTCTGGTGCCGGGTGGAGACACTCGTGCTGGAGGCGCATGCCCGGGCCGGCACGGTCCCAGCCGAGTCGGTAGAGCCGGTCCGGCAGGCAGCGCCACCCACACCAGAAGCCGTCGCCGCCGCCGAGGCGGTGACCGACCACGACGTGATCGCCTTCCTCACAGCCTGGGCGGACAACACCGTCCCCCGCGAGGCGGCCGCCTACGTGCACTACGGCATGACCTCGTCCGACCTGCTCGACACCGCGCTCGCCGTCCAGCTCACCGAGGCGACCGACCTGCTGATCGCCAGGGCCACCGCGCTGACCGGCGCGCTCCGCGATCATGCGCTCGCCCATCGTGGCACGATCAGGGCCGGGCGCACGCACGGCGTGCATGCCGAGCCGGACGTGTGGGGCCACCGGGTCGCGGACTTCGCGTTCGCCATGGCCCGCTGCCGCGACCGGCTGGTCCGGGCCAGGGACGCGGTCGCCGTCGGCAAGCTGTCCGGGCCGGTGGGCAGCTACTCGAACATCGACCCCGAGATAGAGGCCCAGGTGATGCCGGCCCTGGGGCTGCGGGCGGCGCCGGTGGCCAGCCAGGTAGTGTTCCGCGACGGGATCTCGGAGTGGGTGAGCGTGCTCGCGCTCACCGCCTCGGTCTGCGAGGCGGTCGCCCTGGAGATAAGGCATGGGCAGCGGACCGAGGTGCGCGAGCTGGCCGAGCCGTTCCGGGCGGGCCAGAAGGGCTCGTCGGCCATGCCGCACAAGAAGAACCCGATCCGGGCCGAACGGATCTGCGGACTCGCCCGGCTGGTCCGTGCCCAGGTCACTCCCGTTATGGAGGGCGTGCCGCTGTGGCACGAGCGGGATATCTCACATTCGAGCGTGGAACGGGTGGCACTGCCCGACGCCTCCATCGCCACCGGCTACCTGCTCGCACTGACCACCGGACTGATCGAGGGCCTGGTCGTGGACGCGGCCCGGATGCGGGCCAACCTCGACGCCACCGGCGGGCTCATGTACACCTCGGCCGTACTGTTGGAGCTGGTCAGCGCGGGGCTGAGCCGGGAGGACGCCTACGCGCTGGTCCAGGAGGCCGCGATGGAGACCTGGGACACAGGGACCCCACTTCGCGACACGCTCCGCGCCCGGGCGACCGCACACGGTCAGCAGCTCGACGAGCAGCGCCTGGACGATGTGTGCAGGCCAGAGCATTACATTGAACGGCTCGGGGAAGTGTTCAAGCGCCTGGAGGAACTCAGCTGACCGCGCCGCACGGCTGGCCGGATCGGCCGAGGTGTCAGCCGGAGGCGGCTCACGATGGAATACTGGGTCAGGTTCCGCGGCTGCGGCCCCGCTTCGCGGCCGGGACGGATAGCCATGCTCGCTGTCCTTCGGACAGCTTCGCCGCAGTCCGCAGTACTTATCCGGGGGGCGACCCCCCGGAACCCCCCGATGCCGGGCTTTGCCCGGCCGGGGCAGCGAGTCCGTTGAAGAACGCGGATATCTGAATAGGCACAAGACGCCACAGACCTCCCCGGACAGGAGTTGCAACGAGATGACCATGGGTTCCGAGACCCGCTACCGCGTGCGAGGGGGTGCCCCGCTGGAGGGCACCGTCTTCATCCAAGGCGCCAAGAATGCCGCGCTCAAGATGATCGCGGCATCGCTGCTCGCATCCAAGGGGCGGACTGTACTGCGGAACGTGCCGGTCATCGAGGACGTCCGCCGTGCGGTGGAGCTGGCCCAGGCGGTCGGCGCCCTGGTCGAGTTCCACGAGGCAGAGCGCATCCTGGTGGTTGACGCATCCCGGCTCACCAGCCCCGTGCTGCCCGCCGAGATCGCCCGCAGGTTCCGCGGGTCGGTGCTGTTCGTGCCGGCCCTGCTGCACCGGCTGGGTGAGGCGATCATCGAAGGCATCGGCGGCTGCAACCTGGGCAGCCGGAGCCTCGACTTCCACTACCGCGGCTTCGCCCGGCTCGGCGCCACCGTGACCGAGGGCGAGAACATGATCCACATTCAGGCCGGGCAGCTGCGCGGCGCCCACCTGTACCTGGACACCCCCTCGCACACCGGCACCGAGAACCTGATCATGGCGGCCTCGCTGGCCCCGGGCACCACCGTGATAGACAATACGGCGCTGGAGCCCGAGGTGCTCGACGTGATCGCGTTCCTCACCAAGATGGGCGCCAAGATCAGCGGCGGCGGCACCGGCTTCGTTACGGTTGAGGGAGTCAGCGAGCTGGCGGCCGTGGAGCACACGGTCATGCCCGACCGGATCGACGCCGGCGTGTTCGCCATGGCAGCGGCCATCACCGGCGGCGAGCTGAGCCTGGTCGGCGGGTCGCTTGAGCACTTCGGCGTGTTCCGCTGGAAGCTGGAGCAGATGGGCGTCGAGTTCGCCACCCACGGCGCCGTGCTGCAGGTCCGCCAGGCGCACCCGCTCCGCCCGATCAACGTGATCACCAGCCCGTACCCCGGCTTCGCCACCGACCTGCAGTCGCCGATCATGGCACTGAGCTGCCTGGCCGATGGCACCAGCTACATCCGCGAGACCATCTTCGACGGCCGCTACCAGCTCGTCGGCGAGCTCAGCAAGATGGGTGCCAAGATCGAGGTGGACAACGGGGCGGTCATCGTGCACGGTCCGTGCACGCTCAAGGGGACCGAGGTCGTGGCGCACGACCTGCGCTCCGGCGTGGCGCTCATCCTGGCCGGGCTGGCCGCCGACGGCGAGACCGTGGTCGCCCCCGGCTACCTGATCGACCGGGGCCACGCGGCGATCGCGGCCAGGCTGACCGCGCTCGGCGCACAGATCACGGTGGAGAACGCGAACTTACCGGTGGAGCGCCGCCGGCTGCGGCATCCCCCGTAGGACCCTGTCTCAGTACGGCGGCCGGCGTCCGGCCGGGCAAGCCGGCAGGAACCAAAACATCGGACGTCGGTCTGGCAAACCTGGCGAGAGCTCTGCTTTTTGATCTTCCTTGGGGAATACTTATACAAGCCTGCCGGAAGGTGACAGGCGGCACAGCAATCTCGGCACAGGTGATCTTGGATGGCCGTTTTGAATAAGCATCAGGGTCACAGAATGTAGAATCGGGCAGTCGCTCCGCGTAGATGGGCCGGACATTGTGCGCTCGGGAGAAGATCGCAACCCCGGACGGGGGAACGGTTAAAGTGCCCGGCGCGCAGCGCATCCCGAGGCGCCCTTCCATGCTCGCTGACCTGCGGCCAGCTTCACCATGGCCCACGCCGCCCACCCCAGCAGGACAACCCACCGCCACGCACCCCTCCAAGCCCGGTGACCTGCGGCCAACTCCACCATGGCCCACGCTGCCCATCCTGGGGGGACGATCCCGCGGACCGTCCGCTGTGCCGCCGGGCAGCGGGGGATGATCATGCAACGGCAGTCCAGCGGAGACCTCGCCATCGGAGTCGTCGGACCACACGAGCTGGTAGAGCGGATCATGCTGTCCGGCACGCCGCCCGCCGGCGCCGCGACGGCCCCGGGCTCCGGCCCGGGCAACGCGGGCCAGGCCGGCCCGGGCGGCGGCATCGCCCGGCGCCTGGTCGCCGCTGCCTACCGCGACGAGCAGGAGGCCGCGGACAAGGTCCTGCGCCTGGGCCCGGTGGTGGACGTCTGCCTGTTCGCCAGCCCCGTCCCACAGGAGTATGCCCGCAAGGCCGGGGTGCTGGCCGGTCCGGCCACCTGCGTCCCCCTGAACGGCAGCGCCCTGTACGGCGCTCTGCTGCGGGCCATTCAGGCTGACAGCTACGACCTTGGAAAGGTCAGCGTGGACGTGCTCAGCCGGGCCGACATCGAAGACGCCTACGCCGAGTTTGGCCTTCCCGCGCAACACGTGCACATCCGCGAAGACATCGGCAGCGCGGCCACCCTGGCCGCCTTCCACGAACGCCTCTGGCGCCGGGGCGAGATCACCCTGGCCTTCACCTGCCTGAACTCCGTAGCCGAGCGCCTGGGGGCCGCAGGCGTCCCGGCGATCACGGTCAAGCCCACCAACAGCGCCATCCGGTCCGGCCTGCGCACCGCCACGCTGCTGGGCAGCCAGCGCAGACTGGAGGAAGCCCAGCTGGCCGTCGTGGTCGTGGAAGTCCCAACCCTCCGCGACACCCAGCGCCGTTCGGCCCCCCGGCAGTCGCGCGAAGAACTGCGGCTCACGGTGCACAGGTTCCTCGTCCAGGAAGCCCAGCGTATCCAGGCCACGGTCAGCCCCATGGGCGACCACTGCTTCCACGTTACGGCCACCCGGGGTTCCCTGTACCCCGCGACCGACGGCTTCCGCGTCCCGCCCTTCACCGAACGAGCTCGTTCCGGCCTGGGCATAGCCCTGGACGTCGGCGTGGGCATGGGCCGCACCGCCCACGAAGCCGAAGCCCACGCCCGCGCCGCCCTGGGCCGCTCCCAATCGGGCCAGCGGGCCGGCATGTTCGCCCTGGACCGCGAGGGCAGAGCCCTGGTCCCGGCGCCCCGCCAGCCCACCCTCCCGCCGCAGCATGGCCGGCCCAAGGGCATCGAAACCCTCTCCCGCCTGGCCGACAAGCTGGCCGGAGCCGACGCCGCCCTGGTGGTAGACGCCGAAATGGCCGGCCGCCTGCTGGGCGTCACCCCCCGCACCGCCCGCCGCCTGCTGCGCACCCTGGTGGACGAGGGCCTGGCCTGGCCCCTTCCGCCGAGCCGCACCCCACAGCCCGGCCGTCCGCGTCAGTTCTACCGGCTGATCGTGGAAAAGCTGGACCGCAAGCCGGCCAGGCAATCGGGCGACGGTTCTGCCCGTAGCTAACCGGGTCAAGCGGACCGGGAAAGGGCAGGGGTTCTCCATCAATTCGTGCTGGACTGATCCAGGGCTGCATCGCGAGGAGGCGGTATGCGGATTCTGATGATCGGTGGCACGAAGTTCATCGGGCGGGCGATCACCGAGCGGTTCGCCGCGCGTGGCGACGAGGTGGCGGTGGTCCACCGGGGCGAGACCGAGCCCGCCGACCTGGCCGAGTGCCGGCATCTGCACGCCGACCGGGCCGAATTCGCCAGCCTGGCCGCCGAGGTCAGGGCATGGCAGCCGGACGCGGTCGTGGACACGCTGGCGCTGTCGCGGGCCGACGCGGACGCGGTATTGCCGCACCTGCCGGACGTTCCGGTCGTGGTGCTGTCCAGCGTCGATGTCTACCGCGCCTTCGAGTTGCTGGACGGCAACGAGGGCGGCATACCCGTTCCGATCACCGAGGACTCGCCGCTGCGGGCCGGCCGGTACCCCTACCGGGGCAAGATGAGTGGCTTCGACGACTACGAGAAGCTGGACGTCGAGCCCGCCTACCTGGAGCGCGGCGGCGTCGTGCTCCGCCTGGGCTTCATCTACGGTGAGCATGACCCGCAGCTACGTGAAGAGTTCATTTTGCGCCGGGTGCGGGCGGGGCGGAAGCGTATCCCGGTCGGCACCGGGAGCTGGCTGCTGAGCCGCTGTTATGTCGGCGACGTGGCGGCCGCCGTGGTGGCGGCCACCACCGTCAGCGCCGCGGGCGGCCAGATACTCAACATCGTGGAGACGGCGTCCGGCACGGTCCGGGACTGGATCGGGCAGATCCTGGCCGCCGCGGACTACGACGCCGAGCTCGTCACCGTCCCCGACGCCGCCGTGCCCGAAGGTGGCCTGACCCTCACCCGCGACCATCGCCAGCACCTGCTCGTGGACAACCGCAAGGCTCGCGACCTGCTCGGCTGGCAGCCCGCCGAGCCGGCTCGCGGCATCGCCGCCTCGGTCCGCTGGCACCTGGCCCACCCGCCGGCCAAATCTAACCCCGACTTCACCGCCGACGACCGCGCCCTGGAGTCCGCCACCGGGTAGGGCCAGCCGCCGGTAACCGGCGCCGCCCCCTCCGTAAGGAAGCGCGGTACGTTCTAATGGCGGCGGGGGTAGGCCTTCGCGACGGTGAGAAGTGCCTCGTTTGCCTCGGGGTCGCCGATGGAGATGCGGGCGCCGTCGGGGGGGAAGGGGCGGATGCTGATTCCGGCGGCCTCGCACTCACCGGCGAAATCGGCGGTGTCCTGGCCGAGGGGGAGCCAGACGAAGTTCCCCTCGGTGGGCGGGACTGTCCAGCCGTCGGCCAGCAGGGTGTCGCGGACCCTGGTGCGCTCGCCGACCGCGGCTTCGACCCGGTCGAGCAGCTCTCGCTCGGCGGCGAGTGAGGCTATCACGGCGGCCTGGGCGACCCGGCTGACCGTGAACGGGAGCATGGTCATGCGGGTGGCAACGGCGATGGGCTCCTGCGCTGCCAGGAAGCCGACCCGCATCCCGGCCAGGCCATAGGCCTTGGAGAATGTGCGCAGGACGGCGAGGTTGGGGTATCCGGGGTAGAGGGTGAGGCCGTCGGGGACGGCCGGGTCGCGCACGTACTCCCGGTAGGCCTCGTCGAGCACGACCAGGCAGGTGGGCGGCACGCGGTCGAGAAAGTCTTCCAGCTCGGCGCGGTGCACGACGGTGCCGGTGGGGTTGTTGGGGTTGCAGACGAAGATGACCCTGGTCCGTTCGGTGACGGCATCGGCCATGGCGGCCAGGTCATGCGTGTCGCCGCGCAACGGCACCCGGACCGACGCGGCGCCGGACAGGTCGGTCAGCATCGGGTAGGCCTCGAAGGAACGCCAGGCGTAGAGGACCTCGGTGCCCGGTTCGGCGGCCGCCGCCAGCAACTGCTGGGTCACCCCGACCGAGCCACAGCCGACCGCGATGTGCGAGGTGGGCACGCCGTACCTGGCGGAGATCGCCGCGATCAGGGCCTCCGCGCCGTTGTCCGGGTACCGGTTGATCTCCTCGGCGGCGGCGGTGATCGCCTGCACGACCGACGGCAACGGGCCGGACGGGTTCTCGTTGGACGAGAGCTTGAACGACCGTCCGTCCGGGGCGACCGGCATCCTGCCGGGCTTGTAAGGGACGAAGTGGTCGAGTACGGAGCGCAAACGCGGCGTTTCGGCGGGCACCATTGTCCTCCATGACTCACCGTCGGGGTCTTTCCAGTGTCGCATCCCGGGCTGGGGTCAGCCGCTGCCGGCGGCGGACAGAGCACGCTGGAAGGCGTCGTGTACGTCCGGCGTGAACAGCACGAACCTGGCCTCGGTGACCTGGCTGGGGGCGCGCTGGACGGTGGTCACCGCGATCCGGGCGGCGTCGTCGACGGGCCAGCCGTAGATGCCGGCCGACACCGCTGGGAAGGCGACCGTGTGCGCGCCGAGTTCGTCGGCGATGCGGAGCGATTCGGAGTAGCAGGAGGCCAGCAGGTTTGAGCGGTCCTGTCCGGGTGAGTACACCGGGCCAGCCGTGTGAATCACCCAGCGGGCCGAAAGCCGGCCGGCGGTCGTGGCGACCGCCCGCCCGGTGGGCAGTCCCCTGGGGAACTGACTGGCCCGGAGCTCGCGGCATTCGGCCAGAATCTCCGGGCCGCCCTTGCGGTGGATCGCGCCGTCCACGCCGCCACCGCCGAGCAGCGAGGAGTTGGCCGCGTTGACGATCGCGTCCACGTTCTGCGTCGTTATGTCCCCGAGGACCAGCGTGATTTCCATGGCGTGCACCCCACGATAACCGGACGGCCAGGCGCGATGACCAGCGGCGGCGTAGTCTGGGGACGCTCGCCCGGGCGCCCCTGCCCGGATCATGGCCATGCGGATAAAGTGATCGGGTGAACCGACTCGGTGAACTCGAACGCGCGATTATGGATGTTCTCTGGGAAACCAGTAACCCGCTGACCGTTCGTGCGGTCAGCGAGCGTCTGACCGAACGAGACTTGGCTCATACGACCGTGATGACAGTGCTGGACAGGCTCGCCAAGAAGGGGTTCGCGCTGCGCGAGCGCGATGGCCGCGCGTGGCAGTACCGGGCTTCCGCGAGCAGGGAAGCCTACGTCACCGAGTTGATGCTGAGCGCACTCGACCAGGCCGGCGACAGACAGGCCGCGCTGGCCAGCTTCGCCCGGTCCGTGTCCGATTCCGAGGCCCGGGCGCTGCGCATCGCGCTCGAGAAGTTCGAAGGCCGGTCCGGGGACTGAGTTCGGGTGTTTCCCACGGTCTTTTTGCTCGCCGGGATCGCGATGACCACGGTCGCGATATCGACGCTGCTCGCGACGGCGCGGTGGCCGCGCCGCGCCCCGGCTGCCGCGATCCTGCTGTGGCAGGCGCTCGGTCTGGGCTGGGGCCTGGCCGCCGTCGGCGCGCTGGCCGCGCTGGCCGCACGGCCGGAGCATACGGGAGTGGCCGGTGGCGTGTTCGCGTTCGCCACGAGCGCGGTCACCCGGCCGGGCGAGCAGACCACGTTGATGGAGACGTTCCGGCTGGTGGCCCTGGGCCTGGCCGTGGCGCTGCTGACCCTGCTGTGCTGGGTGCTCGCGGCCGCGTGTGCCGCCGTGGTGCGGACCCGGCGCAGGCACCGGGCCCTGCTCGCGCTGCTGGGCCGGGGCGACCCGAAGGTGCCCGGCGCGCTGGTGCTCGACCATCCGGCCGCGGCGGCGTACTGCGTGCCGGGGCTGCGGTCCTCCCGCATCGTGTTCAGCGCCGGGACGCTGGACCTGCTCGATCAGGCGGAGCTGTCGGCCGTGCTCGAACACGAACGGGCGCACGTGCGGGAGCGGCACGACCTGGTGCTGTTGCCGTTCACCGCGCTGTGCCGGGCGTTTCCGCGCTCCCGGGTGACACTGCAGGCCTACGCGGCGGTCGCGCTGCTGGTCGAGATGATGGCCGACGACCGGGCCATCCGGGCCCAGCAGGCCCGGGAGCTGGCCACGGCGCTGATGCGGTTCGGTGCCGCCGGGGCGCAGGCGCCGCCCTGCGGTGCGCTGGCAGCGGTGAACACCGCCGTGGAGGGCGAGGTGGTCACCCGCGTCACCCGGCTGCTCGAACCACAGCCAGGCCTGTCCCGGCCGTTGTGGGTGGCGGTGTGCTGCAGCGCGATGCTGCTGGTCATGGTGCCCGCCGCGCTGTTCGTGATCCCGCTGTAGCGTCCTGCGCGGTGCGGGGCGCGCAGTAGGCTGCGTGGGTGAGTGAGACTCAGTGGCGAACGCACCGGCTCGAGCTTGATGACCAGACCCTGCGCGAATGGGATGCCCAGGTTCTCGCTGCCGATCCCGAGGCCGGGATCGTGCTGGATACCTCGGCCTTCTACCCGGGCGGCGGCGGGCAGCCGCCGGACCATGGCGTGCTGCTGTGGGGCGGGGTGCAGACCCGCATCACCGGCGCCCGCAAGGGCGACGACCTGTACCTGATCCCGGCCGAGGGCGATCCGCTGCCGCCGCCGGGCACGTCGGTGCGCGGCGCGGTGGAGGACGAGCGGCGGACGGCGCTGATGCGCACGCATTCCGGCCTGCACGTGCTGTGCGGAGTCGTGTTCAGGGACTTTGGGGCGCTGGTGACCGGCGGGAACATGGAGCCGATGGTGGCCCGGATGGACTTCAACCTGCCGCAGGTGCCCGACGGTTTCAGGGATGCCGTCGAGTCGGCCTGCAACGCCGAACTGATCGCCGATCGGCGGATCGATGTCAAGGTGCTGCCGCGCGACGAGGCGTTCGCCATTCCCGACATCATCCGCACCGCCACGAACCTGGTCCCACCCGAGGTCAAGGACGTGCGCATCATCGACATCGTGGGGCTGGACCAGCAGGCTGACGGCGGCACACACGTGGCATCCACCCGCCAGGTCGGCCGGATCGAGGTCGTGAAGATCGAGAACAAGGGCAAGGGGTTCCGCAGGCTGCGGATCCGGATTGCGGACTAGGCCGCGGCGGCGGGCTCGGTTACCAGGGGCCGTAGGGGCCCTGGCTCGAACTGCCGCCGCTGCCCATCTGCTTGACCTTGGGCCGGACGTCGGTCAGGTAGACGGCGGCGGCGATGAACGCGGCGACCGGGAGGATCTGGATCACCGACAGGTTCTTGACGTAGGCCGCGTAGCCGAGGCCGACGGCGGTGGACACGCCGAGAATGATGAGCCACAGCGGCTTGGTCTGCTTGCCGGCCGCGACATACGCACGGGATGGCCGGGTGGCCGCGTCGATCAAGGCCCAGGCCTCGACGACGAACGCGGCGAGCGCGAGCGCCTCGAAGAAATAGTTCAGCGGAGTGAACGCACTCCAGTCACTAAACACGAACCTCAGGCTATCCGTTGCCGGAGGACGTTGGAACCGCCCCATCGCCGGCGTGCGCCGGTTCGGGGTGCGCCGGTTCGGCGTGCACCGGTTCGGCGTGCCCGTTCGCGGGGAGTTCCGCGGACTCGGGCAGGACCTCGGCGGTGACGGTCTTGGTGCCGTTCGCCTGGACGCCCCCGGCTGTCTGCGCGGCCGCGGTCTCGGCCCGGAACGAGTCGTAGATCTCCAGGATGATCTGCTTCTGCCGCTCGGTGAGACCCGGGTCGGTGAGCACGGCCGCGCGCACGCCGCTGTCGGAGGGGCGGTCCTCCAGGATGCCGGCCTGGATGTACAGGGCCTCGGCAGAGATCCGCAGCCCCTTGGCGATCTGCTGCAGTATCTCCGCGCTCGGCCTGCGCAGGCCCCGCTCGATCTGGCTCAGGTAGGGGTTGGAGACCCCGGCCGCCTCGGCGAGCTGGCGGAGCGAGATCTTGGCCTGCTCCCGCTGCTGCCTGATGTACTCACCGATCGCGTTCACGTTCACGTTGACCGTCCGCATGTCTGCATTATCCCGGTTCGGCGCTTGCAACTGCAAATCGACAGCAAGCACCTAGCGGGTGAGCCAGTCCTGGGTCACCCGGATCTCGCCGACGCGTTCGCCGCCGCCGAGAACCTCGACCAGGGCGACATCGTCGAGGGCCGCGGTGTCCACCCCTGGTTCGGTGGCCGCGCCGAGAGCGCGCAGCAGCGCGACGGTCACCGGCGGCCTGGCCCTGGCGGCCCCGTCATCCAGCTTGAACGAGCCGGCCCTGCCGTCGGCCAGGGCGAAACCCTCGACCCCTTCGGCGCCGGACTTCAGCAGCAACCCGGGCACGGCCTCCATCAGCTTGCGTTCCGGGCGCCGGCTCCCCGACGTCCAGTCCGGGTAGGCCCGCATGGCGTCGGCCACCTTGCGTTCCGGAGTCCCGGGATTGGCCAGGACCATCGCCCGGAAGGCCCGGGCGAGCCCGGTCACCGACAGGGCGAAGATCGGCGCGCCACAGCCGTCCACCCCGACCGCCGTCACCGGCTCACCGGCCAGCCGCTCGACGGTGCGGCGGATCTCCACCTGCAGTGGGTGCGCGGGATCGCGGTAGCTGCCGGCCGGCCAGCCCGCCGCCACACAGGTGGCCAGCATGGCGGCGTGCTTGCCCGAACAGTTCATGTGGACCCGGTCGGGCTCACCGCCGCGCCGGATGAAGGCGCGCATCGCCTGCTCGTCGATGGGAACGCTGGGCGGGCACTGCAGCGCATCGGTGGTCAGCCCGGCTCCGGCGAGGATCTCGCGCACCCCGGCGATGTGGAAGTCCTCGCCCGAGTGGCTGGCCGCGGCGAGGGCGAGCAGCTTGCCGTCCAGGTCAAGGCCGCAGCCGACCATGGCGGCCGCCTGCATCGGCTTGTTCGACGAGCGGGGGAAAATCGGCTCGGTCACAGCGCCCGCCGCCACCACCGGCTGGCCGTCGGCGCCAAGGCCGACGATCGGCCCGCGGTGTGACGACTCGGCGAACCCGCAGCGGACGACTTCGGCCAGGATCGGGTTCTCAGTTGTAATCTTCGACTCCTAGGAAGGCACGCGCCTGGTAGGGGCGCATGGGTGGTCGCTGGGCGAGTTCGGCGAACATGGCCGCACGCTGCACCAGCTCGGCGTTGCTCGCCACCGGCCTGCCGCGTGCGTAACTGATGGTGTCCTCCATGCCGACCCGCAGGTGGCCGCCCGCCGACAGCGCGGCGAGGATGACCGGCAGCGTGGCGCGGCCGATGCCGGTGGCCGACCAGGACGCCCCGGCCGGCAGCGCCTCGACGGCCTTGACCACAGTCGCGGCGTCGCCGGCCATCCCGCCGGGGACGCCCATCACGAGGTCACAGTGCACGTGCCCGCCATAAGGCTCGCCGAGGTCGTCGAGCAGCCGGTGCAGGGTGGCCACGTGCCCGAGGTCGAACAGCTCGAACTCGGGCACGATGTGCAGTTCCTTGGTCTTCTCGTACAGCTCGCGGATGAACGGCCACGGGTTCATGAACACGTCGTCACCGAAGTTCACGGTGCCACAGGTGAGCGAGCAGCCGTCCGGGGCGGCGTCGAGCACGGCCAGCCGGTCGGAGTAGGAGTCGGTGACCGCGCCGCCGGTGGACAGCTGCACGATCAGCGTGCTGGCCTCCCTGATGGCCTGCACGGTGTCCTTGAGCTGGGCCAGGTCCAGGGTGGGACGGGCCTCGGCGTCCCTGATGTGCACATGGATGATGGAGGCTCCGGCGGCCTCGCATTCCCTGGCCGTGGCGACGAGTTCGTCGATGGTCACCGGCAGCGCCGGATGCCGGGCCTTATCGGCCTCGGCACCGGTCGGTGCGACGGTGATGAGCGTTGTGCCGGATCCGGCATGCGTGTTCGTAGTCATCAGGGGCAGAATGCATCCTCGTGCGAGCCGTAGTCCAGCGCGTGAGCCAGGCGAGCGTCACCGTGGCCGGTGAGATCACTGGGGCATTTGATGAACCTGGCCTGGTCGTGCTGGTCGGGGTGACCCATGCGGACACCAAGGAGACGGCGGCCGTCCTGGCGCGCAAGATTTACCATCTGCGGATCCTGGCCGGGGAGCGGTCCTGCGCCGAGGTGGGCGCGCCGCTGCTGGTGATCAGCCAGTTCACGCTGTATGCGGATACCAGGAAGGGGCGCCGGCCGTCCTGGCTGGCTGCGGCGCCAGGGCCGGTGGCGGAGCCGCTGGTGGAGGAGTTCGTGGCCGCGCTGCGTGAGCTCGGCGGGCGGGTGGAGACGGGAGTGTTCGGCGCGATGATGCAGGTGGCGCTGGTCAACGACGGCCCGGTGACGCTGATCCTGGACGCCTGAGCCTGGGTTCGGCATCAGAGGGTGCCGGGGGCGGTGCTCCCCGGCCGGGAGCCGTCCGCCCCGGCGGTGGCCTTCCCGGCGGGCAGGCTGAGATGACGCCGGGTGAACGCCAGCGACTCGGCCAGGTCGGCCAGCCGTTCCTCCTTGGACAGCGCGCGGCGGGTGTTCACCTCCAGCACCACCATGCCCGGGTATCCACCGGCGGTGAGCGAATGGAGCAGTTCGGCGCAGGGCTGGCCGCCCCGGCCAGGGACGAGGTGCTCGTCCGGCGGTATGGCCAGGCCGGTCCCGTCGGCCATGTGAACGTGCGCCAGCCGGCCACCGAGCGCGTCCGCCATGGCGAGCGCGTCCGAACCCGACGCCGCGGTGTGGGAGAGGTCGAGCGTCACGTTCGGGTAGTCCTGGCCTACCGGATCCCAGTGCCGTGCGTAGGGCACCACCTCGGTCGCCCGCGCCCGGAGCGGGTACATGTTCTCGACGGCGAAGATCACGTTTGTTTCCTCGCTCATCCGGGCCAGCCCGGCCTCGAAGTCGCGGGCGTACTCCCGCTGCCAGCGGAACGGCGGGTGCAGGACCACCACGCGTGCGCCCAGCTTCTCCGCCACCTCCTGCGAGCGGCGCAGCTTCCCCCAGGCGTCGCGCCCCCAGACCCGCTGGGTGAGCAGCAGCGACGGCGCGTGCACGGCGAACACCGGGATCTGGTGGTAGTCGGACAGCCTGCGCAGCACATCCACGTTCTGGCTCACCGGGTCGGTGTAGACCATGACTTCGATGCCGTCGTAGCCGAGCCTGGCGGCCGTCTCGAACGCGTCCGGCGTGCTGTCCGGATAGACCGACGAGGTGGATAGCGCGACCGGTGTGCGCGGTCCCCCGGCGGTCTCAGTCAAGGTCTCTCCCTCGCTCCTGGCACGTTCCTGGCCGCGAATGCTTCTCGCGGCTAGCTTATGCCGAACCTCAGCGGCGTCCGTTCAGCTCTCACTGTCGTACCCCTGGATTAGCGTGCTGCGCATGGCGAAGACATCGGCCGGTTCGGCGACGGCGGCCTTCCAGTGCACGGTATGTGGCTGGCGGACGTCCAAGTGGGCCGGACGGTGCGGGGAGTGCCAGGAGTGGGGAACGGTCGAGCAGACCGGGGCTCCGGTACTCCCCCGGGCCGGGCTGGTGCCGGCCGGCCCGGGGCAGGTGAGCACCCCGGCCGTTCCGATCGGGCAGGTGGATGCCACCGCGGCCGGGCCCAAGCCGACCGGTCTCGGCGAGCTGGACCGGGTGCTCGGCGGCGGCCTGGTTCCCGGAGCGGTGATCCTGCTGGCCGGGGAGCCCGGGGTCGGCAAGTCCACCCTGCTGCTTGAAGCCTGCGCACAGGCGGCAAACTCGGGACCGGTGCTGTACGTGACGGCCGAAGAGTCGGCCGGCCAGGTGCGGTTGCGCGCCGACCGGGTCGGCGCGATCCACCCCAGCCTGTTCCTGGCCGCGGAGACCGGGGTGGCCGCGCTGCTGGGGCACGTCGAGGCGGTGCGGCCCGGCCTGCTGATCGTCGACTCGGTGCAGACCGTGGCCGCGCCCGAGGTCGAGGGCGTGCCCGGCGGGGTGACCCAGGTGCGTGCCGTGGCCGCCGCCCTGACCGCCGTCGCCAAAGAACGCATGATGACCACGGTGCTGGTCGGGCACGTCACCAAGGACGGCGCCATCGCCGGGCCCCGCGCGCTGGAGCACCTGGTCGACGTGGTCCTCTACTTCGAGGGCGAACGCCACTCACAGCTGCGGATCGTGCGCGCGGTCAAGAACCGGTACGGCCCGACCGACGAGATCGGGTGTTTTGACCTGGGAGAATACGGCCTGATCGGGCTGCCAGACCCGAGTGGCCTGTTCCTCTCCCAGCGCGTCGAACCGGTGCCAGGGACCTGTGTCACGGTGGCGCTGGAAGGCCGCCGCGCCCTGGTGGCCGAGGTCCAGGCGCTCACCGGATACAACCCGGCGGAATTGCCGCGCCGGGTCACCTCCGGCCTGGACGCCGCCCGGCTGGGCATGCTGGTCGCCGTGCTGAAGCGCAGGACCCGCCTCAAGCTGGCCAAGCACGACGTGTACGCGGCCACGGTCGGCGGGGTCAAGCTGTCCGAGCCGGCCGTAGACCTGGCCATGGCATTGGCGATCGCGAGCACGACCGCCAACCTCAGCATTCCCGGTGACGTGGTGGCCTTCGGCGAGGTCGGCCTGGCCGGCGAGGTGCGCCGGGTCCCCGGCCTGGCCCGCCGGATAGCCGAGGCCAGCAGGCTCGGCTTCAAGCGCGCGATCGTCCCCGCCGCCTCGGGTGCCCTGCCGCCCGCCGGAGAAGCAGACCCGGCCGAGCAGACCGAGCCCATGGAGATCCGGGAGGTCGCCAATGTGACGGCCGCCATAGCGGTAGCCCTGGGCGACTGCGCCCTGGACGATTAGGACCGGGGCCGAGGCGGCCAACCATGCTTGCCGACCTTCGATCGGCTGCGCCGTGGGCCCGCAGTGCTTGCCCGGGGGGGCCGAGCCCCCCGGACCCCCACGAGCGGGGCTGGGGGTTACCACTTACGGATGGGCGACCCCCCGGACCCCGGTGTGACGGCTGCGCCGCCACAAACCGTGCGGCTGTCTGCCCTGCTCGGTCAGCAGGTGCCGACGCGGCCAACCATGCTTGCCGACCTTCGATCGGCTGCGCCGTGGGCCCGCAGTGCTTGCCCGGGGGGCCGAGCCCCCGGACCCCCACGAGCGGGGCTGGGGTTTGCCATTTGCGGTGGGACGACCCCCGGACTCCCGGTGTGACGGCTGCGCCGCCACGGAGCCGGCTCGCTCCGGCTATGTGCTGGCCGTTATGAGCGGAGGATGAAGACCAGGGTCTGGG
>DATGGU010000035.1:0-106931 GCA_035308365.1 Streptosporangiaceae bacterium
GATCGTCGCGGGGGCAGAGAGTGAGGACGGCTGTGATGGGAGAGCCTGTGACCCAGGTCGTGCCCGCCTCGACCGATGGCCCGTAGTCGCGGAGCATCGGGGCAGGCGGTTTGTCCATGCGCGTCAGGTACCTGGCGTACGCGGCGTCGATGACCGCCCTGATCGCGGGCAGGTCATCCGCGGTCGCGCGGCGGAGCCGGAGCGGCCCACCCGGACTGTCAGAGGGCGTTGCTGTCATAGGCCGGCCTCATGGACTCGAGCTCTCGGCTCCGACGTAGCCCTCCGACTCCAGGTGCAGGATGATCTGCTGGGCGGCCTCCTCGGGCGTGAGCTGGGTCGTGTCGATGGTGACGTCGGCGTCGTCGGGCACCTCGTAGGGATCGGAGATGCCCGTGAACTCGGGCAGTGCCCCAGCGCGGGCCTTGGCGTAAAGGCCCTTGCGGTCCCGTGCCTCGCACACCTCGAGGGGGGTCGACACGTGGACGAGCAGGAAGCCGCCGCCCGGCTCGACCAGGGCCCGCACGTCCTTGCGGGTGGTGTCGTAGGGGGCGATCGGCGCGCAGATGGCGATGCCGCCGTTCTTGGTGATCTCGGAGGCCACGAAGCCGATGCGGCGGATGTTGATGTCGCGGTGCTCCTTGGAGAAGCCGAGCTCGGACGAAAGGTGCTTGCGGACGATGTCGCCGTCGAGCAGGGTCACCGGCCGCCCGCCCAGCTCCAGCAGCTTCACCAGCAGTACGTTGGCGATGGTCGACTTTCCCGATCCCGACAGGCCGGTGAAGAACACGGTGAACCCGTGGCGGGCGCGGGGCGGGTAGCTGCGCCGCAGCTCGGCGGCCACCGCCGGCGGCGTGAACCACTCGGGCAGGTCGCGTCCCTCGTTGAGCCGGCGACGCTGCTCGGTGCCCGAGATTGCCAGCGTCCGGGCCCCCTTGGGAACCTCGTCTTCGGGCAGGTAGCCATCCAGTTGCTCGACGTAGACCATCTGGCGGAACGGGACCACCGTCACCCCGAGTTCGGCCTCGTGCTGGCGGACGAGGTCCTGGGCGTCGTAGGGGCCGTAGAACGGCCGGCCCTGGGCGTCGGCGCCGGGCCCGGCGTGGTCGCGTCCCACGATGAGGTGGGTGACCCCGTGGTTGCGCCGGATGATGGCGTGCCAGAGGGCTTCCCGGGGTCCGGCCATGCGCATGGCCAGCGGGAGCAATGACAGCATCGCCGTGTTGCGGGGATAGCCGTCCATGATCGCCTGATAGCAGCGGACCCGCGTGTAATGGTCGACGTCACCTGGCTTGGTCATGCCGACGACCGGATGGATGAGAAGGTTGGCCTCCACCTCCTTGGCCGCCCGCAAGGTGAGCTCGTGGTGGGCACGGTGCAGCGGGTTGCGGGTCTGGAAGGCGACCACCCGGCGCCAGCCCCGGCGGGCGAACTCGGCCCGCAACTGGGCCGGTGTGTGGCGCAGCGCCGGGTAGTCGTAGTGGGCGGGCAGAGCGATGCCCTCGAGGGTGCCGGCCAGGTAGTGGGGGTGCGTCCGTTCGAGCAGGTGGGCAACGCCCGGGTGGGCGGGGTCGGTCGTCCCGAAGACCCCCTGGGCCTCGGCTCGCCGGTCGGGCCGGTAGACCTCATCGACGTGCAGGGCCGCCAGCATCACCCCCTCGGGGTCGCGCAGCGCGACACTGGCGCCCGGACCGACCTGGGTGGCCAGCTCGCCAGGGACGTCGAGGGTGACCGGTACCGGCCACAGCGTTCCGTCCGACAGCCGCATATCGGCACAGACCGACGCCACATCGGCGCTACCGAGGAACCCGCGTAAAGGCGAGAACGCACCGGACAACAACAGCTCGAGGTCGCACAGATGGCGGGGCGTGAGATCACACGACGGCCAGTGGGTGGACGCCTTACGCAGCTCGCAGGCGCGCTCGTCATCCACCAAGGCCTTGACTAAGGCACCACCGTAGGCAGGAACAAGGTGATCGGCCATAGCGCCACCCTAGTACCGCGACCGCAACCTTTGCCCTGGCAGGCAGGGGTGAAAACGTCGGCGGTATGCCCTGATCGCCCGCCGCCGGCGCGCCGTGGGCCTGTCCGGGCCGGCCGCCGTTGGCGAGGGGATCGCTATCGGTAGGCGAGGACGATCCAGACCTGGCCCGGGGCGAACGTCATCCGCTTCCCGGAGGCGGTAGTGAAGGTGGTGCCGCCGTTCGCGTCCGGCCGGGACCAGTGCGTGCTCCGGGCCTTGCCGTCGCGCAGGACCAGGGCGGTGCCCGACCACTATGACGGGTACTAAACTGCCCCCCGCGTCAGTCGCACGCCGCAGGCCAGCCAGCCATGGCCGGGCCAGCGGCCGCCAGGATGCCCGCCGTCCCGGTAACGTGGCCTCATGCCCGGGGAGCCTGGCTGGTGCGGTGTGTGCGGGTTGCCGGTGCCTGCCGGGGAGACGTTGTGCCGCTGGCCGGTTCCCGGCCGGCTGGGCGATGGCGAGTATGACGACGAGGCTGTGCCGTGGGCATCGCACAGCCTGGCGTTCATGTCCGAACTGGCAGAGCAGCAACGCTGGCGCTGCCCGTGGTGCGGGGATGACCTGCCCGATTCTCCGCGCGGCACTGCGATCGATCACATCATTCCCAGAATTTACGGAGGTCCGCACCGCCGCTGGAATCTTCAGCTCCTGCACCAGGAGTGCAATTCGGCAAAGGGCAAAAAGATCACGGCCGGCGCACTGGATCTGGCCGGCGTTCACGACGTCACCATCTGCATGGACGTCGCACAGTACCGCGCCGCGGTCCGGCGCCGGGCGGTTACGTATGCCCTGCGGGCAACGCGCCCGCTCGGCGCCGAGGCCCGCGGCCGGGCGCTGGCCGCGGCCAGGAACCTCACCGTGTTCTTCCCCGAGGCCAGGGTCCGCGCTGTCATCAGGGCAGCGGCGGAAGGGAACCCACCCTGCTGACTGCCTGGCCAGCGGCGCTGTGCCGGCCATCGCCGGTGCATGCCCGGCCGGTCGCGCCGCCGGGCTGAAGATCTTCGGCGCCACCCTGACTCCGTTCAGGCCGGCCGGATACTGGTCGCCCGCCGCGGAGGCCAAACGCGAGGCCGTCAACCACTGGATCCTGACCTCTGGCGCGTTCGATGGCGTCATCGACTTCGCCAGCGCCATCGCCGACCCGGGCCACCCGCAGTTCATGAACCCGAAGTACGACAGCGGTGATCACCTGCACCCCAACGACGCCGGCTATCAAGCCATGGCCGACGCCATCAACCTCGCCCTGCTGGGATAACACCGCGCCCGGGTCAGCTTTCGTCGTAGCTACCTGGATTACCACCGGGCGGCGGTGCGGTTATCCGCGAAGGAACCGTGGGCCGGCCAGCAGCCGTCACCTTAAGGCCGGTGTAAACTCCTGGCGGCTCAGGGTTGCTCCAGGCGTTAATGCTGTCACCAGCGGTAAAGGCAAAGCTGTGAGTGCCGGCCGGGAGGGACATGGCAGTCGAGTAGGTGGCACCGGACGCCGGGTTCCCTGATACATACGAAAGCGGGTAGGCGACGCCGTCTATCACGACATCCACATACGAGGGCGCGTCGGGCCCGCTATACACGGTGGAGAAAGTGAAGACGGTGGAGGTGCTGCCGGAAGCCGGGCGTACCTTCGCCTTCTGCAGCAGGATCGGGGTAACCGCCATCTCCCTTTCCTGGAAATCCTGCAGCCCGCTGCCGTCGTTGAACTCCAGCTGAATATAGTGACTGCCGGCCGGCAGTGAAGAAGTTGTGTAGTAATAGGTCCGGCCGGTGGTGACGTTCCCGGCGCCCGCGGTCATCGGGTAACTGGTGCCATCGATGACGACATTGGCGGCGGCCGGCTCATGGCCGGCCGGTGAACGGTACTTTACGCTGATGGTACATGGCTTGCCACTCTGGCAGAAGAAGGAGGCATCGCGGCCGGCGCTGAGATGGGTCAGATCGAAGGGAGCGACCACCGGGCCACTGTATTGCACATTATTGAACGGCAGTTTCCAGTTCGTTGTCCCGTCACCGAACTGGAAGGAGTATGTGTGCGCGCCGCGGGCGAGGGTAGTTCTTGCCCGGTAGATGACGTGACCACCACCCACTTTCTTGATGGCGGTCATGACAATGGGGTGACCGTCCACAACGACGTTGTGCACGGTCGCGGCAGTCTTGTTGCTGTACAGCACCGTGTAGGTGAATGACGTGCCCGGGCCGCCATACTCGGGGAAGAGGACGGGCACACCCACGGAGGCACGGGCCGCCGCGGAAGTCTGCGGTGGCTGCAGCACCCCGGAATATTTCCGCATCGGCTCGATCAGCTTCGTGTTGGGCGGATGGCCCGGATCGCTGAAGTCGAAGAAGTTCATGAGATCCGAGGTCCCGCTCAGGGTGTCGCGCTCACCCAGGCTCGGCAGGCCGAAGTTTGCTTCGATGAATTTGTCAAACGAGGCGAACTCACCCCGGCTGGCCGAGATGAAACCCGGCTTGGCGTAGGGCGAGATGACCAGGAGGGGTACCCGCAGCCCCATGCCTCTGCCGTCAACCTGCGGCGGCGGGACATGGTCGTAAAAACCTCCGAATTCATCCCAGGTAACGAAGATGGCGGTGGAGGACCAGTCGCGGCTTTTCATGATCGCATTGATAATGGCGGCCACGAAGTTCTCGGCCGGCTGGATGGGCCGCGGCGGATGATCTGATGCGCCAGCTCCGTTTGGCGCGACAAAACTGACATCCGGCAGGTTGCCCGTCCTGGCAGCAGTGATAATTTGCAACGGATTGATGCCGGGCGTGCCGCTGAGGTTCTTGATGTAGCGCAGCGGATCCCAGATATCCCCGCCGCCGTACATTTTCCATGTCAGGCCGGCCCTCGTCAGTTCCGCGGGCAGCGAGTTGATGTCGTAACACGGTCTGCCAAAGGTCTCGTTGCCATCCAAGGCACGATTGTTGACAATAATGTTGAGCGGGGTACTGCAACCGGTGTGGGTGGTGGTGAAAAAGTCACCGCCAGTCTGGGCGGCTACCATCGCAATGTGATTCGGCGTGCTACTGGTTTCGGCATCCGCAAAGAAATTAACCCCCAGGCCGTACTGTTTGGCATAGGCCCAGTACGTAGGAATATCGCTACGCCGGTACTGAACCTCCCCGCGCGGGTTGAAATCGTCCATCCGGCCGCCGTCGATCGCAGCTATCGTCCGGGGACCGCTGTGGTCGAGGTCGGAGGGCAACGGGTTGGGAGCAGGCGGCTCCGTGACTCCCCACCTGGTGCCGGCAACGCCAGGGAAATCCCCGAAGTAGTTGTCCAGCGAGTGGTTCTCCATCATGATCACCACGACGTGCTGAATCGGCGTCGGCTGAGCGCGAACCGGCCCGGACTGGCCGGTAACCGCGCCCGTACACAGGATTAACGCCACCACGGTATACGCGGATACCCGCCTGAAGCTCTGCATGCCCACACCCCCGGTAATCAGCGGTAACCGGCTCCACGCGATCGAGCGCTAACCGTTTGCCAGCATACTCAGAACCGCCCGGCGCACTCGGCTTCCGCCTGCTGATGGGTGCTGCGCGCTACCCGGCGGATTCCGGTCGAGCGGTGGGTCTCAGGTCAGTCCGTGCTGGTAGGCATAGCTGACTGCCTGGGCCCGGTCGCGGACGCCGGTTTTGGCGAAGAGGTGGTTGATATGGCTTTTCACCGTAGTTTCGCTGACGGACAGCCGGTGGGCGATCTCGGCGTTGGACAGCCCATGGGCGATCAGCGTGAGCACTTCGGTTTCGCGTGCTGTGAGCCCGTCTGGGTACCGGTGCGTGTGGCCGGTGGATGTGCCGGATGGGCCGGTGGTGATGGCGTCAAGGAGGTGCTGCTGGACCGCTGGGTCGATGGCGGCCTGTCCGCTGGTGACGCGCTGGAGTGCGTCGTGGATTTCGGCGGCGCCGACGTCTTTCGTGAGGTAGCCGCGGGCACCGGCGCGCAGGGCGTCGATGACCGAGCGGTCGTCGGCGTAGGTGGTGAGCACCAGCACTTTGATACTGGCGTCGCGCTCGCGCAGGAGACGGGTGGCCTCGACGCCGTCGCAGTGGGGCATCCGCAGGTCCATCAGCACGACGTCTGGCCGAAGTTCGGTGGCCAGGGCCAGAGCCTGGTTGCCGTCGGCGGCCGCGCCGACGACCTCGACACCGGTGAGCAAGCCAAGGAGGGTGGCCAGCCCTTCGCGGACCACGCGCTGGTCGTCAGCCACCAGGACGCGGATGACGGCGGTCATGCCGGTGCCCACAGTTCGACCAGGAACCCGGCGCCGGTGGGCTGCGCGGTGAGCGTGCCGCCGAGCAGTTCGGCTCGTTCTTTCATGCCGGTGAGCCCGTAGCCGGCCCGGCCGGCCGGAGCGTGCGGTTCGCCGTGCCCGCCGATGTCTTCGATGGCCAGCCTGGTGCCGGCCCGCGCATATGTCAGGCGGATCTCGACCCGGCTTGGGCAGGCGTGCTTGCGGATATTCGTCAGGGCTTCCTGGGCGACCCGGTAAAAGGTCAGCCTGCTGTCGGCGCCCAGGTCCCGCGGAGCGCCGGTGACGGTGAGGCAGCAGGCCACGCCGGTGTCGCGCTCGAACTCGGCTGCCAGGCCAGGCAGCCGTTCGGGGCCGGGAAGTGCGTCACCGCGGAGCATCCCGATGGCCCGCCGCGCTTCTTCCAGGCCGGTCTTGGCCAGCCGGTGGGCCTGGCCGATCGCGCCGCCGAGCCGGGAGTCCTCCCCCTGCTGGCTCGCGAGCAGCTTGGCTGTCTCCAGGTTCAGCACCAGGCCGGACAGGGAGTGGGCCAGCACGTCGTGCATTTCGCGGGCCAGCCGCTGACGTTCCGCCAGTGCGGCCGCTTGGGCTTGGGCGCTGCGGGTCTGCTCCAGTTCGGCGAGCAGCAGTTCCGCCCGCTGACTGGTTTCCCGCAGCCGCCGGGCGAACAGGGACAGCAGGTAGATAGCCAGGATTCCGAAGTCGTTCAAGACGATGCCCGCGACCGGTGCCCGTCCGTTCGATACCCACGCCGCGGAGACCGCCGTGACGGTGGCCGCGGCGACCAGGGCGCTGAGCCGGTCCGGCAGCGCCAGGGCGGCCATGCCGAGCGCGGGAAACACCCCGAGGAATGCCGCGCCGTTGGCCTGCAGCCCGATCAGCGCCGCCGCCCCCGCCACAGCGATGAGCAGTACTGCTAGCTGCACCGCGAGCCTGGGCGGGGCCGGCCACATGGCGATGATGGTGGCCACGCAGAACGCGATGAGGGCAGCCGACACCCAGATCGCGCTACCGTGGCCGCCGGGAGCCGGCCGGGCCTGAAACGAGGTGGCCGCTACGAACCCGATCGCGGTCACGGCGAGAACCCGGATCGCACGGTAGGCCACCCGCTCGCGACCTCGCGCCCGGTCCAGCTCGGCTATCCCAGCCGGGGTGGCCGGGGAGTTCATCTCTAAACCGTACGGCGGAACCGCTGCGCAGTCTTGCGTCCGCGGATGGATTTCCGGTGCGCCGGGTCTCCACCCCCTGGTGGAGGCCCGGCCATCCGGGGGCCAGGTTGTGCCGGTGAGCAAGTTCCACCGCCGCGCCGATGACCGCCCGCAGCCCTTACACCAGGCTGGATGCCAGGAACGTCCCAGCCTGAGGAGCGAGATGGACAGCACCGGCCCGACCCCAGGTACGCACCACCCTGGCCTGGCCCCCGCTCAGCCAGAACCTGTGGTCACCGTCTGTGGCCTGGTCAAACGCTACGGCAGCCACGACGCCGTTAAGGGCATCGATCTCGAGGTGCGGCGCGGGGAGATCTTCGCCTTCCTCGGCCCCAACGGTGCGGGCAAGACCACCACGGTGGAGATCCTTGAAGGCTTCCGGCAGCGCACCGACGGTGAGATCGCCGTCCTCGGTGCCGACCCGGCCACAGCAGGCAGGGCCTGGCGGGACCGGGTGGGCGTCGTTTTGCAGGAGTCAGAGCCCGAGCCCGGCCTGTCCGTGCGTGAGTGCCTGGCACTGTACGCGGGGTTCTACCAGGCGCCGCGGGACATCGACGAGACCATCAGCCTGGTCGGGCTCACCGGCAAGGCGGGCGCGCTGGCCAGCCGCCTGTCGGGCGGGCAGCGGCGGCGGCTCGATTTCGCGCTCGCCCTCATTGGCGACCCCGAGCTGATCTTCCTGGACGAGCCGACCACCGGCTTCGACCCGTCCGCCCGCCGCGCCGCGTGGGAGGTCGTCGCCGGGCTCCGTCAGCTCGGTAAAACGATCTTCCTCACCACTCACTACATGGACGAGGCGGAGTACCTGGCCGACCGGATCGCGGTGCTCTCCGCCGGGCGCATCGTTGCCGAGGGCACGCCGCGGACGCTGGGCGGGCGTGACCACATGACCACCGCCATCAGCTTCACCCTCCCGGCCGGCCTGGCAGCACGTGACCTGCCCGAAGGGCTGCGCCCGCTGGCCGAACCCGGGCCCGGCGGACTCACGGTCCTGCACAGCGAAAGCCCGCTCGTCCATCTCCAGATGCTCAGCAACTGGGCGCTCAGCCGGGGCTTCGACCTGCCCGGCCTGGATGTCCACCGCCCCACTCTCGAAGAGGTCTACCTGTCGCTCACCAGTTCCACTCCCGCGAAGGACTAGCGAAGGACTAGCGATGATCCGCATGGCAGCACACCTGTTCGGCTACGACCTGCGCGCCTTCATCCGCAACCGCCAGGCCCAGTTCTTCACCCTGGCGCTGCCGGTGCTGTTCCTGGTGATTCTGGCCTCTTTGTTCGGCGGCCACGGCCACACCACCCCGGTCCCCGGCGGGCAGGTCAGCATCTCGGTGGCCTACGTGCCCGGCATCATGACCCTCGGCATCATCGCGGCCTGCTTCGGCAACCTGGTCGCCTCGGTCACCGCGCAACGCGAACGCGGCGTACTCAAACGGCGGCGCGCCACACCCGTCCCGGCCGCTGCCGTCATCGCAGGCCGCGTCCTCACCGCGGTCGTCATCGCGGTCACCATGGCGGCGGTACTGCTGGGCATCGGCTGGGGCGCCTACAGCGTCCACGTCCCCGGGCGCACCGCTCTCGCGCTCGGGGTCACCGTGGTCGTCGGAGCCGCCTCGTTCTGCTGCCTCGGCTACGCGCTCGCCTCGCTGGTCCACAACGAGGACGCCGCGCTGCCCGCCACCCAGGCGATCCTGCTGCCGCTGTACTTCATCTCGGGAGTGTTCGTCGCGGTCTCAGTACTTCCGCACTGGCTGGCCGGCGTGGGGGACGTCTTTCCCGTCCGCCACCTGCGGGATGCCCTGCTAGCCGCCTACAACCCGCACACCACCGGGCTTGGGTTCGCCGGCCGTGATCTGCTTATCGTGGCTGCCTGGGGAGCCGCGGGCCTGCTCATCGCACTCCGCAAGTTCAGCTGGCTGCCGCTTGGGCGCTAGCCCGGCCAGCGCCACCCACCACGCTCACGGAAGGAAGTCATGGCTACCGAAGTTCAAACCCAAACCGGCCGGTGCACGCTCCACGGAACCGTTGAGGCAACCCGGGAAGTCCCCAGGATGGGGTTCCCCTTCATCGTCTACGCCATCTGGCGGGCCATCGCCAGCCGCCGCCCATTCCGCTGCCCCGACTGCGGCGCCCCCGTTCAAGGCGGATAACCTAACGGCCGGCCTTGGGATGGTGCTCGTTTCAGCGGTCCTGGGCTCTGGAATGGCCGATCTGCACCAGGCCGTTCTCGTAGCCGTACACGACGGCCTGGACCCGGTCCCGCAGGCTCAGCTTGGCCAGGACGCGCCCGACGTGAGTCTTGACGGTGGCCTCGGACAGAAACAGCCTCGCGGCGATCTCGGCGTTGGACAGGCCTTGCGCGACGAGGACGAGAACCTCGCGTTCCCGGTCGGTCAGCGTGGCCAGCTCGGCGGGCGGCGCCGTCCCGGCGGCCGGCAGCATGTGCCCGAACCGGTCGATCAGCCGCCGGGTGGTGGACGGCGCCACCACCGCGTCACCGGAGTGCACGGCCCGGATCGCGAACAACAGCTCGGCCGGCGGAACGTCCTTGAGCAGGAACCCGCCCGCCCCGGCCTTCAGCGCCGAGAATGCGTATTCGTCGAGGTCGAAGGTGGTGAGCATGAGAATGCGCGGGCGCTCGCCCGCGGCCCGGATCCGGCGGGTGGCCGCCACCCCGTCCAGCCGTGGCATGCGGGCGTCCATCACCATTACGTCGCAGCTGATCCGGCGGGCCAGCTCGATCGCCTCCAGCCCGTCGCTGGCCTCGCCGACCACGGTCATGTCCGGCTGTGCCTCCAGTACCATGCGGAAACCCGCACGGACCAGTTCCTGGTCGTCGACGAGCGCGGTCCGGATGGTCACGCGACGCCGCCGGATCGCGAGCGGGCCAGCGCCGGCATCGCGGGTATCCGGGCCGTGACCTGGTACCCACCCTGCGGCAACGGCCCGGCGGTCACCGTGCCGTCATACATCCCGACCCGTTCACGCATCCCGGCGAGCCCGTGCCCGGCGCCGTCGCCGTGCGCGGCGGCACCGCGCCCGTTGTCGCTGACCTGGACCACCAGCTCGTCGTCGGTATAGCACAGCGTCACCGACGCGGCGGCGGCCAGCCCGGCGTGCTTGCGGGTATTGGTCAGCGACTCCTGCACCACCCGGTAGGCGGCCAGCTCGGCGCCCTCGGGAAGCGGCCGGGGCGGCCCGTCCAGCGTGAGCGACACGGACATGCCCGCGGTCCTGGCCTGTTCCACAAGCTCCCGAAGCTGTCCGAGGCCGGGCTGCGGGGCCATGCCGGTCCGGGAATCGCCCGACCGCAGCAGGCCGAGCAGCCGCCGCATCTCGCTCAGCGCCTGCCGCCCGGTGCGCGAGATCGCCTGCAGAGCCTGGCGGGCCTGCGCCGGGTTGCTGTCCAGCGCGTACCCGGCACCGTCGGCCTGCACCACCATGACGCTGAGGTTGTGGGCGATGACGTCGTGCAGTTCCCGGGCGATGCGGGCCCGCTCGGTGGCGGCGGCAATCTGGGCCTGTGCGTCCCACTCCCGCTCCAGCCGGGCGGCCCGCTCCTCCAGCGCGGCGTAGTAGCCCCGCCGGTACCGCATCGAGTCGCCGAGCACCCAGGCGATGAGCGCGGTCCCGCAGAAGATCACCAGGGCAGCGAAGATCTTCCGGAACAGGTCCAGCCCGTGCGCCCAGACGAGCACCCCCACGAAAGAACCCGCCAGGCAGATCGCCAGCCCGGCCAGCGATACCCGCCGCGGCCGGTAGGCCGCCAGCGTGTACAGCAGCACCGGGATCGCCAGGTCGGTGCCGCTCGGCCCGGACCCGAACATGACCTGGACCGCTCCCGCCACTACGGCGGCGCAGAATGCGGCGACCGGGTTCTGCCGCCGGAACACCACCGCGGCCAGCATGACGAGCGATATCGAGATCACCAGCAGCAGCGGGTGGGTGTGATGGAGAAGCGGGCCGGTGCCAAGCACGGCCAGCAGCAGCGCCAGCGCGCCGTCCACCAGCCTCGGATGACGGCTGAGCCAGGCGTAGACCGCTGCCACGGCACCAGCGTAACGAGGTGACCGGGCGGCGGCGTCAGCCCAGCGGCCGATGCGTGCCCGTCTCAGGTAGCACTGGCAGCCGTTGGGCGTCAGCCGCGAACCCGCGCCGCGTCCGGCGGGCAGGTGCTCATGTTCATCCCCGAGGCCGGCCCGGGCAAGCCCGCCGGCCGGCGCGGTGGCGCCGCCGTGGGCCGGACACTGACCTGGCGGCCCGGCCACGTGAGCCGCCACGAAGGGAGACGACATGATCGAGGCACAGGGCCTCTCCAAACGTTACGGTGACACGCTGGCCGTCGATGACCTCTCATTCCGGGTCGAGCCCGGGAAGATCACGGGTTTTCTCGGGCCGAACGGAGCCGGGAAGACGACCACGATGCGGCTGGTCCTTGGGCTGGATGAGCCGAGCGCCGGCCGGGTGACGGTCAACGGCAGGCCGTTCCGGTCGTCGGCCGCGCCGATGCGGGAGGTGGGCGCGCTGCTGGATGCCAAGGCGGTCCATGGTGGCCGCAGCGCCTACAGCCACCTGCTGTGCCTGGCCCAGACCAACAACCTCCCCCGGCGGCGGGTGGATGAGGTGCTGGATCTGGTCGGGCTGGCCTCGGTGGCCAGGAAGCGGGCCAGGGGTTTCTCGCTGGGCATGGGGCAGCGGCTCGGCATCGCCGCGACGCTGCTCGGCGATCCGGCGATCCTCATGTTCGATGAACCGGTCAACGGCCTGGATCCGGAGGGCATCCTGTGGATCCGCAACCTGATGAAGCGGCTCGCCGCCGAGGGCCGGACGGTGTTCGTCTCCAGCCACCTGATGTCGGAGATGGAGAACACCGCCGACCACCTGATCGTGATCGGCAGGGGCAAGCTCATCGCCGACTGCCCGATGGCCGAGTTCATCGCGCGCAGTTCGCGGCGCACGGTGTGGGTCCGGACCCCCGACCCGGCCCGGCTGACCCGGGTGATCACCGCGGCCGGCGGCACCGTCGGCGACGAGGGCGATGGCCGGCTGGTGGTATCGGGCCTGAGCCGGGAGCGGGTCGGCGATCTTGCCTTCGAGAACACCGTCCGGCTGCACGAGCTGGCCGCCGCGCAGGCGTCCCTGGAGCAGGCCTTCATGGAGCTGACCGGCGCATCCGTCGAGTTCCGCGCCGACCAGCAGCGCAGTGACACCGACGTCCTGACCGGAAGTGGGGTATGACGATGGCGACGGCATCCACGGTAGCGGCCCGCCCGGCGCGGCGGGCGGCGGCGGGACGGGCCAGCTTCGGCGGCGCACTGCGCTCCGAGTTCACCAAGATCCGCTCTGTGCGGTCCACCTACTGGACGCTGCTGGCGCTGGTGGTGGCCTGCGTTGGCATCGGTGCCATCGGCAGCTACGGCCATGCGCACGACTTCGGCCAGATGACGGCGGCCGCCCAGGCGGCCAACCGGGCAGGGGAGATCACGCGGGCGCCCATGGTGAGCCTGTTCGGTGTGATACTCGGCCAGCTGGTGATCGCGGTGCTCGGCGCGCTGACCGTCACCTCCGAATACTCGACCGGGATGATCCGCACATCGCTGTCCGTGCTGCCGGGCCGCGGCACGGTCTTCGCCGCCAAGGCAGTGGTGTTCGGGGCGATCGCCCTGGTCACCGGGCTGGTAACCAGCTTCGCCTCGTTCTTTCCCGGGCAGGCGATCATGTCCGGCCAGCACATCGGCGTCAGCCTCGGCCATCCGGGAGCACTGCGGGCGGTGGTCGGCGCGGGCCTGTTCCTCGCGGTGTGCGGGCTGCTGTCCTACGGGCTCGGCGCGCTGATCCGGCACACCGCGGGGGCGATCACCGCATCGATCGGGCTGCTGTTCGTGCTGTTCGTCCTCACCCAGTTCCTGCCGCAGAGCTGGGCGGTGCACATCGACAAGTGGATCCCGTTCAACGCCGGCGCCGCGATCTGGGAGCACCAGTCCGCCCCGGTCATGCTCAGCCCGTGGACCGGGTTCGGCGTGTTCTGCGGTTATGCCGCGATCGCAATGGCGGCCGGGCTGTACCGGTTCCGCTACCGCGACACCTGAGGCCCCGCCCGGGGCCAGCGGCAGCGGGTGAGCCGCATCGGACCGGTCCCAGGCCATCAGGCTAAGCGAGGCTAAGCCGGTCATCCACCCGACTAAGGCCTGCTTGAGCAGGGAAAATAAGGCTTTCCTCCGATACGCCGACCGGGGCCTTACGGCGAAACTCAGTAGTGATCGGCAAAGAGATGAACGCGAACCCAGGAGGAACCATGAACCACAACGTGACGCAGCGCGGACGGGGCCCACTGGCCCGCATCAGCCGGCGCGTCGTCGCTATCGTCGCCGAGTGCAACTACGCCCAGGACCGGCTGACCAGCTTGCGCAACACCCCCGACACGTATCTGACCCGGGGAAACTAGCATCCGGTGCCGGGCGGATTCCCGATCCGGATCCCGAGGCCGCTCCCCGCACGAACCAGCCGCAGCCGGCCGGGCCGACGCCCGGCCGGCTAGCGTGATCCCCCGGGTGCTGGTCTGGTCGCTCATCCGCTCTTCCGGGTGGTGACGACCCTGCGTTTGCGCAACGACTCGAGCCATTCCTGCCCGCTGAGCAGCCGGGTGGTCTTGGCCGACTTCACCTCGCCCGCCGCGGCGACGGCCATCGCGACGCTGGCAGCGGTCATGTCATCGGGTGCCTCATACACGACGAGCAGGTCATACTCGCCGAACGGAAAGCCGGCCACCAAGATCTTGGCTCCCACGGCCTCCAGTGCCAGGCTGATCGCTTCGGTGGGATCTTGCGGGTTTTTGAGCTGAGCCGCCATCGACTTCGCGGTATAGGAGGCTTGGTACATGTAGAGCGCCATCGAGATTCCCCCTCGGGTGGGGTCAGGCGAAGGGATCACCCGCCAGTCCCTGTCACGCCCGGCGGAGGCGGCGCAAGGCTGGAGACCACTGCGGTTTAAAGATCGTAAACCGGCCCGGACGGACGCACCAGCCTGCTGGCCTGGGGAGCAGGGATTGCCGTGGGTCTTGCGGTGAGTTGTCCTGCTGGACATCATGGCATCGTCTAACCCTCAATGTGGAGGGAGAGGGAGGGTTCCCTTGTCCCGTTTCTACCTGCGCTTCATGGCGCGCCCCGCTGCTGCCCTCGTGCTGGGCGGCGCGACCGTCCTGGCAGGAGGCCCGGTAGGTTCCTCGGCGCTGGCCGCGGGCAGCCTGCCGGTTCCGCTGCCCACGGTCGCCGACTACCATCTCCTATCCAGCCAGACGACCCCGCCGACAGAGGCTGACTGCTTCGCGGTCGGCCGGCGGTGCTTCACCCCGGCTTCGATGCAAACCTCCTACAACCTGCCCCCGCTGTATGCCATGGGCGATAAGGGTCAAGGCGTCACGATCGCGATTATCGACTCGTTCGGCAATCCGAACATGGCCTCCGACCTGGCCAACTTCGACACCCAGTTTGGCCTGCCGCACATGTGCGGTGAGCCGGGCGCGGCGTGTGGCGCCGGGATCCCGACGTTCACGCACGTGTACTGGAACGGGAAGACCCAGGTGAAGTCGCCGCCGCCGAAGAGCAAGGGCACCGGGCTGCAGGCCCGCGACGCCTGGACCGTGGAGACCAGCCTTGACGTCGAATGGGCCCACGCCATCGCACCGGAAGCGAACATCCTCAATGTGACCACCAACCCGGCCGAGACCCTTGGGGTCCAGGGCTTCCCGACCATGATGAACGCCGAGCAGTACATCGTGGATCATCACGAGGCGACGGTCATCTCCCAGAGTTTCGCCGCCGCCGAGGAGAGCTTCGGGAGCACCACGTCGCTGCTGAAGCTGCGGCACGCGTTCATTTCCGCGGCCGCCAACGGCGTCACCGTGCTGGGCAGCTCGGGTGACAGCGGCACGGCGAACATTATGAAGCAGCCGGTCAAGAAGCCCAAGACGATTCCGTACCCCACGGTTCAATGGCCGGCGTCCGACCCGCTGGTGACCGGGGTGGGCGGCACGTACCTGTGCACCGACCCGACCACCGGCATGGGCATCGACTCGACCGACCCGCCGACACAATGCCAGGTCACTCCCCCGTTCCGGGAGATCGGCTGGATCGCCTCGGGTGGCGGCTTCAGCCATGTGTTCGCCAAGCCCTCCTACCAGGACATGCTGCCGGCCGGGTCCACCCCGATCGGCGCCATGCGGGGCGTTCCCGACGTCTCGTACCAGGCCAGCTCCTTCACCGGCCCACTGGTGTACGACACCGGTGCGGGCGCCGGCGGCTGGTTCATCGTCGGCGGGACATCCAGTTCGTGCCCGCAGTTCGCCGCGCTGGTCGCGATCGCCGACCAGATCGCCGGGCACGGCCTGGGCCAGATCAACCCAACGCTGTACAAGCTGGCCGACAGCGGGAGTTACAGCTCCGATTTCTACGACGTGACCACCGGAAACAACCAGACCGACCCTGCCGTCCCCGGGTACCCGGCCACCACTGGGTGGGACCCGGTGACCGGCCTCGGCACGCCCAACGCGGCGAACCTGGTGCCCGCGCTGGCCGCAGGGTAACCACCCACCACCAGGACAGCGAGATCACATCCTGGCCGGGGAGCCGTTGAGCCGGCTCCCCGGCCAGGCTCGCATCGAGGCGCTGGAATCTTCGCCATCATCTGGAACTCTCCCGCAATCATCTGGAACTCTCCCGCAATCGTTAACTCTGGTGTTTAATGGGCCGAAGACCCTGGGTAACCGTTTCCTAGATCGCAGGGGGATCTGATGATGCACGGGGCGACAGGAACGCGGGCCCTCTGGGCGGTCATGACGGCAGTGGCTTTAACTCTTGCGAACGCCGTCGCCAGCGCCGGGACGGTGCGGTATCCCGGCGCCGCCCGCGCCGGGACCATCTCCACGGTCGCCGGTGGCATCGGCGGCGGCCTGGCGACGAACGTGGCTATTGACTATCCCTGCAGCGTGACCTCGGCCGGGCAGTTCCTGTATGTCGGCGATGGGCTGGTGCAGAGGGTGAGTGAGGTCACCGACGTGCTGACCACACCCGCCGGGGGCGTCCGCCGTGCTTCCGTCAGGCACTCCGCGGACGTTCCGCTCGGCGACGGCGGCCGTGCCACGTGGGCGGCCACGAACGCCTGCGGGACCGCGATCGACGAGAACGGCAACCTCGTCCTGGCCGACAGCACCGACAGCCGTGTCCGGGTGGTCGCGGCGGCCTCGGGCACGTTCTACGGGCAGACGATGACCACCGGGGACATCTACCGGGTCGCCGGGGGCGGCAGCGGCCATGGCATTGCCGGCAACGGTGGTCCCGCCGTCAAGGCCACGCTGGATGATCCGGTCGCGGTAATCGTGGACCCCGCTGGCAACCTGGTGATAGCCGACAGCGGCAGCGCCCGCGTTGCCGCCGAGGTGCAGGTCGTCGCGGCCAGCAGCGGGAGCTTCTACGGCCAGCCGATGACCGCCGGGGACATCTACGCGATCGCCGGCGGCAAGGCCGGCCTGCTGGTCTCAGGCGACGGCGGCCCCGCGACCCGCGCAGGGCTCGGCACGTCGATCGGCCAGGTCCAGCTCGACGCGGCGGGCAACCTGGTCCTGGCCGATGGCTCGGCAAATGGCATCAGGGTGATCGCGGAGCACAATGGGACGTTCTACGGCCAGCAGATGACCGCCGGGGACATCTACATGGTCGCCGGTGACGGTACCCGCGGGTTCTCCGGCGACGGCGGGCCAGCCACCAATGCCGAACTCAGCACTCCCGCCGGAGTCGGGGTTGACGGCGCGGGGAACCTGCTGATCGCCGACAGCGGCAACGAACGGGTGCGGATGAGAGCCGCCAGCAGTGGCGAGGCGTACGGCGTCCCGGTGACCGCGGGCCACATCTACACGATCGCGGGCTGCGGTAAGAAGTGCCCGATCGGCGATGGCGGCCCCGCCGTCGATGGCCGGCTGCAGGACCCGGACGGGATCGCCATCGACCAGGCGGGCAACGTCATCGTGTCCGAGCACGGCGAGGGACGGATCTCGGACGAGCGCAGGGTGCAGGCGATAGCCGTCAGCGACGGCACCTTCTACGGCCAGCGGATGACCGCCGGGGATATCTACACGGTCGCCGGGGTTGGCTGGCGGGGACTGTCCGGTGACGGCGGGCCGGCGACGCAGGCTGTGATCGACTCGTGGTCGACCCGGGTGATGGTGGACGGCGCGGGCAACCTCGTGCTGCCGGCGGGCCAGAACAACCGGGTGCGGGTGGTCGCCGCGACGACGGGCACCTTCTACAACGTCCCGATGACCGCGCATCACATCTACACCGTCGCGGGCGGGGGCGGCTTTTACCACCTCGGTTGCGGCGGACCGGCGCTTCAGGCAGGAATCAACTTCCCGGACGGGGCGGCGGCCGACCCGGACGGCAACCTGGTCATCGCCGATCAGGGCAACAACAGCGTCCTCGTGCTCCCGCACGCAGCGGGGACTTTCTACGGCGTCCCGATGAAGGCAGGCCACATCTACTGCGTGGCCGGGAACGGCAACCGGGGATACTCCGGCGACGGCGGGCCTGCCACGAAGGCAACGCTCAGCATGGTCAGCGGCCTCGCCACCGACGCCGCGGGCAACGTCGTGTTCGCCGACGAGGGCAATAACCGGGTCCGCGTGGTCGCCGAGAGCACCGGGACCTTCTACGGCGTCCCGATGATTACCGGCGACATCTACACTGTGGCCGGGAGTGGCACCAGGGGATACTCCGGGGACGGCGGGCCAGCGACCGGCGCAGAGCTGAACGCCCCCAAGGACGTCAAGATTGATCAGCACGGCAACCTGGTCGTCGCGGACGGGAGCAACGACCGGATCCGCGTGGTCGCGGACGCTACCGGAACGTTCTACGGCGTGCACATGACGGCTGACCACATCTACAGCGTGGCCGGGAACGGCACCCGGGGATACTCCGGAGATGGTGGCCCGGCCACCAGCGCCGCGCTGAACATCCCCACCGCTCTGGCCATCGGCTCACACGGCAACCTGATGATCACCGACGAGGGCAGCAACCGGATCCGCATGGTCGCCGAGAAGACCGGGACCTTCTACGGCATCCCGATGGCCGCCGGAGACATCTACACGGTGGCGGGCAACGGCTTCGCCGGCTACTCCGGCGACGGCGGCCCTGCCGGTAAGGCCATGCTCTTCTCCCCAACCGGTGTGGCTGTTGACAGCCAGAGCGGCCTCTACGTCGCCGACTTCTACCGGGTACGGGAGATCAGACCCTGAGCCAGGCCGGCGCTGGCCAAGCTCTCCGTCAGGCGCCGGCGTAGTCAGGTCCATACCACTCAGCACAGTACAAGGAGGTTGATTGTTGCCATGCGCGGGAGAATAACCTCACTCATCTGCTCCGCCATCGCCGCATGCGCGGTAATGGCGACGGGGCCGGCAGTTCTGGCCGGCACCAGCACCTGCCCGGTGCTGCACTGGGGGACGTTCACCGGTGCTCCAAAGGTGAAGACCCTGCTGACGCCAACGGCCGTATCGATCCCGGGCCATTCCCAGGTGATACAGGTGGGCAGCTCCAACTCTGACGATTACGCGCTCCTGGCCAACGGAACGCTGTGGGCCTGGGGCGAAGGGGGGTTCGGCGAGCTCGGCAATGGCACCACAGAGAGGTTTTCCAGCACCCCGGTGCGGGTGGAATTCCCGAAGGGCGTTTCCATCGCCTACATTCCGGTGAACTCCATGCCCTGGAACACCGCGCTGGCCGTCGACACCAACGGGAACGTGTGGGGCTGGGGGTACAACTCCGGCGGCCCGCTCTGCCTGGGGAACCAGACATCCTACGACCGCCCGGTGGAACTGCCGTTCACCAACGTCACCTCCCTGGCGGGCGCGGCCGAGCATGCCGTTTACGACTCCGGCGGAGTGCTCTACTCGTGCGGGCTGGATGCCGCGGGCGTGCTCGGCGCGGGCCGGAAAGTGCCCTACGATTCACTGACCCCGGTCAAGGTGAAGATCCTGAACGGCAGCGACGTGACCTCGCTGGTCTCCTCGTACCAGAACTCGGGTGCGCTGCTGAGCAATGGCCAGTACTACGACTGGGGCCTCAATAACGAGGGGCAGCTTGGCGACGGCAGCACTGCGGATTCGCCCGTGCCGGTCCTGGTCAGCATCCCGGACCAGTCCCCGGTCGTCCAGGCGGCCCTGGGCGGCTCGCTGGCCCACAATGGCGAGACGATGGTCAAGCTGGCCGACGGCACCGAATATGGCTGGGGCGACAATGCCTACAAGCAGCTTGACGCGGGCGCATCGGCCGCTCAGCTCACCCCACTGCGCCTACGCCCCCCGGCCGGCGTGACCTACTCGATCCTGGCCGCGAACGGCGGCACTACGTATGAGATCACCACCGCCAACGACGTGTACGCGCGAGGCTGGGGCCGCTGGGGCCAGATCGGGGACGGATCCAGGGCAAACGCATCCAAGCCCGTCATGGTCCTGTCGGGGATGTCGCTCATCTCCGCGACGGCGAAGAACGTGGTCGTGGCCTGCTGACGGTGGCCGGCCTGGCCAACCTGATCGGGCACGATTACCCCAGGAGCCAGGCGGACATGCTGCGCGTGCCCAGATCCTGGATCTTCCCGCTGGGCACGCTGCTGACAGCGGGTGCCGCCGGGCTGCTGGCCGGCCTCGCCGTGCCCGTGCTGGGCATCCTCGCCGCCGCCGGCCTCGTGCTGTACTTCACCGGCGCATTCGGCGCCCACCTGCGGGTTCACGACCGCCACCTCGGCCCCTGGGCCATGTACTTCTCCCTGGCCGTGGCCGCCCTGGCCCTGAACCTGGCCTACCGCGGCTGAGCGGTACGCCGGCGGCCGCGGGCCTCGCTCCCACTGCGCCGGCCGGTGGGAGCGAGGCAGAACGGCGTCAGTCCCACCTGGTGCCTGCTGGCACCCGGAAGGTGGTGTTGATGCGGTTGAAGAAGTTGGTGATCGCCACCATCAGCACCAGGGCCTGGAGTTGCGGCTCGTCATAGTGCTTCGTGGCCTCCTTCCAGATCTCGTCGGTGACGGCGCCGGGCCGGTCGCAGAGCCGGGTCGCGGCCTCGGTGAGCGCCAGCGCGGCCCGCTCGGCGTCGTCGAAGAGCGGGTTCTCATACCAGGCGGCCAGGGCGAGCAGCTTCTCCGGGCTGACCCCGGCCTTGGCCGCGTTGCCGGCACCGGCATCGACACAGGCGCTGCAGCCATTGATCTGGCTCGCCCGCAGGTGTACCAGCTCCAGCGTCTGACGTGGTATGCCGCCGGAGTACACGGCCTTGAACAGGTGCTGGACGCCGGTCGTGACGTCGGGCTGGGCTGTCGCGTTCTGGATGCGCGCTGTCATCGTTCCTCCGTACAGCAGATCGTGAATCAGTGGACGCAACCATGACGTCTGGCAGCGGCGGAACGTAACACGGCAGGCGTGGTCAACCGCGACCAGCTCTTGCCGTTCCGGCTCTGGACCGTTTTCCCGGAGTTGGTAGATGCGGCGGCGTGCCGCAGGCACGCTTGTTCGTGGAGCGGATGCAGCATTCGCCGGGAGGTGCTTGTGCGTAACAAACTTCTTCTCGTGGCGGCCGTCGTGGTCGCGGCGTTCGGATCGGCAACCGGGGCGACGGCCATGTCCTCGGCGGCAGCCGCGTCAGGACCCTGTGGTACGACGGCCACGCCGCCGGCTTACCACCACGTCATCTGGATCTGGATGGAGAACCACAGCTTCAGCGACATCATCGGCAACAAGTCCCAGGCGCCCTACACAAACTCTCTGGCCGCCGGTTGTGGGCTGGCCACCAACTACCACAACACCACGCACCCCAGTCTGCCCAACTATCTCGCGGCCACCTCCGGCCTGGCTCAGGCCCAGCTTCCGTACCTGTCCTACACGGATTGTGGGCCGTCCTCGTTCTGTGACACCTCGGCCCCGAGCATCTTCGGGCAGGGCGAGACCTGGAAGGCCTACCAGGAATCGATGCCGTCCAACTGCGACACCTCGGACTCCGGCGAGTACACGGTGCGGCACAACCCCCCGCCGTACTTCACGTCGCTGTCAGGATGCGCCAGCCACGACGTCCCCTATACCCAGCTCGCCAGCGACCTGGCGAACAACGCCCTGCCGGCGTTCTCGTTCATCACCCCGAACCTGATCGATGACATGCACGACGGCACCATCGCGCAAGGTGACACGTGGCTGTCCAAGAACCTGCCGGCCATCCTTAACAGCGAGCCGTACCAGTCCAAAACCACAGCCGTGTTCATCACCTGGGATGAGGGCTCGGGCGGTTACCCGATTGAGGACTGCGACGACACCTCCACCACCGACAGCAGCTGTCACGTGGCCACGATCGTGGTCAGCCCGAGCACCCCGGCGGGCACCACCTCTGGGACCTTCTTCAGCCACTACTCACTGCTCGCCACCACCGAGCAACTGCTCGGCCTGCCCAAGCTCGGCTCGGCGGCGACCGCCGCGACCATGACCGCCGCCTTCCATCTCTGAGCGCAACACAAGCCGCACCGGTCCCAGGCCGCCAATCACCCGGCCTGGGCCACCGGCCGGGTCAGCATCCGGCAGGACCCGGCGGCGCGATCACTCGCGGCACGCTCAGTGCGCCGGATGAGGGTGATCGGGCGGCCCGGGAGCCCCGTACCTGGCATCCTCTGGCTATGAACAAGGCGCTGGTGCCCGCGCGTGACCTCACCGACCCCGATCAGAACCAGGCCGTGCTCGACGCGGCTTCTGCCCTGGTTGAGGGGCGCGCGGCGGCTGAGGATGTCGCGGCCAGCCACGGTCCGGCGGTGGCGGCCGAAGCGGCGGCCGTGGCTCGCTCGCGGCAGCGGCTGGGCGAGCTTGCCAGGCCGGTCCACCTGACCGTGGTGTGGGCCATGTACGGCGAGACGGGCCGCATGGTCCCCCGTACGGAGCACCCGCACGGGGAGGACTTCGTGCGGGTCAAGGCCGGCCAGCTCGACTGGCTGACCGGCGGCCTGCCCGGCGTCACCTGGAGCATCATCGCCGTCGACGACGGATGCCCGGACCGGCCCTCCAGCGCCGAACTGATGACGGCCATCGTGGCGGCCGAGGGCTACCCGCGGGAAGGCCACCGCAGCGTAACGGTGCTCAGGCTGGCCGAGGTGATCGAGAGTGACACCCCGGTCAGCCCCGCGTTCGACCGGCTGACCTCCACCGATCAGTCTCGCAAGGGCGGATCGATACTGGCCGGGCTGGCCGTCGCGGCCGGGCGCGATCCAGCCCGGGCGAACGGCGCCGGCCGGCACGTGGTCTGCTACACCGACGCGGATCTGTCGGCGAACCTGGCTCAGCTGGGCTCGCTGGCCGCGCCGGTGGTAGCCGGTGACAAGGTCGCCGGCGCGCTCGGCCAGCGCTACGGGATAGCGGGAGCGGTGCTGGTCCGGGCCGGCGGGCCGGTCACCGAACCGCACAGCACCGGCGACAAGCCGGACAAGATCATCATCTTGTTCCGTCATTTCGTCCGGGCCTTGCTCATCCCGTCCCTGGCCCATGTGCTCGACACCCAGGCCGGCTTCAAGGCCTTCGACGCGGCCGCACTCGGCCCGGTCATCGGGCAGATGACGTCCTTCAACGAGACCTTCGACGTCGAACTGCTCATCCACCTCGCCCAGCGCTACGGGCCAGCGGCCCTGGCCGTCGAGCCGATCGTCTTCACCGAGGACTTCGCCGCGACGAACTTCCCCTCCGTCACACCCGGCGCGCGCCACCTGGCGATGGTTCACCAGATCGTGGAACTGTACGACCGGTTCGTCGCACCCACCGCCCCCGTCAACGGCGCGGCGGCCGACCTGCTCGCCCTGATCAGGACCCTCGATCTCGATGGCTATGTGACCCTGATCGAGCACCTTCGCGCCGAGGACTCCGGCGACCCGTCCCTGTTCGGCCGGCGATGGCCGGTGCGGCACCTCCGCGACATCCTGCACCACTGACACCCGCTACGCGGCGCCATGCCCGGGGCGATGAGGTTCGGCGTCGGAGGTGCGGGCGATGGTCGCGCGGGCGCGGCGGACCGCGATCCGCCCGGATTCGGGCAGCACTTCCTCGATGAACCCATAGGCGCCAGCCAGTTCGGCGGCGTGGCTGGAGCCCGCGGCGGCCTTGACCCTGATGCCGGCCAGCCAGTCGATGATGTCTCCCCACCCGGGCGCGGCCAGCGACCCGCCGATGTACTGGACGGACAGGGCGGCGCACAGGTTGGCGAAGGCCAGCCGCTGCCGCAGCGGCCAGCCGCGCAGGGTACCGAGCACGAAGGCCGCGCCGAACACGTCGCCCGCACCGGTGGGGTCCTGCGCGTTGACCGGCAGCGACGGGACCCACTCCTGTTCGCCGGTGGTGCCGTCGATGGCGATCGCCCCCTGGCCGCCGCAGGTGACCACCGCGACAGGGATCAGCTCGGCCAGGGCGTGCAAGGCGTCGTGTGGATCGTCGGTGTGGGTGTAGGCCATGGCCTCGATGCTGTTGGGCAGAAAGGCGTGGAAGCTCTTGAGCTGGTCGAGCACGCTCGGCGGCCATTCCTCGTTCTGGTCCCATCCGGTGTCGGCGAACAGCAGCATCCCGGACGACGCGGCGGCCTGGAACCAGTCCCGCGGCTCGGCGTCGAGGTGCGCGAACCCGATGCGGGCCGCGGGAACCTCGGTCAGCAGTTCGCTGCTGGGCGCCGGGGCGGGGTGGGCGTGGGTCAGCAGGGCGCGGTCCCGGTCCAGGACCATCGAGATCGTCACCGGTGAGTGCCAGCCGGGGAAGCGGCGCGAGCAGCTCAGATCCACGCCCTCCTGTTCGGTGAGCGTCGACCAGCAGAAGTCGCCGTACACGTCGTCGCCGAACGCGGCGGCCAGGGAGGTGTGCACGCCGAGCCGGCTAGCGGCGATGGCCAGGTTGGCGATCCCGCCGGGGCACGACCCCATCCCCGTGGCCTGTATCTCGGTGCCGCGGGCGGGCAGGCCGTCAAGGCCGGTGAACACGACGTCGAAGAACACCGTGCCGTGCGCGAACATGTCGTACTGGCTGGGCATATCGCCTCCCATGGGTGCGCGCCGCCGCCGGCCACAGCCGCCGGATATGGTCGTGACGTGCGGATAAGCATCCTAGGCGGCGGCGGATTCCGGGTTCCGCTGATCTGCCGCGAACTCGCCGCCAGCGGCCTGCCCGCTGACGAGGTCGTGCTGTTCGACGTCTCGGCCGCCCGGCTTCAGGTGATCACCGATGTGCTGGCAGGCGACGGCCTGCCGTTGCGCACGACCACCGACCTGGACACCGCGCTGCGCGGGACCGATCTTATCTTCGCCGCGCTCCGGGTGGGCGGCCTCGACGGCCGGGTCAGGGATGAGCGGAGCGCGCTGGACCTGGGGATACTCGGGCAGGAAACCGTGGGTGCGGGTGGGCTGTCGAAGGCGGCCAGGACGGTGCCCGTGGTGGACGCGATCGCCCGGCGGATCGCGGAGCTGGCCCCCGGGGCCTGGGTTGTCTCGATGACCAACCCGGCCGGCATCGTCACCGAGGTCATGGCCGCCAGTTTGGGACCGCGGGTGATCGGGGTCTGCGACTCGCCGATCGGGCTGGTCCGCCGGGCCTGCGCCGCGGCGGGTGTCGATCCTGGCCCATCGCTGGCCCGGGTGACCGACCGGGTCGAGGTCGACTACCTGGGGCTCAATCACCTCGGCTGGCTGCGCGGGCTGGTGGCCAACGGGACCGACCTGCTGCCCGGGCTGCTGGCCGATCCGGCCCGGCTCGCCACCATCGAAGAGGGCAGCCTGTTCGGCCCCGGCCTGCTGGCCGCGCTAGGCACGATCCCCAATGAGTACCTGTACTGGTACTACGCAGAGCGGGAGGCACTGCGCGCCCTCACCCGGGCCGGGCAGACCAGGGGTGAGCACGTCCGGGCCAGGCAGCGCGAGTTCTACGCGGCAGCGGCCGCGGACCCCGGCCAGGCCCCGAAACTGTGGGCGCAGGCCAGGGACGAGCGCACCCGCAGTTACTTCGCGGAGCTGAGGACGGGTGAGCGGAATGCCGCCGACGTGGCGGCGGGCGGGTATGAGTCCATCGCGCTCGGGCTGGCGGCGGCGCTGACCGGTGCGGGCCAGGCGCGGCTGATCCTGAACGTGCGCAACGGCGGCACGGTCACCGCGCTCGCCCCCGACGCGGTCATTGAGACCGTGTGCCAGGTGAGCAGGGACGGGGCGGTGCCGCTGCCGGTCAGGGCGCCGTCCGATCATGAGCTGGGCCTGATGTGCACGGTGAAGAGCTGCGAGCGCTCAATCATCACCGCGGCCCTGACCGGCTCCGTCACCGCGGCGCTGCGGGCGTTCGCACTGCACCCCCTGGTCGCCTCGCTGGACGCCGCCCGCGCACTGGCCGCCGCCGCGGTGGACGGCGCGGCCGCGGCGCGCTAAACCCGCGGGCGGCGCGGTTGGCGAGTACCGGCCATTGCCGGCGGCCGGGGCCTGTCTGTGACGTCAGGGTGACGTGTTGCCCGCTAGCGTCGTGCCTAAAATCCGGCGACCCCCGGAGGCTGCGCACCTGGCGAGTATCGGAACATCACCCGCGGCTGGTGGCTTGGCGAGCACATCTATCGTTATCGTAATTTTATTACCTTGTTCATGAACCGTACGGAGAGTGTTATCGGAGGTCAGGGTGCGCATTCACGGACGAGCGGCCCAGGTGGCCCGGGTTTCCCGGCGGCAGGCCATGATCGCCAGCGCGGCGCTGATCGCCCTGGCGGCCACGGCGTGCAGTAGTTCCGCCAATCCCCCGGCGGGGAAGACGGTCACGATCACCTACTGGACGTCGAGCAGCCAGGCCCAGATCAACTACCTGGACTCGCACTTCAACGCCACGCACTCCGGCATCAAGGTATCCGGCCAGTACATCGCCAGTGCGGACGACACCACGGCCAAGGAGGTATCGGCGATCAAGACCGGCACCGAGCCGAACGTGGTGATCGGGCAGGATCCCTCGGCCCTGCCACTGCTGGCCCAGAGCGGCAAGGTGGTGAACCTGAGCCAGCCCCTGGCCTCGGCGACCGCCGGCCTGTATCCGGGGATCAGGCCCGCCCTGTTCTACAAGGGCCAGCAACTCGGCATGGCTCTCGGCGGCGTCGGCGACTACGTGCTGTTCTACAACAAGAAGGACTTCGCCAAGGCCGGCCTCAGCGGGCCGCCGGCCACCTGGACCCAGCTGGAGTCCGACGCCGTGAAGCTGTCCGGCCCGGCCAAGCATCACTACGGGATCTACATCCCGTGGGGGACCGCGGAGTGGATCTCCTACGAATGGGAGGGGCTGCTGTGGGCGAACGGCGGGCAGTTCCTCAACCCGGCGGGCACCAAGGTCGCCTTCGACAGCCCGGCCGGCGTCCAGGCCCTGACCACCTGGGTCAACCTGGTCCGTAAGGACCACGCGGCGCCCACCACCAGCTTCGCCCAGGCGGGCAGCTACGACGGCGCCCCGGCCTTCGCCAGCGACGCGGTGTCCATGATCATCGACGGCCAGTGGGCGGTGTCGGAGTTCAACACGGCCAAGGTCGACTACGGGGTGGCGCCGGTCCCGGCCGGCACCTCGGGACACTCGGCCACCAACATCGGCATCGGTGTGGCCTCCGTGTTCGACCATGGCACGACCGCGAACAACGCGGCCATCACGTTCGTGCAATGGCTGGCCCAGCCCGCCCAGGGCGCCTACCTGACCGCGGAAAGCAGCGGCCTGCCCAGCGCCCCGGCGCAACTGAACGAGACGGCGGTCAAGCACGAGGCCGCCACCCAGCCGACCTACCAGGTCTTCGCCAACCAGCTCAAGACCGGGCACACCAGGCCGACGGTGCCTGCCTACACCGCGATCTCGCTCGACCTGGCCACCGAGATAAACGACGCGCTGACCGGCAGCGTGACCCCGGCCCAGGCGCTGGCCAAGGCCGCCACCGAGGGCAACCAGGCCATCTCCAGCGGGACCGGCTCGTAGGGCGGCGGGGCCAGCCAGCGGCCGGGCACCGGTGAACCGTCCTCACGGCGTGGCGCAGTGAGGAGGGATGGGGAGGTGGGTGTGGGCTTGGTGCGCCCGCGCAGTTCGATCGCCCCGGCCGCCGCCAGGGCGGGATGGCGCCAGGCCCGGGGTCCCGCGGGCGGGCGGGCGCGCCGGGCCCGAGGCGGTCCGGCCGGCGGGCGGGCGTGCCGGTGGGGAACCGCGTACGCCTTCATCTTCCCGGTGCTCGCGCTGACTGTCATCTTCTCGGTGCTGCCGCTGGTGCTGGTGTTCCAGCGCAGCCTGTACCGCGGGAACATCTTCGGCACCAATCTGAGCTTCGCCGGGCTGGCCAACTACCGCGCGGTGTTCAGCACCGGCGGCGGCCACGCGCTGATCGTCACGGCCACCTTCACGGCCGGATTCGTGGCGGTGTGCATGCTGATCGGGTTCGCCATCGCACTGCTGCTGGACGTCAAGCTGCCCGGGCTGAAACAGGTGCGGGCGTTCTTCATCATCCCGATGGTGGTGCCCGCGGTGGCCACCGCCTTCATCTGGTTCACCCTGTTCCAGCCGGACACCGGACTGTTCAACCGGGTGCTGTCCACCGCCGGGCTGCCGCAGGCCACACTGTCCACGCCGAGCACCGCGCTGATAGCGGTGATCGCCTTCGGCGCGTGGCAGTTCTTCGGCGAGGTGGTGCTGCTCTACCTGGCCGCGCTGAAGGCACTGCCGCAAGATCTGCTCGAGGCGGCCAGCATAGACGGAGCCGGCGCCTGGCAGCGGCTGCGGTACATACGCTGGCCCCTGCTGCGGCACCAGACCGCGCTGATCGCCATCATCACCACGCTCAACGGGCTGCAGACCTTCACCCAGATTTACGTGCTCACCAACGGCGGCCCGCAGGGGGCCACCCAGACCGCGCTCTACTACGTGTACCAGGAGGCATTCGGCCTCGGCGCGGGCGGCTCGGTCGGGCTGGCCGACGCGATGGCTGTGCTGTTGTTCCTCATCTCGCTGCTGATCACCATTGGCCAGCTCACCGTGATCGGCCGCACCGCCAAGACGGTGGGCGCGTGAGCCGGGGGAGGCGCCGATGCGGATGAGGCTGGCCGGGCGGGCCGCCGTCTATACCCTGGTCACTGTCTCGGTGCTGGTCGTGCTCTTCCCGCTGCTGTGGATGCTGGCGGCGGCGCTGAAGACCAACGGCGAGATCATCGACCCACAGGCACCGCTGATCCCCCTCCACCCGCAGTGGCGGAACATATCCGACGCGTGGACCGCGGCACCGTTCGGCAGGTTCTTTCTAAATTCGGCGATTTTCAGCGTGGTTACCACGGCCGGCCAGATCGCCACCGGAATGCTGGCCGGGTACGCGTTCGCCATGTATGACTTTCCCGGTAAGCGGGTGCTGTTCTACCTGGTGCTGAGTGGGCTGATGATCCCGTTCACCGTGGTACTGGTTCCGGTGGTCCAGTTGCTCGCCGACGTCGGGTGGGTAAACACCTACCAGGGGCTTATCGTGCCGAACCTGGCGTCCGCGCTGGGCGCCTTCCTGTACCGGCAGTTCTTCCTCGGCGTCCCGCTCGAACTCGGCGAGGCGGCCCGGATCGACGGCGCCTCGGAGTGGCGCATCTTCCTAAAGGTCTACCGCCCGCTGGCCCAGCCGATGACCGCGGCGTTCATGATCATCGCTTTCCTGCAGAACTGGAACAACTTCCTGTTCCCGCTGGTGGTGACCAGCAGCGAGAACCTGATGATGGTGTCGCAGGGGCTGACGATCTTCAGCGGCCAGATCAGCAAGGTGTCCTACAACCTGCTCATGGCCGGCTCCCTCATCGCCGTCGTCCCCGTCCTGGTCGTGGCCATGGTCGCGCAGCGCCGGGTAGTCGAAGGCCTCACCCTCGGCGCGGTCCGCTGACCGGCTCATCTGGAAACAAGCCGGCCACGCCGTCAGCAATCTCCGGCAAGCTGATTAAGAGCACCCAGTCACAACGGAACGTTGCCGTGCTTGCGTTGTGGCGCAGACTTACGTTTGCCGCGCAACATGGCCAGCCCGGAGGCGACCGCCGCGCGGGTATGGGCCGGATCGATCACGTCATCAACCAGCCCACGCTCGGCCGCATAGTAGGGATGCACCAGCTTTTCGACATATTCCTTCACCAGGTTGGCACGCAACTGTGCCGGGTCGTCCGCTGCGGCCAGCTCCTTACGGAAAATTATGTTCACAGCGGCCTCGGCGCCCATCACGGCGATTTCGTTCGTCGGCCAGGCGAGGGATAGATCCGTTCCGATCGAACGCGAATCCATCACAATATAAGCGCCGCCGTAAGCCTTGCGCAGGATAACCTGGATGCGCGGCACGGTCGCCTCACAGTAAGCGTAAAGCAGTTTGGCGCCGTGCCGGATCACACCTTGATATTCCTGGTCGGTGCCCGGGAGAAAGCCCGGCACATCGACCAGCGTCACCAGCGGGATGCCGAAGGCATCGCAGAACCGTACGAACCGGGCGGCTTTCTGCGACGCGGCGGCGTCGAGCGTGCCGGCCAGCACGGCGGGCTGGTTCCCGACGATCGCGACGACTTCCCCCTTGATCCGCGCAAGGGCGCAGATGATGTTCTGCGCCCAGCCCTCGTGTACCTCGAGGAAGTCCCCGTCGTCGACGATCTCGGCGACCACCAGCCGCATGTCATATGGCTTGCCCGGATCATGAGGGACAAGCTCGGCGAGCCGGGGCCGTTCGTCCGCCCCCGGCCCGCACGGTACCGGGCTGGGCGGATCGAGGTTGTTGCCGGGCAGCAGTGTGACGAGATAACGCACATCCTGCAGGCAGTTTTCCTCATCGTCGTAAACGAAGGTAGCCAGCCCCGACCGCCAGCCATGGACGTCCGCGCCGCCGAGTTCAGCATGGCTCACCCGCTCGCCGGTCACGGTCGCGACCACGTCCGGCCCGGTCAGGTACATGTATGAGCTGTCACGAACCATGAAAATGAAGTCGCTCAGCGCGGGAGAGTAGGCGGCTCCGCCGGCGCACGGTCCGAGGATCACGCTGATCTGGGGTATCACCCCGGAAGCCTGGACATTGCGCCGGAATATCCCCCCGTAGCCGTCGAGGGCGGCCACGCCTTCCTGGATCCGCGCGCCCGCGCCATCGTTGAGCGCGATGACCGGGCAGCCGGCCGCCAGCGCCAGATCCATGGTCTTGTGGATCTTGGCCGCGTGCGCCGTGCCGAGCGAGCCTCCGAAGATGGCGAAGTCCTGTGCGTAGACGAACACCCGGCGGTCTTCGATCGTGCCGGAACCGGCGACGACGCCGTCGCCGTGCGGCCGGTGCGCTTCGGGCTTCAGGCCTTCCGCGGGCTGGCGGCGGTACATGTCGATCTCGACGAACGAGCCCTCGTCGAGCAGGAGGTCGAGCCGCTCGCGGGCAGTACGTTTGCCCAGCCTGTGCTGACGGCCGATGGCCTCGGGGTTTCCGGCGGCGATCCGGTCGCGCAAGGCGGCCCGCTGCTGTATGAGCTGGCGCATCGTGGCCCCGTCCTGGCCCAGGGTGGCGTCGGCGCAGGCGCGGTCAGGCAACCCGCTCACCTGGCGTTCCGGAGGCGAAGGCTGGCACCCGAAGCTGCTCGGCCGCCGGGCCGGGCGCCGGGTAACAGGTGCAGCGGATCTCCTGGCGCTCGAGTCCGGGCACCGCGAAGAGGATGGGCAGGTCGGTGGGACGCCTGGCGCGCAGGGTGACGTCGATGGTGGTCATCGCGCCCGCCGTGAGTTTCACCGACCCCTGCCCGCCCACCAGCAGGGACCTGCGCCGCCACGGTTCGGGGTCAACGCTGTCGGCGACCGCCACGGCCCGGATGAACCACTCCCCCGGCGGGACTTTTTCCAGCCGGTAGCTGGTCACGCAGGACGCGCACGTCTCGACGGTCACCGAAGACACCGGCCGGCGCTGGACGATCGGCGTTTCGAAGGCCCCGAGGAAGACGCGGGCCACCGCGCAGTCGGCGGGCAGCGCCACCGTCCCGGTCACGGTGCCATGGGGCGTGGTTGCGGCCGGTGAAGTGCCATAGGGCATGGTGCCGGCACAGAAAGCACCGCGGGCCGGCGATGACCGCCGGGCCGGGTCAGCAGGCTCGTTCACGCCCTCCAGCCACATGCGGCGGAACCGGGTCGGCGAGGTGCCCACGCTCTCGGTGAACCGGTTTGTGAAAGAGCCCAGGCTGTTGTACCCGACCGCCAGCGATATATCCGTGACGCTTAGCGAGGTCGACACGAGCAAGCGTTTAGCCTGGTATATGCGGACGGCCGAGAGAAACCTGCCTGGCGAGACACCTGTAGCACCTCTGAAAACCCGGGAAAAATGAAATCTGCTGAGTATTGCGCTTTGCGCGATGTCGGTCAGTGACAAAGGCTCACTGTAGCTTCGCCATATGCACGCTATTGCGCTTTCTACCGCGTCGTGCATCGAATTCCTCCCCGCTTCTGGCGTGTGGTACTTGAACTGTGCAACGCCGTGCTAGAGCGCGGATAAAGCGCCGGTGCAGCCCCAGTGGAGGCTGGCTAAGTGCCAATAATTTGGCCCGCTGCCCGGCCAGAGCAAAACGTAAAACGTGCCACCGCAGCCGACAAAAAATGGCCATACTGGCCTCCTGGCCGTTACCGGTTACCCATTTGCTCGTCCCGGCGAGCCGGGACCGCAGGTCAGGGCCGGGCCCGTGATAGCCCGCAATCCAGGAGATGTGCGGACACCACCGGGCATTCCAGGATCTTCGTGTGCAAACTCACCACCCCGGCGAAGGAGGATCCGTGAGCGCTCCGCACGACGTTTACGCAGACCTGGTAGCGGAGGGCGAGGCCGTCGACAAGCTCGTGGCCGGCCTCCCCCCGGAGGGGTGGGCCCGGCAGACCCCGGCGCCCGGGTGGACGATCGCCCACCAGATCGCTCACCTCGCCTCGGTCGCCCGGCTCGTGGGGACGGCGGCAGCCGATCCGGAAGCGTTCAAGGCGCAAGCTTCGCAGGCCGGCACCGACTTCGACGCCGCGGTGAATGCCATCCTCCAGCCCTACCTGGCCTTGCCTACCGAGGAACTGCTCACCCGCTGGCGTGCCGATCGCACGGCGGCCACCAAGGCGCTCGCCGCGGTGCCACCGGACCAGCTCGTCCCCTGGCTGGCCAGGCCGCTTCCGCCCAGCATCCTCGCCAGCGCGGGAATCATGGAACTCTTCGCACACGGCCAGGACATCGCCGACGCGCTCATGACCAGCCGTGAATACGACGACCGCATCGGGCATCTCGCCGCGTTCGCGGTCCGAGTCTGGGACTTTGGCTACCTGTTCCGGGGGCTGACACCGCCGGATGTCGCGTTCAGGTTCGAGCTCACCGCTCCATCCGGTCAGCTGTGGGAGTTCGGGCCGGCCGACTCGCCGGAGCGGATCACCGGCCCGGCCGTCGACTTCTGCCTGCTGGTGACCAGGCGCCGCCACCGCGCCGACCTCGCGCTGACCGCGTCCGGCGCCGAAGCCGACCGCTGGATGGACATCGCCCAGGCTTACCGCGGCACTCCGGGCCCGGGCCGGTCCCCCGGCCAGTTCAGCACGTCACCAGCCGCCACAACGGCCCGCTAGGTCAGTCAGCCCGGCAGATGCGCCGGGAGGCCGAAGTGCGGGAACAGGCGGTCGGTGTCAAGGAAGCTGTGGACTGTGGCCACCCGCCCGGCGCAGACCTCGAGCACGTGCAGCGCCCATGGCCGGTGCCCGCCGCCGGGATCGGCCCGGTACTGCCCGAACGCAGGGCAGCCGTTCGCGGCGGCAGGCAGCAGCCTGGAACCGTGGCATTTGCTGCCAGGGCCGAGCATGAAGGCACCGATGTCGGCGGCGCCTCGCAGCCACACCGGGAACGGCGGCATCAACTGCGTGGCGTCCTCGTGCAGCAGGCCCACCAGCGTGGGAATGTCATAGCGTTCGAAGGCGTCCATGTACCGGGCGAGCAATTCCGCGTGATCGTCATCCACCTCGGCGGGACGCTCGCCGTCCCGGACCGCGGAGAGCGTGGCCCGCGCTCTGCGCAGTGCGCTGCTGACCGCCGCGGCAGTGGTGTCGAGCTGCCTGGCGACCTCCGCGGCCTCGAACCGCAGTACCTGGCAGAGCACCAGCGCGGCCCGCTGGCGGGGGGGAAGGTGCTGGAGGGCGGTTACGAACGCCAGCCGGATGGTCTCCCGGGCCACCGCGATCTCGGCCGGGTCGCCCTGCGCCGGCAGCACCGCCGCATCGGCGACCGGCCACACCCAGACGTCCTCGGGCAGCGCCTCCCAGCGTAACGGCCCGCCCGGGGCCGACGGGGGGCCGAGCCCGATCGGCCAGGCCCGGCGCGCCCGCCCACGGAGCATGTCAAGGCAGACGTTGGTGGCAATGCTGTAGAGCCAGCTCCGCAGGCTTGACCGGCCCTCGAAGGCCGACCCGGCACGCCAGGCCCTCAGCATTGTTTCCTGTACCGCGTCCTCTGCTTCAAAACCCGAGCCAAGCATCCGGTAGCAGTACCCGTACAGCTCGTTCCGGTGACGCTCTAAGCCGTCGAGCTGGATCCGGCCGGGCGTGGTCCCGATGGCAGGTGCCGTCATGGCGATCATCGTAGAGTGACGCTGCCCAGAACTCCACGTCTCGTCCAGGCGTGGCGGGTGGCAGATGAATTGCCCGCCTGACCGCTCAATCTGACTGGTGCGGCTCGTCACATTAACGGGGGTACCGCGAAGCCAGAAGGAGCCATGATGAACCTTCCTCCGGTCGTGTCGCATGAGCAGTGGCTCGCCGCGCGGGTGAAGCTGCTGGCCAGGGAGAAGGAACTTACCCGCCTGCGAGATGAGCTGACGGACGGGCGGCACCACCTGCCGATGGTGCGCATCGACAAGGACTATGTCTTCACCGGCCCGCGTGGTGAAGTTGGCCTTCTGGAATTCTTCGATGGCTGCCGCCAGCTCATCGTCCAGCACTTTATGTTTGATCCGGGCTGGGAAGCCGGCTGCCCGACCTGTGCCGCCTTTACCGATGAGCTTTCCCCTGGGATACTGGCCCGGCTGCGCGCACGAGACACTGCATTCGCGCTGGTCTCGCTGGCACCATTTGCCAAGATCATGGCTTACCGGGAGCGGAAGGGCTGGCCTTTCGCCTGGTATTCCTCCTACGGCAGCGACTTCAACTTCGACTTCCACGTGACCCTGGACCAGGCCGTGGCCCCGGTGGTGTACAACTACCAGTCCAAGGAAGAGATCCTGGCCGCGGAACCAGACTGCGACCTGGTGGATGCCGGCCTGTCGGTCGAGGTGCCGGGCATCAGCTGCTTCCTGCAGGACGGCGGCAGTGTTTTCCACACCTACTCGGTCTACGACCGGGGTCTCGAGCGGATCGCCAGCGCCGACAGCCTCCTTGACCTCACCGTGCTTGGCAGCGAGCGGGAACCGTTCCTGACGGCCGTTCAGCCGGCCAGCCAGTTGCCTGCCTGACGGGCGGCGGCCAGGCTGGCCCACGCGGTGAGTTCGATCAGCTCCCGGTCGGTGAACCGGCCGCCGCGGAACTCGCCGATGTCCTTCTGGCTGATCTGGTGTGGTGCGAAGGCGGTGAGCAGCGCGAGACGGCCCGCAATCCGGTCGGCCACCGGCAGCCCGGACACCGCGTCGTCAGCCCACGAACGGCCAGGCCCGCGGGGCCGGCCGTCCCAGCCGGCCAGCTCGCCGCGGACGAGCTCGCGCACCGGCCCGGTGACCGCGGGCCCGGCGGCTGCCTCGATGACAGCGCCCGCCCTGGCGAACGCCTTGGTGATGGACCCGCTGGCGGCGGCCCAGCGCAGCTCCCCCGCCGCCGGCTCCCCGGCAGGCCACGGCTCGGGGAGCAGGTCCAGCGAAGCGCCCGGCTGCGGGGCGGTGCGAGCCATGTGCCCGAGGAAACGGCCGAGCACGCTCATGAGCCCGCCGGCCAGGCCCGCGGGCACGGCGCCAGGGAGCGGGGTCTGTTCGCAGAACACGGTGACCATGCGGTTCAGGTAGTGGAAGGTCACCGCCACCGCGGCCAGCTCCGCCATCTGCTCGGCGGAATACGGCAGAGCAGGCGGTGGCCCGGCCGTCCGGCGGCCGGTTGACCGGGCCCAGATGGCCAGGTCCCGGAGCGCCGGGTCGGTGATCGCCCCGAGACGGTCGCCGGCGATCACGGCGGCCTCGGGCTTGTGGTCCAGCCCGGCGAGAACCGCACCATGGACCGCGACGCAGTACGGGCAGTCGTTACCGAGCGACACGGCGGCCGCCACCGTCTCCTTGGCCGCCCGGTCGCTCGCCCCCTGAGCCAGCAAGCTCTCCCGCAGCATCACCCAGCAGGCCGCGAGCGGCCCTTCGGCCGGTGAATGCAAGACCACCGGAGGGGCGAGCATGCCGAAATCCCGCTCCATCTGAGCGTAGACATCCGCGACAACGCCCCCGGCCTTGCCAGGCGGCACGATGGAGACGTACCGGATCTGGGTCACCGACCGCCGTAGCGCCCGCCGCATCAGCCGTGAGTTCAATGCTGTGCCGCTTCCCACCGCCTCATCATCACCGCCGGGCCCTTTCCCGCCATCTCCCGGCTTGCCGGGGATACCGGGCCGGGCAACCGAAAAGATTTTTACTCCGTTACGGAGGGGGCCGGCGCCGCCGGCTCATGGCCGGCAACGTGGGAGATGGCCGGATCCGGTTATTCACTCAAGATGATATTGGCGAGCCGGATCAGGTAATCGGATGCGGCGGAATTCGCAATGGCCGAAAACGCCGGTCTCATATTGCCCGGCACGGATCGCGGCACAAGGACGAAACTGGCCCGCGGGCCGCTAAGAGGGAGCCCTATCGTGCAACCTGATCCGGGCAACAGCCCGTCGCGGACAATGACGCTCGAGGCATTCGCCGACACGCTGGTCCCCGGGGAGCAGCGATTCCCAGGGGACCGCGCGATCGCTGGCGCGGCTCCTGGCCCCGGCGCGGTGGCCGCCGGCGCGATCGAACTGCTCGAAACCCCGGCGACCGGGGTGACGGACGGGCTGGACAACTACGTCCAGGCGCTGAACGCACACGCGGTGGCCTACGCGACCGAACACGGGCTCGGCCAGGACGCGTCGGTGCCGCCCTTCGTAGCGCTGTCGTTCGCCGACCGCACCACCCTGGTGAAGACACTGACCGGGAAGACACCGGCCGGCCTCGATCACCCCGAGAAGGACCTGTGGGTGCTGCTCGCGCTGTTCTGCTTCATGGCCTTCGACACCGCGGCCCACATGCACACCGTCGACGCGATCGCCTCCGGTCATCCCGGCCTGGCCACGATGAAATTCGCGAAGCCCGATGCCGACGGCCTGTGGCGGTTCGCCGATTACTCCTACCGGCGGCCGCTAGCCCGCATTCACCCGGACACCATACCCTCAGGGAGCCTGCCATGACATCCGTGGAGCAGACCGACATCCTCGTTGTCGGCAGCGGTTTCGGCGGCGCGATCGCCGCTTATCACCTCGCCGCCGGTGGCGCCCGCGTCGTCGTGCTCGAACGCGGACCCTGGCTGTCCACCGACGAATTCGAGCACGACTTCATCCTGGGCTCGTCGTCCACCCGGATCTTTGAATTCGTGGCCGGTGACGGGATGAGCGTGCTCGGCGGCAACTGCGTCGGCGGCGGCAGCGTCGTCTACTTCGCCACCATGCCCCGGGCGCCGAGGTTCGTCTTCGAACGGCACGGCAGCATCGGCAGGCGGATGTGGCCGGCCGCCATCACCAGGGACACCCTGGACCCCTGGTACGACCGGGTCTGCGAGGCGCTGCAGGTCAGTCTGCAGAGCTGGGATGAGGTCACCTACGAGGGCGGTCTGTGGGCCGCGTGCTGCAACCACGCCGGGCGCACCGCGAACCCGCTGCCGGTGGCCATCGACACCGCCAAGTGCACCAACTGCAACTGGATGATGGCCGGCTGCCGCTTCGACGCCAAGCAGTCGCTGCTGCTGAACTACCTGCCCGCCGCGGTCGCGCACGGAGCGGAGATCCGGCCGTTGCACGAGGTACAGCGGCTGTCGAAGTCCCCAGGCGGGGGCTACCGGGTGCACTACAACGTCATCGACGACGAGGACTACCGGATCCATACCGGCAGCGGCGAAATCGACGCCAAGATCGTCGTGCTGGCGGCGGGCACGGCCGCCACACCGGTGATCCTGCAGCGCTCCGAGCCGGAACTCGGGACCATGCCGCACGGAGTCGGGCGCTACTTCTCCGGCAACGGGGAACGGCTCAACACGGCGGTGATGAACGAGGAGCGGGTACGGGAGGTCCTGGGCCTGCATCGCGGTGACGGGCAGGCCTACCAGGCGGTCCAGATCGGCCGGGGACCGAGCGTGGCGAGCTGGGACCGCCTCGATCCCGCGCTGCCGGAGTTCTCCCGTTTCTCCCTCGAGCAGCTCTACTTCCCGCCGGGACTCGGCACGATCCTGGCCCAGGCACCCGGCGCCGCGGGCCCCGAATGGTTCGGCCCGGCCAAGAAGGAGATGCTGCGGCACTGGCAGTCGTGGCTGACCATCTTCATCATGTCCGAGGACGACAACGAGGGCGTCTTCGGCCCGCCCCCGCCCACCGGCAACGCGGTGCGCATCTCCCAGCAGATGCTCGGCCAGGGCCCGCTGCGGTACCGGCCGACAGCGAACACGCTGCGGGGCTGGGCCGAGGCGGACGAGCAGATCCGCGACATCCTCGAGCGGGACGGGCTGGCCAAGGTGCTGCCGTGGACCAGCGACGTGGTGGGTGCCTACACCGTGCACCCGCTCGCGTCCTGCCGCATCGGCGATGACCCGGCCACCTCCGCCCTCGACGATCGCCACGAGCTGCGCAACCACCCGGGTATCTTCGTCACCGATGGATCCGCCGTCCCGGGGGCGCTGACCGTCAATCCGGCCATGACCATCGCCGCGCTCGCCGAACGCGCCATCCCCGGCATCGTGGCGGCCGCCCAGCAGCGGGACATCCGGGTCAGGCCCGGCGCTCCGGTACCGGCCAGCACCAGCAGCGCCATGCCAGCACCGGCCAGAGTCCTGGCCGGCCAGGCCACGGCAGCCCGCCGGGCCAGTTAGGACCTGGCTGAGGACCCCGCTCGCCGCGGGGGTCCTCAGCCAAGCTCTTACATGAGTGGTTCGGCGCCGGCTTACGCCTCCGCCTTACTGGGTTCGGTCACGCTCGCGCCCGGCCGCCGGTCCGGCTCGCGCACCCTCGGCAGCAGGGCGACGCTTCCGGCACATGCGGCCACGACGCCGCCGGTGACCAGCGCCGCCCGGACCCCCGCCGCACTCGCCAGCGCACCTCCGGCAAGGATCCCGAGCGGGGCCAGCGCCGAGGACACCAGCCAGTCCAGGGACGCCACCCGGCCGAGCAGTCCGGGCGGGACCGCTTCCTGGATCGTGGCCAGCCAGAGGATGTTCCCATAGGTAGCGGCGGCCCAGAGCAGGCCGGCGAGTATCGTCGCCATCCAGATGGACGGGGAAATCCCGAGCAGAGCGGTGCCGGCGCCGCAGCCGGACAGGCCCGCCCAGACCGCCGCGATCCGCTTGCGCGGAGCGCCGTACCGGGTGATGTACAGGGAAGCGAGTGTCCCGCCCGCCCCGTTGGCCGCGAAGATGAGGCCGAGGGCCACCGCTTTGCCGCCGAAGAAGTGCCGGACCAGCAGTGGCTCGAAGACGAACAGCGGGGTGAAGCACGCGAAGTTCGCCACCGCCATCGCCAGCATGCTCCACCACAGCCAGGCCCGCGAACGGCAGTACCGCAGCCCGGCCCGCATCTCGGCCAGCAGCTGCGCACCCGCCCGGTGCGCTGCCCCGCCAGCATCGCCTGCCGTGCGCCGGACGGTACCGCTCATCGCGGCGAGGCACCCGAAGCTCACCAGGAAGCTGGCGGCATCCGAGCCGAAGGCCCAGGCGGTGCCACCGGCGGCCACGATGACTCCGCCCAGCAGCGGGCCCGCCATGTACTGGGCGAGCCCCTGGCTCAGTGACGACAGTGAGTTCGCGTTGACCATCAGCTCCGGCGGAAGGATGTCGCGGAATATCGCCGAGGAGGCCGGCAGGAAGAAGGCCAGCGTCGTGCCTGTGACCAGCGAACAGGCGACGAGCATCCACAGCCGTATCTGGCCGGTGCTGATAACGACGGTCATCAGCGTGAACAGCAGCCCGTTGACCGTGTTCGACAGCAGCATGACGAGGCGGCGGGATACCCGGTCCACGATCGCGCCCGCGATCAGCAGCAGCGCCACCATCGGGACCGTGTTCGCGCCCAGGACCACGGCGAGATCGAGCGCGTTATCGGTGAACCGGAACACTTCGAGCGGCAGGGCCACCGCGTAGATGCCGTTCCCGGCGATGGATACCGTCTGCCCGGTCCACAGGAGCGCGAAATTCCGGTTGCGCAGCGCGCTGCCCGGCCCCGTGCTGGCGGTTTCGGGCTTCATGGCGCTGTCTCAGATGTAGATGGTGTTGGGCTCCAGGCCGCACAGCACCCGGCCGTAGAGTTCGAGGTTGGTGTCCGGGTGCATGAGCGCGTGCAGGTTGACCGCCTGGACGTCGCGTTCGATGCGCTGGATCGGTGCCGAGGTGTAGAGCGAGGATCCCCCGCTGGCCCGCCGCAGCACGTCCACGGCCTCCTGCACGAGCTGGCATGCCCGGCCCGAATCGACCCGCGCCCGGGCGCGCTCCCGCATGTCCCAGTCCTCGCCACCGGCGTTCTTGCCGTCCACCAGGTCCGCGAGCCGGCCGGCGTGAAATTCCGCCGCGTCGATCTTCAGGCAGGCGTCAGCCACCTGCAGATGAGTTACCGGCGCCTCGGCCTGCGCGTAATAGGCGGTATAGGTGATATGCCGCCCGGGAAGCCGGCCGAAGAAATCCTCCCTGGCTGCCTTGCCGAGGCCGAGCATGGTCCCCACCGACGACGCTGCGACCGTGGGCAGCACCGGCCCGCGGAATGCCGGTACCTCCGCATTCTGCTTCGACCCGTATTCCTCGTGCAGCATCGCTCCCAGCGAGAGAACGCGCTCGGCGGGCACGAAAACGTCCCTCGCGACCGTGCTGACGCTGCCGGTGCCCCGCATTCCGGCGGTGTGCCAGTCGTCGATGACTTCGAGATCCGGCATCGGCACGGCGGCCATGATCGGCTCGGCCGGGCCGTCCGGCGTGACCAGTACCGCCACGATGAGCTGCCACTGACTGCACAGCGCGCCGGTCATGAATCCCCACTTGCCATTGACGACGATGCCACCGCCGCTGGCTGGTGCCGCCACCCCGGTCGGGCTCAGCGTCCCGCACACCAGGACGCCGGGGGCCGAGAACACCTCGTCCTGGGCTTCGTCGGGGAACAGGCCGGTCAGCCACGTGTTGATCCACCACACCGACGCCGTCCAGGCGGCGGAGCCGTCACCCTGGCCCAGCTCGGTGGCGACCTCCAGCATCGCGCGGGCGTCGCTCTCATACCCGCCGTACCTGGCCGGCACTCTCATCTTGAAGATGCCTGCCGCCGCCAGCGCCTCGATGACCTCATCGTGCAGGCGCCTGTTTTCCTCCGACCAGGCCGCGTGCCTGCGAAGCAGGGGGATCAGCTCGGTCGCGCGCTGGACAAGCTCGGTCCGCGATGGTGCCTGGGCTGCCAATGCCACGCTGCCTCCCGGGGAGATTATTTCTGGCAACGTCACCGCATCGTCAGCCCGGAAGTCCTGAAGCCGCATCTCCGCCATTGCGATACCGCGCCTTACGGCGAACTCTTCTGGCCGCGCGGGCGCCGCAACCTGGGAGGTGCCGGCCGACCAGGCCGATGTAACGATAAACCGGTGCGAGCGTCCACCTGTCATTCTGGCGCATGCCATTCTCCGTTCTCACTAAGCGCCAGGACCTGAGAAAGGAAGCGTAATGGCTGAGACCAAAGTCTCCCAGCGGCCCGGCGGAGCCCAGGGCCCGAGCGATGCCGATATCGCGGCGGCGAAGCAGGTTATGCAACGGATCATGGATGCGTGGGCCGACCACGATGGCGACGCGTTCGCCGCCGTATTCACCCAGGATGCGAGCCTCGTCCTGCCTGGAAATGTGTATTTGAAAAACCAGGAGGAAATCCGGCGGTATATGGCCGCGGGGTTCGCCGGCCCGTACAAGGGCACCCAGGTAACCGGCGTCCCGGTCAACGTCAGGTTCCTCCGCCCCGACATCGCGCTGCTGATCACGGAGGGCGGGGTCCTGGCGCCGGGTGAGACCGAGGTGGCGCCCGAGCGTGCGGTTCACGCCGCCTGGCTGCTGGCCAAGCAAAACGGGGACTGGCTCATCACCGCCTACCAGAACACCCCAAGGAACCCCTGACCAGCGGCGGCGCTCAGCAAGAGCCAGTGCCCCGGTACCGGAGGCCGATCGGTGGACATCGATCTGACCGGGCACATCGCCGGTATCCCCGAGGAGCAGTTTGACCACCTCGATCCGAGCGTGGGGGTGCTGGGCTGCTACGCGAAGGTCAAACTGCGGGAAGCCGACGGGCGATGGCGGGTAACTTACGTTCGCGGCACCGACGCCGGGCTGCTGACGGCCGCGGTACCGCTGTACGCGAGCCGCATGAGGGACTGGCCCGATCCCGCCTATGACCCAAGGACCTGGGCGTTGCCGCCCACGGTAAGCGAGGGCTGTACGGCCGCCAGGTGCCTGGTGGTGGGGAGTTTCGAGGAACGGTGCTCCGCCCTGCACGTCGGGCACTCCGCCCGGGAGCCCGGCCAGCTCCGCCGGATCCTGGCGGCCATGGCACAGGAGGCCGCCAGGCAGGACCGGTACCTGGCGTTCCCCTACTTCCCGGCCGCCGCGCGGGATGCCCTGTCCGCGGCCGCGTCCGGGCGCATCGTGTGGGCCCCGCTGGGCCCGGAGGCGATCATCCGTGACCTGTCGGATCCAGGCTGGGAGGCCAGCCTGTCCAAGCGGATCAGGTACAACCTGCGGCACGACAGGGAGCTCATCGAAGCCGCGGCGATCACCGGCGGGCATTGCTCCTGGGCCGAGATCGAGGACACCGCGAGCGAGCTGATCGCCAAGCACAACGTCAAGCATGGCCACGTCGATCATCCGGAATTCGTCCGTGCGCGGCAGCGGCTATGGGCCGGCTTCCCACAGGCCGAGCACTTCGTGTTCACGGTCAGATCGCCGGTGGTCAGCGGTGTGGAGATCGCCGTGGTCTGGCGTGACGAACTCGACCTGCGTGAGATGGGCCTGGCCGGCGAGGAAGGACCCGACCGGAGGGCCGCATATCTCGATCTCGCCTTTCACCAGCCGATCCGCTTCGCGCAGGCGCGCGGGCTGCGGCTGATCAGGTTCGGGATGGAGGCCGGGAAGGTGAAGGCCGGCCGCGGCGCGATCCTGCAGGACTTGTACGGGGGGGTAATGACGGCCGCTGATGCGAGGAGATTCGCCGATGAGCATTACTAGCCCGCGGCCGGACGGCACCGGATCCCGCCCTGGCGCTCCAGTCTCGGCCCCGGGCCAGGCGGAAGCCGGGGCGACCCCTGGTGAGGTGGCAGCGCTCATCCAGGAGATCCTCGGCATCGACGAGATGGCCACGGACGAGAACTTCTTCGATGTGGGCGGGAGCTCCATGCTCGCGCTGACGCTGATGTCGAGGATCGAACAGCGCTGGGCGGTGACCCTGTCGCTGATCAGCGTGATCCAGAACCCCACACCCGAACTGCTGGCCGGCCTGATCGAGACGACCCCGCCCAGCGAACCGGTGCCATGAGGACCATCTGGGACGCGGTCCAGGCACAAGCGCAGCGCGCTCCGCTCGCCACGGCGGCCTGCGGCGAGCGCGGCTACACCTACCAGGAACTCACCGATCGTGCGGCCGGCGCTTCCAAGCTGATCCTGGCGCAGGCCGATCCGGGCGACATCGTCGCGCTCGACATCGCGACTCCCGCCGCCGGGGCCATCGCGATCCTGGCGGCGGCCAGAGCCCGCTGTCCGGTGCTTCCGCTCAGCCCGGAAGCCCCGCAGGCCCGCCGGCAGGACATGCTGGACGACGCCAGGCCGGCCGTGCTGCTCCGGGAGGCCGGCGACGACACGCTCACCGCCGAGCCGCTGGCGCCCGTGCGGCGTCCGGATGCCGCGGGCGAACGGCCGTATGACATGCGGGACGTCGCGTACATCATGTACACCTCCGGCTCGACCGGCCGGCCCAAGGGCGTGGTCGTACCGCACGACGCGCTGCTGAGCAAGCTCGAAGGTCTCGCCCGCGCGCCCGGGTTCGGCCCGGCGGACTCCTTTCTGGCGATGAGCACGCTCAGCTTCGACATCTCGCTGGCCGAGCTGTTCCTGCCGCTGATCACCGGCGGGCGCTTCGTGGCGGCACCGCCCGCTACCCGGCTCGACCCGGCGGTCTTCGACCGGGTGGTGCGGGCGAGCCGCCCTGACGTCATCCAGGCCACGCCGAGCTTCTGGCGGCTCGCACTGGCCTGGGGCTGGCGGCCGGGCAGCGGCAGCCGGCTGTGGTCGGGCGGCGAGGTGCTCACGCCGGGCCTGGCCCGCAAACTGCTCGGCGGCTGTGCCGAGCTGTGGAACGTGTACGGGCCGACGGAGACGACGCTGTGGGCGACGGCGGCGCGGATCACGGCCGCCGACTCGATCGGTCTGGGCGATCCGCTGCCCGGCAGTGGGCTGTGTCTCACCGACAGTGACGGCAAGCTGGTCAGCGAGCCCGGCCACCCGGCCGAGATCCTGCTCTACGGGGCCGGGGTCGCGCTCGGATACCTGAACCGGCCCGAGCTCACGGCGGAGCTGTTCAAGGTCTGCGGCACGTTCGACGGCCCGCGGCTGTGCTACCGCACCGGTGATCAGGCGCAGTACACCGCCGACGGAAGGCTGCAGTTCCTCGGCCGGACCGATGGCCAGGTCAAGCTGCGCGGGCACCGCATCGAGCTGGCGGAACTCGAGGCGGTGGCGGAAGAGCACCCCGCGGTGCGGGAGGCGGTCGCCGTGCTGCGCGACGCCGGGGACCCGGCGCGGGCGCACATCGCGTTGTTCGTCGTGGCCGGCCCGGAGCTGACCGCCCGCCGGGTCCGCGACTGGATGTCGGAGCGGCTGCCCGCCGCGATGCGGCCCGGCCGGATATCGATCCGGCCGGCCCTGCCCCGGACGACATCGGGAAAGGCAGACCGGATCAGCCTGGCTGGCGGCCCGGCCGGAAAGGGATAACGCGCAATGCTTCGCGAGATGCTCAAGTCCAAGATTCACCGCGCCACCGTGACGCAGTCAGATCTGAATTATGTGGGCTCGCTGACCATCGCGGCCGATCTCATGGAAGCCGCGGGGCTGCTGCCGAACGAGAAGGTGGACCTGGTGAACCTGAGTAACGGGGCCCGGCTTTCCACCTACGTCATCGAGGGCCCGGCCGGCTCGGGGGTCATCGGGGTCAACGGCGCCGCGGCCAGGCTGGCCCATACGGGTGACCTCGTGATCATCATCTCCTACGCCACCGTCAGCGATGATGAGGCAGCATGCCTGCGGCCCCGGATCGTATTCGTCGACAAGGACAACAGGATTACCGCACTTGGCGAGGATGCCGCCCGTTCCGTGCCGGGGACCGGCACTCAGCGGGGCGACCGGCTTGCGGTATCGGGCTGAGCCGGGACGGCGGGGAATCGTGCAGGTGCGAAAGCCGCGGGCCGCCGAGGTGGAGCGCTGCCCGCTCTCTCCCAGCCAGGAATTCCTGTGTGACAAGGACGAGGGCGAATTCACCGGGTCGTTCGGCCACCGGCACATCCTGGTGAACGGGTGGCGGATCACCGGGAAGGTCGGCATCGATGCCCTCCAGGGCGCGCTCAACGACCTGGTGGCCAGGCACGAGATCCTGCGCACCCGGGTGGTGCGCGACGGTGACCCGCGCCATCAGGAGATACACCCGCCATGCCCGGCGCCGCTGGTGATCCGTGATCTGCCCCCGGCCGTGGGCAAGTCCCGCGATCTTCAGGCCGAGGAACTGCTCAACGAGGCCGAGGCAGGCACACTCAGCGTCCGCCAGCTGCCGTTGCTGCGCGCCGTCCTCGGCCGCTTCGACGACGGTGACTGGGCCCTCGTGCTCATCGTGCACCACACCGCCACCGACGCATGGTCGATGTCGGTGCTCGCGCGGGACCTGATGAGTCTGTACTCCCAGCGGTGCGGGAGCGATCCGCCCGGCCTTCCCGAGGTGCGCCAGTACCGTGAGTTCGCGCGGATCCAGCGGGCCAGGTCCGCCGACGATGCCACCGGGGCGTACTGGCGGGAGAAGCTGGACGGCGCCCGGATCTTCCGCCTGCCCGCGCAGCGGGAACCCGCGGACCACGAGGGCAGCTCGTACTCGGCCCGCGTCTTCACGATCGGCGCCGCGACAACCGCGGCCGCCATCGCCTTGGCCAAGGCCATGAACGGCTCGCTGTTCATGGTGCTGCTCGCCGCGTTCTACCGGCTGGCCAACGAGATTACCGGGACCACCGACCCGGTGGTGCCGACGTTTTCGCTCGGCCGGGATCCCCAGTTCTTCGACACCGTCGGCTTCTGCGTGAACTTCCTGCCGATCAGGACGAGCCTGCCGGCCGGCCCGGCAAGCTTCCGCGAGATCGTGACGCTGACCAAGGCCAGCTGTCTGGACGCCTACACCCATGAGGTGCCGTTCGTGCGCATCGTGTCGCAGGCGCCGGGGCTCATGGCGGGGATGTCCAAGAGCCTTGCGCTCGTGCTCTTCGAAGTCGTACAGACCCCGGCGGACACGCGGACCGGGCAGGCCGGGAACATCGCGTACGCGGAAATCGTCAGGCGGCATCCACTCGCCGGCGGCCGCGACCTTCCCGGCGGGATGTTGTGGGCGTTCGAGGTCACCGGGCGGGGTGAGACAGAGGCCAACGCGATCTACGATCAGAACCAGTTCGGCGAGCCGTTCATGGACCGCCTGATCGCGCGGTACCAGCAGATACTCACCGAGTCGCTGGCCGAACCCGACCAGCGCCGTGAGCTCCGCTCCGGCGTGGGGGGAACCGGATGACGGCCGTGACGGGCAGGCACGCGGTGGTGAACGGCCTGCCGCTGTACTACGAGATCCACGGGCAGGGCCGGCCGCTGGTGTTGCTGCCCGGCGGGGTCCTCACCATCGGCTTGACCTTCGGGCCGATCATCGGCCCGCTGGCCACGGACCACCTGGTGATCGGTGTCGAGCCGCAGGGCCACGGGCACACACCCGACATCGGCCGGCCGATGTCGGTGGCTCAGTTCGCCGACGACGTCGCCGCCTTGCTTCGCCATCTCGGGATCGGCCGGGCCGACGTCGCCGGCTTCAGCCTCGGCGGGATGATCGCCCTGGATCTGGCCATCCGCCACCCGGCGATGGTCGGCAACCTCGTCCTGATCTCGGCGCCCTACCGTGGGGACGGCTTCCACCCGGAGACGCGGCCCGAGCAGGTGGCCTCCTCCGGCTCGGTGCGGCTGCCCACCGAGGCGGAGCGAGAGGTGTGGGAGGCCGAATACCGGCGGGTGGCGCCCGACCCCGGTCACTGGCTGGCGCTTCAGGACCGGGTGGGAGCGCTGGTGGGCGCCTTCGACGGCTGGCCGGCCGGCGACATGCGCTCGCTCGCGGCCCGCACGCTCATCCTGGCCGGCGACACCGACTTCGTGCGCCTCGAGCACGCCATCGAGATGTTCCAGCTCATCCCCGCCGCGCAACTGGCGGTGCTGCCGGACTGCAGGCACATGGACATGACCCGGCGCCCCGATCAGGTCCTCGCGATCGTCGGCCCGTTCCTCGCCGCCGCTGGGTGATATCCGTCAGGACAGTTCCGTCGCCCCGGGCGCGATGTCGCCGCGGAACCGGCCCGCCGGATCGATCCGCGCCCGTACCCGGTCGATCGCGCGCACCTGCTGCTGGCTCAGGTGTCCCTGCGGCTGCCCCACGGTGCCGACGAAGTTGGGCGCGGTCCGCCCCACGTCCCAGGGGCCGAGCGCATCCCTGACCGCCGCGCAGCGCTGCGTGATCGCTTCCGGGGTCACCTCCCCGAACGGCACGCCGCTGCCCACGTAGGCGAAGTGTGCGTCCAGGTGGCCGAGCACGCCGGCGTTCTCGGCCGCCACCGACAGCGCGCCGCCAAGCTGCCGCAGCTCGGCGCTGATCAGCACCGATCCCGATGCCGGGCCGGTCATGCGGAGGAATTCGGCGGCGCCCGCCCCGGCCAGCTCGCCGAGCAGCATGTGGTCGGAGAATATGGGGAACGGATCGGCCGGGTCCATGTGCGCGTGGGCCACCGCGGGCGGCGCGGCAAGCTGCCAGGTGTCGAGGATCGGCGCGGCCACGGCCCGCAGCGGTTCGAGCAGGCCGGCGGCGCAGCGCTCGGCTCCGGCCGGGACACCCGCCGGGCTGAGCACGGCGCCGTCGACGCACACCACCGGGCCCGCTGACAGCGCCGCGGGCACCTCGGGCACCGCGGGCAGGTTCAGCACACGCAGTGTCGTCGTCGCCTCCCGCGGGGCGCCGGCGCTCCAGGCCAGCCACGTGGCCATCAGCGGCTCCGCGTGGGTGGCCGGCCAGTACGCCGCCCCGGTCACGACGCTCTCGGCCGGGAAGAGCTCCAGCTCAACCGCGGTGACGATGCCGAACCCCCCGCCGCCGCCCCGGATCGCCCACAGCAGCTCCGGGTCGGCCGAGGCATCCGCGCGGTGCAGGTCGCCATCCGCGCTGATCAGCTCGACCGCGCGGACGCTGTTGGCGGCCAGGCCGAGCCGCCGGCCGTAGAAGCTCACGCCGCCGCGCAGCAGGTAGCCGGCCACGCCCACGGTCGGCGACGAGCCGTGCGGCGCGGCGAGCCCGTGCGCCGCCGCGGCCTCGATCACCGCGCCCCAGCGGGTGCCCGCCGGGATGCGGGCAAGCCGCCGCTGCGCGTCGATCTCGACCGGGCCCGCCAGGCCGGCCCGGATCAGCAGCGCCCCGTCCATGGGCCGCCCCGCGGCCGCGCCGTGGCCGGTGACGTGCACGCGGACCGGCAGATCCTCGGCGGCGGCATAGCGCAGCGCAGCGCGGACCTGATCGATGGTCTCCGCGGTCACCGCGGCCGCCGGGGTCGCGGGCGCCGCCAGATTGAACACCCGGGTGGCGGCCTCGTAGGCTTCGTCTCCGGGCCGGGCGATGGTGGCCCCCTGGCGGCCGACGGCGGTCATGAGCCCAGTCCGCTGGTCACGGCCGGCCCGAGTCTGGCCCGGGCCAGCTCACGCAGCGCGATCGTGGGCAGCAACACCGAGATCCCGGTGTGACTGTGCAGCGTCGAAAGGTCGCGCCACACCCGCTCGAGCCGTTCGCCGTCTTTGACGGAACTGGATCCCGCGGTCGGGAACAGGCAACCCTCGACCGCGTTCCAGCACAGCTTGATCACGTGCCGGCAGATGGCCGCGATTCGCAGGTCGCACTCCCTGGTGAAGGCGGGAGGCCCGAGGGCGCACGTGGCGCGCCACTGCTGCACCGCGTTGAGCAGTGCGGCCTCGGCGGTGCCGATCATGGCCAGCGCCTCCCCGAACCAGAACTGGTAGTCGGGGTTCTCGTCGCGGCCGGTGATCGGCGGCCGCACCGTGCTGCGCCGCCGCAGCAGGTCCTCATACACGTCAAGCGCTCCTTGGGCCATGCCCACGGCCAGGGCGGCTATCTCCATGGTCATATAGCTGAGCGGCCCGCCGCCGTACTCGGGATTGCCGTGCAGCGCGGCGCCGGGCGTACCGGCAGAGATGTCGATCTCGCTGATGTGCACCCCCGGCAAGGCCATATGGTCCGGGACGACGGCGCCGGTGACGGTGATGCTGTGCGATCCGCTGCCCCTGAGCCCCAGCTGGCTGCCCCAGTCGTCCAGCCGCCGCCATTGCGCTCTCGGCATGACGAACAGCAACGGAGTGGGCGGCCCATCACCCTCGAAGATCAGGGTGTGGCCCATGAAGTGGGTCGCATAAGGCGCACCCGAGCAATACGGCCAGGTCCCGTTGATCAGCCACTGACCGCCGCCGGTGCGGGTTGCCGTGCCCGCCGGGACGATGGTCGCCGGGCAGATGAAATCGCCACCGCTGAACATCTCCGCCTGGGCGCGCTCGCCGAACAGGGTCGCCGCGGCGAGGGCGTGCGTCGCGCCCAGGCTGTACATCCAGCCGGTCGACGGGCAGCCCCTGGCGAGGGTCATCGTGATCCGCAGGAACGTATCGATGCCGAACTCGTAGCCGCCGTAACGCCGGGGGACCAGGAGCCGGTAGAAGCCATTCTCCGCCAGTTCGGCGTGGGTGTCGCCGGCGTAGTAGGTGCGCCTTTCCGTCTCGGCCTGGCGGCCGATCAGGCCGGCCGCCATAGCCTGTGCCTTGGCGAGCGCATCCGCCGGGGTCAGATCCGGAACCGGCGGTGCAGGGTAACCGCGCCGCGGGCGGCCGGCCGTCAGCGTCATGACGGCTCCTCCTTTGTCCCTGGAGGCCACTCCAGGCGTAATATGCACCGACCTGCCGCCTGTCTGCCTAAACTTTCACAGCCGCCGCCATCAGGTCCATCTTCTAAATTGCCCAGCTACATTCGGGCAAGACGGCAAGCGCGAAGATGCGGTAACTCTTTCAGCCGCCGATTATGGTAACCGGATTTCCCTGGCGGCTGGCTGGAGGACGCATGAGCGGATCCAGGATTCACGATGGCACGATTACCATCGACGTCTGGCTGCAATATTACGTTACTCCGGACTTCCTGGATCCGGTCAGGCGGATGGCCGCAGAGTTCTCCAGGCTCCATCCCGGCTACCGCATAGACATCAAGGGCCACCACTTCGAAACGATCGTGCCCGAGATGCGCGAGGCCGTGCAGCGGGGCGAGGGGCCTGCGGTCGCCGAGTACTTCTGCTTCATGACCGCCGAGGCAAGGGACGCGCTCGGCCCGGACTCGCGCCCGCTGTTCACCTCGGCCACCGAGGCCATCGGCGGGCGCGACGAGATCCTCGGTGAACCGGTCGTCCTCGGCGACATCGTCCCGGCAGCCCGCGACTACTTCAGCTACGAGGGCGAGCTTCCCGCCGTGCCATGGGCGGCGTCCACGCTCCTGCTGTTCGCGAACACGACGCTGCTCGACGCGGCTGGTGTGCCGGAAGTGCCGCGAACCTGGGACGGCCTGGAGGCCGCCTGCCGGGCCCTGGCCAGGCTGCACAATGGCCCGTCCCACGGCGTTTGCTGGCCCAATTACGGCTGGCTGTTCCAGCTCGCCGTCGCGCAGCAGGGCGGTTTCCTGGCCGATCACGACAATGGCCGGAACGGGTCAGCGGAGAAGGTGGATCTCGCATCCGCGGAAATGCTGGCCTACATAAACTGGTGGCGGCGCCTGCACGAGCTCGGGCATTATCTCTATACCGGCACGCCGGCCGACAGCGCGAAGAAGACGGGCCAGGCGTTCGCCGAATCGATCGACGCGTTCGCACAGCAGCGGGTCGCGTTCGCTGTCAGCTCGTCGGTTGATACGCCGCGCTTGGTGCGGGCGGCGCAAGCCGGCGGTTTTTCGATCGCGGCGGCCAGGGTCCCGCACAATGGCGAGGTCCCTTACGCGGGCAACCTCATCGGCGGCGATGCCCTCTGGCTGGCCAGCGGCCTCGACCCCAAGACGCGGGATGGGGCGCTGGCGTTCATTCAGTACCTCTGTAACCCGCGGAACGCTGCCAGCCGGCACAAGGCCACCGGCCACAGCCCGATCACCCGGCCGGCCGCCGGTCTGCTGGCCCAGGAGGGCTGGTTCGAGGCCAACCCCATCTTTGGCGTCGCCTCCGGCCTGCTCGACCAGGGGAACGACTCGCTGGCCGCCCGGGGCGCGCTGCTGCCCCGCTTCTTCGGCATCCACACCGCCATGACCCACGCCATGCACGACGTGCTGACCGCAGACGCCGCCCCGCAGCAGCGGTTTGCCCAGGCCACCGTGGACGCACAGCGACTGCTCGACGACTACCGCCACCGTTACCCGGCAAGCTGACACCGCCCGCCGGCACCGCCCCAAGCCAACATCGCCCGCCGCCAACACCGGCAGCCGGGACCGCCTTGGCGGCGGGCGGGAGCCGCCGGATTCATTGGTTGAGCAAGTTGTTCTTGATCTTTCGCAGATCGTCGAACGAGCACAGATCGCCGGCCGTCCAGCCGTCCAGGTCGTATTCGCCGAGGCAGTCATCCACGAATGCTTTGTATTCGTCGATCTGCCCGCTGGCGTGCTGAGCGAACAGCAGCTCGACCCGGGTGTTCTCGTGGTTGCCCGCGTAGTTCCGCTCGTAGAGTTCGTGCCGCCCGCCGAATTCGGTGCCCACGGCGTCCCAGAGCAGTTTCATCACTTTCACGCGCTCCACCGCGCCGATCCCGTCCGACCCGCGCAGGAACCTGTCCAGGTACTGCCGGATTTCCGGGTTTCTGAAGTCATCGGCCGAGGAATTCACGTAGATCAGCCCGCTGGCGACGTCCTGGAGCACGATCTCCCTGATCCGCGGGTAGCCGATCTGCATGAACCAGCGGTAGGCCATGCCGTACTGCGGGTTGGGCAGCACCGCCCCGTTCTTCCACGGCACCGGATTGCGGGCGGCCGCGTCGGACAGCGCCCAGAACAGGTTGCGCCACGCCAGCACCTCGCCGAGCCGCGACTGAATGCCGCGGAAATCCTTGGTGCCGGTGATTTCGAGGGCTTTGGCCAGCAGCCCGGCGATGAATTCAAGCTTGACCGCGAGGCGGATGCAGCCGTGGAATGTGAACCGCTCGAAAAATCCGGATCGCTCGGTGAACTGCTGGACCTTACCGAGGCTCCCATAGATGAAGACGTTTTCCCAGGGGATCAGCACCTTGTCGAGCACCAGAATGGTGTCGTTCTCGTCCAGCCGGGAGGAAAGCGGGTAGTCGAACGGGCTGCCCATGACCGCCGACGTGGCGGTGTAGGAGGGCCGGCAGATCAGCTTCATCCCCGGTGCGTTCATCGGCACCGTGGCGACGAGCGCGAACTGCCGTTTCTTAATGGGCAGGCCGTAGTGCGCGATGAAGTTGAAGTGGGTGAGCGCGGAACCGGTGGCGACGACCTTGGCCCCGCTGACCACCAGGCCCGCGTCGGTCTCCCGCTCGGCGTGGACGAAGACGTCCTCGACCTCATCGGGTGGGCGGCTGCGGTCGACCGGCGGATGCACGATCGCGTGGTTCCAGTAGAGCACCTTCTCCTGGGACTCGCGGTACCAGCGCCGCGCGTTGCCGTCGAACGGCTCGTAGAACTCGGCGTTGGCGCCGAGCGTGCCGAGGAAGGACGCCTTGTAGTCCGGGCTGCGGCCCATCCAGCCGTAGGTCAGCCTGGCCCAGGCAGCGATGGCCCGCTGGTCGGCCACCAGGTCGTCGACGCTGCGCGGGGTGGTGAAGAACCGGTGGGTGTAGCCGTCGCTGCCGGTGTCGGTCGGCGCGGTCAGCACCCCCTGCTGGCGCGGATCATGCAGCGCGTCATAGAGCCGGGCCGTCATCCGGACCGGGTTGGCGAACGCCGGGTGCTCGGTCACGTCCTTGACCCGCTCGCCATACAGATAGATGGCCCGCCCGTCGCGCAGGCTCTCGATGTACTCCGCGCCGGTCATCGGCCGTGTCTGCCGCCGCGCCGTCACGCCGTCCGCCTGCCCGGTCACATCGCGCCGGTCCGGATGCGGCCGGCCAGCTCGGCCAGGTACCTGGCGACGACGTGCGGAACCACCTTGCAGTCGAGCACGAGGGTGCCGCGGCTGCCCTGCTCCTGCCACCGGGTCACGGCGGCCAGGTCATCGACCCGGCGCACGGTGACGGCGGAGGCACCAAGCGCCCGTGCGATACCCGCGAAGTCGGTGTCGCGGAACAGAGCTGGGCCGATGTCGATGCCGAGCGGACCGTACATGTGCACCTCGGAGCCGTATGCCGCGTCATCGTAGATGACCACCAGCGCCGACTTGGCCACGCGGACCAGCGTCTCGAGTTCGGCCAGCCCCATCAGGGCGCCGCCGTCGCCGAGGGCGATCACGACCGTGCGGTCGGCCCGCCCGACCGCGGCGCCGATGGCGCCGGCGAAGCCGAGCCCGATGCTCTGGAATGCGACACCGGTGAACACATATGCGGATGGGTCCGGTACCGGCCAGTACATCGCGGGCCAGGCGACGAAGTGGCCACCGTCGGTGACCACGGTGCGAGCCTCGGGCAGCAGCCCGGCAAGCGTCAAAGACAGCGTGCGCGGGTCGATCCGGTCATCCGTGCTCGCGTCGTCGTAGGGCTGGTGCGCCCAGCCGGCCTGCTTGATCTCGCCGGCGACCTCGGCCCGCCACTGCGATACCGGCAGGTCGCGTGCGTTCACCTCGTCGAGCAGCGTGCTGGCCACAGCGGACGCGTCGCCGGTGATGCAAAGATCGACCCGGTCGATGGTCGGTGCCCTGGCCACATCCACCTGAATCAGCACCGCGTCCGGATGGAGGACCTTGCCGCCGTTCAGCGTGAAGTCGTTCAGGCTGGCACCGAAGACGACGACCGTGTCGGCCTCGCTGATGATCCTGGCCGCGGGCGGGGTGGCGAACCCGCCGATGATCCCAAGCTGCCAGGGACTGCCGTTGAACAGGCCGTCCGCCATCACGGTGGTCGCCAGCAGCGCGCCAAGCCGGTCGCCGAGTTCCATGATGGGCTTGGCCGCACCCGACCGCCACGCGCCGAGCCCCGCCAGCAGCAGCGGCCTGCGGGCCCGGGCCAGGGCGCCGAGCGCGGCGCCCAGTTCGGCCGCCCCGGATGGGATGCGCCAGTTCTGCGGCGGCACGCTCACCGGACTGGGCGCCGCCGGGACCTCGGCCTGGAGCAGGTCGCTCGGCAGACTCAGCACCACGGGCCCGGGACCCGCGCGGGCCAGCCGCAGCGCCTCGGCGGCCTGGGCGCGGGCGGTGGCTGGATCCTCGATCCGCACGGTTCTGACGCCGAGCGCCCGGGCGAACTCCGCCTGCTCGATGTCGATGGCCCGGTCGCGGCCGACCGGGCCATCGCCGCACAGCACGAGCACGCCGCTGCGGTACTTGGCCGCCTCGGCCAGCGCGGTGGCCGTGTTGGTCAGGCCCGGCCCGTAGGTCGTCGTGCAGATGGCAACCTCGCCGGTCACCCGGTAGTAGGCGTCGGCCATGGCCATGGCCCCGCCTTCGTGCCGGGCCTGAACGTAGCGGATGCCGTCGGCGATGAGCCCGGACACCGCCAGGAGGTTGCCGTTGCCGACCACGCCGAAGGCGTCCATGACGCCGCCGTCGGCCAGAGTCCGGGTGACCGCCGCCACGAGCTTTGTCCTTGGCTGACTCACTCCGAGCAGCCGGTCCAGATCGGCAACCGTCGGGGCATCGAACAGGTCAGCGATCAGCAACTCAGCGCCGAGCTCCGAATTGATCTGCTCAATCAGCCGCATGGCCATCAGCGATTGCCCGCTGAGATCGAAGAAGCTGTCATCGATCCCCACCTGCTGCGCGCCGAGCACTTCGGCGAACATCGAGCACAAGGCCGCCTGCCGGGGCGACTCGGGCGCCCGGTAGGTAGCCGCACCCTCGATCTCCGGTTCGGGCAGTGCCCGGCGGTCCAGCTTCCCGTTCGGGGTCAGCGGCAACGAGTCGATCACGGCAAATGCCGCCGGCACCATATAGTCGGGCAGCACCTGCCGGACGTGCGCCGCCACGGCTGCTACGTCGATGTCACCACCGGCGGCCACGATGTAGCCGATCAGGCGCTTGTCCCCATCCTCGGGGCCGGTGGCCACGACGACCGCGTGGGTCACCCCCGGGTAGCTGGCCAGGGCAGTTTCGACCTCGGCGACGGCCACCCGGAAGCCACGGATCTTCACCTGGCCGGCCGCCCGGCCGACGAAGTCGATCAGCCCGTCCGGGGTCAGCTTGACCAGGTCGCCGGTGCGGTACATCCGCTCACCAGGGCCGCCGAAGGGGTCGGGGACGTAGCGCTCAGCGGTCCGGCCGGGACGGCGGTAATATCCGCGCGCCAGGCGCTCGCCCGCGATGTACAGCTCACCCACCGTGCCCGCTGGCACCGGGCTGAGCTGCTCGTCGAGGATGTGCAGCCGGACATTGTCCTGGGCGCGGCCCACCGGCACGCTGCGGCCCATCCGGTGGCCCGCGGTCATCGGAGAGCTCGTGGCGAACAGCGAGACCTCGGTCGAGCCGTACATCGCGCGCACCACGATGCCGGGACACACGTCGAGTACCCGCTGTACGGCGGCGGCCGAGATCACGTCCCCGCCGGTCAGCACCTCGCGAACCCCCCGCAGGCAGTCCGGTGCCTCCTCGGCCACCACCCGGAACAGCCCGGCGGTCAGATGCAGCGCGGTGATCTTATCGTGGCTGATCAGGCGCCGCAGTGAGCCGACATCGAAGTCGCCAGGCGGGGCGAGCACGAGGTGCCCGCCGCGCAGCAGCGGTACCCACAGCTCGTAGCTGGACACGGCGAACGCGTGCGGAGCCAGCATCAGGACGCGCTGCTGCCTGCCACCGTCCCAGCACGAATCGAGAGCGACCTGGAGCACGCCCCGGTGGGTCACCCCGACGCCGGACGGCTGGCCTTCGGAGCCCGATGTGTACATGACCAGCGCCAGGCCATCGGGCAAGGCCGGGACCAGGGGATCGGTGGCGGGCAGCGCGTGTTGCTGCTCGTCGGAGTCGACGAGGACGACCGGCCCGGCGGCCGGCAGGCCGCGCTGGCGGGTGACCTGGTCGGCCAGCAGCACCGGGCGGCCGGCATTGTCCATGATCCACTGCGTCCGCTGCTGTGGGGAGGCGCCATGCAGGGGCAGGTAGACCCCGCCAGCCTTGAGCGTGGCCAGGACGGCCACCGGCAGGTGGATCGAGCGCTCCAGCAGCAGCGCGACCGGGTCCTCCGGCCGCACGCCCAGACCGATCAGCCGCCGGCCCAGCCGGTTGGCCCGCTCATCCAGCTCGCGATAGGTGAGCCGGGCGTCACCGGACGACACGGCCACCGCGTCAGGTGTCTGGGCGAGCTGAGCGGCGAAGCGCTCCTGGATGGAATTAGAAACCATCTCGTTCCTCATTTACCTTTCCGAGCAGCCGCTGCGCAGGCCTTGCCCCGGCGGTATCCAGAGGCCCTCCGTTGGATCTGTCCGCAACGACAAGGTGCCAGCCATTCGTTACCGGCCACATCTCGCTGATTGCGCTGTTAGGGCGGGACATCGGAGCAAATCAGAAGATGCCGGACGCACCCAAAGCAGGCGACGATGACTCGCCGGGGCAGGACCCTGCCTGGAGTTCAGCACATCAGGAGGCGATCGCGATGCGTGAGGCACCCGGAGAACGTGCGGTCCTGCTCGGCGGCGGCATGGCCGGCCTGCTGGCCGCCCGGGTACTCTCCGATTTTTACCGGGAAGTGCTTATCGTCGACCGCGACGAACTCAACGGAGTAGCCGGTTACCGGCGTGGTGTTCCGCATGGCCGGCACGCTCATGGGCTCGTCGCCCGCGGCCATCTAATCCTTGAGCAACTGTTTCCACGGATAACCCAGGAAATGACCGAAGCGGGCGTCGAACCCGGTGATTTCAACGGCGACATCCGCTGGTATTTCAACGGCCAGCGGCTGCACCCGGCGCATTCCGGCCTGATCTCGGTGCCGGCCACCCGCCCGGTGCTCGAGCACCATGTGCGCAACCGGGTGCAGAAGATTCCGAATGTCCGCTTCCTCGAGGGCTACGACATCCTGGATCCGGCGGCCACGGCGGATGGCAGCCGGGTCACCGGGGTGCGCGTGCAGCGCAAGGATGGCGGCGAGCCCGAGGTGCTCGAGGCCGGCCTGGTGATCGATGTGACCGGGCGCGGCTCGCGGACCCCGGCCTGGCTGGACCGGCTCGGCTATTCCCGGCCAGCCGAGGACCGGGTGAAGATCGACCTGGCCTACACCACCCGCCACTACCGGGTGCCGAGCGACCCGTTCGGCGACGAAATCGCGATCATCGCGGCCGCCACGCCCTCGCACCCGCGCGGCGCCTTCTACTACCGGCTGCCCGGCCCGGGCAACCGGGTGGAGCTGTCGCTCACCGGCGTGCTCGGCGACCATCCGCCCGCCGATCCCGAGGGCTTCCTCGCCTATGTCAGGTCGCTGCCGGTCCCGGATATTTACCTGTCCATCCGCGAATCGGAGCCGATCGACGATCCGGTGACGTTCAAATTCCCGGCCAGCGTCAGGCGCCGCTATGAGCGGCTCACCCGCTTCCCTCAGAACTTCCTGGTCATGGGCGACGCGGTGTGCAGCTTCAACCCGGTCTACGCCCAGGGGATGACGGTCTCGGCGCAGCAGTCGCTCGCCCTGCGCCGTCACCTGGAACGGGGCCTGACGCCCCGCCCGCGCGAGTTCTTCGCCGAGATATCCCGCGTGATCGACTCGCCGTGGGAGTTCGCCGCCATCGCCGACCTCGGGTACCCGGGCGTCGAGGGGCCCCGCTCGGCCAAGGTCCGCATGATCAACGCCTACATCACGCGGCTGCAGAAGGCAGCCGTGCACGATCCGAGCCTCACCAATGCCTTCATGCGGGTGGCCGGCCTGATCGACGAACCCACGTCGCTGCTGCGGCCAGGCAGAGTGCTCCGGGTGCTGCGCCAGTCCAACCGCCCGCCGAGCCCGTCCAGTCCAGTCGTGCCGCTCGCCGCGGCCAGAGATTGAAACGCCGGAGGTGCCCGATGCGCCCGTTCAAGATCGAGATCCCGCAGGCCCAGCTCGACGACCTGAAACAACGGCTCGCGGCTACCCGCTGGCCCGATGAGATGCCCGGCGCCGGCTGGAGCCGGGGCGTGCCGCTCGGCTACATCAAGGAGCTGGCCGAGTATTGGCGCACGACCTACGACTGGCGCGCCGCAGAGGCGCGGCTGAACCAGTTCCCGCAGTTCCTCACCGAGATCGACGGCGTACAGGTGCACTTCCTGCACGTCCGCTCGCCCGAGCCGGACGCGATGCCGGTGATCCTCACACACGGGTGGCCCTCATCGTTCGTGGAGTTCATCGACGTCATCGACCCGCTGACCAATCCGGTCGCGCACGGCGGCACCCCCGCCGACGCGTTCCACGTGGTCATTCCCTCCATTCCCGGCTACACCTTCTCCGGCCCGGCCGGGCAGCCCGGCTGGGACACCGAGCGGGTTGCGCAGGCGTGGAAAACGCTGATGCGCACCCTCGGCTATGACCGTTACCTCGTGCAGGGCGGTGACTGGGGAATGCCGATCTCGCTGCGGCTCGGCCTTGCCGACCCGGAGCACGTCGCCGGCGTGCACTTGAACATGCTCGCCACGTTCCCGCCAGCCGACCCGTCCGACCAGGCCGCCATGGGCGCGCTGATGGCCGAGCTGAGCCCGGCCGACATTGAGCGGGCGCAATTCGCCGGTTACTTCGCGCAGGACGGCGCGGGCTGGCTGAAGATCCAGTGCACCCGCCCGCAGACCCTCGCCTACGGCCTGACCGACTCACCGGCCGGCCAGCTCGCCTGGATCGCCGAGAAGTTCAAGGAGTGGACCGACTCCACGGATGCGCCGGAAGACGCGATCAGCCGCGATCACCTGCTCACCAACGTCATGCTCTACTGGCTGACCGCGACCGCCGGTTCGAGCGCACAGCTGTACTACGAGTCCGAGCATCTCGACGCCGACTTCATCCGCACCTGGGGCGGCCCCTGGCCGCTGGCGATGCCGGCCGGGGTGGCATCGTTCCCCAAGGACGCGGTGCGGGCGATCCGGCCGTGGGCGGAGAAGATCCTGCCGACGCTGACGCACTGGTCAGAATTCGACAAGGGCGGTCACTTCGCCGCGCTCGAGCAACCCGAACTCTTCGTAGGCGACCTGCGGACGTTTGCCCAGTCCTTGGGCCGCTGACCCCGACAGATGGGCCGGCACCCCCGCGGGGGCGCCGGCCCCTCTGGCTGTCAGGCGGGCGCCGATGCCCAGCCCACCACCAACCAGGCACGGATCCCCCGGCCACCACCAAACAGGCACGGACGCCCCACCCGCCGTCAAGCGGGTGCGGAGGCCCCGCCCACCATCAAGCGGGCACGGATCCCCCGGCCACCACCAAACGGGCACGGGCACCCCGCCCGCCACCAAACAGGCACAGACGCCCCACCGCATCAGGCAGGCACGGATCCCCCGCCCGCCGTCAAGCAGGCACGGATCCCCCGCCCGCCGTCAGGCGGGTGCGGATGTCCTGCCCGCCGTCAGGCGGGTGCGGATGTTCCGCCGCCACTGCTCGTACTCTGGCAGTGCGCCAGAGCCGCGGGTGGCCGGCCGGGTGCCATCGGCTACGGCGACCGCCGCCTCGGCAGTCAGGTCGGCGAGCGCGGCGCAGGCCGCCTCGGTGTGCCCGGGCACGAAGCCGGCATAGGAACGTGCCTTCATGGCGAACACCACGCCAAGCGCCAGCTCGGCCCAGTAGCCGCCGGCCGCCCGCCGCAACGCGGCCAGCCCGTCAGGCCCGCAGCCGCCGGCGAACGCCGCCGCCAGCCCGACGCCGCTCCACAGATCGGCCTGCCGCTCGCTGGCGAACCGCCCCACGGCGGCCTCGACACCGGGAACGTTCGCGCCGCAGATGAACCACAGCGCGCGGCCGATGCCCTGATCGACCGCACGGAGGAAGTAATCGGGCGAGCCCTCCCAGGGATAGGCCGCGGGGACCCGCTGCGCGTCGACCCAGCGCCGGGTGTCGAAGTAGGCGCGGTCGAACCCGTAGCCGTCGACGGCCAGCCAGCTCATGATCGGGTGGTACTCGCAGCCGTCAAGCTCTGGGACGACCTTCTTCCACAGCGGCCTTGGCAGCCGCGCCATGGCAAAGCCTATGCCGATGTAGGCGAGGAAGATGTGCGGCCTGCCCGGCCCGAGCAGCAGGTCGCGAGCGCGGTGGCCGCGGCGCCCCATCGCGTCGAGGACGGTGCAGGCCATCGTGGCGCCCTCATAGGCGAAGCCGAGCGACCCGGGCTCGACCAGGCTCAGCCGCCGCTCCACCTCCCATTGACCGCGCGCCTGGATGCCCCATTCAAAGCCACAGATCACAGCCTGCGGGATCGCCTCGAGCTGCTCGGTCGCGGCTGGATCCCCGGCAGGGAACCCGCGTTTGGCGAAGGTCACATCCGCCAGCGACGGGGCCAGCACGGCCCCGCGCAGCGCGCCACGGATCGTCGGCATGTCGTTCTCCCAGCAGGCTGTTATTCGAACGCTTTCCTGATCCGCTGCCGCCACAGCTCGTATCCGGGCACCGGCCCGGCCGGGCCGAGAAGCACCTCGATCGCTTCCTCGGTGACCGCCGCCGCTTCCTCGACGGACATCGCGCAGTACACCCGCACCGCCATCTCGGTGTGCGGGGTGACCAGTCCGGCCAGCAGCCGCGCCTTCGCCGCGAACGCCGCGCCCTGCGCCGCGTCGGGCCGGTATTCCCCGGCTAGCTCCGCCATCAGCTTGACATCCCCGGCGTCCACACCGCCCGCGTACACGCTGGCCAGTGCCGCTCCGCTCCACAGATCGCCCCGCCTGGAGGCGGCGAAGCCGTCGATCATGCTGGCTACCGCCCGGACGTCGGAGCCGTTGACGAACCACAGCGCGCGGCCGATGCCCTGATCGATGGCCCGGCTGGCGTAGCTGGCGGGCTGCCAGAGTGGGATCCGGTCCTGGCGCTGATGGGTGACGTACTGGCTGGTGTGGAAGTAAGCCTGGTGGAAGCCGTAGCCGTCGAGCGCGAGCCAGCGCAGAACCTCATCCTCCGGCATGATCGCCCGCCAGCGAAGCGCGGGCAGCCGGGCCATCGCCCAGCCGACCCCGATGTGCGCCATATAAGTATGCGGCGCGGCCGGCCCGGCGAGAAAATCCCGGATCCAGTGCTGCCGGGCGGGCCGAATAGCGTCCCGCACGGCCAGCGCCATCGAGCAGCCTTCATAGGCAAACCCGCGAAATGGTTGTTCGACCGTTTCCAGCGACGCTTCCATGTCGGGTATGTTGCGCCCGGTCATACCATACCCGAAGCCCTCAAGAAATATTTGGCCAACCTTTTCGAGATTGGCCTGCTGAACGCCTCCTGGGGCACGGAATCCGCGCCTTTCAAAGGTGACCTCCCGCGGATCCGGTGTAAAAATGCGGTTACGCAACGTGCCGCCAATTGTCGGCCGAGTCACCGGCCTGGCTCCCTCGCGGGTGGCGTGTGTCGTCACTTCAGCTCCTTGTGATCACAGCTTTCAGGCACGAAGCGCCCACGTCAGCGCCATCGCACGGGGCCCATCGCACGGGGCCCACCGCACGCAGCCCATCGCGCACGGGCAGCCTGGCCGCACCCCGGACGATAGCGCTAATCAATCCTCGCCTGCCCCGCTCGAATGAGATTCGAGGACCAGTGGAGCAATCTACGATATGCCACCGCGCCCTTGGTGATTATCTGCTAGGGACTGGTGGCGAATAGTGAGGGAGGCAATTGTACAGCTGATCCCGGCCGCGGGCGAGCAGGACTCGCACAACATGAATTTCTCATACTGATAGTCATGACGAGGTAACTAGACACCTTGGCTGCAAAGACAGATGCTCGAGTCGCGGGCTTGCCGACAGGTGGTGGTGGAGGCGACGAATGAGCACTGGACCGGCGGACGTGCAGATCGAATTGCTCGGCCCATTTTCGGTACGGATCAACCAGCTCCCCATCATGCCAGAAGCCGCCAAGCCGTCGCAGGTTCTTGCCCTGCTCGCGGTGAACGCCGGCAGCGTGGTAACCGTGGCTTCCCTGATGGAGGAACTGTGGGGGAACAGCCCCCCGTCCAGTGCTCTCACCACACTCCAGACCTACATCCTCGAATCGCGCAGGCGTATTGCCGTGGCCATGGGCCCGGGCCAGGACCCGAAGTGGCTCCTTCAAACCCGGCGCAACGGCTACCTGCTCGAGTCGCCCACCGCCCGGATCGACGTCGAGGACTTCCGGCGGCTCGCCCGCATCGGCCGGGAGGCCTCGGAGAGCGGTGATTACCGGGCGGCGGCCGAGTTGCTTGGCCGCGCCCTGGCGATATGGCGCGGGCCGGCTCTCGTCGACGTCCGCAGGGGGCCGGTGCTGGAACTGGAAGCCATGGCGCTGGAGGAGATGCGGCTTGCCGCGCTCGGCCGCCGCTTCGACGCGGATCTGGCCCTGGGCCGGCACGCGGACATCATCGGTGAGCTGACCGCGCTGGTCGCCAGCCATCCATTGAACGAGAACTTCACGGCTCAGCTGATAACGGCTCTGTACCGGACTGGGCAGATAGGCCGTGCCCTCCAGGTCTTCCAGCGGCTGCGCAGCTCGCTCGTCGACGAACTCGGCGTCGAGCCCTCCCCGCAGTTGCAGCGCCTCCAGCACGCCGTCCTGTCGCGAGACCCGTCTCTGGATGCCGCCTGAAGGGACCGGCCGGCCAATCGGGCGGCCCAAACGGGCGGCCCAAACGGGGCTGGACAGCCCGGAAATGCTGGTCACTCGCAGAACTCTCAAAGCACCCGATTTTGGATATTTGCCGACACGCGCGGAAATATACGAAAAGACGGAGTCATTGCTGCATATCCTGCTGACGTCTCCCGCGACATTCGACGCTCTGGACGCAGCAAGGGTCGGCTCGATGCGCCCACGGCAGCCACCCGGCTAGCGGCTTGCCATCGGCCAGGTACGAGCTCGGGGGAGAGACGTAGGCGAAGCGACCCCTGAGAAGCCGAGATGCTAAAAGTCCTGGTGGCGGAAAACGTCCCGCTCATCTGTGGTGCACTCAAAGCACTTATCGAGAGCGAGCCCGACATGAAAGTAGTAGCGGAGGCTGGCCACGACGATGAACTACTGGAGATCGCGTTGCTGCACCGGCCCGACGTAGCACTGGTCGACATCGACTGGCCGGGCCACGACCGGCTTCCGGCCGCGGTGCAGCTTCATGATCAGTTGCCCTCGTGCCGGACGCTTGTCCTGATGACCCTGGGTCATCCGGCGGCGACCCGTGCGGCGTTAGCTCCTGGCGTGGCTGGCTTCTTCCTCAAGGACGCGCCGGCCGGGCAACTCGCCAAGACGATACGCAATGTCGCGGCCGGACGCCGCATGGTAGGACCGGAGATTGCCGCGGCCACCCGGGATCATGACGCGATGCCGCTGTCGCGGCGTGAGTTCGCCGTTCTGCGCCTGGCCGGAGATGGTGCCGAGCCAGCCGAGATCGCGGCCACTCTGGACCTGTCGGTCGGGACCGTGCGCAACTACCTGACGGCCATCGTGGCCAAGCTGCATGCGCGCAACCGGGTGGACGCGGTCCGGAAGGCCTATAACGCCGGCTGGCTGCCCTGAAACCGCTTCAAAACACAGGCGCTTTCAAGACTGCCCCAGGCCAGCACCACGCCTCATGACACCGGTTCCGTCCAGACTCCCGCAGGCCAGGACCACGCCTCATGATCGTTTTGATGAATTTGATGGGGGTTTAACCACCACCGGCCGGCCGGACCAGCATGGGCAGGCCGCCCTGGACGCGCAGCGACAGCATCGCCTCGGCCTTGACCGCACGGCCCGGCACGAGTTCGAGCCGGAACCTGCGCGCGACCATGGCCGCGACGAACGTCGCCTCCATCATCCCGAGATGGCTGCCGACGCAGACCCTTGGTCCGGCGCCGAAGGGAATGTAGGCGTAGCGATGCGAAGCCGCGGTGCGGGCCGGGTCGAACCGTTGCGGGTCGAAGCCCTGCGGATCGGGCCAGTAGCCCGGATGCCGGTGCAGCGTGTACGGGCTGATCATGATGTCGGCCCCGGCCGGGACGCGGTATCCGCCGATCTCGTCCGCCTCGACGGCCCGGCGGGTAAGCGCCCATACCGGTGGGTACAGGCGCATGGTCTCCTGGATGACCATGTTCGTGTAGTGCAGGCCGTGCAGATGCTCGTAACGGGGAGTGCGGTCGCCAAGCACACCCACCGCTTCCTCCCGCATACGTTCGGCCACTTCAGGATGGGCGTCGATCAGGTACCACATCCAGGAGAGCGTGCTCGCCGTGGTCTCGTGGCCAGCCAGCAACAGGGTGAGCAGTTCGTCCCGCAGCCTCCGCCGGCGCAGCGCTTCGTCCGGCTCGTCCCGGTATGCCTCCAGCAGCCGCGAGATGGCGTCGCCACCGCCATTCCCGCCGTCCCGTTCCCGCTCGGCGACCAGCTTGGCGGCGATGTCTTCGAGGTGGGCGAGCGCGGCGCGGAACCGGCGGTGCCGGGGCAGCGGCAGCCAGACCGGAAGCATCCGCAGGCTCACCATCTCGAACATGGCCTGGTCCTGGACCACCTCGAACGCCTCGCCCAGCCCGGTGAACCGGGTCAGGTCGGCGCCAAGGAGCGTCCGGCCGAGCACGCCGAGCGTCAGGCGGGTCATCTCCGCCAGGACGTCGATCGGGCCCTGGCCGACGCGGGCTTCCAGCCTGGCCACGAGAGCACCGGCCTCGCCGGCGATGAGGTCGGCGAACTCAGCGAGGCGGTCGCGCCGGAAGGCGGGCCCGATCGTGGTGCGCTGCTTTCGCCATAGCTCTCCCTCGCTGGTCAGCAGGCCGTCTCCGAGCACGCGCCTGGCCTCGGTCAGGCCCATTCCCTTGTGGTAGTTGGCCGCGTTGTCGGCCAGCACGTGCTTGGCGTGGTCAGGGTGGTTGAAGTAGTAGAGGGTCTTGGGCCCCATCCGGAACCTGACGGCATCGCCGAACTCGCCCGCGGCGTCCGCCAGCAGGCTCAGCCGGTCGTGCCAGAGCTGATCCAGCAGCTTCGGCAGCGCCCGGGCCGGTGGCCCTGGCATCGCGCTCGGCCTGGCCCGGCCCCGCACCAGTTGCGTAGTCATGGGACGCTCACCAGGTCGGCGGTCACGAACGTCTCCGGAGGGCTCAGCGCCGGGCAGTGAAAGCGCCCACCGAAGAACACGAGGGAATCGCAGGCGGGCCCGTTGCTGCTGGCCAGCACCGACCCGAGGAAGATGGAGTGATCGCCCCCGTCGTAGGCCGCCGCGAGCGAGCACTCTATCCAGGCGAGTGCGCCGTTAATGAGCGGTGCGCCGGTGCTGGGCCCGGGTGTCCAGCCGACGGCGTCGAACTCCTGCGGCCCGCGCGGCCTGGAATGGCTGGCGAAATGGCGGGCCACATGTTCCTGGCGCGCGGACAGGATGGATACCGCGAACGAACCGTCGTCAAGCACCATCTGGTGAATGGCGGCCGTCCGGTTCACGCAGACGAGCACCAGCGGAGGCGACAAGGACACGGACGTGAACGCGTTGGCCGTCATGCCGCAGGGCATGTCGCGGCCGGCCGAAAGCACGGTGACGCCGGTCGCGAAGCGCCTGAGCGCCTCGCGCAGTGGATCCCGCGCCCGGCTCCTCGCCACCACGGCCTGGCTCATGCCCGTCCTCCCCCCCGGGCGGACACCAGCACGTCGGCCGCGCCGGGACCCGGCGCCCAGATGGAATACCCTTCCAGTGCCCGGCGCAGGGATTCGGGTACGTGCGCCGGCCTGGTGTTGCCGTTCGGCCCCCGCATGCAGGCCACCCGCTGCCTCCCCCGGGCGACCAGGAATTCGGCGCCGTCGCGCAGATGCACGTAGTCGAAGGCAAAGGCGATCTGGGTCTGCGTCAGCTCTTCGAGGCGCATCCTGACCGACAGCTCGTCGAAAGCCGTGATTTCGGCCAGGTATTCGCACTCGGATCGCAGCGTGAACAACTTGAGATCGCCGCGCAGCTCGTCGAGCACATCCGGTGCCTGCTCCAGGAGAAACATCTCCCTGCACCGGCCCTGCCAGCGAAGATAGTTGACGTAGTACACGTTGCCGACGAGGTTTGTTTCCTCGAAGCTGACGATGTGCCGGTACTCGTAGTAGGTTTCCACGCTAGTTCTCACCTTCCATCAAGATCGTGAAGACCACTGGCGCTGCCTCATCACGCAGGTGAGTCACGAACGTTGCTATCTGGGCATCCGCGGATCTGAGCAGAACCCAGTTGTCCGGGCGGGCCTCGGCCAGCGTGATCGGCCCGGCAACGGCCCGGCCTGCCTTGCGCAGGCACTCGAGCGCTCCCCAGACCCGGGTCGCGGCCACCGGCAGTTCTTCACCGCGCTCGCGCCCGATCAGCTCCGCCAGCGCGAGCTGCTCCTCGCCGAGCAGGAGCCGCCAGTCGCCGGCCGTACGCCCCGACACGGCCTGCACGTCGCACCCGACCGGCCCGGGGTCGGTGACCGCGAGCGTTATCCCCGCGCCGTGCGAGACGGAGACGCTGACCTCTCCGGTCACCTCGGGCTTACCGTCACGGCGGTAGCGGACGGTGGCGCCGGGACCGAGCATCCGGCGCACCGCCGACGCTGTCTGCCTGCGCAGGCCGGCCCGGGTCTGCACGGCATCGAGGCCGTCAGGCTCGACCGCGCACCGCGGCCCGCGCGGCAGCAGCGCGGCCACCTGACGTTCGAGGTAGGGCCCGAGCAGGGCGGGCACCCACGGCCCGCTGCCGTCCTGCTTGCGCACGGCCTGCAGCCGCAAGCCCTCCCAGCGCTCGGTGAGCCGGCCGCCGCTGTCCCATACCTCCAGGTCATAGACGAACGTGTCGCCGTCGCGATAGCGTTCGGCGGCCGCGAGGATCAGCGGTTCCGTGCGTTCAAGCGCCGTGTTCAGGTGGATCCGTTCCACCCCGGCCGGCAGCAGTGTCGCGTTGGGTACGCAGCACTGGATCGCGTGCATGAACGCGTCCCTGACACCTGGATCGCCGAGGATCAGGCCAGCGGGGAAGAACGCGCTGAACCAGTTCCCAGCGGAGGCGGCCGATACCTCCACGACGCACGACGTGGCCGCCAGGCTCCGGTAGGCCAGAACACGCTGGAAGCGCTTGCCCTGGAACAGGACGTCGCCGTAGAGCTCTCGTCCCGGCTCCAGCGGAATGCGCGGCCACCCGGCTGCCGCCGGTGGGGTGACGGGCTCGGGACCGGTGTCCGCCCAGCGCAGCGTGGCGCGGAAATGGTCGGCCTGGAAGGCGGTATCGCTGCTGCGTATCACGACATCGACGCTGCCGGCGTTGTTGAGCGCGGCCAGCCTGATCGTGACCGAGCCGCTGGGCGGGGCCACGATCGGCCGGTGGAACTCGATGTTCTCGAGCACCAGTGCGCCCGTGGGCGCCGCGAGCGCCGCCGCGGCCTGAGCCATTGCCTCCATGCCGAGCACGGCCGGGAACAGCCGTTCGCCGTCCAGCAGGTGATCGGCGAGGTAGGGATCGGTGTCGACGGACAGCTCGGCCTCGGCCACCAGCTCGATCCCCGGGTAATGAACCCGCGGCCGGTCGAGGAACCGGCCGAGCGGCAGCTCGCGCGGCTCCAGCGTGATGGTGGGCAGGTTGCCGGCCCGGCTCATGACCACGACGGGAACCGGGAGATCGGGCCGGGCGGCCAGCTCGCCGAGCATCGCGATGCCCTGATCCACCGAGATGGCGTTGATTCCCTCCCTGGCCAGCGACTCGACGACGCCCAGCCGCTCCCCCATGCCGGCCCCCGCCCACACCGACCACTCCAGGGACAGGCAGCGGCACCATGGATGCTCATCGGCGAACCGGCGGGTCAGCTCGGTGAGCCAGTCGTTGGCCGTGGCGTAGTCCGCCTGGCCACGCAGCCCGGCCCGGCCGATGATGCTGCCGAACGAGATCAGCAGCCGCAGCCGGGCCGGGTCGATGGCGGCCAGCACCGCCTCCAGGCCGGTGATCTTGGGAGCCAGCGTCTCGCGGAACGCCGGTTCGTCCAGCTTGGTCAGCGGCACTGGCTGGTTGCGGCCGGCGCCGTGCAGCAGCGCCGTCACCGGTCCCAGCTCCGAGACGATCTGTGCCGTGGCCGCCGCGACCTGGTCGGCCGAGGTGACGTCGGCACGGACATAGCGATAGGTGATGCCGGCGGCGCTCATCCGGGCCAGGTTCGCCCGCAGGCCGGCGTCGGCGGCGGGATCGGAGCGGCCGAGCAGTCCGACCGACGCGCCGCTCTGCCGGGCGAGGGCGAGCGCGCACTCGGCGGTGATGCCCTTCCCCCCGCCGGTGACCAGGAGCAGGTCGCCGGGCCCCAGCACCGGTTCAGCCGAGCCGGCCGCGCCCTCGATCGCCCGGAGCCTCGGCACCAGCCGGGTGCCGTCCTCGCTGTAGCAGACCTCGCTGAACCCGGTGGTAGCGGCCACGTCGGCCACCACCCGGGCAGCGGCGTCAGCCACCGGCAGCCCCGCGGCCGCCGGGAGGCTGATGACGGACGTGGCGATGGCCGGAGCTTCCAGGTGCAAGGTCTTGGCCAGGCCCGCGGCTCCGCGGCGGTCCTGCAGGACCACGAACCGGCACGGTGTGGCGTGCGCCAGCGCGGCGTGTGCCGCGTCGAGCATCAGCCCGACATGCCGCTCGCCGCCCTCTTCCGGGAGGCACAGCAGCACCCCGTCGCCGAGCCCGGCAGCGCGCAGCGCACCGGCGACGCCCTGGGCGAGCGGATGCCCCGGCGGGGCGAAGACCTGCCAGTCGCCCGCGGCGGGCGCGCGCGGCTGCGGGCGGGGCGCCTGCGGCACCAGCTCAACGGAGAAGGCCCGGACCCACTGCCCGGCGCCGTCCGGCACCTGGTGGCCGTCTTCGTCCGGCCGCGCGGTACTGGTCAGCTCGTCGAGCATCTGCGCGAGGTCGGCCAGTGTCGCCGTGGCCAGGCTGGCCGATGTCAGCGGGACCGACACGCCGAGTTCCGTGGCCGCCTGGTTCACGATCTGCCCGACGGTGATCGAGCTGAAGTGCAGCTCGTCCAGCGGGCGGCTCTCGGCGGGCACGGCATCCAGAGGCAGTTCGGCCCGCTGCGCCGTGAGCCGCCGCAGGACATCGATGCTCCGTGTCGCGGAATCGGCGGCGGGCCCATCCCCGTCGGGCACGGCCGCCTGCTGAGCCGGAAGGCTCGGCGCAGACGTCAGGCCGGCCGCCGCGACGATGGAGCCGGCGGGTTCCGTGGGAGCCAGCTCGCACGGGTTGACCAGGAACCGGAACTGCTTGTCCAGCGGCAGCGGTTTGCTGAACCGATCGCGGAACAGCCGGTCGTGCCGGACCGGCGCGCCCATGACGTAGGCGGCCGCGATCGCGGAAAACACGCCGGCCAGCGAAGTGCTGTCGGCGTCCAGCGAGACAGCGGGAATGCCGGCCGCGATATCAGCCGCCAGGGTGGACAGCACCCGGCCGGGCCCGACCTCAAGCAGCAGGTCGGCCTCGGCGGCCATGGTGCTGACCGCATCACCGAAACGTACCGGTTCCAGTACCTGCCGGACCAGCAGGTCCCGCAGGTCCTGGCCGGCCGGCAGCTCCTGGCCGGTGACGCTGGATACCATCTGCCGCGTGACCGGCCGGAACTGGAATTCCGCCAGGCAGGTGGCGAACTCCGCCGCGGCAGGCGCGACCGCTGGTGAGTGGAACGCGTGCGAGACCGCGATCCGCGTCGCCGTGAGGCCCCGGTCGGCGGCGGCCTGGCAGACCCGGTCGACGGCGCTGGCCGGGCCGGACACGACGGTCTGCCGCGGGCTGTTGTAGCCGGCGATGACCACGGGTTCGCCGCGGAGCATCGGCTCAACATCTCCGGGGGAAGCTGCGATGCTCGCCATGCCGCCGCCACCCTCGCTGGCCCTGGCCATCACCCGGCCGCGCGCCGCGGCCAGCTCGAGCAGGCTGGCTTCGTCCACGGCGCCGGCCCAGTGCAGGCTGGTCAGCTCCCCGAGGCTGTGGCCCGCCGCGGTCACGGCCCCGATGCCCAGCCAGGACAGCACCCGCAGGCCCGCGGCCGAGGATGCGACGATGCGCGGCTGCGCCGACTCGGTGGCGACCAGATCACCGCCGCCGGCCGGTGCCAGCGACTCATACAGCTCGCGAGCGGGCTCGAACCTGCGTGCCATGGCTCCGCCGTCCGCGCGGCGGCCAGAGCCCTGGCCGGGGAACAGGTAACCGATGCGAGGCTGCCGCCCGGTGGAGCCGGCGAACACGCCCCCGACGGGATCGATGACGGTCTCGGTGCCATCGGCGAGCAGCGTCCCGAGCTTGGCCAGGCGGCTGGCCCCCTGCTCGGGCGATGAGGCCACGACGGCGCCGCGCACCGGATGCCCGGACAGCTCCCGTTCGAGTTCGGCGGCGAGGTCGGCGAGTTCGGCGAACGCCAGCCGCTCGCACAGCCCGGCCAGTGTGGCGGCGCGTTCGCGCAACTCTTCCGGTGTCGCGGCATCCAGCAGCAGCAACTCGCAGTCCTGGCGGGATCTGACCAGCTGGATCGTGCGGGAGTCGAGGCTGGTGCGGCGGACCACGCGCGCGTTCTCGATCACGATATGCGCGTTGATGCCGCCGAATCCCATCGCCGACACGCCGGCCCTGACCGGCTGGTCCGCGGGCCATAGTTCCGCGGTTTCGGGCAGCCGCAGGGCCGGGTTCGGCCCGGCCAGCTCCGGGTGGGTCTCGTGGTGCCCGGTGGCCGGGGGGATTACCTGGTGGTGGACGGCCATGGTGGCCTTGATCAGCCCGGCAACACCGGCCGCCGCCTTGGTGTGGCCGATGTTGCCCTTGATGGTGCTGAGCGCCGCGGGGGGCGCGTCACCGCGGGCCTGGCTCAGCACGCGCAGTTCCGTCTGGTCTCCGACGGCGGTGCCGGTGCCATGACCTTCCAGGTAGGAGACGGTGCCGATGTCAAACCCGGCGACCTGGTAGGCCCGTTCGAGGGCCAGCAGGTGTCCCTCCGGCTCCGGCCTGGTGATCCCGCCCCGGCCGTCGGAGGCATAGCCCCACCCGGCGATGCTGGCGTAGCTGCGCACGCCGAGGGCGTCGGCGTCCTCCTGACGCAGCAGCACGAGGATGCCGCATCCCTCGCCGGGCCAGAAACCGTTCGACTTGCGGTCGTAGACGCGCATGTCGCCGGTGGCCAGGGCCCCGGTCTTGGCGAACCCGATGATCTCGAACGGGTCGATGCTGAGATCCACCCCGCCGACCACGGCCGCGTCGACCTGGCCCGCCTGCAGGGCGGAGCAGGCAAGCGACACGGCCAGCAGCGAGGACGAGCACGCGCCATCGACGGTGAAGCAACCGCCCTTGAAGTCGAACTGGTTGCAGATCCGTCCGGCGATGGTGTTGGACAGCCCGCCCGCGAGCGTGTCCTCGTCCACGGCAGGGAACGGGCTCTTGTAGCGTTTCTCCAGGCCATCCATGAAGTCCGCGAGCCCGCCGTCATCCCAGCCGTGGTCTCGCAGCGCCGCCGCGACGACCCGGCGGACGTAGGGCCAGCGCAGCCGCATCAGGTTCGAGCGGGTGAACTCGCCGGTCAGGCTGTTGCCCACCAGCACCGCCGTGCCCCGCTTCGGCAATCCTTCGCCGTCGGGGAACCCGGCATCGGTGAGCGCCCTGGCCGCGGTGTCGAGGGCGAGCCAGTGGGTCATATCGGTGACCCGGTGCGTGCTCCCGGCGATCTTGAAACGCACCCGGTCGAACTCGAATCCTTCGATCAGAGCGGCGTTCCGGGTGTAGAACCGGTCGGGTGCAGCCCGGTCCGCCGACCAGTAGTCCGCCAGGCGCAGGCGCTCGTCCGGGATCCGCCGGAAGGCCCGGCGGCCGGCCAGCACATTGGCCCACAGCTCCTCGGGGCTGGCGGCGTCTGGGTAGCGGCACGCGATGCCCGCAATGGCGATCGCCTGGCTCACGCCGTCACCGCGCTTTCCCTGGTGGTCGGTGAGGCCGGCCGGGCGGCTCCGTCTGGCCCGGCCCGCCGCTGCTGCCGCTTCTTCATGAAGTGAGCCACCCACCAGCCCAGCCCGCGTGCGGCGCACACGATCGACAGGGCGAAGAACAGCGTGTACACGACGTTGAACGCCATCAGCACGCCGTAGACGGCGGCGGTGGAGGCGCCGAACATGAACTTGGGCAGCGCCTTGCTGGGAGTCGTCGCCGGATCGGTGATCATGTAGTTGCTGAACAGCACGAACGCGACTCCGGTCATGACGCCGATGGCCGTGTTGAGCTGGACGCCGTAGAGCCAGTGCCGGACGAAGGCCTGAATGGCGAACCCGCCCATCCAGCCGACGATGAGCGCCGTCTTCTTGGTCAGCATGGCGTTCAGCACGGTGCCGGCGGTCAGGATGATGAACGGGATCATCAGCCGGAAGTAGGAGTTGGCCCATTCGGTGAACTGGTACGGCGGTGAGATGCTCACCCATGTGCCGAACAGCAGCAGCGTGACCGAGATGCCGAGGTTGGACGGGTTCATGAAGTGCCGCAGCCGGCCGGCGATCGGTGCCCTGAGCACGTGCTTCTGGCCCACCGCGACGGCGACCGCGAAGGCGACCGGCCACCACCGGTCGTTGGCGTACAGGAGCATGTTGCACGCCAGGGCGGTGATGTGCGACGGCATCATGAAGGCAAGGACCCCACGCGGGCCGTTGCCCTCCCACCCTGGCCGGCGGCGCTCGGCCCACGCGCCGATGAGCTCGAAGGTGATCTCCACCGTGTACCCGGTGAGGACGGCGAAGATGGGCCATATCCACGGCTGCTCCCAGCCCAGCAGGGTGTAGCCGAAGATGTTGAATGCGGTGATCGATATCGTGAAGTTGCGCAGGGCGAGATAGCGCGGATCCTTCGACAGGCGGGGCTTTTCTGCCGGCGCAGCCGGTGCGCCCGCTGGAACGCTGTCCGCGGTCTGGATTGTCGCGGTCATCGGCTCGGAACCTCCTTGGCCGTGCTGGTGAGGAGCAGATCGTGGGTGCCCGGGGTCAGCGTGATCGTCTGCTGGCGGAGTGTGCCGCTGCCGTCGCGCCAGTGCAGTTGCACGGCGACGGGGCCGCTGTAGCTGCCAAGGCCGAAGGACACCTCGAAGCTCGACTTGCCGCTGTGGCCGCTGCCGCCATCGAGCTGCGCGATCTGGGTGTGCCCGGGCGTGTGGATCTGGACGGTCGCCCCGTAGGCTGGGCTTCCTGGCCCCTCGAGGCCCTGGCCGGGCTGGCTGCCAGGAACCGGCCGGTAGAGCTGAAGGCCGAGGTAATGGCCGATCCGTGGTGATTCGTTCGCGTAGAAGGCCGGCGGCCCCCACTGGCGCGCTATCGCGAAATCGAGCCTGCCGTCGCCGCGGGTGTCCGCGATCGCGACACCGCGGGTCGGGATGTCCACGCACATCCCGAGCTGCTTGCTGATGTTCAGGTAATAGCCGGTTGAATTGGGGGCGTAGAAGGCCATGCACTGATGGCCGGCGATGTCGTCGCCCGGCTGGACCAGCGGCCAGTTGGCCGGGTTGGCGAGGAGATCATCGTTGGTCATGGCCATTTCCTGCAGCCATGGCCACCGGTTGAGCGTTCCCTTGATGAACCCGTCCGTCTGGACCACGTCCAGGTGACCGTTGTTCAGGAAATCCCCCATTTTCAGGTCCCAGTCCCAGCCGGTCCACGCCATGCCCATCTCGGCGGCCTGCTGGTGGAACGGGGCGACGCCGCTGGCGAGGTCGTGGCGCATCACGGCATCGCTGGACGCCTGGTTCATGAAAACGAGGTTGCTTTCCTCGAGGCCGAATGGCGTGGTGATGTCGCTGATCATGAAGTCGAACCGCCCGTTGCCGGCCAGGTCACCGAAGGCGACCCCCATGCCCTTGAACGAGCCCTTTCCGACCACGAAGGATTTCGGCGTGGTGGGCGTGCGCACGCCGACCGCCTCGGTGAACGCGATGTGATCGGGAGTGGACCGGTTATAAAGCAGGTGGCCTTCCCCGAAGTCATTCGCGATGTACAGGTCCGGCAGCCCGTTGCCGGTCAGGTCGGCACTGGCCGCTGCGAGCGTCCACCCGGTGGAGTCGGTGAAAGGAATCGCGGCTGGCTGCAGCGCGTACCGAACGGTCGGGTGCGGGCCTGATGTGGCCCCGACCCACCGGAAGATATAGTCGCCGCCGCCGTTCTTGGCGAACGAGAGTGACGATGGCATCTGGACGTTGTCCAGGCCGCGCGGGTCGAGCACCGCGGAGTCGGGGAAATAGTTGCCGACGAAGATGTCCGGATGCCCGGTACCGGCGAAGTCGGCGATTTGCACCGCGTTGGTGTTCCAGTCCGGCCCGCCATACTGCCCATTCATTCCGTTTTCCGGCAGGAGTTCGGCCGGCTGGTACGCGCTGGGCGATGGGACGGTAGCATCCGAGCGGGGCAGGAAGAGTATCGGGCTGCGGCCCCAGTAATAGACCAGGAACCCCATGCGGCCGTCACCGGTGAAGTCACCGGGCGCGCATCCCATCGGCGCCATGACCGAACTCATCGGCAATGGCGCCGGGTTCAGCACGAACGGCGTGAACCTGTCGGCCGGCGGCGCGGTCGGCGTATAGGTGACAACAACATCGTCGGTCCGGGGATCGACGATGCACATGCCGTCGTCCCGGCCATGGCCGGTGACGTCGGTCATCGCGATGCCCGCCCCCACCGAGGAAATCCAAGAGCGGATATGGTAATACGCTGGATTTACCTTACGAATGGTTTGGGTCGGGTGATACCCTGGCGGCATCGCAATGGGCATCTCCACGAATCTGAATGGCGACGCGACCTTCGTCAGTTCTCCAGCAGAAATTGAAGGCGGGGTTGCGAAGTTATACAGGATCACCACAAGCGTGATCGCCGCCAGGCCGGGCAGCAGCTTGCGGCTTCGGGGATTGGACGCAAATTTCCTCACAGTCATCTCCTGCTTGCCGTGGTTCGCGCACGCCATCAGGCGGGCAAGCGTTCCGTACGCTCACCCGACCGCCTGGACCAGCGAGATCGACAATCGAGCCAGGCCCATTTCCGAGCCGTCTACAGCCCTCAGCATGAAAGCTCCGGGCACGCCTTCCTTCTCTGACCTTGCTCGATCCGCGAGCGGGAGTCTCGCCAGTAATCGGGCGCCCTTACCGCAAGGCGGGAGATGCGTGCCGCGGGCAGGCTCATTACACTGCCGTCGAGCGCCATATCCGGAGGTGAGTCGTGCTCATCTATGACGCCTCACCGCAGCCGGATGGTGCGCCGCCGTTCGTGACCGTGCGGATCTGCCCCCCGGTCACCCGGGAGGACGCCGGAGGGCTGCAGGAGCAGCTGCGGCTGAGGCTGCGGGGTGCCGCCGGCGCGGCGGTGGTATGCGACGTCGGCGCCATCGCCGATCCGGACATGGTCACCGTCGAGGTACTGGCCCGGATGCAACTCTGCGCGCGGCGGCTCGGCTTCAGCCTGCAGGTCCGCCACGCCAGCGTGGGGTTAACCGCGCTGCTGGAACTGACCGGCCTGGGCGACTACGTGCCCCTGCAAGCCGAACCCTGACAGTTCTCAGCCGGACCCCAACCCCCAGCGAGGCCACATCTCCCGGACCCCAACCCCGGTGAGGCCACATCACCCGGGTTTGCCCGATCCCTTTACCCGGAGTACGCGATCTGAGCGCGATTCATCGGTATCGTCCTGTTCGTGGTTGCTCCGCGTTATCAAGCGACCTGGCCGCGGCTTCCGGTGCCGCGGTTCGCCACTGTGCGCGCGGCGCTCTATGCCCGGCTGGAGGAGATCAGCTTCCGCACCGGCATCATGGCCCTGATCGGCCTGGCCGCGGCTGCCTGCGCCGCAACGGCCGCCGCGATCTTGTTCACGGCCGGCCGCCCGGCCCACCCCGTGACAGCATCCGCTCCGCCTCCCGTACCGCAGCGGCCCACCCACCCCCGGGCGGCCGCCCCGCAGCACCCGCCGGCCCACCAGCCTGCGGCCCACCGGGCGCCGCGCCCCGCTCATCGGCCCCAGCCGGTGGCCGTCAGCGTTCCGGCCGCGCCGCTCCCTGACATCCAGAGCCACCGGAGCAACCCCGGCTCGCCACGCTGGCCCTGGCCGGTGCCCACCCCGGGTCACTGGCCACGACCGCACGGCTGGCCGGGATCCCACGGCTGGCCGGGACCGCCGGGACGATGGCCTGGCCACGGCGGCTGGCCGCACCCGCACGGCTGGGGCGATGACTGGCCGCACGCCCCCGGTAGATGACCAGCAGTGCCTGATCATCTCCGGGCCATGACCTAGCCCACATCTGCGGGCGTGCCCGCCGTAATCCGGACGAGTTCCCCGAACGAGGTGGGAACACCGTGTGGGCGTGCCCGGTGGCGGCCCACACCACCTCATGATCCGACAGCCAGCTCACGAACCTGTCCGGCGGCGCCATGGTCGCGCAGCACCTGGGCGACGTGCTCAACGCTGGGATGCATGCCCGCCAGGGTAGTGCCCGGCGGGCCGCCGCTACGCGGCTCCGTGGGCGTTGAACGTGCACCAGTTGACGAAGCTGCCCGGATCCTCGGTGTCCTGCGACTGCCGGGCCTCGTGCAGGGCCCGGGCCAGCGTGGCACCGCCCGCCAGTTGCCGGTGCACGGCGTTCATCAGGCCGATGGCCGGCACGTCGGGAACGATCGCCGCGCTGGCCAGCAGGCCGATGGTGCCGCGGGCCAGCAGCGCGCCGACGAACCCGAGCACCTCGTCGCCCGCGTAGCTGGCCTGGCTGCCCGACTCGCAGGAGGCCAGGATGAGCCGGGGCGGAGCGAGCCCCCGGGTGTACAGCTCCTGGACGGTCATCGGGCCGTCGCTGAGGACCAGCGAGGAGAACATCGGGTTGTCCGCTCGCAGGATGCCATGACAGGCCAGGTGGGCCAGGTCGGCGCCGGCCAGTGCGTCGGCGACGGCCCCGGCCGTACTGTCCGGCGGCATCATGCGCGCCGCAGCCGGGTACAGCCGGGCCAGCGACTCGACCTCATCGATGGCTCCGGGCAGGCCGGGCCCGGCCACCAGGGCCACCCGCAGGCCCGGGCCCGGCGGCGGCTGGGTGTTCGCCGCGTCGGCCGTGCGGGCCCAGAACGTCGCGGACGGTGCCAGGCAGACCGGGTCGCCGTGCAGTGCCGCCCACGGGATGCCGTCGAGCCCGGGCGGCGGGATGATCACCAGCTCGGCGTCGCCGCGCAGGGCGAGGGGTGCGACCAGCAGCTCGGTCAGCTTGCGGATGCGCAGGTCCGCGCTGGCCCGGGCGGCGGCCAGCTCGCCGCCGGAGCCGAGCCTGGCCAGGCGGCGCAGCGCGAACAGCAGGGCGCGCAGTTGCTCGCTGACCGGCCGCAGTGGACCGATGTGGACGATCCGGCTGCGGCGCCGCTCGATGACGACGGCCACCAGGTCGTCGCGCAGCCGCCCGTAGGCGGCCAGCACCCGTTCGCCGAGCCGGTCCCGCAGCCCGATCGCGGTCACCGGGGCGGACGGCATTCCCGACGCCAGCCGGGCCCGCCAGGTGGCCCGCCTGATCCGTTCCTCGATGGCGGCCTGCTCCATGGGCAGCCAGGGCCGCGCCCGGGCCGTCCACGGATCGTCAGGACCGGCCGCGTCCCGCTGCCTGGCGTGGACCGCGCGCAGCGAGGAGAGGTCCTCGCTGATCTCACCGAACGCCGGGGGTTCCACGGCCAGCAGGGCGGCGGCCCGGCTGCGTTCCATCCAGTTGAGCACCCGGGCCGGTGCGCCCTCCTTGACCACGACCTCCATGCCGATGCTGCCCAGTTCGGTGCCGTGCCCCGAGGCGAGGGCGCGCAGCTCCACCGACGGCAGGCTGCCGCGGTGGCGGGCCAGGTCGCTCAGCCCGCGCCGGCAGTGCGCCAGTGCCGCGCCGTCCCGCCGTTGCAGGACCGCGGCCAGCGCCGCGGCGAGGTGCCCGCGCAGCCGGACCAGCACCGGCGCTCCCCTGGCCAGCGAGCTGGCCTGGCCGAGCGCGGAGATGGCCTGGCCGCGCCGTCCCAGTTGTGCGGCCAGCCGCCCGGTGGCCAGGAAGCCCCGCACCGACGCCGAGGTGATCCGCATGTCGGCGAGCAGCCGGGCCGCCGCCCGGGCCTTGCGCAGGTCGGCATCGGTGCCGGTGCCGCCGCTCAGGTGTGCCTCGGCCGCCACGATGACCGCCCGGGCCCGCCAGGCCACCCGGGTCTGCTGCCGGAAGGCCGCCACCGCGGCGGTCGCCGCGGCGGTCGCCTCGGCGTGGTCTCCGGTCAGCACGGCGAGCTGGGCGACCCGCAACTGGGCCTCCGCCGACATCAGCGGGACACCGGCGCCGGAGAACTCGGCGACGGCGCGGCGCGCCGCGGTCAGCGCCTCCGGCAGGAGTCTCAGCTCCATCAGCGCGTCGGCGTACTCGATGTAGTGTTCGCCGAGCGGCAGCGAGGCCGACTTGTACGCCTGGGCCGCCTCCTCGAAGGTGGCCAGGCCCTCGGCGAACCGCCCGGACTGCACGGTGACCCAGGCGCGAGTCTGGATGACCAGGGCGACCAGCGCCGGGCCGACCTCGACCGCCACGGGCAGCGCCTGATCGAGCCGCCGCAGGGCCGGGCCGTAGTGGCCCTGCTCACCGTCGATCAGTGCCAGGTTGTTCGCGCACAGCGTCCAGTGCCGCGGGTCGATGGCCGGATCGGGCAGCAGCCGGCGGTAGATCACCGCGGCGTCGGGCAGCCGCCCGCTGTTCTGCAGCAGCACGGCGCGGTGGAAGGCCAGCTCCAGGGCACGGTCCCCGGTCACGAGCGCCTCGGCAGCCCGCAGGTCGTGCCCGGCCGCGGTTAGCCGGCCCAGCTCCTGCCCCACGTCGGCCCGGGTCATCAGCAGGTCCGCCAGCGTGTCGGTGAGCCGGTGCCGGCGCGCGATCCGGCAGGCTTCGTCCAGCAGCCGCAGGGCCGACCGGGCATCCAGCTGGGCACGCTCGGCTGCCGCCAGGGCACGCAGCGCCAGCGCCAGCGCCTCGGGCTCGCGTGCCGTCCGCGCCTCACTCACCAGCGCCTCGGCCACCGGACGGTAGGTGTCCGGGTCCGCCTTGACGTCGTCGTGTGCCTGCCTGGCGCGTATCAGCAGCGCGCTGGCGACCTCTGTGTTAGGTAGGGAGTCACCTGCTTGTCCGGCCCCGCCCGCCAGGCATCCGGTTCCTGCCATAGAAGAAGGATCGATGAACTCAATACCATCTGACGACCGTTTTCCTGGCCTTCCTGATCGCGACGACTGGACAGGGCTGCAGGTGGCCGTGCAGCGCCAGGTCACCGAGCTGGCCCAGCTTCGCTACCAGCCCGCGGTAAGGCACCTGCTGCTCCAGGAACTGCAGGACCGGCGGCACCCTGAGCCATCCCGGCAGCCTCCCGAGCTGGAGCGTTATGCCCAGACCGGGGCCGGTGACGAGCCGGTCGTGCAGTTCAGCTATCTGCCGGCCGGTGTGGGCTTCGACACCCTGCTGGCGAGCAACGAGCTGCTGATCACCGGGCTGTCCTACGATGGCAGGCATCCTGGCGACGAGCGGCCCAGCCGCCACGGCGACACGGCCAAGCGGTACCTCGATGCGCTGGGCTTCGCAGAGGTGGAACTGGGCTGCCGGCGCCTGGAGAACCGGGTCGTCCGGCTGGCTCACCTGGGCGGTGCGCCGGCTGTGGAGCTGGCCGAGGTCGCCAGGAACCTGCGGAACCGGGGCTTTTCCGCCGCCGTCACGTATATCACTCCCACCGCCCCGGTAGGCAAGATGCCGCCGATCCAGAGCCCCCCACCGCAGGGCACCGGCCCCGGCGCAAGCGCGGGAAGCGGCGGCGGTGCCGAGGCCGCGCAGGTCCGTCCTCCCGGCAGCGAGACCGGGCCGGCCGGCGCGGACACCACCCAGGTCGCGGTCATCGACACCGGCATCTGGAGCGAGCGGCTCGGCACCGTGCTGCCCGGCAGCCAGATCGACCACCTGCACGAGTTCCCGCTCGGCGCGCCGCGCAGCGTGCGCGACGAATACCTCGACCTCGACGCCGGGCATGGCACGTTCGTCACCGGTGTCGTCCAGCAGATCGCGCCGTCGGCCGGGATCCGGGTCTACCGCGCGGTGGACAGCGACGGGATCGGAAGCGAGCTGGCCGTGGCCTGCGCGATGATCAGAGCGGTCGAGGAAGGCGCCCAGATCGTCAACTTGTCGCTGGGCTGCCAGAGCGAGGACGACTTCCCGCCGGTCGCGCTGCACGCCGCCCTGGACGTGATCAGGAGGTGGGAGCGCGAGACCGGCCGGGAGATTCTCGTCGTGGCGGCGGCGGGCAACTGCGGGGACACCAGGCCGTTCTGGCCGGCCGCCTTCCGTGATGTGGTGTCCGTGGCCGGCCTGAGCCCGGACATGCTGCCCGCGCAGTGGTCCAGCCACGGCTTCTGGGTGACCTGCTCGGCCGTCGGCCAGGGCATCTGGTCCAACTTCGTGGCCGGCCGCGAGTCGCCGCTGGAGACCTCCGCGCCGGTGGAGTTCGCCCGCCATCCCGAGCCGTGGGCGGTATGGAGCGGCACGTCGTTCGCCGCGCCGCAGATCACTGGCATACTGGCCCACCGGTACCAGCCCGGTGCCGGGCGCTCGCTCCGCCACGTGCTGCGTGACCTGCTGGAATCCGGCCATCCGGTGCCCGGCTTCGGACAGGCCCTGCGGATACTGCCCGGGCTTTAGATCATGCCGATCCGCCCAGTGGTGTATCAGTGCCGCACCTCCGTCCTCTGCTTGGGTATGCGGGTCCGCGGGAGCCTTCGTTTACTGGGACCCGTCATGCAGCAGGGGGATGGTGCACATGGGGAGCGCAACCGTCGTCAGCGGGCTGGTGCGGGCGAGCGCAGACGGGGACCCGCAGGCCTGGAACGAGCTGGTGCGCCGGTTCGCGCCGCTGGTGCTGGCGGTGACCCGCCGGTACCAGCTGAGCGCCGCGGACGCGCAGGACGTCAGCCAGACGGTATGGCTGCGGCTGGTCGAGCATCTCGATGACCTGCACACACCGGACGCTCTGCCCGGCTGGATCCGGATGACCGCGCAGCGTGAGTGCGGTCGCTACGTCCGCTCCGGGCGGCGGACGGTGCCGGTGGATCCGCACTCCGGCAGCGTCATCCAGCAGCCGGTCACCGCGGATCTCGATGGGGACATGCTGCGTACCGAGCTCCGCCAGGCACTACGGGACGGGCTGGCCGAACTGCCGCCGCGGGAACAGCGGCTGCTGCGGCTGCGGGCGGCCGACCCGCCCAAGTCCTACCAGGAGATCAGCGACCTGACCGGCATGCCGGTCAGCAGCATCGGCCCCACGCTCGGCCGCTGCCTGAAGAAGCTGCGGCAGACTCATGCCGTGCGTACGTACCTGGCGGACGACTCCGACCAGCGAAAGCCGGGAAGGAGATGGTCCACGTGACCGCAGCTCACTGGGCCGACGAGGACCTGCTGTGCGAGCTGGGCGCCGCGCTGCGCGAGGAAGAACAGGTGGAGGTGGGCTTCATCCGGGCCGCCCGGATGGCGTTCGCATGGCGGAACGTGGACGCCGAACTGGAGACCCTCGGCCTCGACGCCGGCCGAGACCTGGCCAGCCCGGGCCGGGTGCGCGGAACCGGGCCAGGCTCGCCCCGGCTGCTGTCGTTCCACGGCGAGCGGGTGAGCGTCGAGGTGGAAGTCGACGAGAGCGGGATGGTGGGCCAGCTGACCCCGCCAGGGCCGGGTGAGGTCACCGTGATCACGGCCGGCGGCCCGCAGGTCACGGTGGCGACCGACGAGGTAGGCGGCTTCACCCTCCCGCCCACATCCGGCGCCATCCGGCTGGGCTGCACGTGCCCGGCCGGTCACTTCATCACCGAGTGGACGACTCTTTAACCTCGGTGGGCAGCCGGTCGTACTGCGAGGCCTGCAGCCGGTACAACTCGGCGTACTGGCCGCCGAGTGCCATCAGCTCAGGATGCCTGCCCTGCTCGATGACCCGGCCCTCGTGCAGGACGTAGATCTGGTCGGCGTGCCTGGCGCTGGCCAGCCGGTGGGTGATGATCAGGATGCTGCGTCCCTCGGCGTGCCTGCGGATGGAGGAGAACAGGGCGTACTCGGCCCGCGCGTCCAGCGCTGCGGTCGGCTCGTCCATGATCAGCAGTGGTGCGGAGCGGTAGAAGCCGCGGGCGACCGCCACCCGCTGCCACTGGCCGCCGGACAGCTCGGCGCCATCCTTGAACTGCCGGTCGAGCAGGGTGTCGTAGCCGTGCGGCAGTCCGTCGATCACCGTGTCGGCGTCGGCCGCCGCGGCCGCCTGAGCCAGCAGGGCCGGGTCGGCGGGCCGTCCCATGGCGATGTTGTGCCGCACGGTCAGCGGCCAGTTGGCATGATCCTGGGCGATCACCGCGATCCGGTCCCGCAACTGCTCGGAGACGAGGTCGCTGATCGGGGTCTGGTCCCAGCGGACGGCGCCGGAGTCCGGCTGGTACAGGCCGGCGATGATCTTGGCGAGGGTGGTCTTGCCGGAACCGTTCTCGCCGACCAGGGCTACCACCTCGCCGCGGCCGATCTCCATGCTGACCCCGCGCAGCGCCGGGGTGCTCTCACCGGGATAGCTGAAGGTGACCTCGTCCGCGGTGATCCGGTCGAACGCGGGCGGGGCGGCCAGTTCGCCACCCGGCTGCGCCCGGCGTGCGGCGTCGGCGCAGAATGCCAGGTAGTCGGAGAAGTACAGCCCCTCCTCGTAGCACTGGTTCACCGCGTACAGCAGGCTCGCCAGCGAGGACTGTGCGTTGCGGATCGCCAGCACGGCCGTGCCGGCCACGGCTAACGGCACCACTCCGGCGGCCAGCAGCAGCCCCAGCGCCACGTAGACCCCGGCGGTGGCGACCCCGCTCGCCGCGCTGGCCATCACCCGGGTGGCCGCTTGCCGGCGGGCCGCCCGCAGCTGTGCGTCCCGCTCGTAGGCGGCCAGCCGGGAGACGCGGGACAGCAGGAACTCGCGCAAGGTGAACGAACGCAGCTCGGCCGCGGTCCGCCGCTCGGCCATCAGGTCGGTCAGTATCCACTTTCGGCGCCTGCTGTCGGCCAGGGCGAAGCTCGTCGTATAGCCGATCCTGGCGGTGCGCACGGCGGCCCAGCCGCCCGGCAGTTCCGCGAGCACCAGCAGGCCGAGCAGCAACGGCTGCAGCACGGTGAGCACGACCGCGGCCGAGATGATCCCCACCGCCCCGGTCACGCAGTTGATCACATCGGCCACCACCTGCGGCGCGGAGTACAGGCCGCGGTCGCGGGCCCGCCGCATGGCATCGTGGAAATCCGCGTCGTCGAAGGCGGCCAGCTCGACCTCGGTGGTCAGGCTGAACAGCCGCAGCTCGACCACCCGGTCCACCTGCGGCTGCAGCCGCGACTGAGCCCAGCCCGCAGCCACCTGCAGCCCGGAGCGCGCCGCGACCGACGCGGCGACCAGCGCCAGCGACGGGAGCGCGGCCCGCACTCGGTGCGGGGTGGGCCCGGCGGCGAACAGCGCCTCCAGCACACCAGTCGTCGCGAACAGCGCGTAACCGGCGAACACGCCGGAGGCCAGGTTCAGCCCGATCGTGGCCACCAGGTCGCGCCGGTTCGCAGCACCGGCCAGTCGCATGGCCTGGCCGACGATGCTGGGAAACTGCCGCGCGATGGCCCGGAAGCCGGTCGAGGCCATCCGCTGGTCATAGGCCTGCCAGTACGAAGCGGTCAGCTCGGCGGTCAGCTCATCGGCGTCGCCGGATGCCGCCGCCTGGTCGTCCCCGGAGGTGAGCCGCACGATCGTCCCTCCTCCTGCGTGGCCTGGCTCCAGTATGGGAAGACGCCGCGACTGGCGGCTACCCATATTCCGGGTGCTTCTCCCGGCACCCGGACCGCGGGCTCCGCGGCCCAGGTCCGCCGGTAGCGTGGCCAGGGTGATTCCATCCCGGTTCGTGGTCCAGCTGCACGACGCGACCACGCTGCACTTCGATCTGCGAATCCTGGCCGGCGGCGTGCTGCGGTCCTGGGCCGTGCCGAAGGGGCCTTCGCTGGACCCGGCGGTACGCAGGCTGGCGGTGCCGGTCGAGGACCACGCCCTGGCCGAGGGGGACTTCGAAGGTGTTCACGAGGGGGCCAGACGCGGGACCGGAGCAGTGATCATCTGGGACGAGGGACCGGCCGGGATCCTCCGCGACGAGCCCGGGCACATGTCGGTCACGCTGCACGGCAGCAAGCTCTCCGGCGGCTTCGCCCTGACCCGCACCGGACCCAAGCGCTGGATCCTGGTCAAGAGCCGCGACGGGCACGCCAGGCCCGGCTCGGACATCGTCGCCGAGCAGCCGGCCAGCGTCCGCACCAACCGCACCTGGCAAGACCTGGTGCGGTAGCGCTCCTGCTACCCCCTGCCCCGGTCGGTGACCTGGATCCGGGAGGTGAGCTGTCCCCACTGGCCCTGCTCCTGGCGGAAAACGCCCTCCACCCGCAGGACGAACTCGGCCATGCTCTGCTCGGCGGTCCGGCCACCGTGGCTGGCCTCGGGATCCGGCCTGGGCCAGGACGCGGCCAGCAGGGCACGAGCTGCGTCGCCGTAAATCTTGGACTGCTGCTCGAAGGCGTACATGGCGAGGTAGGCGGCCAGGGCGGTGGACAGCGCGGGCAGTACGGTGGCTATGGCCGACCACCCCTCAGCCCAGCCCACGGTTGTCCCGGCGAGGGCACCGGCCGCGGTCGCGAAGCCGAGCAGGACGGCGGAAACGGCCAGCCCCTGCCCGGTCGCGCGTTCGAACGCCGTCCGCCGGCCGGTGTAGAACCTCATCTGGTCATCGATTCGGTTCGCCGTATAGAAGCGCAGGAGTTCGGAGTTCCGCTGGCTCATCCGGCGACGCCTTCCGCGAGCTCGATGGCCTGGACCCGGTTCAGCAGGACCTGCTGCCGGTCCTCGCCGGAGTAGTCGCCCGCCCGGGCGAGGAACAGGAAGAACTCACTCTTGACCTGTTCTGCCTTCAACCTGGTGGTGAAGTAGCCCTGCTGCGCCCGGCGGGACCGGATCACCACGGCCAGGCCGACCAGGACGCCGGTGATCAAGGCCTGGGCTATCGCCACCGCGGCCACGTGCCCGCCCAGCGCACCCTGCACGGCCCCCAGGGTCGTGGCCGTCAGCCCGCCGATGATCAGCGCGACGTTCTGCAGCCAGAACTGGTTCTGCTGAATCTTCGCGTTGTGGTCCAGCCGCCGGAACCGGGCCTCCAGCTGCTCGGACCAGAAGGCCAGATCGGGCGCGAGTACCGGGTACTCACTTGCCAGCTCGTCTGGTTTGCTGGGTGTGACCACCGGCCAATCATCTGACCATTGGCTGTCGGCGGAGCGACGCCAGAACAGAACCGGAAAACGGGCTATCAACGCCGGAAGATGCTCCCTAAAGCCGCTCATCCGCCCAACTTTAGCCCTGCCGGGTACCGGCGAGCCTGCTTGTAGTACCCCGCGCGGATGACCATATTTAGGTCTGCACATTTCGCCATTCAGATGGAACCGCCGGTTAAGGCCGTGTACAACTATGCGCCAGGCAGCATCGAGCTCGGCGCCGCAACCTGGCGCTGGCCCGGTGGACGCGGCCGTGGCGTCACCTGCTGGAAGCGCGGAGTCGGGAGTACCCCTGCTGGCCTCAGGACCGGAAGCGATGGACCCGCCGGACCGGGGACTGGCCACCGTGGCCGGTCCTGACAAGGCCCGCGTGGGCGTCCGGGCTGGTACGGGGGGGCCGCGGGCTGGCCGGGAACCGTCCTGGCCCCGGGTGCTGGCCACCACCGTCCACCTGTGGCTGAAGCGGCGGCGGCTGCGGAGCTATCTCGTTGCCGCGGCCGTGCTCGCCGTGGCGGCCGCCGTGATGAGCTCGGTGCTGGCCCAGGGCGCACCGGACGGGCCGGCCCGCAGTCGTGGGACCGCACGGGCGGCAGGCCCGGCCGCCGTAGCCGCGGACTGGGTGGCCGGTCAGGTCAGCCACGACGCGAGCGTGGCCTGCGACCCGGCGACGTGTGCGATCCTGCAGCAGCGCGGGTTCCCGGCGAGCAACCTGGTCGTCCTGCGGGCAGGCACGCTGAACCCGCGGGGGGCCAGCGTGATCGTCGCGACGGCGGGGCTCAGGGACGAACTCGGCAGCCGGCTGGCCGCCTCCTGCGCACCGGTGCTGCTGGCCAGCTTCGGCGCGGGCAGCGCCCGGACCGAGATCCGGGCCGTCGCCCCGGACGGGCCGGCCGCCTACCTGAGCCAGTTCCGGGCCGACGCCGCCGCCCGGCAGGCCTTCGGCGCGGAACTGCGGCTCAACCCGGCCGTCCAGGCCAGCCCGCTGGCCCGGCAGCAGCTCTCCGGCGGGCAGGTCGATGCCCGGCTGATCGCCACCATTGCCGCGATGGCCGCCCTGCACCCGGTACGGCTGGTCTCGTTCGGCGACGCCTCCCCGGGAGCGAGTCCCGGGATCCCGCTGCGATCGGCCGTGCTCTACGGCACCGACGGCACCGACGCGACCCTGGACTCGCTGCGGGCCATGCTGCTCGCGCAGCATCCGCTGTACCGGCCGGCCAGTGTGCAGATTGTGCGGCTGCCCGCCGGAGGCAGCGCGCTGCGCATCGTGTTCGCCGCGCCCAGCCCGCTCGGCCTGCTGGATGCCACTCAGCCACTCGTCACAATCACCCCACCGTGAGAAGAGGGACCATGATCCACCCGGTACGGGCAGCCCGGCTGCTCGCCGCGTGCGCGATGGCGCTTGGCCTGCTGGCGGTACGCCCACCGGCCGCCACCGCATCGCCTGCCGGTTCCGCCACCGGGTGGCTGCGCCTGGCGAACCTGTCACCGGGCACGCCAACCTTCGACATCTACCTGTACCCGGTCGGGAACATGCGGGCCACACTGGTGCTCAGGGATATCAGTTACGGCATGGTCTCGGGGTACCAGACCGTCCCGGCCGGGGGTTACACGGTCGCGATGCGGAGGGCCGGCCAGCCGGCCGGTTCCTCCCCCGTGCTGTCCAGCACGATCTCGGTGGGAACCGGGCACGCCTACACGATCGCCAGCATGGGCCCCTCGGCCGCTCCCCGGCTCGACCTGCTCGACGACATGCTGACGACGCCCAAGGGCAAGGCCCTGGTCCGTGTCATCCAGGCGTCCTTGCACCAGAGCCGGGTGACGGTGACCGAGGGCGGCCACGTGCTCGTGCGCGACCTCGCGTTCGGCAGCGCGACCTCCTACGCGGCCGTCCCACCCGGCACCTGGAAGCTGCGGGCCACCGGCCAGAGCATGACCGCGGCCAGCCAGAAGTCGCTGATGGCAGGCACCAGCTACACGGTCGTCGTGCTGGACGCGGCCAGGCACCTGGAGTTCGTCTGCCTGATGGACGGGGCCGGCAGCAGGGCCGACCCGGCGGGCGGCGCCGCCATGGGCTTCGGCGGCACCGCTCCTCGTGTTCCCTCACCGCTGCCCTGGCTGGCCGGCCTGGCCGCCGGTCTTCTCGTCGCGGCCGGCGGAGCCCTCTGGCTCCGCCGCACCCGCCCCGCAGCCTGACATGAACCCGGCCCGCCTCGAACTGCACCACGAACCGCCATACCTGCCTGATGCGGACCCTCCGGTCCGCGTCCGGGTCCCCGGCCTGGCCCTGCGGGTCCGGCTGCCCGGCCGCAAGCTCCAGCACCGCCTCGCCGCCGCCCTGCTGGCCATCGGCCTGGGCGCCACCGCGGCCACCGCCGCCGGCCTGGTCTCCACCCGGCACGACCGGTACGTCCTGGCCGCCGCCGCGTCCGCACCGCCGCGCGTACCCGTTCCCCGCGGCTCCTGGGCAGCCTCTCCGCCGCCGCAGACTCCGGCCCGTCCCGTTCCGGCACCGGTCTCGCTCACCATCCCGGCGATCGGCGTGCACGCCAGGCTGATCCGGCTCAAGCTGACCCGCTCCGGCGCGCTGCAGGCGCCCCGCTCCACGACGGTGGCCGGCTGGTACACCGGCAGCCCGCCCCCCGGCGCGACCGGTTCCTCGGTGATCGGCGGCCATGTCGACTCCCACACCGGCCCCGGCATCTTCTTCCGCCTGCACCTGCTGCACCAGGGCGACCGGATCTACGTGCGGCAGGCCGACGGCAGGCTGGCGGTGTTCCGGGTCACCTCGGTGCACCGCTACCCGAAGGCTCACTTCCCCACGTCACAGGTGTACGGCCCGGTGCCGACACCGCAACTGCGGCTGATCACCTGCGGCGGCATCTTCGACCCGGCCCGCGGCTCATACCTCAGCAACATCGTCGTCTACGCCACGCTGATCGTGCCCGCGGCCAACCAGCCCCTGCACCAGGCTGAAGCGCACCCGCTCCTGTTCCAGGCGGACCGACGGGCCCAGCTCGTTCGCGGCTAGGTCACGGCACAGAGCGGCCTCGTCTGGGGTGAGGTGCTCCAGCTCCGGGGTGGCCGGGACGGGCTCGGTCACCCACTGGGTCCGGTGCGCGAGCAGGGTGGCGCGATCCATCAGCATGGAGCGGGTGTGCGGGAAGCGGCGGCGCAGCCGGGCCAGGATCGCGAAGCCGTGGGTGTCAATGTCACCCCAGTAGACCAGCTCACGCTCGGCCAGCCAGCCGAGGCTTTCGAGGACCGAGACCGCGTAGCCGCCGCCGAGGATCACGATCGCGCCGGCGGCCGGCGGGAACGCCAGGTAGGTGATCTCGTTCTCCACCACATAGACGGTCGTGGCGTCCGGCGGCGCCGCCGCCAGCTCCGCCGCCCGCACCGTGTACTCGGTGAACCCAGCCGTGCTGCCCGGCGTGAGGTGCCTGAACCGCACGTAGCTGGGCTTGGCGCGGAAACGGTACCTGGCCGCGAAGTCGGCCCTGGGCACGGTGGCGTCGATCCGGTCCGGCGGGAGCTGCAGGTCCAGCAGGTCGGTGAGGATCGCCCGGTGCTGCTCGATGAACTTGGTGTCCACCCCGGGCACGTCGATCTGCCGGATGTAAGTCCCGGCGCTGGGGTGATCGGCTATCCACGCGACCGTGGCCAGAATCCTGTCCCAGTCGGCGGCCAGTGACAGCACCCGCATCGGGTGCGCCATGACCCAGTCGGTCAGCACGGGCGCCACGTCCTTCGCGCGGTCCATGGCCGCACCGAAGGCGGCCACGTCCCGGTCGGCACCGAGCAGCTTCCAGAGCTGGGAGTAACCGTCGATCCAGGCCCGGCACGGGATCGAGTTGGCGCCGATGAGCCGGCCACCGACCCGCTTGCGCTCGACCCTGGCCAGCTTGCCGTCCACCCGGTCCCATGCCTGCACCCAGGCCTGCGCATCGCCGAAGCAGGTGGCCAGGTCGGCGGCGCCCGGCCCTCGGATGCCGACGCTCAGCGGCTGCCAGGGCTGGCCGCTGGCGAACATGCTGAGAAAGATGCCACTCTCCCAGCGTTTACGCACAGTCCGCACCAGATCGGCCGGGGTGGTCCAGGCCGGGCGCCGGTCCGTGCCCATCTCAGTTCCGGGTCGCCAGAACGGCGAGGTTGTGGCTGAGCTGGCGCTGCCGGTACTCCTCGATGGTCAGGGTCTGCAGCCGGGAGTAGTTGCTGTCCGGGTTGTCGACGAACCCCACGGCGGCCACGTAAGGCTCGATGACGTGGATCTTCTGCAGCGGGGTGACGATGAGCAACTGCAGGCCGAGGCGGCGGAACAGCTCCAGCGCGAACCTGGTGGACTCGTCCGACCCCCGGCCGAACGCCTCGTCGATGACGACGAACCGGAACGTCTTGGACCGCGTCGCGCCCCACTCCAGCTTGAACTGGTAGGCCAGGGACGCGGCCAGGATCGTGTAGGCGAGCTTCTCCTTCTGGCCACCGGATTTCCCGCCGGAGTCGGTGTAGTTCTCGTATTCGGTGTTGTCCTCACGCCAGCGCTCGGACGCGGAGAAGATGAACCAGTTCCGCACGTCGGTGACCCGGCGGGTCCAGGCCCGGTCGGCCTCGGTCTGCCCCTCCCGGCCCTTGAACCGCTCGATGACCCTGGCCACCTGGCCGAATTTCTGCTCGGAATACTGGTCGGAGACCTCGCCACTGAGCGAGTCGTCGGTGCACTCGCGAAGCTCGGTGATGAAGTCGCGGATCTCGGTGTTCGGCGTCGGCTGCGTCTCCAGCCGGATGTAGCGGTTCGGGTTGTAGTCGACGCCGATCAGCGACTCGTTGATGGTGGCGACCCGCTCCCTGATCAGCTCCCGCTGCTTGCCGAGCTGGGAGTGGAAAGTGGCGATGTCGCGGATCGTGTTGGTGTTCAGGTAGGTCTTGAACTGGGCCTGGAACCGGGGCAGGTCGTCGCGGACCAGCCGGTTGTGCAGCTCGCGGTAGCCGGAGGCCGATTGCACCGAGTCGTCGAACTCGGCGGTCTCGACCGGGTAGGCCTTGCGGAAATCCCCCATCCTGGACACGATCCTGTTGCCCAGCGAGGTCAGCCTGGAGTTCAGCTTGTCGATCGCGGCGTTGAGGTTGTCCCTGGCCGCGGCCTCGCAGCGGTCACAGCGGCCCGGGGAGTCCTGCGGGAGCGCGGCGAGCGGAGGTTCGGCCAGCCGGGCGGCGATGGCGGCGAAGTGTGCCTTGGCCGGGTCGCAGCCGGGCTCGGCCAGCACCGACTCCGCCTCTTCCAGGATGCGGTAGGCGGTCTCGATCTCGTTGCCGAGGCTGCCGACCTTGGCGGTGAGCTTCTCCTGTTCGGCCTCGGCGGTTTCGGTTTCCCGCTGGACCCGCTCGATCTCCCGGGTGAGGCGTTCCAGCTCCTGGGAAGCCCGCTCCAGCGTCCGCTTCTCCGCGGTCAGGCTCTCGATCTTGTTGACCAGGCTCTGCCAGTCGATCTCGGTGAACTCGGTTGTCTCGGCGAGCCTGGCGAGCGCCTTCCCCCGGCTGATGGCCGCCGCCAGCCCGCCGGCGCATTTCTTCTGCTCGTCGTCGAGAAGATTCTGCCGGCGCTGGAGCCCGGCGGCCTCGGTCAGCAGGGCTTCGATCTTCCGTTCGTTGGTCCAGCCGAGTACGTAGTTGCTGCGGTCGTCGATGCGGGTGGTGTCGTTCTTCTCGTGCCTGCCGCCGCTTCCCTTGATCTGCCCGGCCTTGGTGATCGCCTGCGCCGCGCGGCGGAACTCGGCCATCGACCCGACGCATTCATAGCCCGCCCGGCGGCCCAGTTCGCGTTCCAGCCACGGGTAGAACGGGCTGTCCTTGATCTCCAGCTTGGCCGACAGGAGGTTGCCCTGGATCTGCGGGCCCGGGGTGACCGAGGTGCCGACCGGAACCCGGTAGTACACCAGCCTGGTGCCCAGATGGTGGTCGTTGATCCAGTCCGACACGGCAGGGTACTGCCCGTCGGGCACGAGGATGGACAGCGCGAAGCCGCGCAGCAGCCGTTCCGCGGCGCCCTCCCATTCGGCCGCCTCGGGGCGCACCTGGATCAGCTCACCGGCGAACGGCAGATCCGGCTCGTCCAGGCCGAGCTCCTGGCACAGCCAGCGCCGCAGGTCCAGGCTGCGTTTGGGGATGCTGGTCTTGCGGGATTGCAGGCTGCGCAGCTCGGCGTTGAGTTCGGCGGCCTTTTCCCGCAGTGACTTCGCCTCGCTGGCGGCCTCGGTGAGCCCGTTCTGGCAGTCCGCCTGTTCCCGGTTCACCTCGTCCGCTGCCGCGGCGATCTGGCCCTGCCGGGCGGTGAACTGCCCGGCCGTCCGCACGGGATCCATTCCGGCCTCGGTCAGCAGGGCACCGAACCGCGCCGCCTTCTCCTGCCGGGTATCGCGGGCCGCGGCGGTCTCGCCGAGCTGACGCTCGATCTCGCTGAGCCGGTTGCCGCCATGGCCGGCCCGTTCCAGGGTGAGCCTCTTCTCCGTCCCGCGCAGTTCGGCAACCGACGCCTTCAGCCGCTTCAGCTCGTGCTCGCGGCCTGCCTTGGCCTGCTCCAGATCACCGATCTGCCGTTCGAGCAGGGTGGCCTTGCGCTCGGCGAAGAAGTACCGCAGGGCGGACCGCTGGCCGGCCAGGGCACGGACGCTCGCGGTGGCCTTGTCGTGCGCGTCGCAGTCGGCGAGCAGCGGGGTGAGCAGTTCGAGCTGAGCCTGGGCCCGGCGAACCGCGTCGTGCGCCTTGGTCAGGTCCTCGAAGTGGTCCACCAGCTTCTTGGTCCAGGACTCGGCGTCGAAGGGTTCGAGCATGTGGTTGCGGACGAAGTCGTTGAGGTTGCCGACCGACTTCATCGACACCGTCTGGTGGAACAGGTCCATGGCCTGCTCCGACTCGATGCCCAGGCGGCGGCGGAAGTCCTTGCCGTAGTCGGGGAAGTGGTCGTGGATGCGGGCGCCGGCGGCACGCAGCTTCTTCTTGAGCGTCATGATGTCGGTGCCGAAGTCCGCGAAGTCGCCGGGGATGGACAGGGCCCGGTCGGCGACCACGTAGAACCGGTCCGGCTGGCCGGTATTGCCGTCCCGCAGCCAGAACACCTGGGCCAGGGTGACGGTCAGGTCGTAGCCACGGTTGGCGAAGACGCCGAGGATCACCGAATAGGTGCCCGGGCCGCGCAGCGCCACCGGACGGGATGAGCCGGTGACCTCGCTGCGCTCGGACTTGTAGTAGCCCAGCACGTAGGAACGCAGGCTGCGTTCCCTGGTCTCGGCCCCCGCCGCCTTGTTGTAGGAGATCCGGTTGGCCGGCAGCAGCAGCGTGGTGATGGCGTCCACGATGGTGGACTTGCCGGAGCCGATGTCGCCGGTCAGCAGGCCGTTGCGGCCGCCGGCCGCGAACGTCCACACCCGCCCGTCGAACGTGCCCCAGTTGTAGATCTCCAGCCGGTCGAGCCGGAACCCGTTGCGGTGAGCGGCAGCCGCATCGTGCAGCTCGGTCACCGGGAACATGGCCTCAGTCATGCTCGGCCCCCAGAGATTCCCCGGTGCCCGGATCGCTCCCCTGCAACTGGGCCGCGTACCCGGCCAGCCGCTGGTCGAAGTCGGCCAGCCATTGACCGTCCACGAACGCCTTCAGGATGCGCCGCACCTCGAACAGGGAATCCTGCCCCCGTACCTGGCGCAGGAACCCGAGCTCGACGGTCTTCGCTATGTAGGAGTCGATCTGATCGGCCAGCCGGGCCTCGTTGCTGCTGGCCGGCATGAACAGCCGGACCATCTCGGCGATCTGGTCCCTGGTGAGCATCAGCCGGGTGTCGGTGCCGCTGGCGTCGAACTCGGCCAGCTTCTTGCGCAGCAGGGCGAGCAGCAGGCTTACGTGGAAGGACAGCGAGCGGCGGGCGATGAGCCGTGGCGGCGCGGGCCGGTCGCCGTCCGCGTTGTCCTCATCGGGCCGCGAGCGCAGGAAGGCGTAGCCCTCGGCCTCGTCGATGATCACGGTCAGCCCGATGACCGCGACATAGTCCCGCACCTGGGCCTGGAGCTGAAGCAGGTCACGCCAGGCCCGCTCATGGGAATCCCGGTAGACGGCACCCTTCATCAGCTGCGTGACAGCCAGCGGCAGGTCAGGCTCGGCTGCGGCCGTCGCAGCGGACCAATCACTCACAACCTGCTCCGTATGGGAGTTTCGGCATCACTGACCCGGGCGAACGTAACCCCCGGCATGTCAACGGACCTCAGCCGGCCATCCTCGTCCTGCCAGCACACCTGCTGCCTGGCCGCCTCGTCGAAGACGACGTGGAAGGCGGGATCGGACAGCGACAGGTAGGTGACCAGCTCGGCCAGGCCCTGTTCGAGTGGCTGCTCGCCGATCAGCTCGGCCAGCCCGGCCTGCGGGCGGCCCTGCAGCGCGCGGCGGACGGCCAGGGACAGCCGGGCCGGGTCGACATACACCTGATCGAACAGCGCGGGCGCGTCGAAGCCGTCCTCGCCGGCCGTGACCGACGTGCTGTCGATCGCCGCCTTGGCCACCGGGGCGTACAGCGGCCGCTCCATCGGCAGCGCGATCGTGGGAGAGGTGCCGTCGATGGCCATGCCGAGGCGGCTGACGCCGGGATCCTCGCGCAGCCTGAGCGCGCTGGCCTCGATGCTGCGCAGGATGTCGGTGACCCGGCGGTTCTCCAGCCACACCTGGTCGTCGAGGAAACGCCGGAGCTGCTCGGACAGCAGCCGCACCGTCGCCTGGGTCCGCTCACAAGCCTCCAGCCAGTCATAGTGGACGTGGCGCATCCTTGGATCCGGCTCGCCGAGCGCCGCGATCTGCTGGACCTTGCCGATCAGCTCGGTAAGCTCCTCCTGCCTGGCATGCGACAGCAGGAAGTCGTAGAACGCGCGGAAACTCTTACCCTGGTCGGAGTCGGCGATCATCTCCCGGCTGCCCAGAATGTCGTCGAGCAGCTCACCCTTGGACCCGGTCCAGCCGGCGATCCGCTCGCGCAGCTCACGGTCCAGATTGCGGAAGTTGGCCTCCACCTCGCGAAAATCCGACAGCAGCTCGCGCGCGGTGGCGGCAAACTGCTGGTACCTGTCCCGCTGCGCCGCCGCGTCGAGCAACTCGATCTGCCCGGCCTCGACCCGCGCGATCTCCGCGTCGATCTCATCACGGCGCCGGTGCAGCTCGGCCAGCCGGGCCTGCGGATCGGTCTCCGCCCCGAACACCATCTGCCTGAGCAAGCTGAAGATCGTGTACAACCGCGACTCGGTCCCCACGAACGACCGGGTCCGCAGGCTCTTCACCCAGGACAGCGCCTTCTCCACGGCAGGCGTGGCGTCAAAGTGCGGCTCGTCCGAACCCTGCGGATAATATTTACGAAGCCATCCGGCGTCCGGCGCAGCCCAATCGTCCAGGTAGGACTTGGCCTGCCGCGGAAACGTACCGTGCCCTAGCACCTCGTTCAGCGCGTACAGCTCGTCGTCGAGCCGGCTGACCAGGTCCGGACCGGAGATCGACCGGATGTTGCCGTCGACGAACACCTTCTCGAAAAAGCTCAGCATCAACGGCGCATTGTCCGCGCGCAGCAGCCGCCAGGCCGGGCTGTGCTTACGCAGCGAGCTGATCTCCTCGAAGTCCACCCGTCTCGCCTGCCACCCTCACCGATCGCCGGGAATCACTGACTCCTGCGCCATGCTAGGGGCGGGGTATGACAGTAATCGCGGACACGTGCAAACCCGGCCACGACCCGTACGGCGGCATGCGCCGCCGGCCGCCTGGCGTTCGGCCCGATCGGCCACGGTCAGCTTCCGGTCGCGTACTTGAGCAACCGCAGGCCCTCCAGCCGCAGCGCCTGTGGGTAGATCGCCTTGTAAATATTGCAGTTCGGTGACTTGATGTCATACCTGCCGGTCGCCCGGAAGGTAGCGACCGTGCATCCACCGGAACACCAGTACCGCCAAGAGCAGCCGCGGCAGCCGTCCTTCTCCTCGACCGCGAGGTTCAGGGCCGTTGTGCTGTCCTGCCGGACCAGCCGCAGCGGGTCGGCGGTGAAGACGTCGCCCAACGTGCGCTCAATCTCCATGTGACATTTCGAGACCCGGCCGCGCTGGTCGATGACCACGTAGTCCTGGCCCACGCCGCAGGACCGTTGCCGCGGCTCCAGGAGCTGCCCCCGGTCCAATATGGAGCCAAGGACGCTCCACCGCGGCATGAATTCCTCGATGACACCGAACGATTCGAGGATGGCCGAGATCATTGTCTGCTCTTCGTATCGCAGGTCGGGAAAGCGGTCGGCGCAGTCGTTGTCGCGGAAGAAGTTGAGGCTGAACGTCAGCTCCCGTTCCAGCGCGAACCGCACGACGTCCGCTATCCCCCCGGCATTACGGTTGGTGATGGTGATGGACAGATGCGGAGCATGACCCTGCTCGATGAGCCGGGCGATCGTGCGCTCGACCAGATGGAATGACGGCCTGCCATCGACGAACGGCCGCTGCACATCATGCTCGCCGCCTATCCCGTCCAGCGAGATCATCACCCGGATGCCCTCGGCCTTCAGGGTCTCGGTCAGCGACGGCGGCAAAGTCACGCCGTTGCTCAGCAATGTCGCGTGCAACCCCAGTCCGTGCTCGGCGGTAAGCGCCTTGGCGTAGGCGTGCAGACCAGCCAGCAGGCGGTGGTTGAGGGAGGCCTCCCCGCCTGCGTACTTCAGCTTGACAGCCCGGAAGCCGTGCTCGACCGCCGAGCGCACGACCGCTTCCACCGCGGCACGCCCGGTGTCCTCATCCATTTTCTCGGCTGTCTTGTTCACATAGCAGTAAGGGCATCGCAAGTTGCAGGCATTGGTCACGTGCAGCCACGCCGTCAGCACGTCGCTGCTGGAAAATCGCGGAGCGCCAGGCCGGCCGGGCGGATGAATCATCCCCAGTTGGGTGAGCCGCCCGAACAACTCCCCGAACTCGTCCTCACGCCCGGCCCAGGACGCCCGCACATCCGCGGCCGTGGCCGACCGCTGAAAACTGTGGAAGAACCGCCGGGCGGGCTCGTTGACAACGACCACACCGCCCTGCCCAACCGGATTGAAGAGCAGCCAATGCTCCGCATCGAGCGGCATTTCAACAATCTCCCGGCCGGAAACCCACGGACCTTCGCCGGGCGGTATCACAGATTCCGCCATATTAAGGGCAGGACGGCTCCGAGAGTCGCTGACCGGACACGCACAGTCTTCACAACTGCGGAGCAAAAGCTCTGGCCCGCCGGGCAGATCGAACGCCGAAAGTACGATAGCCCGGAGCGCTTGCCACGCTGCTGTCATGCCCACGCCTCTCAGGACTGCAGCGATGCTGCCGCCGGCTGGTTAGTACAGCTCTTCCAGACGGGCCAGAAGAAGAGTCGAGCCCGATTCTGGTCCGGTCCATGCGCTGCGAAGCTGATTCTGCCATTCTGTCTGGGTGGATGGTGGGAGTTGCGAAAAGAGTCCTTTAAATATTTCGAACTCCCGCCGAATAGCAGATGCGCCTGAGGACCCGACGTATCCCTGCGCGATCAGGGCAAACCCGCTCTTGTAGTTCTCCAGGGCGGCTGGCAAGAAGCTCGGATCCTGAGAGTTCAGGAAGTCCCGGACGCCCAGATGGCCGTGCAGAAGATTCCACCTGCCGATCAGGTCAGGGAACTCGTACTCACGCTTGGCCTGCTGGATGTCCACCTCATGCCGGTCGATCTCTTCGCGGTACCTGGGGTCGCGGGTGTCTGTGTCCACCCAGGCCTGATAGCTCAGTTCGGCATGCTCGATCAGGTTGGCGAACCAGAACCAGCCATCCGACAGACGCTGGGCCTCATGGATGCCGGTGGTCAGCAGGCGGAGACCGAACGCCGTGTCCTCCTGGCCGAAGATGCGGCCGGCCCGGTTGAGTGCGGAAGGATAAGCCCGGTGGTTCTGCTCCGCGCAGATGTCGAGCGCCAGAGTGATGCGGCGCTTGGCCCGGGCGACCGGATCGCGTTCAGGGTCCTTGACCGGATCCCGGGCCGGGTCCAGGGTGATCCCGTCCTCGGCCGCCTGGACCAGGCAGATCGCCTGTTCTTGGTAAATGATGCCCAGCCATGGCCAGTTCTGCTGCGCATGGAAGATCCGTTCGGCTTCCGCATAAGCGTTCCAGGCCAGCTCGAATCGCCGCTCGTAGCGATACACCTCGCCACAGACGCTCCACGAGATTCCTTCCGCCTGGTGCTTGTTCAGCCGGTGCCGGACGGTGATGGCGCTTTCCACAAGATTCGCGCCATCACGGTAGGAGCCGATGAGGCCCTTGACATAGGCCCAGTTGGTCTGAATCGACGCCATCTCCTCGCGGTCTTCGTCGGAAGCTTCCGCCGACAGCGTGACCAGGATCGCATCGCGCGCCTTCTGATAGGCCTCGTCAGCCTTGCGCCAAAGTCCCTTGTTCCGGTAATAAAAGCCTAGTTCCTTGTACGCCTCGGCGATAAATTTCTGGCGGTTGGCCGTGGTGAGCGTTTCCGCTTCGCCGAGTGCCTGCTGGAAGTGCTGCAGGCCGTTATGCACCTGCGTTGGGATTCGCATGTAGGCATTGCCGCGCAACAACGCCAGGCGGTAGCGCTGCGCATGATCGGCGCGCTCCGACGGAAGCCCTTCGAGTATCTCAGCCGCAGGCTGGGGCTGCTCATTGCTGACAAGATATTCGGCTATGTTCATGCCGATATCAAGGTGCAGGTCAGGTCTTGTATATTTTAGCCAATCTCGGAACTCATCGATGGCTCCGCCGATGACGTCGCCGAAGGCGTACGGGTCGGCCCCGCCTGGCAGGAACCGCTGTACCTCCATGGCCAGCAGCTCCTGGAAGAGCACGTTGTGCTCGTCCCTGGCTTTCTCAAAGAGCTGCAAGAATTCCTGGCAGCCGCCCTCACGGTCGGAAAGAAGGCGGTAGTACAGGTGGGTCACGACGAGCTGATCGAGTTCTCGTTCGTCGGCGTCGAGCTGCTCAACGGCGTCGATGAAGGACTCCGCCTCCTCGGCGGAGGGATGCGGCTCACCCTCGATTCTCAGCCGCTCGTCCAGGCCCTGGAATCTGCTCGCCAGGGCGGCCGTCTTCGTCCGGTACAGGGTTTCGAACCGCTCGCTGAACTCACGATAGATGTCCGACGCCTGCTTCCATAGCTGGCGCCGCCACTGCCCGCCCTGGTCGTGCAAAGGAATGATGCGCTGGGCGAGTTCTTCTGCCACCCCGTCGTGCAAGGTCACCAGGCGGCCGTTGGCACGCATCCGGATCCAGGGCCTTCGCAGCAGTATCCGCCACGCTTCACCTAGATCAGCCGCTTCCGGGGGAAGCGGCACGTCCTCCATGATCCGCTCCCATATCGGCTGGCTCATCCCCTGTCGCACCACGGCCAGGCGTTTGACCGCCTCATGCCAGAAATCGGCCTCGCGATAGGGGGTGACCAGCCGGCGTTTGAACGCCTCGTGCCGCATGAGCCCCTCGCGGCCCATATCGCCCTCGTAGGGCATGTCCCGCTCGATATCTGTGAGCGGCGGCTCATCCGCCTCTTTGGGCATCCCCTTCTCATCGAGGTAGGCGATCGTGAATGCCAGCCATAGCGGATACCCCCGGGTCAGGCGCACCAGCTTTGCCTTCTCGTCTCCGCTGAGGCCACGGGAAACACTGCTGCCGCCGATGTAGTCGAACGCCGCGAACTGGGTGAACTTCCCGAGATAAATAGGCTGGACCGGCAGTGGCTGATAAGGATCGTCCAGCTCTCTCTTGATCGGGTCTTGCTGATTGCGGTCCAGCGGCGGCCGCCCGGAGAGAATGAACAAGGTGCCCTCGGGCAGCGCCTTCATCCATTGTGTGATCGTTAGGAGCAGGTACATGCCACGGATGACTTCGACCGTGTCGAATATGATGACGACCGTCTTACCGCTGCTACTGATAAAATTGTTATAGCATTCTATGAATACGCGCTTGATTTGTCCCAGATGACTTGTGACCGCATCATGGCCAACCCGGGAGCGAGTGTAGCGCGGCAACCGGGAGAGGTATTTTCGGTATTCATCGAAATAGCGGTTATCCGGATCCAGGCGGTCCGCGACCCGGCGCTCCAGATTAGACAGCAGCCAATATTCGGGGTCGTCGATGTCGATGGGGTCGAGCCAGGCGACCGACTCATCAGGGGCGCTCCCCCGCTCCAGCTCGCGCACCAGCGAGGTCTTCCCGACACCGCTCAGGCCATAGAGCAGCACCGCGCGGCTCTTGCCGTCCCGCTGTACTTCGATCAACTCCTGGCGAATCACCCGTTCCTCTTGCCGGGGGATATAGCCTGGAAACAGGACGTGCTGGGTCATGTCATGACTCCTGCGGTGCCCTCACCATTCCGATCAGCCGGTCATACAGTCCTCGTACATGGCTGATAGCCGACTGAAACTCATCGTCATTATCCATCCGCTCGACAGCGTATTCGCGTAGCTCGGCAACCGTATAGAGGTCGGACGGCTGGAGGGACAATGAAAGCTCGTTGGCGGATCCGGTCAATTCTGTCCCGAATTGTCCAGACTCGCGGAGCTGAGGGTCGCTGACCTGGTGCCACAAGACCTCCACCAGGCCGATGACTTGCTCTTTTCCGTTTTGCTTTTGCGCCCAAACCCGGATGAACCCGCGGGCGTCACGATTGGCCCCGGCACGGTCCTCGCTTCTCTTGTAGAAATACCGGTAGAGGAGGCGCCTGATCGGCGGGTAAATCTGCTGCCACGCCTCGTCCAGCGGCCGGGTCAGCAGGGCGGTATCACTGATCGCCCGCCAGAGATCCTCGATAGACCAGTCGGCGGCCCGCAGGGCGTCCTCGAAAAGGCTGTCCCACTCGAGGTGGTGGCGCAGGTGTGACTGGGTGAACAGACGATACGGTGCCAAGATCCGGAAAGCCTGCTCCAGTGCGTTCCGTGCATCCTTGGACTGTTCCGGACTGCGGGGAAGCAGGCTGTCGCGCGAGAGTAAGGCCGTCCGCAGGTACGGCCACGCCAGTTCTTCGAAGACCTCCGGGTTTTCCAGGCGCTCCGGCTTGAGCCATTGCTGTGCCTGTATCCATTGCAGGCACAACACAAGCAGCGCCGGGACACCCTCGCTCAGGTGGTGGGCAGACTTGACGATCCGCGTGTATGTAGCCGGGCTGGGTTCCCGCTGCCGCGTATCCTGTGCCAGCCGCCGCAAGACACCCCTTACCACGCTATCCGTAAATTGCGTGAGCGGAAGCATAGAAAGCCGTGGAGATGGGGTGACGCTCCGCCATTCTTTGTCCCGCCGGGAGGCGACAACGAAAGCCAGCCGGACGTCAGAATCCTCCAGTAGCTGATAGATCTCACTCATCCAGTCCCGCAGATCGCGAGCGGTCTCATGGCTCAGCAGCTCGGCACCGTCCAGCAAACAGAGATGGGATTTCTTACCGCGGACGATCCCCTGTGCGATATCGAGGCAGGTCTCCGGCGTAATGGTCATCGCATCGTCTCGTCCGAAGAGCCGGGCGAGGACCTTCCCCGCATCGTCGCGGTCGCCGACCCGCAGCCTGTGCAGATCGACGAACGTCGTCACCCAGTCATCCTGCGGCCGTGATGTCAGCTCCTCGCCGACTTTCTCCAGGAACCAGGTCTTGCCGAGCTGAGGCGGAGCGATGACCAGCCAGAAGTGCGGACCACCGGCGTTGGTCAGACCGCGCACCACGGTGGACAGCTCATCGTCCCGGTTACGGAACAATGGGGACGCTTGGAGACCTCCGGCGCTGGCTGCGGTGGAAGTTTTTTCTGCTGGCCGGGCCGACTTGAGCCGGTCGATCAGCTCCTGGATCTGTTCATTTCTGCTCTTCGACCCGGCAAGCCTCACCCAGTCATAGCCGCCAAGAAATCCAGCGGCCGAAGGCTGTGTCGTGCCGACCTCCATCACATGCACGAAGACACACGATTCATCCCGAGCGCGCAACTCCTGCTCACGCTGGATAGCCATGCCTTGTTCACGGCGGCACCAGGGCGAATCAATGAAATGCGGGGAGAGTAATGCGACGAAGGCGTCGGACCGCTTGATCGCGTCTTGGAGCCGCTCCATGAACAGCCCGCCGCGATGATCCTCCCAGAGAAATGGGTCGAGGTCCGCATCGGTGAGCGCCCGCCCGAGCTCACGAGCGACTTCCGCATCCTCCGTCGCATAGCTCAGAAAGAGCATGATCCCGCTCCTCAGCCTGATGCCCTAACCGGCTCGCCGCTTCCCCGCAACCATCGCGGCCCCATCGGGCATGCATACCCACCACTCGAGCTCACCAGTAAAAATGTATACCAGCTAGTGGCCCCCATTATGGGTCCGTGACGCTACTGTTGCTAGCCGGTTTCGGTCCAGCGCTGGAAGACGGCTATGCGCTCGGCGGGCCAGGTGCCGTCGCAGGGCATGGAGCCGTTCTGGAGGCGGGCGAGGATGGCGGCGGCGTGAGTGCGGACGTCGTCCACCGACCACAGGTCGAAGGCGAAGGACATGGACTGGCGGTCCTTCTCCCGGAACAGCGGGCGGATGTGGGTTTCGAAGCTGACCGGCTCGTCCGGGCCTGGCAGCGGTACGTCCTCCATCGGCTGTGCGTCCTTCCCATCCTGGTCATCTTGGCTGGTGTCCGGCGGGCCCGCCGCGGTCCAGTCCCAGCGGGTCTGCGCTGTTCCCGTCGTCTGCCGTGAGTCCCATTCGAGGTAGGCGGCCAGGGCGGCGCGGAACGGCGGGTCGGCGGGCAGGCCGGCGTCGGTGGCCGCCTGGCCGGCGAGGGCGACCCAGCGGATCCTCTGATCTTCGGTCAGGCCGGCGGTAGGCCGCTGGCCGTCTCGGGCCGGGGCGGCCGGGCCGCCGAACTCTTCGGCGATCCGCTGGGCTTCCTGCTCGGGGTAGCCCGGTGGGATGCCGGCGAAGGCGGCGGCGAGCTGTGGGTCGGCGGGGATGTGCTTCTCATAGAGAAGCTGGGTCATGCGGGTCAGGGCGGGCAGGCCGCCCGCCCATTCGAACAGGGTGGGGCCGGCCGAGGGCTTCGGGTCCTGGAAGTTGATGTACCAGTGCATTCCGCTGCAGAACGGCTTGTTCTGCGAGTGGCCGCAACGGCAGAGGGCGCAGTGTTCCAGTGATGCGCCCTCGTTGCGGGTGACCGGGGCGCCGCCGGACTCGGTCAGCCCGATGCCGCCGGTGATCCGGTACGGGCCGTCCTTGGTGATCTCGATGGCCGGTTCCCTGGAGTTGCCCCAGTCTGTCTGGGCGCGGGCCTCGGTGCCGTCGATGGCGAAGCCGAGCGCGCCGGACGGGCAGTTTCGCACGGCCCTGATGATCTCGTCCATCCGGCCGCCGCTCGGCGCGACGAACGGCTCCTGGCCGGCCCGGAACACGGTGGCCAGCCGGTCGGTGCACAGTCCCGAGTGCTGGCACAGGCCCCGGTTGTCGAAGATCGTGACCTGCTGGCCGGCGTAAGCATCGCGCCGGTCGGGCACCCGGTTCGGGTCCTTGGCGCCGGTGAAGCCGTTGCTGGCGTGACTGCCGTCGCAGAACGGCTTCCTGGCCGAATCGCCGCACCGGCACAGGGCTAGCTGGGGCGGGACGGCCAGTTCTTCGCCCAGGTGGTTGACCACGCGCCGGACGTTCGTGACCAGGTAGGGGCCGTCGGTGGCCACCTGGATCGCGGGCGGCAGGCCGCCGGCGAGCTGCCGCAGCTCGGCCAGCCGCCGTGCGGCTTCGGACGCGGAGACGGTGTCGAGCGCAAGAGCTTGCAACGCGGCGGTCGCCTCGATCAGCTCGGGCGGGCAATCACCCTCCGTCGCCAGGGTTGCGCGCAGCCCGGTGGCCGTCCGCGCCGCTTGCCACAGCGCGTCGGTGTCCTGGGTGTCCGTTGCACCGGGTCCGGCGTACGAGCTGCCGGGCTGGCCCCCACCGTAAGGAATCCCTCTTGTCAAACAATCCGCTAGCGGGCGCAGCACGCTGCCGGCAAGCCTGGGCAGGAGATCTCCGGCAGCTGGAGCGAGGGCGTAAACGGCCTGGAACAGGGCGGCAATGCCGCCCGTCGCCGCCGTAGGGTGGGATTGCGGCCGGGAAAGTTCTGCGACCGAGTTTGCCAGCTCGTGGGCCCGGGCCAGCGCGGCGGTGATCTTTTCCGGGTCGCGGTCGGCGGCGGCCAGGGCGCGCCTGGCCTGCGGGCTGCCGGCGGGCAGGTGCTCGGCGAGGGTCGCGGCCATGGCGGTGAGCGCGTCACCCACCGGGGCCAGTTGACCGGCGATCCCGGCGCCACAGCCGGCCTGGATCTCCGCGCAGAGCAAGGCGGCCTGGCCGAGGCGCTCGGCCAGCAGCTTCCAGGCCGCCTCCCGGTGCGGCATCAGGTAGTCGTTCTCGTAGAACAGCTCGAAGCTGGGGGCGGCGCTGCGGCCGCCGTACTCCGGGCCCGCCGGGAGCCTGGTGATCACGTTGGCCAGCGGCTCGATCACCTGGAACATCAGCGCGACCGTGGTGTCGGCCAGCACCTTGAGCTGCAGGCCGGTCTCCTCGGTGTGCGCGAAGAACCGCTCGAAGATTTGCAGCATGATCTCGTAACCCACGTTGAACAGGTCGGTGACCCGGGCCGTCAGCGGGTCGGTGATCAGCGGCATCTCCACCGGTGGCGGGCAGGGGCGGACGTTGGCGGCGATCACCGGGCGGACCGGGTCGAAGCCCGGGTTGTCCGCCATCATCTGCTCGTACTCGTCCAGGATGGCGACGAACTGGCCGAAGTGGGCGTTCAGCCAGTGGCCGCGCGGGCCCTCGCCCTGCTCCAGGATCGTGTCGATGGCACGCTGCGCGCTGGCCAGGCCGGTCACGGCGGTCAGCTCCGGCCAGCCGAAGTGCTGCTGCGTCGCCTGGGCCCGGGGCGGGCCGACGAACAGCCACGACTCGCCGTACTTCGCCACCAGATGCGCGATGCCCTCCTCGATCGAACGGTAGAGGTGGCCGACAGTGGCGAAGTCCTGGCCGGCCGGGACGATGTCATGCGCGCTCAGGTGCGGAACCGACCGGTCCACCGCGGACCCGACAAGGGGATCGTCCAGGTCGTAGGTCTCCGGGCGCTCCAGGAACATGAAGTGCTTGAGCGCCGCCTCGCCGAACGGGAGCAGGGCGAGCTGGACGCCCGCCGGGTAGTGACCGGCCGGGTGCGGGAGGTTGGGACGGGACATGTGCGGGGCCGCCCCGATCGCCGACAGCAGGTTCTGCACCAGGGCAAGGTGCAGCATCTCCTGGGTGGCGACGTACGTTATCTTCTTGCGCCAGCGGGTGACCGCCTCAAGCTCGCTCTCGGTCAGGCCCTCGGCGGTGGACTGCTTCATCGTGAACGCGGCGAACAGGTACTGGCACATGATGCCGTGTTCCAGCTCGGCCGCCTCGCACAACATGTAGATGAGGGCTTCACGGTGCTCGATCACGAACGGGGCCTCGGGGGCGGCCAGGCCACCCCGGGTCGCGATCACCTGCGCCAGCCGCCCCTGGCCCGCACCGGCTTGCGGATTCACGGCGTTCATCCCGCACCTCACGGCTCGATGTCGGATGAGACTCACTTGTAAGTCTGTAATCAATCATGTTTCATCTAGTGGCGATCACCGGGCGGACCGGATTATGCCAAGAGCGAAGCCGAGAGGGCTAGGTTGACGGCGATGAGCAAGTCACGGCTTGAGTCGTTCAGCGACGGGATATTCGCGTTCGCGATAACGTTGCTGGTTCTCACGATCGCTCAGCCGAGCGACTACCGGGAACTGGCGCACCAGCTCGCCAGCCGGTGGCCGTCACTGATCGCCTACGTGGTCAGCTTCCTGGTGATCGGGATCATGTGGCTCAACCACCACTCGCTGTTCCGGCACTTCGAGCATGTGGACCGCGGGCTGATCTACATCAACATGCTGCTGCTGATGACCATCACGTTCCTGCCCTACCCGACCGGGGTGCTCGGCCAGGCGCTGGCCCGGGGTCAGGGGGCGCGGACCGCGGCGGTCGTCTACGCGGTCACGATGGCGGTCAACTCGTGGGCCTGGGCGGCCCTGTGGCTGTATGCGTCGGGCCGCCGGCGGCTGCTGCACGAGGCGTTCCCCGAGAGTGAGCGGGCGATCGCGACGTTGATGTTCACGGTCGGCGTGGTCATGTACACGCTGGCGGTCGGCGTGGCGTTCCTGAACGCGTATGCCTTCCTGGTGCTGCAGGGCTTGTTCGCGCTCTACTACGCGATCGACCCGATCTCCCGGCGGCCCAGGCGGAACCGGAGGAGCGGCGACCCGTCGGCTGACCCGAGCAGCCAGCCGACGCTGAGCGGTTAGCCGACGCTGAGCGGTTAGTGGGCCAGGCTCGCGTCGAGGGTTATCTCGGGGACGCCGGCCAGGGCCCGGCTCACCGGGCAGCCGGCCTTGGCGGCGTTGGCCTGCTCCTTGAACGTGGCCTCGTCGATCCCGGGCACCCGGCCGACAGTAACCAGCTCGATCTTGGTGATGGCCGGGACGCCGTCCACCAGCCGCAGCGTGACCGTGGCGTTGGTCTGTACCGAGTCCGCCGGCGTGCCTGCCTCGGCGAGCGAATTGGACAGGGCCATGGAGAAACAGGAGGCGTGCGCAGCCGCGATGAGCTGCTCGGGGTTGGCCCCGGGGCCATCCTCGAAGCGCGACCTGAACGAGTACTCCCCGCTGATCGTGTCGCCTGCCGTGAACGTGCCGGTGCCCGTCCGCAGGTCACCCTTCCACTGCGCGCTTCCCTTGGCCGGCATGCTGGCTCCCTCGTGCCATTGGCTTGTTTCAGCTATCCGTGAATCGTATCGACGTTAACTCAGCAGGAACTTGATCAGTGCCGCGACCCCGGCCACCAGGCCTGCGCCCGTCGGTGTGCTGGCCCAGCCGTTCTGGCCGCCGCGCACGAGACCCCATACGGGCGGTGTAACCCCATGGATCTAGGAGGTCAGGCGCGATGGATGACGAGACCGTCGAGGTGAGCGTGCGGGTGCCGGCGCCGCGGGCGGAGGTGTTCGGCTACTTCACCGATCCGGTGCGGCAGGTCAGGTGGATGGGCCGCTCGGGCCGCCTGGTCATCGTGGCCGGAGGCGGCGGCCCAGGACCGGATCCGCATAGCTGAGCCAAGAGCCGCCCTGCTCCGGTGTCCTCTGCCGCAGGGCGGCTCGATTACGCTGGTCAGCCGCTGGGGTGTGCGGCCAGCCAGGCGTCGAAGCTGTCGTCGGAGTTGGTGACCTCGCCGACCTCCACCGTCATGCCGGATTCCAGGCCCGGGCAGGTCTTGGCGACGGCAACGGC
>DATGGU010000036.1:0-80290 GCA_035308365.1 Streptosporangiaceae bacterium
TCTGCGGCCGGCCGATCGCGCGCCAGACCCCGCAGCAGATCGTGGACCGCGTGCTCGAGCTTGCGGAGGGTACCCGGTTCCAGGTGCTCGCCCCGGTCGTCCGGGGCCGCAAGGGCGAGTACACCGAGCTGCTCAAGGAACTCCAGGCGAAGGGCTACTCCCGGGCCCGGGTGGACGGCACGGTCATCCGGCTGGACGAGGTGGCGAACGACGCGACCGCCCTGCCCGCGCTGAAGAAGTACGAGAAGCACGACATCGAGGTCATCATCGACCGGCTCGCCGTCAAGGACACGGCGCGGCGGCGGCTCACCGACTCGGTCGAGACCGCGCTCGGCTTGTCCGGCGGGGTCGTGGTGCTGGACTTCGTCGACCTGCCTGAGAACGACCCGAACCGGGAGCGGATGTACTCCGAGCACCTGGCCTGCCTCTATGACGACCTGTCGTTCGAGGAGCTGGAGCCGCGGTCGTTCTCGTTCAACTCGCCCTGGGGCGCCTGCCCGGACTGCACCGGCCTCGGCACCAAGATGGAGGTCGATCCGGAGCTGGTGGTCGCCGACCCTGACCTGTCGCTGGCCGACGGCGCGATCAGCGTGTGGAGCGGCGGGCACGTCAGCGACTACTTCGTCCGGCTGATCCAGGCGCTGGCCGAGACGCTCGGCTTCCGGATGGACACGCCCTGGGCGAAGCTGCCCGCCAAGGCCAGGCAGGCCCTGCTGCGCGGCTACGACCTGCAGGTGCACGTCCGGTACAAGAACCGGTACGGCCGGGAGCGCTCGTACTACACCGGGTTCGAGGGCGTGGTCCCCTACATCGAGCGGCGGCACTCCGAGGCGGAGAGCGACTCCAGCCGGGAGCGGTACGCCGGGTACATGCGCGAGGTGCCCTGCCCGGTCTGCAAGGGGTCCAGGCTCAAGCCGGTCTCGCTGGCGGTCACCGTGGCCGGGCGGTCCATCGCGGACCTGTGTGCGCTGCCCATCGGGGAACTGGCCAAGCTGCTGCTGACCATCGAGCTGTCCCAGCGCGACCTGCAGATCGCGGCCCGGGTGCTGAAGGAGGTCAACGCCAGGCTCGGCTTCCTGCTCGATGTGGGCCTGGACTACCTGACCCTGGACCGGGCCTCGGCCACGCTGGCCGGCGGCGAGGCGCAGCGGATCCGGCTGGCGACCCAGATCGGCTCCGGCCTGGTCGGCGTGCTCTACGTTCTCGACGAGCCGTCCATCGGGCTGCACCAGCGGGACAACCACCGGCTGCTCGAAACCCTGCTCAGGCTGCGTGACCTCGGCAACACGCTGATCGTGGTGGAGCACGACGAGGACACCATCCGGGCCGCCGACTGGGTCGTCGACATCGGCCCGGGAGCGGGGGAGCACGGCGGCAAGATCGTCGTGTCCGGGCCGGTGGAAGAGCTGCTGGCCAGCGAGGAGTCAATGACCGGCGGCTACCTGTCCGGCCGGCACCGGATCCCGGTGCCGGCCGAGCGCAGGAAGCGGGCCAAGAGCCGCGAGCTCGTGGTCAAGGGAGCGTCCGAGCACAACCTGCGCAACGTGGACGTGGCGTTCCCGCTGGGCTGCCTGGTCGCGGTCACCGGCGTGTCGGGTTCGGGGAAGTCCACCCTGGTCAACGAGATCCTTTACAACGCGCTGGCTAAGGAGCTGAACGGGGCGCGGACGGTTCCCGGCAAGCACGTGCGGGTGACCGGCGTGCACCACCTGGACAAGATCGTGCACGTGGACCAGGGCCCGATCGGCCGGACGCCGCGGTCCAACCCGGCCACCTACACCGGCGTGTTCGACCACATCAGGCGGCTGTTCGCGCAGACCACCGAGGCCAAGATCCGGGGTTACCAGCCAGGCCGGTTCTCGTTCAACGTCAAGGGCGGGCGGTGTGAGGCCTGTTCCGGCGACGGCACGATCAAGATCGAGATGCAGTTCCTGCCCGACGTGTACGTGCCGTGCGAGGTCTGTCATGGTGCCCGCTACAACACCGACACGCTGCAGGTGCACTACAAGGGCAAGACCATTGCCGAGGTGCTGAACATGCCGATCGAGGAGGCGGCCGGCTTCTTCGAGCCGGTGCCCGCCATCCACCGGCACCTCAAGACGCTGGTGGACGTCGGGCTTGGCTACGTCCGCCTCGGCCAGCCCGCGCCGACCCTGTCCGGCGGCGAGGCCCAGCGGGTCAAGCTCGCCTCCGAGCTGCAGCGCCGGTCCACCGGCCGGACGATCTACGTGCTGGACGAGCCCACCACCGGCCTGCACTTCGAGGACATCCGCAAGCTCCTGGGCGTGCTCGGACGGCTGGTGGACGGCGGCAACACGGTGATCGTCATCGAGCACAACCTCGACGTGATCAAGACGGCGGACTGGGTGATCGACCTGGGCCCGGAGGGCGGGTCGGGCGGTGGCTCCGTGGTAGCCACCGGCACCCCCGAAGAGCTGGCCATGAACGACGCCAGCTACACCGGCCAGTTCCTCCGCACCCTGCTCAAGGTCTGAGGCGGGCCAGGACGGCCAGGTCAGGCAAGAATCCGGGCTCTCCGTTGTGAACCTCAGTGGAACTGCCATTTACTCCCGGCGTCCGGTGCTTCGGGGGGGAAGGTATATCGCGGAGTTGCCGATCGGGCCGGTGAGGACAGGACCCGCGCCCATGGTGTCGTTGTCAATGCACCAGGAAGAGTGCGGGCACGGCACCATCTCGAACCGCTCGTTGTGGTCCGTAACGGGCTGGCAACTGGACTGGAAAAACCCCTATGAGCCGTCCACGCGAGTAAAATTGTATTCGTCGCCCATGCCATTTACCGCCACCAGTGGAGTATTCGAGCCAGTACTGTCGGTGTAATACGGAACCAGGTTTTCCATGACGCAATACGTAGTGGCACTGGGAGTGCACGCGCTGGCGGCTGATGCCCCGCCTGCGCCGGTAATAAGCGCGATGGGGAGTAATGTGGCGGCGATGGCGAAGACGTAATGAGCGTATTAGATCCCCGTTCGCCGGATTTGCCGCAGAGTGGGGCCCAAAATGAACGTACGCCCGCAAGGTCAGCGCGGCAAGGCTCGTCGCCGCAGTGCCGTTGTGTACAGCCGTCCACCAGTCAGGCGCCGCAGCAGCAGGCCACTGTTACACATCCGTGCAGAACAGGGCGGGTGGTGTCACTGCCGTCAGTCCTGGCCCGGCCGGCCAGGACGCTCCGGCTCAGGGTGCCGGGCCGCAGTCGCGTGTGCCTGGGGAGAGTCGTGCCGGGATAGGGCGAACAGCTCCGAACCCGGCCCTACGCTGGCATGAAGGCCACGCACGGCCAACTCGGCCGCCAGCGCTGTCGCCTCGCGAGTCCCAGGGAGTACATCAGGGGTCACATTTCGTCTTGACCTTCAGGGTGCGGTGAGCGATCCTACGGATAGGCGCCTTTTGGATCGTGGTTACAGGGTGCGCCCGGCGCTGGCGCCTTTAGGTGCACCGCCCGGCTGCTGTCAACCTTGTCAGATTGAACGCGATTGGTACGCTCGGACCGAGGGATGGCGAGTTTAGCGTGCCCAATGCTCACCCGGCTGAGCCCGTTGGAGGTTTCAGCTTGGTGGTAACGCCCGGCTGGGCAACCTTGTCCGCCAATCTTAGTGCGGCACTCGGTCGCAGGTTAACTCCTTATCGATATGCAGCGTGCAGTAATCGAATATAACGTACAGTAATCGAGTATAAAGGAGACCTAATTGCCGGCCCGCAACAACCCGCCTGAGGTGCCGGGTAGGAAGGAACGCGGCGACGGCAGGCCACCGGACTCACCGTTAGAAAGTATGCGCTATCAGGGGCCTGCGCCGATCGCCAGCTTCTTCCGCGTGCTCGAGGACCCGGCCCGGCTGCGCATCGTTGAGTTTCTCTGTGGCGGCGAGCACACCGCGCAGGAATGCGCGGAGCACGTGGGCATAGCGGCTGGCGTGGCAGCCAGGCATCTCAGCCTGCTGGCCGCTAGCGGATACGTCACCGAGAGCCGGTCAAGCGGTGACCGTTACGCGATAACCAGCAGCCGTGCCGCCGAGATCATGCGGCTCGCGCGATCGCTCGCCGACGACAATGAGCACGCTATCGTCACATGTGCCCGGATCGGCCAAGGCGGCCAGGCAATCGACAGATGTGTGCCCCAAGCGGAGATCAAGAACACCGGGAAAGGCCGGGGCCCGCCCCGAACGCAGCGCTCGGTCTAGGAACGTTCAGTGACCCACTGGCAGCGGAGGGCAGCCAGTGGGTCGCATGAGCTGACCTGCCCCGCCCTTGGGGTGGTGGCTTCCTGCGCATGCGATCGTGACGGCTGCCGGCCGGCGCCGGGTCAGATCCAGTCAGGTCCGATGCGGCGATAGTCCTCCGACGGCTCCGGATCATCCGGTACAAGTTCGGATGCCAGGTCAAGCAGGCGGCGAAGCCGTGAGTCGGTGATCGTATAGACGACGCGGCGGCCGCGGCGCTCGGCGACCGCGACATGGCACCATCGCAGGCAGGCCAGGTGATTGGATACCCTGCTCTGGCTGACGCCCAGCTCTTGCACCAGCTCCGTGACCGAGTAAGGCCGGGTGAGCAGAAGCTGTACGATCGCGAGCCTGGTTGGGTCACCGAGAATCCGGAAGAACCGCGCATACGGACTGTGCTCGGTCCCTGGTGCCGTGGCCAGCGGTTCAGCTTCGCTGACCCTTCCCAACTCTCGGTTCACGCTTCAATCATAACCGCCGGCCTGCGGTTTCGCTTTTCCTGGCGAGCAGACAGCACGGCGGGAGTCATACCGGGCTCGGCGCGGCCCCGTCGGTGGGGGCGATCTGATGGGCGAACTGTGTCCGGTAGAGCTCTGCGTAGAGACCACCGGCGGCGATCAGGTCGGCGTGCTGGCCTTGCTCACGGACGCGGCCGCCGTCGATAACGAGAATCTGGTCGGCCTCGTTGACTGTGGAGAGCCGGTGTGCGATGACGATCGAGGTCCGGTCCGCCAGCGCGATGTTGAGCGCGCGCTTCACGGCAGCCTCCGATTCGGAGTCGAGGTGCGCGGTGGCCTCGTCCAGGATGACGATATCGGGGGCTTTCAGCAGCAGCCGGGCGATGGCGATGCGCTGCCGTTCGCCGCCGGACAGCCGGTAGCCGCGATCGCCGACGACGGTGCCGAGCTGGCCCGGCAGCGATGCGATGAGGTCCCAGATCTGAGCTGCGCGGCAGGCTTCGGCGAGTTCGGCGTCGGTTGCACCGGGCCGCGCGTAGGTGAGGTTGGCCCGGATCGTGTCATGGAACAAGTGCGCGTCCTGGGTGACGACACCGACCGCCTCGCGCAGGGATTCGAGCGTCAGGTCGCGTATGTCGTGCCCGTCGATCAAGATCGCGCCGCCGGTGACGTCGTACAGGCGGGAGACGAGGTGGGTGATGGTGGTCTTGCCCGCGCCGGACGGGCCGACGAGGGCCGTCAAGGTGCCCGGCGCCACCCGGAACGAGATGTCGCGCAGCGCTTCCTGACCGGCCAGGGACCTTTCGGCGTCGAGGTCGGCGATCAGCTCGAGGGAGGCCAGTGACACCTCGCTGGCCGCCGGATAGCGGAACGATACGTGATCGAACTGGACCTCGGGGGCGGTCACGCCGGGGGGCTGCGGGCGGCCAGCCGGCCCCGTGCCCGCGCGGGCAAGGCCGTTCGGTCCGGCCTGACCGGCCCGGCGGCGCGGCAGTGGCACAGCGTGCGGCGCGTCCGCCACCATCGGCTCGAGGTCGAGCACCTCGAATACGCGGTCGAAGCTGACCAGGGCGGTCATCACGTCGACCTGCACGTTGGACAGCGCCGTGATCGGCGCGTACAGCCGTGTGAGCAGCGCTGTAAGCGCCACCAGGGTGCCGAGATGGAAAACGCCCCTGATGACCAGGCTGCCGCCGAGGCCGTAGAGCGTGGCGGTGGCGAGCGAGGCCGCCAGTGTCAGCGAGACGAACAGGCTCCGCCCGTACATCGCCAGCACCACGCCCACATCGCGGACTCGCCTGGCCCGGCTGGCGAACACCTCCCTATCCTCCCGAGGCCGGCCATAGAGCTTGGCGAGCATCGCGCCAGCGACGTTGAAGCGCTCGCTGGTCACCGCGCCCATCTCGGCGTTGAGCTGCATCTCTGCCCTCGTCACCTGCTGCATACGGCGCGCCACGAGCTTCGCGGGCACGATGAACAGCGGGACGAGAACCAGCGCTACAGCGGTGACGAACCACGACAGGTAGAACATCGTCGCGAGCACCAGCAGCAGGCTGATGACGTTGGCCACCACCGTCGACAGCGTTCCGGTGATGGCTTGCTGAGCGCCCACCACATCGCTGTTGAGCCGGCTGATCAGCGCGCCCGTCTGAGTCCTCATGAAGAATGCGATGGACTGGTGCTGAATCCGGTCGTAGACCTGGTTGCGCAGGTCATAGATGAGAGACTCACCGATCCTGGCCGAATACCACTCGCTCGCCATGCCCAGGCCCGCATCTATCACCGCCAGGCCCGCGACTGCGACGGCGAGGGTGACGACCACGCTGGTCTTGTGGGCCAGGATCCCGTTGTCGATGACCGTGCGCAGCAGCAACGGGTTCGCGACCGTGATAACCGCATCGGCGCCGGTGATCAGCAGAAAGAGGCACAACTGGAGACGGTATGGCGCGGCCTGGGCCGCGATCCTGCGCACGGTGCCGGGCGTCACCTTCTGCTGGAGCACCGATGCGTCGCGCCGGAAGGACCACATGATGCGCGCGTCACTTGAGCTCATGACGGCAAGACCTCCCGTGCGTGCGGCTCTCCGCTGCGGGGTCGGCCCAAAGAGCGGCTATAGTCTGTTATATCAGCGATTCCTGTTTTACTATCACGCCATGGCATATCCGAGCCGGCAAGGCGGACGGTGATGGAGGCCTACCAGGACCGGATAGACCGCCTGCCCGCCGACCGCCGCGAGCTGCTCACACTGTGGCTGGCCCAGGAGGACGACCAGGCGGCCGCGGCCGGCCACGCGCCATACGCCAAGCCCCGGACCCCGGTCGAGTCGTCGCTCGCGCGCCTGTGGCGTGACGTGCTCGGCGTGGAGAGGGTGGGCATCGACGACGACTACTTCCAGCTTGGCGGGGACTCGATCGTAGCGATCGTCATCGTCTCGAAGGCAAAGCAGGCCGGGATCCTGCTGTCGACCCACGACCTGTTCGGCCTGCGAACGATCCGGCGGATCGCAGATGGAGTGCGGCAAGCGGTGCCATCCGGGCAGGACCCGCCCGGCGCCTCCGGGAGCCCGGCGGCCGGCCTGGACGGTGGCGGCCAGGCGCGGGCCAGCGCGCCGCCGGGCGAATACCCGCTCACTCCCATGCAAGAGGGCATGCTCTTCCACACGCTGGCCGACCCGCACGGCGCCGCGTACGTCGTGCAGGTCACGTGCAGGCTCGACGGCGACCTGAACCACGACCAGTTCAGCGCGGCTTGGCAGGCCATGGCCGAACGCCATTCCATGCTGCGGACATACTTCCGGCTGGACGGCGACGCGGCACGTCAGGTGGTCGCCCCGGCCGTTCACATCCCGGTCGAGGTGCGGGACTGGAGATCCGCGGACCCGTCGCCGGTGGGCCCGGCCGTCACGGAATACCTCGCGCAAGACCGGCGGCGGGCATTCGACCCGGCGCGACCACCGCTGCTTCGGGTCGCCCTGCTGCAGATAACGGAATCGGCGTGCCTGTTCGTCCTGACCCATCACCATCTGCTGCTGGATGGCTGGTCGCAGCAGTTGCTGCTACGGGAACTCCTCGATCTGTACGACGGCTTGGAGATGCCGCCGGGACCCGTCACCGGGCTGGCCCGCCGCGACGGCTCCGCTGGGCTTGGGGCGGTACCTCCCGTGCGGCCGCCGTTTTCCAGCTACCTCGCCTGGATGGGAGGGCAGGACCTCACGGACGCGCAGCGGTACTGGCGCGGCCGGCTGGATGGATTCAGGCCGGCCCTCATCGCCCCAGCAGCGGCACCCGGGCGCACGGAGCCCACCAGCGCGGTGAGCGACGTCCTGACCGGCCAGACGAGTGACGCACTGGTGTCCTTCGCCCGGCAGCACCAGATCACCGTGGGAACGGTGCTGGCCGGGGGCTGGGCCGCCGCTCTCGCCCAGTGTGCCGGATCGCCCGACGTCGCTTTCGGTCTCACCGTCTCCGGGCGCCCACCCGAGCTTCCCGGTGCGACCGAGATGCTCGGCATGTTCATCAACACGCTGCCGCTGCGGGTGCAGGTACCCACCGGGGCGCCATTACTGCCCTGGCTGCGGGCGCTGCAGCGGCAGCAGGAAGAACTCACGCGCTACCAGCACACCCCACTGGCCCTGGTGGCGAAGTGCCTGCCGGGCCAGCCGAGCCAGCGGCTCTTCGACTCCATCCTCGTGATCGAGAACTTCCCGGAACTGGTGACCGAGGGCGCCGCGTCGCGGCGGCTCGCCGTCAGCGATGTTCGCGCGGACATCGATGAGGGCTACCCGGTGGTGCTGGAGGTGCGCCCCAGGCCGCCGCTGGAGCTCAAGATCCGCTACGGAATCAGGTCGGCCGGTACCCGGGCCGCGAGCGGCATGCTGGCTTCTCTTCGCGCCTACGCCCAGCTCATCGCGGAGAAGGGACCAGGTGCCGCGCGGGTCTCCTTGAATGAGATCACCGTAGTGATGACCGAGGCGGCAGCGAGGCAGGCGGGAATCGCGCAGGCCCAACGTGTCGCGGCGCAAAGACGGCGGCTGCTCGGCGCCCGCCGCCAGCCGGCTGGCAGCGGCGCGGCGAACTACGGCGGCACCGACCTGTGACGCGTCACCTTCGGCAGCGTACCCGCATCGATCCGCCGGACGGTCCGGGCACGGCCGCCGACGCCCCCGGAGCAACCGGTGCTCTCGCCCGCCTGCTGCTCGGGCACTTCCGCCGCTATCGCGCGGCCCGCCTGCAGGACCTGGCCGCCACGACCTTGCGCGACGGGTCGGGCATTCGAGGCTGGGTGGTGCCCGTTGTGAACCTGACCCTGCGTTCGCGCAGATGGCTGACCCGCGCCTTGATAATCGAGCCGCGCTGGATCGCCTCCCGGGTGGCCTTCGCCGGCCGGGGCGGTGCGGCTCGGCGTCGCGACCAGCGCCACCACCTGTCCCTGCTGTGCCCGACGCGGAGCCGGGTGCGAGAGCTGACGACGCTGCTGCGCAGCGTGCAGCGCACCGCACACGCGGGCGGCCGGATCGAGGTGCTGTGTTACGTCGATGCCGATGACCCGCAGCTACCCGCGTACCGGCGGCTGTTCGAGCGCGCGGGGCGGCGCTTTCCTGGCATCGGCAGATGTGTGCTCAAGGTCGGTGACCCGGTCGGGGTGCCGGCCGCGTGGAACGTCCTCGCGGCCGCGGCGACCGGTGACTACCTGCTGATGGCGAACGACGACCAGCTGTACGTCGACCACGGGTGGGATGCGGCGCTGGACCGCCGCGTGGCCGAGCTCACCGCCGCGCACCCGGACGAGGTGCTGTGCCTGTACTTCGACGGCGGGCAGTACCCGGCCGGGGGATGCGACTTCCCGATCATCAGCCGGGTCTGGTACGAGACACTCGGCTACTACGCTCCGGAGATCTTCCAGCAGTGGCAGGCCGAACGCTGGATCTTTGAGATCGCCCGGCGTATCGACCGTCTCTTCCCGGTGCCCGGCGTCCTTGTCGAGCACCTTCATTACCAGGACTTCAAGGCACCTTTCGACGCCACCTATCAGCGTCACCGCATGACGCGGGAGAAAGCCTCCGCCGACGAACTGCTGTTTCGCCGCACGGCCCAGGAGCGGGAAGCGGCCGCGGACAGCCTCCGGTCGGTGATCCAGGCGCGTGCGGGCCGGCCGCGGGCCGATGGCGCGCGGCCGGCACCGGTCACCGCCGCCGGTCAATCATTCAACGGGAGCACTGTGATGACAACAGAGGCCACCGTGAGCGCCGCCCAGGACGGCGGGACGCGCCGCTACATCATGCAGATGGCACGCCGGTACTACGGAAGCCTCATCGACGCCTGGCATTACGGGGGGCACGGCGAGAACGCGCGGGCGTGCGCCGAGCTGGCGGTTCAGCAAGGCGTCTGGGCACACCCCGCGCAGCGGCCGCGGGAGTACATACCGGAACTCTTCGCCAAGCCCGTGCACGACCCGGCGGATTTCTGGTTCGCCGCCTACCTCGAAGAGCACTACCCGCAGATCAGGGCGGAGGTCGAGCAGGTCCTCGACGCGCCTCTGGACCCCGTGCTGCCGACCGTGGAGGACGCCGCGCTGATCAGGCACGGCGCATGGAAGCAGGCACACCTGTTCCGCGATGGGCGGTGGCAGGAGGACGTGTGTGCGCGCTTCCCGGTCACCCGCGGCATTCTCGCCGAAATCCCCGAGGTGACCACGTTCAGCCCTGGGGTCATCACGGTCTCGCGGGTCGATCCGGGCTCACACATCATGCCCCATTGCGGGCCCACGAACGCGCTGCTGCGCGTTCACTTCCCGTTGACGATCCCGCCGGGTGTCTCCATCCGGGTAGCCGACCAGGTCATGACCTGGGAAGAAGGTAAGTGCCTGGTTTTCGACGACTCGTTCGAGCACGAGGTTCGCCACGACGGCACAACGGATCGCGTGGTTCTCATCCTCGACACCCTGCACCCCGATCTGGGTGGGGACCACCGAGAACGCCTGCTGCAGCGTCGCCTCGCAACCGAAGAACAGATCATCGGCTTCATGCGAGAGGGCGGCTTCGAGCGCATCGGCACTGAGGACGGCGAGATCGTCATACACCCGGAGCCCGCGCTGCGCGACCTCGTCCGGCGCTACATGGCGGCGACCGGGATCGACGGGGCGGAACTGCGCGACGACGACGTCGTCTGGTACCGCAGCGCGGATCGTGCGTGATGCCGGCGGCGCAGGGGATCGGGCGCTATATCGAGCAGATAGCGCGCAACAACTACAGCAGCCTGGTGGACACCTGGCACTATGGGGGGCGGCCCGAGGACGCGAGGGCGTGCGCGGAGCTTGCCGTCCGGCAGCACGTGTGGGCGCAGTTGCTGCAACGAGACCGTGATCACATCCCGGGGCTGCGGGCCCAGCCGGTCCACGATCCGGCGGGCTTCTGGTTCGTGACGGTCCTGGAGGACCGGTATCCGGAGATCCGGGCAGAAATCGAGGCGGTCCTCGACACCGACATCGATCCCGTCCAGCCGACGCTGGAGGACGGCTGGCTGGCCAGGCGCGGATCGTGGCGCCAGGCCTACCTTTTCCGGGAGGGCAACTGGCAGCCGGACGTCTGCGCGCACTTCCCCATCACACGCAGCATCCTGGCGGAGATCCCCGAGGTCACCACGTTCAGCCCCGGGGTCATCCTGGTGTCCCGCCTGTCGCCCGGGACCCACATCATTCCGCACTGTGGTTCCACCAACGCGGTGCTCCGCATCCATCTGGCGATCAAGGTGCCCTCGCGGGTGTCCATTCGGGTGGCCGACCAGGTCATGACCTGGGAAGAAGGTAAGTGCCTGATTTTCGACGACTCGTTCGAACATGAGGTGCACCACGACGGCACCGGGGACCGGGTCGTCCTCATCATGGACATGGCCCACCCAGACCTGGACACCGCCCACCGGGAACGCCTGCTAGCCCGGCGGCCGGGCCCCGAGGAGCGGATCACCGCGTTCATGCGGGAACGTGGCATCGAGCGCATCGCCGTCAAGGACGGGAGGATCGTCTTCACGCCCGACCGGGCCATGCGCGAGCTGGTGACGAACTATATGGCCGCCGCACGAGTGCGCGCCGCGGAGGTAACCGGCGATCAGGTTCGCTGGCAGAGGCTCGAGGGAGGTGGCTGACGGGGTGTGCGGGATTTTCGCGATCTGGTCGGCCGCCGGCGGCCTGGCGGCGCCCGACCTCACCGTGCCGGTGCGGGCCCTGAGCCATCGCGGGCCGGACGGCCGCGGAACGTGGTGCGCTCCTTCGGGCCGCGCGGCGCTGGGTCACACCCGCCTTGCCGTCGTCGGCCTCGCCACCGGCGCGCAGCCCATGCACACCGGCGACGGCCGCTACCATCTCGCCGCGACCGGGGAGTTCTACGGCTACCAGGAGATCCAGGCCGAGCTGCGGCGGAGCGGCCGGCGGCTCAGCACCGGCTCCGACAGCGAGATAGCGCTGCACCTGTACGCCGAGTCGGGGCCCCGTGCGCTGGACCGGCTGCGGGGGGAGTTCGCCTTCGTCATCTGGGACGAGCGGGACGGCGAACTGTTCGCCGCGCGCGACCGTTTCGGCATCAAGCCGCTGTACTACGCGCACCACCGCGGCCGTCTCTATCTTTCCTCCGAAATCAAGGCGCTACTCGCCGCCGGTGTGCCCGCCCGGTGGGACCGTGCGTCGCTCGCCGATCACCTGACCGTGTGCTGCCTCCCCGATCGCACGCTCTTTCACGGCATCCGCCAGGTACCCCCGGGCTGTTACCTGCGCGCCGGGGAGGGCGGCACGCGGATCACAACGTACTGGGATCTCGACTACCCGCTCGCGGCGGAGTTGCCGGAGACCGCCGAGTCCCCGGCTCACCTCGAAACGATCGAGTCGGCCGTCTGCGCCGCCGTCCGCACCCGGATGCAGGCCGACGTGGGGGTTGCCTACCACCTGAGCGGCGGGCTCGACTCGACGACCGTGGTGGCCGTCGCAGCCAGGCACGCTGACCCGGCGACCTTCACCGTACGGTTCCGCGACGACGCCAGCTTCGACGAAGGACAGACCGCACGGCGGACGGCAGAGGCGGTCGGCGCCAGGCATACCGAGATCGTTTTCGCGGAATCGGACTTCGCGGGCCAGGCGGCGGAAACCGTCGCGCGCGGGGAAATGATCCAGGAGAATTCGCACGGCGCGGCCCGCCTGATGCAGAGCCAGGCCATTCGCGCCGCCGGTTACAAGGTCGTCATGGCCGGTGAGGGCGGTGACGAAGTATTCGCCGGCTATCCGCAGTCGAGGAAGGATCTCGCGTACTCGCTCTCGCCACAGGTCCGGGCCCGGGCGCGGGATAGCTATGCCAAGCTCAACGCACACGGCCCGGCCGGTCACCTGCGGTTTCTGCTGAGCCAGCTCGATTTCGTGCCGAACTGGATGCTGGACCGGCATATGACGGTCACCCTTCCGCTGACCACCGTCCTGCGGGATGAGTTCGCCCGCGAACTCGAGCAGCGGGAGCCGTGTGCCGCGCTGTTCAGCGGGCAGGGGTCCGCCCAGCTCGCCGGGCGGACGCCCTACCACCAGGCGATGTACCTGTTCTGCAAGACGTGGCTGTGCAACTACATCCTCGCCGCGGAACGGCTGGACATGGCGCACGGCCTCGAGGTCCGGCTGCCGTTTTTCGACCACCATCTTTTCGCGGCCGCGAAGTGGGCCCCGCTGGACTGGTACGTGCGCGGGGACAGCCCCAAGCCACTGTTGCGCGAGGCGATGCGGCGCTACCTGCCGGACGAGGTCTACCGCGGCGGCAAGCAGGGGTTCTTCGCCCCCCCGGCGGTCGGGGATGACCGTGTGCTCATGCGGCTGCGCGAGCTCGTCCGCCGCGGCGCTCTGGACGGCCTGCCCTTCTTCGACCCGGCGAAGATCGACGCGATGGCGCAGCGGCTCACCGGCCTGCCCGCCGCGCGCCGGGCGCCTTACGACAAGGCAGTCCAGTTCGTCACCGGGGTGATCTTGATGACCGAGACGTTCCACATGAGTTCCCCCGGCTGATCCGCATGAGGAATCCGCAGCCTGGACACGAGGAGGGGTAGCTGGCCATGCAGCGTCGGCCCTCGATTGATCCCGTCATCTGGCACCCGCCCGCCGCGCCGCCCCGCACGCTCGGGCGCGATACGCCCACGCTACCGCCGTTGCGGTTGCTGCACGTCAATGGCCTTGGCCCGGAGGACGTGGCGGTCGACGGCAAGGGCCACGTCATCACCGGGGTGGACGGCGGGCGAATCCTGCGGCTCAGCCCGGACGGGCGCGAGATTGCCGAGATCGCCAATACCGGCGGCCGTCCGCTCGGGATCGAGGTTCTCGCCGACGGCGCGCTGCTGGTATGCGACGCCTACCGCGGCTTGCTGCGGATCGAGCCGGAAGCGGCTGAGATCGAGATCCTCGCCGACCAGGTCGACGGCGCTCCGATGCAGTTCTGCAAGAACGCGGCGGCAGCATCGGACGGGACCATCTATTTCACCGACGCGTCGCGCCGGTTCGGCCTGCACAACTGGAAGGCCGATCTGATGGAGCACTCCGGCACGGGCCGGCTGCTCCGCAGGTCCCCCGATGGCGTGGTCGACGTGCTCTTGGACGGTCTTCAGCTCGCTAACGGTGTCGCGATCACCCCCGATGAGACAGCGGTGGTCGTCGCCGAGACCGGCGGCTTCCAGCTCACCCGCTACTGGCTGACCGGGCCACAGGCCGGGACCAGCCAGCCACTTGCCGCAGGTCTGCCCGGCTACCCGTGGGGCCTGTCCACCGGCAGCGACGGCCTCATCTGGGTCGCCTTGGCCAGCCCGCACAACCGCGTGCTCGACCAGCTTTCCCGGGCTCACCCGCGGCTGCGCAAGATCGTGTGGGCGCTGCCCGAGCAGTGGCACCCCAAACCCGTGCCCAGCATCGCGGTGCTCGCTCTCGACCCGGATCGCGGCACCATCGTATGGGACTTGTTCGACTTCCCCCGGCAGGAATTCCTCGTCGTCACCGGCGTGCGCGAACAGGCCGGCACCGTCTACCTCGGCAGCGTTGTCACACGCGCGATCGCCGCCTGCCGCCTGGAGGACGCCGGCCAGTCGCGCCCACCGGCCCCACCGGCCCCGCCAGGATCGTGCGGGCGACCCAAGTACCCGGTATAGGCCGCGAGCACGGGGAGGTCCTGATGGCTCTGGCGCACGGCCGGCAAGCCGCTGAGTGGAATGCGACGGACCGGGCGTACCCGAGACATCTCATGCTGCACCAGCTCGTGGAACGGCATGCCGCGGCGGCGCCAGACGCGATCGCCGTGATGCACCGTTCGCAGGTGATGACGTATGCCGCGCTGGACGCCTGGGCGACCCGGTGGGCACGGCGGCTCCGGTCGCTCGGCATCGGGCCTGATGCGACCGTTGGCGTCCACCTTGACCGCACCCCTGAGCTGATCGCCGTTCTGCTCGGCATCCTCAAGGCGCACGGCGCCTATGTCCCGCTGGATCCCGCCTATCCCCGGGAACACCTGGAATACATCGTGACCGATGCGCGGCTGGCAGCGCTGATCACCGGCCAGGGACTCGCGGGCCCAGGACCCGCCGCGGTGCCGGTGCTCCACCCGGACGCGGACGCGGGCGCTGGCGGGCACGAGCCGGGCCACGCCGCCGCCAGCCGGCCTCCCCGGGTCACCGGTCCGGGCTCCCCGGGAAATCTGGCCTACGTGCTGTACACGTCGGGCTCCACGGGCCGGCCGAAAGGGGTGGCGATCACCCACGCCAATGCGGTGGACCTGCTCCACTGGACCGCCGAGGTGTTCGCGGCCGACCTGGAACGCGTGCTGGCGACCACGTCCATCTGCTTCGACTGCCACGTGCTCGAAATCTTCGGCCCGCTGAGCTGGGGTGGGACGGTCGTCCTCGCCGAAGCCCCGACCGACATCGGCGCCCGCCTCGAAGGTACGCAGGTACGGCTAATACACTCCGTGCCGTCAATCGTCAACGACCTGCTCGACGCGGACCGGCTACCCGCGACCGTGCGCACAGCCATCGTGGGCGGTGAGGCCCTCTGGCCCGGCCTGGCGGAAAAGGTCTACCAGCGCAGCTCGGTCGAACGCCTGGTCAACCTCTACGGGCCGGCCGAGTGTACCAGTTACGCGTCAATGGCGACGGTGGACCGGTCACCGGCCGGTGTACTGCCGATCGGCCGGCCGGTCGCCAACACCAGGATCTACATTCTCGATCCGGCCGGCTCACCCGTTACCGCCGGGGTGGAAGGTGAGATCTGCATCGCCGGGGAGGGGCTGGCGCGCGGCTATCTCCACCGCCCCGGGCTCACCGCCGAGCGGTTCGTCCCCGAGCCCTTCAGCGGCCGTCCGGGTGTGCGAATGTACCGTACCGGCGACGTCGGCCGTCATGGCGACCAGGGCGACCTGATGTTCTGCGGGCGTATCGACGATCAGGTCAAAATCCGCGGCGTGCGCGTCGAGCCCGGCGAGGTGGAGCGGGCGTTGCTCGAGCATGCGGCCGTGCGGGAGGCGGCGGTGCGGGCCGCCGGCGGCGGCGGCCGGGGGGTACTGGCCGCCTATGTTGTGCCCGCCGGCCCGGGCACCAGCCCGCAGACCCTCCGGGCTTTCCTGCACCGCAGGCTCCCGGCACCGCTGGTCCCTGATGTTTTCGTGTTCCTCGACCGGCTGCCCAGGACCCCCAACGGCAAGATCGACCGGCGTCGGCTGCCGGCCGTCGTGCCTGCACCGTGTGCGGCGGCGCAGCCGGCCGCGCCCGCGCGCACTCCGTGGGAGAAGGTGCTGGCAGAGCTATGGGCCGGTGCGTTCGAAGCGGGTGATATCGGCGTGGATGCCGACCTCTTCGGGTTCGGCGGCCACTCGCTCGCGGCGCTGCGGGTCAAGGCGCGGCTGTCGGAACTGCTCGGCCAGGACGTTCCGGTCCGGCTGCTTTTCGATCACCCGACGATCGCCGGCATGGCCGCCGAAATCGAGCGCCGGTTCACCCCGGGACCGCCGCCGGACCCGCGGCCCGGCCGCGCCACCGCCTGGCCCCCGGCGGCATCCGACCGGGCTGCGCTGTCACCGATGCAGCTTGCCATCCTCAACCGCGCCGACGAGCGAGCCGATGCGGCCGGCCTGCTGCTGCCCGTTGCGGTCAGGCTCTCCGGGCGGCTCAACACCGGCGCCCTGGTCCAGGCGCTGGCCGCCGTGACGCAGCGGCACGCGGTGCTGAGATCCGTTGTGGCTACCCAGCCGGACGGATCACACCGGCTCGTGCCGGTGCCGCCCCCGGCTGCCCGCCACCCAGGTCTTCCGCATGACGTTCTGCCACTGGCCGACCTGCGCGGGATGCCACGGCGCCGCCGCGAAGAGATCGCCGCCGTGCTCGCGCAGGCCCTGTTCGCGCGCCCGTTGCGGGTCCGCGCCGATCCACCGCTTCGCCTCGGCCTGCTGCGTCTGTCCGATTCCGAACATGTCCTGTTGCTCGCCCTGCACCACATCGCCGGCGACGCATGGTCGGTCGAGACACTGTGCCACCAGGTGCTTTCGGCCTATGCGGCGGCGGTTCACGGCCGCGCCACCGCGGTGCCGGCGCCGGTGCAGTACGCGGACTGGGCCGCCGAGCAACGACGCCGGCTCCGGTCCAGTGCGGGCCAGGCCCAGCATGCGTACTGGCGGTCGCAGTTGCAGGATCTGCCCGTGCTGCGCCTGCCCGGCGACGGGCACCGCCAGGCGCCGGTGGGTGCGATCGTCCGGGCGTTCTCGCTGGTGCCGGCGGCAGCCACGAGAGAGGTCCGCGAGATTGGCCGCGAGGAAAGAGCGACACCGTACATGGTGCTGACCGCCGCGTTCGCGGTCTTGCTGCACCAGTGGTCGGGCCAAACCGACCTGGTTATCGGGAGCCCTCAGACAGGCCGGATCCGAAGCGAACTCGCCACCGTGGTCGGCCCCTGCCAGGATGCGCTCGTCTTGCGCTGCGACCTGTCCGGCGATCCGAGTTTCCGCGACGTGGTCCGGCGGGTACGGGATCGCGTGCTGGCCGCCCACGCGAACAGCGATGTTCCGTTCGTGCTGCTGACCGCGGAATTCGGCCGCGAACCCGGGCGTCACCCGCTGTATCAGGCCAGCATCGTCCTGCAGCAGTGGCCGTCCTTGCTCGACCCGCGGTACCGGGAACTGCTCTTTTCCCGCGAGCCGATTGGAGATCTGCAGATCTCCGAGTTCATGGACGGTGCGGCCGGCAGTACCGCACTCGACGTCGAGATGATGCTGTTCGAATGGGACAGCGAACTCGAGATCGTCCTCGACTGCCGGGGCGACGTGGTACCGGCGGGGGAGGTCTCCACGCTGGCCGCTGACTTTCTCACCGTGTTGCACGATTCACTCCGCCATCCCGGCAAACAGATCTCTGAGTTCCGGTCAGTAAGGGAGCGGCGGGATCCCATCGCGCCGGCCCACCCGAGTCTTCTCAGCAGTTAGGGATCTCTGGATGCACACAGACACGCGGCCAAATGTATTGCTGGTGGTTCTTGATACCGCGCGGGCGGATGCGTTCGAGCCGTACGGCGCGCCGGCGGGTGCGTCCCCGGCCGTCAGGCAGCTCGCCGCCCGCGGGCATGCCTACGAAGCATTCTCGCCCGCGCCATGGACCATCCCGTCACATGCCGCCATGTTCAGCGGGCTCTTGCCACGCGCGACAGGTACGCCGCCGAACTACCCGGAGATCATGGAGACCGGGACGCGGGCCGCGCTTCCGGCCCTGGCGGAACGATGGCTGCCCTCGGTGCTGGCGAGGGCGGGTTATCACACCGCGGGGATCAGCACTAACCCGCTGGTTTCGGCGGAACTGGGCTTCGACATGGGATTCGGCCGGTTTCAGAACGTGGGTTCATCGTTCTGGTGCACGTGGACCGGCCGGGTCGGATGGGCGCTGCAGGCCTTGCGCGCGCGCCCGGACGGCTGCGCCGACGGCACCGAGTGGATCTTCAACCAGTGGCTGGATGACCTGGATGGCAAACCGTTCTTCTGGTTTGTCAACCTGTTCGAGTGTCATTCACCGTATGTGCCGCCACGGCCGTACAACACACTGTCGCCGGTCGAGCGGGTCCGTGCGTCACAGGAATGGGGCCGCTTCTACCGGCACCAGTCGAACCGCAGCGTGTTCAGCGGTTCGAAGATGTCCGCCGCCGCGCTGTCGCGAATGCGCCGGCTGTACGCGGCCGAGGTGCTCGTGGCAGACCGGTGGCTCGCGCGCATTCTCGAGAGCCTCGACGCTCGCGGTCTGCTTGACGAGACGATCGTGATCGTAACGTCCGATCACGGAGAGAACATCGGTGAGGGAGGCCTGCTGGCGCACGGGTATTCCGTGGACGATCGCCTCATCCGGGTGCCGTTCGTGGTCACCGGCCCGGCGGCGGCGGTTCCGGGCCCGCTGTTCAGCCTGGTCGACCTGCCGAGCTGGATCGCGGCGAGTTGCGGCATCGGTGAACACCCATGGCCAGAGCTGACCGCCCGGACGACTGCGGTCGCGCAGTTCGAGCCGTGGGGGGAGCCAGCAGATCCCTGGATCGTGGACGAGGTCAGGCAGTGGGGAATCGGCGACCTCGGAATGCGCCGTCTCACCGACGCCCTCACGTGTGCCACGAATGGCCGGCGCAAGCTCGTGCAGCGTGGCAGCGAGCAGGAACTGTACGACCTTGACACCGACCCGCTGGAGCAATCTCCGATGACGGCGGGTGTGGCCGCCCAGAAGGGGTACGGCGACGAGTTGAACGATCTTCGCCAGGTGCTCGAACGCGCCACCGTGGATCCTCCCGTCCGCCCCGACCGGAACCGGCGAAGCGAATTGTCCGCAGCGGAGAAAGCAGAGCTTGAAGGACGCATGAAGATGCTCGGTTATATGTGACCGCGCTCGCTGGGAAGACGGTGTTGCTGTGCGACAGAATGTGCTGCTGATTGTCTTTGATACCGCTCGCGCGGACGCATTTGAGCCGTACGGCGCGGCCGCTGGATCCTCGCCCGCGGCGAGCCAGCTAGCCGCGCGAGGACGGGCGTACGAAGCGTTCTCCGCCGCGCCGTGGACGGTGCCGTCGCACGCGAGCATGTTCAGCGGCCTGCTTCCGCAGGCCGCAGGCATCCCCGGGCCGGATCCGCAAAACCTGCTGGATGGGATCCGGGCGGCCATCCCGCCGCTGCGGCACCGCTGGCTGCCGGCCGTGATGTCCGCGGCCGGGTACCAGACCGCCGGCATCAGCGCCAACCTGCAGATATCGCCCTGGACAGGGTTCGACATGGGCTTTGACCGGTTTGAATACGTCTCCCCGGGCCGGTGCAACGCGATGTCGGACGATTCGGTGCGGGGGCGTCTTCGCTGGTCCTGGGACGTGATCAAGGCGCGCACGGACGACGGCGCGGCACAGGTCGAGCGGCTGCTGGCCGACTGGCTCGACGAGGGCCCGAGCCGCAGGCCGTTCTTCTGGTTCGCCAACCTGATCGAATGTCACTCTCCCTACCTGCCGCCACGCCCCTACAGCCCGCTGGCGCCGGCTGGCCGGTACCGCGCTGGGCAGGAGGCGCGGCGGTACCTGACCCAGAACAGCCTCTGGCGCGCGGCGGCTGGGGGCTTCGACATCCCCGCCGAAGCCATCGACCGGATGCGGCGGTTGTACGCGGGCTCGGTGCGCCTCGCGGACGACTGGCTGGCGCGCGTCCTTGACGGCCTTGACCGCCACGGCCTGCTGGACGAGACGATCGTGATCGTCACCTCCGACCACGGCGAGAACCTCGGCGAAGGTGACCTGATCGGGCACGTGTTCTCGGTCGATGACCGGCTCATCCGGGTGCCGTTCATCGTCTCGGGCCCGGCCGCCATGGTGCCCGGCCCGCGATTCAGCCACGTCGACCTGGCCGCATGGCTGGCGGCAAGCTGCGGTTTGCCGGAATCTCCGTGGCCGGCTGCCGTGGACCGGGAGGTTGCCGTGGCCCAGTTCACCGCGCCCGGTGATCCCGGCGATCCGCGGGCCGCGGTCGTGGCGCACATGTGGGGCCTGGGGGAACTGGCCGTTGACCGGCTCACGACCTCGCTTCACTGCGCGACCAACGGACGGCGCAAGCTCCTGCGGCGAGGCGACCGCGACGAACTCATCGACCTGGACACGGATCCGCTGGAAGTGTCGCCGCGCACCATCGGCGCCGGTGAAGCCGGGCAGTTCGGCGCCGAGCTGACATCGCTGCGCGCGGCGCTCGAACAGACAGCCGTGCAGCCCGGGGCCGTGGCGGCCCCGGCGAGGGCCGTGCCACCTCCCGCGGATCTGGAGGCACAGATGAAACTGCTCGGTTACCTCTGACCCGCCGGCCCGGATCAGTCGCGGACGGGCGGCACGCGCAGGATCTGATCGGCCGTGCCGGCGTCGAGCCGCCGGGCGGCGATCAGGTGCTGACGGAACCTCTCCCGTGCCTTATCCGGCGGCAGCCCAGCCTGCACAAGGTCGGCGGACACCTTCTCCAGGTGCTCCGAATACTGCGGCGGCAGGCGGGCCGCCGTGTCCTCGACCATGGCGTACTCGGCGGCAAGGTACAGCGCGCGGATGCCCGGCTCGGAATCGTAGTTCTTGCTGTAACTGACGCCGAACAGGTGAAACAGCTCCGGTGACATGTCTTCTGGCCAGTGTTCCGGATCAGTGCTGTCCGCATCGACGGGTATCCCGCAACGGCGCACGAGATCGCGCACCTGAGAAATGGGATACCCCAGCACCCGGGCCAGCATCTGGTAAACCAGCAGCGTGTTGTAGTAGTTCCCTTCCAGCAGCTGGGGACGTCCTTCACCATCGGCCGGAAGAATCCTCAGCAGGAGCTCTCGCTGCCTGTCTGTGGGCACCTTCGCGAAACATTTCCGCAAGAGAAATCCGCGCGGCGAACCCAGCCAGTCATACGTGCTGGGGCTGGCCGGGACGCCGGCCGCCTCGACCGCCCGTATCGTTTCGGTATTAACGAACAGAAAGTGCGTGTTGGCCAGCCTGAAACCGTAGCCCGAGTCCCATGACCAGGTACAGTTCATCGACACACCCGGGTCGAGGGCCGTCATCTCCTTGAACAGGCCGCCGTTGAGGACGAAGCAGTCGATGTCGACCCAGCCGAAGTTGTTTCTGTTGTGCGCGAAGAGGAATTCCCACGCCGTGACGTCGTCGACCGGCAGGCGGATGTGATGGAACGGCCGGTCCAGATTTCGCCCGATCCACTCGCGCTCCTCGCTGGTCAGCGCAGAGCCGATCAGCACCAGGTTGGTATCGGGCGGCACGAAGCTCTCGGCGTGTACCACCCAATGGAGCAGGCCGGAGGTGAAGAACATGTAGAAGATATCGCGCTTGTCTTCCAGGTTCTCGTAGAACTGCTGGAACTCTTTTGCCTGCTCCCGCTCTTCGCGGGCCGAACGAACACGCTGCCAGCGGCTGCGCCACTGGGTTACCGGCGACTGGCGCGGTTGCCGGGTACGCTCGAGGAACACCTCGGAGGCATGGCCGACGCAGATCAGGTTGCCGCAACAGTCCTGGACGTCGAAGCTGTCCCAGCCGATTCCCCGGCCGGTTATGTCGCCCAGCCCGGCGGCGCCGCGAAGCTGCAGGTCCCGGTGCGCGGCCTCGACATCGCCGACCAAAAGCACAGCGTCCCACGGCGGGCCGGCCGGATCGGGTCGCGGCCCGGCGCCCGGCACCTGCTGAAGAAGCAGCGCGGCGCCCTGCCTGCGGACGATCGCGAACCCGGGCGGATGCCCCCCGAGCAGGGCAACCACCTCGAACCCGAGGACATCGCGGTAGTAGGACGCGGCGGTTTCCACGTTGCTCACCCGAAGGCACGGCACGGCGGGGACACCGCCGGGCGCCGGGCTCATCGCGCGCCGCCAGTCAGTGCATGAGTCACCTGAACTCCTCGATGTTCGCCGCGGGGCGCAGCACGGCCGCGGCACCCTGGTCCGACATGCCGCGTGCCTCGACGAGATGCTCGCGAATCAGCTCCCGCGCGGCGTCCGGTGTGATCCCGCGCGCAGCCAGTGCGGATGTGATTCGCTCCAGCCGATCGGTGTAATAGGGCGGAAGCTGGCCGGCAAGCTCATCGAGGTTTATGTACTCGGCGGCCAGGTAGAGCAGCCGGACGCCGGAGTCGTGGAAGTAACCGCTCTGCTCATCCAGTGGATCGGCCCGGGCCACGGCCCCGACGTGGAGCAACTCGTCGGAGGCCTCGTCCTGGACGGCGAGCCCGCGCAGGTGCCGGAAGCCTTCCAGGGACCGCACGCGATGGACCGGCCATCCGCAGCTGCGAGCCAGCAGCTGGTGCATCACCGTGGTGTCGAAGTAGGCCATCCCGCCGGGCGGAGCGGGCCGCCCGGCCTCATCGCGGGCGAGGATGCGGCGCAGGCGCCGGCGCTGGGCCCGTGATGGCCTCCGCGCGTAGCAGCGCCTGCTGGGCACCCCGAGGTTCTGCCGCTCGTAATCGTACGGCGAGGGGCTGGCCGCCAGCCCCCGCTTCCGCAGCGCCGCTATCACATCGACGTTCACGAAGAGGAGATAGGTGTTCGCAACCGGGAAGCCGCAGCCGGAGTCCCACGACCATGCGCAGTTCATCGAGACGCCGGGCGCGATGTCCGCGAGCTCGCCGAAGAGGTTGCCATTGAGGACGAAGCAGTCACTGTCAATCCAGCCGAAGTGATGCCGGTTGACGGCGAACAGGAACTCCCAGGCGACCTGATCGTCGACCCGGAGCCGGATGTGGTGAAAGGGGCGGTCCAGATGCTGCCGCACCCAGGCCAGCTCGTCGGGCGGCAGATCCGAGCCGAGCAACACGAGGTTGACGTCGCGTGGCACGCGGCTGAGCGCCCGGACCGTCCAGTGCAGAAGCCGGCCGCTGAAGAGCATGTAGTAAATGTCGCGCTTGTCGGAGAGCTTCTCGTAGAAGGCGCGGAGTTCGGCGACGTGCGGAGCCTCCGCACGCGCACGGCGGCGTTCGTGAAGCCGGATCACCATGTCCTCGGCCGGCTTCCCGGCTAGCCGTTTCGCCGCCGCGACCGGACCGCTGACCGGTCCTACCGCCAGCATGTTCCCGAAGCCGTCGGTCAGCCCGAAAAAGCCGGCCCATTCGGGTGGGAGATCCTCCGGCGGCACGACCTGCGCGCGTTGATCCTCCCACTGACGGCGCAGCACCCGCGGCTGGCCGACCAGGAGCACAGCGTCCGGGGCGCCGCGCCAGCAGGCGTCCCCGGCCTGCTCTTCGTTCGGTTGCTGGCACAACTGCAGCGTCACACCGTGCCCCCGGACCACGGCGATCGCCGCGCCTGCGGTCCCCACGTGCTCGAATCCCAAGACCGTGCGGTAGTACGCGGTCGCGTCGCCGATATCGTCCACGGTCAGCGCTGGCACGGCCATGGCGTGCCGGGAGCGCCGCAGTGCATCACGGACCGTCAGGCCCGTGGCCGGGAACCATGCGGAACGTGACACCTGCCTCACCCACTGCCGCTCACGGAAGGGACAGGACCGCTCGCACCGCGCGATTGCGGCGGCCCGCCAGGAAGATCCCCGGCCAGCGTCGGCAGATAACGCGGTGGCCTGCGCGCCAGCGTGGCCTGCTCGAACGCGTAAGCGAACGACAGCACTCGCGCGTCGCGCCATCGCCCGGCGAAGAAGGACACACCGATCGGAAGCGGCCCGGCGAAGCCCGCGGGCACCGTGGCACTTGGGTAGCCGGCCACCGCGGCGGCGGAGGACGAACCGATCCAGGCGGCGTCGCCGCTGGCGTAGTCGGTCTTCCAGGCGGGGCCGTTCGTGGGCGCCATGATCGCGTCAAGCCGGGCGGCCGCGATCGTCTCGTCGATCGACCGGCGCGCCAGGCGGGTCGCGGTCATCCGGTGCGCCCGGCACTGGGGGTCATCGGCCGGCGGAGCGAGCAGCGAATCCTCGAAGGCGTCCTGCCCGAACAGCGACAGCTCGATATCGTCGCGCCGGTTGAACGCGACGAGCTCGGCCAGCGTCTTCAGGCCGCCTGCGCGGCCGGCCAGGTACTTCTCGACGTCGCGCCTGAATTCCGCGATCAACGCGGCGAACACGTGGGTGCCGATCTCGTCTCGCAGCGGCAGATCGACATCCGAAACACTCGCTCCCGCGGCTTCGAGAGCACTTGCCGCGCTGGAGACGACGCGGTCCACGTCGGCATCACAACCTGACAGGCGCCACACCCCGATACGCCTGCCGCGCAAGGCGGCCGCGTCCAGCAGCCTCGCGTAGTGGCGAGGCTGGCCGGCTGGGTACTGCGCGGTGGCTGGATCGGCTGGGTCGCGGCCCTGGATGGCGCCGAGCGTCAGCGCGGCGTCGATGACATGCCGGGCGATCGGCCCAGCGGTGTCTTGCTCGTAGGAGACCGGCACGAGGCCGGTACGGGAAACCAGCCCCCGGCTCGGCTTGTGGGCGACGACGCCGTTGAGCCCCGCGGGGAGGACGAGCGAGCCGTCCGTCTCGGTGCCGATGGCCACCTGCGCCAGCGAAGCGGCCACGGCTGCGGCGCACCCGGATGACGAGCCGCCGGGGTTCCGGTCGAGCACGTGCGGATTGCTCGTCTGACCGCCCACGGCGGACCAGCCCGACGTGCAGTGCCACGACCGGGCGTTCGCCCACTCACTCAGGTTCGCCTTGCCCAGGATGACGGCGCCCGCCGAGCGCAGCCCACGCACCACGGCCGCGTCGGCGGCCGGTGGTGGCCCGAGCAGCGCACGTGAGCCGGCCGTAGTCGGCAAACCGCTCGTGTCCAGGTTGTCTTTGAGCAGCACCGGAATCCCGTCCAGCGGCCCGCGGGCAGCCTGGTCCCGCCGCCGCCGGTCGGCGTCGGCCGCTTCCCGGGCCGCGTGCGGGTTCGTGGTGATCACGGCCTTGATCGCAGGATCGATGCGGTGGATCCGGCGCAGATAGCTGCGGGTCAGCTCGACCGCGCTGAGCGCGCCGCCGGCCATCAGGCGCTGCAGAGCGGGAATCGTCAGGACATCGAGATCAACCTCGGCCGCGTGGGGATTGCGCATCGGCCGTCGCTACCTCAGCGCTACCCGCGCGTCGAACAGTTCGCCGAAGACGGGATAGACGCAGGGGAACTCGCCGCGGGCCATAGCGGTAGCGGCCGCCGCGAAATGTGCTTGCGCATCGGTCGCCGGCACCGGCCAGCGGATGCTGACCCAGTTCACCCCCGGCCTTGTCACGCTGGCTGGAATCTCGATGGTGACGCCCGCCCAATCCGGGTGCGCCGCGACGGTCCCGACCACGCTGTCGTTCACGCTGATCTCGGCGGCCGAATGCCCGGGCGCATCCGGCATCCGGTAGGTCAGGCTGAGCGACCCAGCGCACTGCCCGCCGAGACTGAACGCGAAGCGAGACCGCTCGGCCGTGGCGTGGAAGTAGTAGCGCGGCGGGCTGAGGTCGGCGGACTGGCGGCTCATTTCGGTGATGTCATTGGAGGTGCACAGCAGGTCCATTTCCCCGGCGCCGGCCGACGGCGCCCGGCCGAGCATCTCGCCAATGCACTCGCCCAGTACCCACAGCCCGGGCGGCCGGTTGCTGCTGAGCAGCATCGGCCCGAGCACCATGGACGCGGGTCCCGCCGCGGCCAGTGTCTCGATTGCGGCGTGCGTCCAGAGCGGGCCGGCGCCCTGGAGTATGTCCAGCAGCGCTGTCATGATCTCCGGAGCCGGCTGGCCGCAGGCGGCCGCGGCAGCCAGTTGCGCGCGGATGACCTCGGCCGGCTGGCCGTAGTAGGAGTTGTGCACCGCGGCCAGCATGTGCACGAGCAAGCGCAGTTCGGGCTCGACCCCGGGCCCGGGCGGCGTCGATCCGGCCGGCCGGCCCAGCAGCGCGTCGGCGACGGCGCTCATCGCGCGCTCGACTCCCATGTCGGACAGATGACAGAAGTCGTGAAAGAAGCGCTCGTCGGGCAGCTCAGGAAGGTCGGGCGCCGCCAGGACCTGGCGCAGGTCGACGCAGGGAAAGCCGTGCTCCGCGGCGAAGTCCACCAGCAGCTGCTGAGTTTCGCGAATGGCTCGCGGGGTGTTGGCGACGCCGACGCCCACGATCGAATCGCGGGCGTCTTCCAGCCCGGACCGTGCCGTGGGGCCATCACCGAGCGCCATCGCGGCGCGGCCAAGCAGGTAGCCGGGCACCGGGCTGGTCCCACCGTCCAGCAGGCGCATCTGCTCGGCGATCGGCGCCACGTCGGCCCACTGTGCCGCGTCGCACGCCATTTCCGCGGCGTCACGCAGCTCATACCACTTGGCGAGGGCACCGGACGGCAGTACCGGCACCTCGAGATTGGCGGCCAGCGCCCAGCCGCACAGGTTGAACTCGGGAACGACGACGATGATCTGGGTGCCGTGGTCACGGGAGAGTCTGGCGAACCGGTTCAGCAAGTCTTGTGCGCGCGGCAGGATCACGGCCGAGACGAATGTCCGCCGCGCCTCGCCGTACCCGCCGTTGGCCACGGCGCGCGCCAGCACGTCGAATATCCCGGTCTGCGGCGATGCCGGGAAGCAGGTCCAGTTGTTGCCGCCGAACATCACGAGGGCGTCGGGTTCCAGAAGAGCTATCTGATCGGCAAGCTCGGCTGTCTGTTCCGCGGAGGCGCCCGACTTCGCCAGGTCCACCACCTGGTAGCCACCCGGTGCCGCCTTGTCCAACTGCCGCCCGAGCGCGATCGCGGGATTGAAAGCGGGATCGTAGAGCCAGCCCCGGGCGGTCGACTCGCCGATCAGGACAACCCGGCGCGCGCTGCCCGCCGGCGCGACCTCGGCAACGTCGGCCCAGGCCCATTTCTCCGTCATGGCCCATTCGTGCCGCCGCAGCGCGACACCGTCATCGGTCCGTTCGGCGTGCCATATCCCCACGTCGTCCGCGCGCTCCGGCCGGTCCGCCGGCCGGGCGGAGCTGTTCAGATGGACGGTCAGCTTCTGCAGCTCGGCGAGGATCTCCGCGCCACGCGAGTCCGCCAGCAGGCGTGCGATGCGGTCCGCGTCCGGCCTGAGCGCGTCACTTCCCGTCATGACTCACCACTCAGACGAACGTGTAGTAATCGCCGCTGATAGCTCGCTCGGGCGGTGGTCCCATCGCGTCCGCGACGGCCAGCCACATCGGGGGGACCCCGTCCCGCAGGACCATGAGGTCGCCCATGACCAGCACATCGAGGCGTGAGCGCACGAAGCACAGCAGCGCGTCGCCCGGATCGCAGACGATGGGCTCTCCCCGCAGGTTGAAGGAGGTGTTGAGGAGAATGGGGTACCTGGTGATACGGCCAAATTCCGAAAGCAGCTCATGGAAGCGCGGGTCAACCTCCTTGGCAACGGTCTGTACACGCGCGGAACCGTCAACGTGTGTGATCGCGGGAAGGTTCGCAGCATCACGGACCTGGGCCGTGTCGAGCATGAACGGGGAGGGGCCGGCAAAGTCGAAAAATTCATGACAGCGCTCCGCGACAACAGCGGGTGCAAACGGCCTGAAAGCCTCACGCTTTTTCACGAGGCTGTTGATGTGCTCACGCATGGAGCTATTTCGTGGATCAGCCAGGATTGACCTCGAGCCGAGCGCGCGCGGGCCAAACTCCATCCGTCCCTGAAACCAGCCGACTACCTTTCCGCTGGCGAGCAGGCCGGCGGTCGCCGCGAGCAGCTCGTGCTCCCGCCCGGAAAAGTCGGAGTATGCCGCCCCGGCCTCGCTGAGGCACCTCTTGAACTGCGTGACGTCGTAGGCCGGGCCGAGCCGGACATCGTCCAGCCGGTGGCGCACGAACGAGCCGGTAAGGCGGTGGTGCACGAGCGCAGCCGCGCCGACGGCGCCGCCGGCGTCTCCCGCGGCCGGCTGAACGAATATGTCCTTGAACGGTCCGTCGCGGCGGATACGGCTGTTCGCCACACAGTTGAGCGCGACACCGCCCGCATAGCTCAAGTTCGGGCTGCCCGTCATCTCGTGCAGGTACCGGACCTTCCCGAGCAGGATCTCCTCGAGAACTACCTGGAGGCTGCGGGCCAAGTCCTGGTGGAAACTCTCGATCGGCTCACCGGGCGCCCGCGGCGGCTTGCCGAGCAGGCCGGACAGGGCGGCCGAGTACATCGGGCCCGATCCGGAGAGATCGAAATACTCCAGATCCAGCCGGAACTGGCCGCCGGGGCAGTCGGTGATTAAATGGCGCAGCCTGTCGGTGTACACGGGCTGGCCATAGGGCGCCAGTCCCATCACCTTGTTTTCGTCGCTGTTTACCTCGAAGCCGAGATATGACGTGAGCGAACTGTACAGCAAGCCGATGGAATGAGGGAAGCTGACTTCCTCGAAGAGCTCGATTCCCTCCGGCCCGCCTCGTCCGTAGCTCGCGGTCGCCCATTCACCTACCGCATCCGCCGTCAGGAGCGCGGAGTCGGCGAACCCGGAGCAATAGAACGCACTCGCCGCGTGCGCTTCGTGATGCGTTACGGAGACCACAGGTCCGGCGTAGCCGAGCCGTTCCCTGATCTCCCGGTACGGACGCTCGGCGTCAAGCCGGAACATGGTTTCCGGCCGGGCCGGCGGAAACTCGGGAAAGCTCATCCATAGCTGGCGGGACAGACGAAGGACCGGATCCTCGTAGTATGCCACGCAGTCGATGTCGTACATGCCCAGGCCAGCCTGACGAAGGCAGGCGCGGAGCGCATTGCCCGGTATCGCGGGATCGTAGCGTTTCCGGGTGAATCGTTCTTCTTGTGCCGCGGCGACGAGCCGGCCGTCCACGAAAACAGCACAAGACGCATCGTGATAAAGAGCGGATATACCGACGATTATCATCGGCGCCTCGGTTCGCGAAGTAGGCAGCGGGTATGCGGCCGGCCAGCCGGGGCGCGGCGCCGTGCTGCCCGGCCGCCGGGCCGGCGCCGGGCTGGGGCGCCCGGCGGCCCGGGGCGGCCGGGCGCGCACACGGCGCCGCCGGCTGGCCGCGGTGCCTCCCGCCGGGCCGCCGGCGGCCACCAAGACGGGCGCGACACGGCGCGCAGCCGGTTCCGTGCGTGGCATGTTCCCGCAGCGTGCGGCATGGTTTCGCCTCCCGGCCACCGGTCCGCGCGACATAGCGCTCACGCGGGCAGCAGGCGGCGCGAGTGGTGGCGTGGCGGACCTCGGGTCTGGACTCTGGCAACGAGCTCAGCTACGATTAAACAGGATTCGCTGTTGTGTGGCAACAGGGTCATTACGACAACCCGCACCAAACGACTGGTGGTAGCTTATGCGGTTGCCTGGCGAGCGCGGTGATGGAGTTCCGTGCCTGACCGTGGATGATGCCCAAGCTGCCGCCGACTACTATCGGAATGTCCTCGGATTCGAGGTGAAGGCCCTTCTGGGCGGATCCCCGGAATCCTCGCCTCGATATGCTCTGGTCCGCAAGCACGGCGCGATGTTGCTGCTCCAGGAATTTGCCGGCGGTGCGCCTGGGCGGCCGGCCGAACCGAGCTGCGGCGGGCGCCCGTGGGATGGTTTAGTTTTTGTCCGTGACGTCCGCGCGGCTTACGGCGAACTCAGCGCCCGTGGTGCCGATCTGCCGGGTAGCCTGAATTCCGATGGCAGTGGCTGGCAGAGTTTCGAGGTCCGGGATTGCTGCGGCAATATCCTGTGCATAGGTGATCATCCAGACCGGTTCCTCGCCGGGGGAGCGGGATACACGGGATACCTGACAGCGGGGCTGCGCCGGTTGGGCACGTCATGGAGCGCGGGACGGGCTGAGTGGGAGGAGCGGGTACTCCGGCGAGATTTCCAGTCCTTCTACGAGAAGCTTCCGGACACCCGCGACGTCTTTTACATGTTCTTCACGTCAGGCCTGCTGCACTGGGTCGTGCACGCCGAGCGCCGGATACCACCGGACGTTAACCTCGTGCTGCTCGGTTCGGCGCTGACTCCCGGTGAACAGGAATGGATCCGGCGCAATCTAGACAGGCCCTTCCACCATATCAGCCGCCCAGTGGACGCGGACTCCGCGTGGGAGTTCTTGTTCTCGGTCAACCGGCAGAGTTTCGGGTGGATCGACATCGACTGCTTCGTCCTCAACAGTGGGCTCCTGGCTGAGATGGCTGCCATCGACCCGGCCGTGTCGATAAACTGCACCTGGTCATGGACCACCGGCGCGGGCATTCCAATCGCATGTACTAACTTTCTATTTATAAATGCCAGCGTTATACGTGCGATCAAGGCATCTGGAGTCACCGTGAGCCCGGCCGCGTACGACTGGAAAAGGTCGCAGCGCGACTTCACGGGCAGGACGTGCTTCAACCGGGTTCTGACGGCCAGGCATCGCGAGCTGCTGCACGAGGTTCTGCCCAGTGACAGCGAGGGGAATCCCCAGCTTCTGTCCGACCCGTCAATTTTTCAGTACGATACTCTCGCCGTTTACCAGCTGATCGCCCGGGCACTCGGATATCCGATCCGTCAGGTGCGGGGGATGGCTCAGCGATTCCGCACACCAGTGGACGCGGATAATACGGATCCCGACTACTGGCCGGATGAAATCTCCGATGAGCTTTTCCATCTCAGCGGCATCAGCTACTACCGGAACCGCGATTGTGCGCCAGGCGTGCGCGCGCTCTGCATGACAGCCGACTATTCGATGCTCGCCGATACGGCCGATTGGCTGCCGGCCTCCTACCGGGATCGCCGCGAGATGCTGGCCGGGGAGCTGTCCCGGCTCGGCGTGCCGCCCGAGACGGCACGGAACCGGTTCCGGCAGCACCTGCTCACCGCGCGCGGCCTCAGCGCTGCGGCGGCCGAGCAGGTGCTCGAGCCGGTTCGCGTGCCCGCCTGAAGCGGAAGGATGACTGTGGTGGCGGATATGGATACCAGCACCAGCAATGGCGCCCGCGGCAACAGCGCCCAGCCGGCGAGTTCTCCGTATGACGAGGCAACCGCCTTCGCGATCGTGACCGAGATCATCTCTGCCGTCGGCGGTTTCGACCAGGCGGAACTGATCCCAGAACGCCGGGTCGAGGAACTCGGCATCGACTCGATACTGGCGGGCGAGATCTTCGCGCAGGCCGAGCAAGCGCTCGACATCGACATCGACATCTGGCGGGTGAGCGGCGACTGGTCCGGGTTGACCCTGCGGGAACTCGTGGCCCAGTTCCTGTCATGTTCGGTAACGGCCAGGTAAGGCGGTTGCGGCGTGCACACGGTTCGCGAGCAGGCGGCTGACCTGCGCTTCATGGTGGCTGACGCCTCTGATGACGATCTCCTCGCCGCGACGGCGCTCAACCACCTCGACTGGATGAAGCGGCTCGCGATCGCCTCACGCGGCATTGCCGAGGAAGAGGACGGAGTTCACTGGACGTACACGTCCCGGGCCGAGCGTGAGGTCTCGGCGGCCGTGGTGGACCAGCCGGGGCCCGGCGTACGGGCCCAACTCGGCAGGCTGCTCGAAATGTGCCGCCGTGAACAAGTGGATCGGGTGGGTTACTGGGCATTCTCGGACGGCTACCGATCACCCCTGGGGGGATGGCTCGCCGCCCGGGGGTTCCGGTGGGGCAATCGCCCGCACTGGATGTCGCTCGATCTGCGATCGGTGCCCAGCCTGCCGTCGCTTGCTGAGCTGACCGCGGCGACCGGAATCATGCTGACAGACCGGTTCGTCCCGCAGGAGGGCTCGCAGCTGCCCTGCTACGAGCCGGACACCGCCCCGGTCCGGGAGGCGATGGCCGCCCAGCTTCCACGGCGGGTGTGGCACCCGATTCTGATGTCGGAGGGCCGCCCGGCCGGTCAGGTGTCGGTGTGTGCGACGAGCGGTGACCTCGGCGTCTTCGGTTGCCACGACCTCATCGTCGTCGCTCCGGACCGGGTCAGGGGTCTTGCCCTGTCCCGGATCCAGTGGCTGTGCCGTTTCGCCATCGACCTCGGCAGCCGCTATCTCGTCACGAACGCCGCCGACCAGACGGCGGCGTTGTATCGGGCCGCGGGTTTGCGCACACTGGGATTCGGCCAGACTTGGTGGCTGCCGGGGCACGCGCTGCACGACGACCCGCCCCCGGCCAAGGCTGCTTTCGCCGAAGCGATCGGAGCGGGCGACCTGGACGCGCTCGATTCCCTGGCCGCGGATCTGACCCGAGCCGAACTCGACGCGCCGCTACCGAACGGGATGACGCCGCTTCAGCTCGCGGGCGCCACCGGGCACACTGACTCGGCTGCGTGGCTGGTTGACCGAGGCGCGCACCTCGACGTGCTCGGCGCGTGGGATTTGGGCTGGAAAGACGAGGCGTGGCGGCTGCTGCGGGACAATCCTGGACTGGTCGATCAGCGGCGCCCGCGCTCCGGTAAGACGCTGCTGCACGTGGCCGCCGAACGTGACGACGTCGATCTGGCCGAGCTGCTGCTGCGCGCGGGCATCGACACCACGGTCACCGACAGCAGGTTCGGCGGCACGGCGCTTGACTGGACACGTGAACTCGGGCGCCCACGTGTTGCCGCCGCGATAAGGCGCCAGCACACGAGAGCCCCGGATCACCGAATCAATTAACCCGTGGCGCGGTAAAACGCGGGCACCGATTCGGGCGCCATGGCAGGGTTCGCGTAAATGAACCGGATCACTGATTCGATGTCCGAGAGAACCCGCGAGGCGAGGGCCTCGGTTACTGGTGGCTCGGTGAAACGCATGTCGCAGGTCACGCGGTCGGGCCCGATGATGAACGAGAACACGAAGGCCGGACCACCGTTCTCGCAGAATTCGTTCTCGTCGATGTCTGCCCCGGCGACCCCGATCGGCGCACTGCCCATCGCCCCGGTTATCGACCGCTCGTACATTCCGTTCAGCTCCACTTGCCACGGTCCAAGGCCGCCCGCCCGCCAGCCCGGCGCGATATTCGCCCGGCAGCACACTTCCTCGAACGGCAGCCGGGCAAAATGCTCGAGCCGTGCCCTGACCTCCTCCCGCCGGGCGATGACGAGGTCACGGGTGTCCCGGCAGTTTCCGACCGCAACGGGATCCAGCACGAAACTGCGGAGCAAGCCGGCCACTGCGAAGCCATGGGGCCGGTGCCTGCCGCTGTGCACGACACCCACGCCGCTGGGCTTCTGGTCGCTCCGCCGGAAATATATGCCGGTGCACGCCGACAGAATCTCGAACGGCGTACACGCATAGCTGCGCGCTATTCCATGCAGCATCCGGACGGTCGCCGCGGCAAATTGGAAGCGGGCGACCCGTATCCAGCACCGCTGGCATGACTGGCGCTGCTCGGTCATCCCTTGCGGGAGCGCCGGAGCTGATTCTTCGATCAACTGCCGCCAATCGTCGTAGCAGCTTTGCAACCCGTCATCCAGCATGGCCAGGTAATAGTCGGAGAACTGGCGCCCGGCTGGACATATGGCCGTAAACTGGAATAATGAAATCGTGCACCAGGCCCAGCATTGATCTTGTGTTCGGCGGTGGCCGGTGGAGTACACCACAGCACTTGCCACTGCTAGCTCCGTGTGCTAGCCCGAACGTGGTATGCGAGCCCGGAGCAGATGCCGATTCGTGCGCCACGGGGTAACAGATCCCGATTCGTGCGCGACCGAGTGACAGATCCCGATTCGTGCGCCACCGAGTAAGCGGAGGTGACCATCATGACAGGGAATCACCAGTTCGCCGGGCCGGACCGCGCCGCGCCAATGCCGACGCTGGTCTTCGACGATGTCCAGCGTGCGGTGAGCTACTACCGTGATGACCTCGGTTTCGATACTGAGCTGGCGCGCGGCGACGCCGCGGAGGCATTTGTCCGCATGGGTGGCGCGACGATTCGGCTGCGGCAGGCACAGGCCGGGGAGTTCTCCGGCGGCAAGTCCGCGCCGTGCGACGACGATGTTGCCGACGCGGTCGTTCTCGTCGACCGTCCCTATCAGTTGTTCCGGCATTTGGAGGATCACGGTGGCAACCCGCTGGACGTCACCGAACCCGAGCTCGCAGAATTTTTCAAGATCAGCGATTACGCTGGCAATGTTCTCGCCATAGGTCCCACCAGCGGAATGGTTCCGGCAGTGCGAAGGTTGCTGCGGCCAAAGGCCGTGGAGACACTGCAGATCAATCGCCAGAATCGGCGGAACGCACGCGAGGAAGCTCCGCACCTGCGCAGTTTCCAGGCATTTTATGACAACCTGCCCGAGAAACGTAACATCTGCTATATGTTCTTCACCGGGGATCTTCTGCACTGGGTGGCTAAAGCGGCGAGCTATGTGCCGGACGACGTCAACCTGGTAGTTATCGGCTCGGCGTTGCCCGAATATGAACAAGAATGGCTAAGAGACGAATTGAGGCGCCCTTTCCACCACGTCGGCCTGCGCATTGACGACAACACGGCATGGGAGTTCCTGCTCGCCACGAACGAGTACAATTTCACCTGGCTGGACATCGATTGCCTGGTGATTAACGATCAGCTATTCGACGAGATGACGGTGATGGCGCCTGACACCAGCGTCAACGCTGTCTGGTGGATGGACTCCGGGTTCGGGTTCGCGGTGGCCAGCACTTATTTCATGACCGTGAACACAATGGCCGAACGGGCTTTGCGCACGGCGGGAATCGCGGTCAGCCCGAACATGTACTCGCGTCGCCCGTTCAACCGGCAGGTGGCCGGGCGGCGCTGTTACAGCGATGTCTTGACCGGCCGGCAGCGCCGGCGGCTGCTGAAAATCTTGCCACCCGACGAATCGGGTCAGCCCAGTTTCGCGGGGGAAGGGATGACCTTGTACGACACCATGGTCGTGCACCAGTTGATGGCCAGGACGGCTGGTTTCAGCGCGCACCCGGTTCGCCGCCTGGCCAGGCGCTCCGCGGGCGGCGCCGGTTCCAGCTTCGAGGAGATCTCCGACGAGATCATTCACATCGGCGGCGTCAGCTATGCCGGCGCGCTGAGCGAATTCAGTGACTTCTACCACGCCCCGCTCACCCGGTTGCGCTATCTCCTCGCGGATTATGTGGCATTGCTCGGTGCTGCCGGGCGCCTGCCCGCCCGGTACGCCGAACGACATGACCTGGTGGTTCGTGAACTGGCCAGGCACGGTCTCACCCCGGCAGCCGCCCTTGATGCCGCGCGCCAGCATTTGACACAGGAGCGAGGTCTTTCCGATTCGGCCGCCAGGGCGGTGATCGGGCCGCAACCCGTCAGCCGGTCCCGGGCCGATGGCGCGAGCGCGAATCCTTCCACCTGACGAGGCCGGGCGACATGGACAATCCACGTTCCGCCGGCGCCCGTGCGGGCTCCGCTCCCGGGTACGCAACGGGCGCGCCCGGTGCATCACCGGCCGGCATATCGCCCCCCGCCGTCGGCGCTGTGTTCGCCGAATATGCGGGCAAACGGCCCGGCCAGCCCGCCATTGTGGCGGCCGGCCGCACGCTCTCGTATGGCGAACTGGCCCGGCATGCCTTTGAACTGGCCCTGCGGCTGCGCCAAACCGGTGCAGGCCCGCAATCACCCGTGGCCATCTGCGTCGAAACGGGTGCGGAGCAAGCCGTGGCGGTCATGGGTTCGCTGCTGGCTGGCGTGCCGTTCCATCCCATCGACCCGGCGCTTGGCCAGCCCGCCCGATGGCAGCGGCTAGCGCGGCTGCGGGCATCGGCCGTCGTGACGCAGCCATGGCTGACCGGGCGCCTGCGGTGGCCGGCCGGTGTGACGTCCATTGCGGTGGACGCGGGCGCCCCCGCGCCAGGTGCCGCGGCGGTGACGCTCCCGCAAGCAGCCGGAACTGGCCACGTCGCCTGCATCCTGGGCACGGACTCGCCGGCCGGGGCGCTGGTTCCAGTGACCTGCGACGCGCTCTCCGGCCCGGTCCGCGACGTCGGCCAGCGCTTCGGCGTCGACAGCGCCGACCGCTTGTTGCTGGTCTCGCCGCTCGCCGATGAGATGTCGCTGTTCGGCATGCTCGCCATGCTGGCCTCGGGCGCCGCGGTCGTCATTCCCGACCACATCGACCGGTGTGCCCCGGCCATGTGGGTGAGCTTGATGAACCGGGAAGGCGTGACCATCTGGCACTCTCCGCCCGCCCTCGCCGCGCTGCTCGCCGGGCACCTGGCAACGACGGGCGTGACCGCGCGGACCCTCAGGCTCGCGCTTGCCGGGGGGGAGCCGCTTGCGCCGTCACTGGTCGTGCGGCTGCGCCGCCTGTTCGGCCGGTCGCTGCGGATCGCCAATCTCGGCGGCGCCGTGGCCGCGGGGCTGTGGTCGTGCTGTATGGAAATCGGCGAGGCCGATGGGCTGGACGGGTGTCTGCCGATCGGGACGCCGATCGCCGGCACGAGCGCATACGCCTTGACCGGCACCATGACCAGCTGCCCTCCTGAGGCTGTTGGGCGACTGTACTTCGGCGGCCCGGGACTGGCGGCGGGCTACTGGGACGACCCGGAGCGGTCTGCCGCCGACTTCGTCACTCATCCAGCGACCGGCGAACGGCTCTACCGAAGCGCGCAGTTTGGCAGGTTGCTTGCGAATGGCGCGATTCAGGTGATCGGTGCCTGCGTACCGGGCATCGACGACGACCCCGGCCGTCTTCTCGCGATCCGCGCGGTGGAGGATGCGCTGGCCGCGCTCGACGGCGTGCTGTCGGCTGCCGTCGTGCCAGCCGGCGATGGTTGCGCCGGTTACGTCAAGCTGGTTGCGGGGGCGGGGGTGACCAGCGCCGAATTGCTCGGCCAGGTGCGCGCGAAGGTTCCCGCCGATCTCGTCCCGGCCCGCATCGACATCGTGGCCGCGCTGCCGCTCAGCCCGAGCGGCCGCGTCGACAGGTCCGCGCTGGCGGCAGTCGCGGGTGGCAGAACTGCTTTGGCGATGGAACCCCGACGCCGAGCCGGCGCCGCGCGGGAGCAGGAAGGCCCCGGGCAGGAGCGGGAAGACTCCTGGGAGGAGCGGGAGGGGGCCGCCAGGCCCGATGCTGCCGGCCTGGCCGCCCGCGCCTGTGAACTCGCCGCAAGCATCCTCGGCGTCGGCGCCGTCGAGCCAGATCAGAACCTCGCAGATCTTGGCGCCACCTCGATCCAGCTCGTGCGCCTGGCGAGGTGTGCCGAGGAGGACCTTGGCGTGGAGGTCGACGTGGAGGACTTTTTCTGGCTCCCTTCGGTCGCGGTCCTGCTCGGCCGGCCCAGCGGCGAACCAGAACACCAAGACAACAGGATTGCCTGATGTCACGCAGGCGATGTAGCGTCGTATCGTGCCATCGATGAAGCTCCCACAGGCGCCAAACCAATCGCCACCACCGGCGGGCGCCTTCCGCGATGTGCCGCCTGGCAAGCTGTTCGAATTGGTGGCAGCGCAGCTGGACGATCATGCGCGCGATTTGCTCATCTACCTGCACGTCCCGTTCTGCAGCTCCAAATGCCATTTCTGTGACTTCGTCGCCGACCTCGACGTCCGGGATTTGCTCAGCGGTACCGAGGTCCGTGGCCGGTACGTGTCCGCGCTGTGCGAGCAGATCTCTTACTACGGGCCGAGGCTGGGCGAGCTCGGATACCAGCCAAAGCTCATCTACTGGGGGGGCGGGACACCGTCGCGGCTGGCACCTGACGAGCTTGAGCGGATCATCGCCACACTGGCCAGCAGTTTCGATCTCGGCGCTGTCCAGGAGCACAGCTTCGAGTCGAGCCCCGAGACGCTCACCGTCGAGAAGGTTGACTGCCTGCGCCGCAGCGGTGTCGACCGGATCAGCATCGGTGTGCAGTCGTTCGTCGAGGAGGAACTGCGCAGAGCCGGGCGGGCACATTCGGCAGAGCAGGCGCAGGAGGCGGCGCGGGCCGTCCGTCGCGGCGGAATCGAGAACTTCAACCTTGATCTCATCACATCGATGCCGGGACAGTCGCTCGCTGATGTCCGCCTGTCGGCGGAGAAGTGCATCGAGCTGCAGCCGACTCACGTCACGGTCTACGCGTATCGCGCCGATCCGCGAACGATAATGGCTAAGCAGATTGGCCGCGGCATCCGGCCGTCAGCTCGTTTCGCGCACATGCTCGAGTCGTTCCAGCTATGTCAGGATATTCTCGTCAGGGCCGGATATGAAGAATATGCTCTGGGGCATTTCGCACGGGATGGGCTCCGGTTCCGTGGCGAGTCGTATTATTTCGACCTGGGCGGCGACTTCATCGGTTTCGGCAGCGGCGCCGGGTCAACTCTCGGCCACTACTCCATATCGAACTCGCACAAGACGTTTCACCGCTACCGCGATGATCCGCTGACGGTCGAGTGCTGCGAGCGCTACACGCCGGAAAATATCGGCATAATATCCCGCGAACTGCGGCTCGCCCTGCTCACCTGGAGCGGAATTGACCGGGGCCGGTTCGAACGCCTCTTCGGCTATCCACTCGCGATGCTGCGCGGCCAGCAGATATTCGCGGACTACCTCGATTACTTCCGGTTCTGTGGGGCCGAAATCGTCGAGGACGACCGGGGCCTTCGGGTGAGCCAGGAGACCAGGCTGCGCGCCCACCTGCGCTCCTACGTCACGTCGATGGAGTACGTAAAGGGCCCGAGGCCGGCGTAACGGCTCCTGCCGGGCCGGCCTTGCCTGGCGGGGTCAGCGGCAGGGAAGGCTTTCCGTGCCGCGCAGGCGATCCGCCGGGTGGTTGTTCATCACCGGAGCACTCCAGCTGGCGGTCGCCGTGTCACCGCCGAACGGACCTCCTTCACGACGGTGTCCACCGCCCCATCGTCGAGCGCCTGGTGCATGGGCAGGCAAAGCGTCTCGAGCGCTGCTTGCTCGGCACCCGGCAGGACGGACCGGTCAGCGAACGCGTGGACCTTGTGCAGCGGCGGATAGCGGAGCGTCGTGTAGACGCCCCGTTCGTACAGGCGCCGGGCCAGCGCGTTGCGCATCTCGGCGTCTACCTGTATCCAGTAGAGCCAGTGGGAAGACTCGGACCCAGGTGGCGACGGGGGCGGGCAGCGCAGCCCGGGGACGCCGGCGAACTCGGAATCGTAGTACGCGGCTATGGCCCGGCGGCGGGCGATGAATCCCGGCAGGCGGCGGAGCTGGACCCGCCCTATGGCCGAGGCGAGGTCGTTGGTGACGGACCGGCGCGAGAACGATGAAAGCTCGAACTCCCACCAGCGGTCGGTCTGCTGCACCTGAGAAAACCCGCTGGTCTGCTCCAGGCCGAGGTAGGCGATCTTGGCAGCGCGCGCCGCGAGCTCCGGATCGCGGGCGAAGAGCATGCCACCATCCCCGGTCACGAGGATTTTCATGGCATCGAAACTCCACGCCCCGAAGTCGCCAAAGGTCCCGCACGCCTGGCCGTCCACGCGGGAGGCGACCGAAGTGGCGGTGTCCTCCACGAGGGCGATCCCCCGCGCCCGGCACAGCGCGGCGACGTCCGCCGCCTCTCCTGGGTAGCCGCCGTAGTGCAGGAGGATCACCGCCCTGGTCCGGCTGGAAAGCTTGGCCTCGATGTCCGCCACGCCGGCGTTCAGCGACCACGGGTTCACGTCGCAGAAGACCGGCCGCGCGCCGCGGGCCGCCACCGCGTTCGCGGCGCCGACGAAGCTGATCGCCGGAAGCACCACCTCGCAGCCCGGCCCCACCTCCAGCAGTTCCATCGCGATGAACATCGCTTCGGTACAGCAGTTGACCGATGTCATGCGCTCGGGTCCAACCCCCACATGCTGCGCGAATTCATCCTCGAACAGCTTCGTTTGAGGGCCCCGGCCAATCCAGCCGCTCTCGAATACCGCACGGACCGCGGCAAGTTCCTCGTCCCCCAGCGTCGGCTGGAAAATGTTGATCATGCTGCTCCCCTCAGTTCGGCGGGCGCTCGTATAGGCGGCCTTGCGACCAGACGTACCGTGTTCGCCCCCAGCCCGTCGCGCTTGCGACGTCAGGGAAGAAGCCGCACCCCTTGAGGTTGGCGCTGGTGTTGCACAAGACCGGGATCGCGCTGCGCCGCTCGTACGCTTCGAGCAGGGTCGTCAGCCCGGGATTCTGCTCACGGGTGACGGTCTGCAGGCGCGCGGTCCCGTCGATGTGGACGACCGCGGGGATCACGGACCGCCAGGGATCACGGACGCGGTGGGTGAACAGCATGTACGGGTCGGGCGTCCCGGGATCGAAGATGCGGGGCGCCTCGCTGGCCAGGCAAACGGGTGCGACCGGCCGGTACCATTCACGGCCCTTGATCCGGTTGAGGGTTTCGGTGGTCCGCCGGTCCGTCGCCGCGCACAGGATGCTGCGGTTTCCGAGCGCCCGCGGCCCCAGTTCGGCCCGGCCGTTGAGAAACACCACAGGCTCGCCGGTTTCGTGCAACAGGCCCGCCAGCTCCGCAAGGGAGCAGGCACGATCGGTCCATCCCGGGGCCGGCCGGCTTGGCCGCAGTGGCTGCCCGCTGTACGGATTCCACGCCAGCACGCTGCGCCGCTCGTAGACGATGCACGCGGCCATCGCGGTCCCCAGGGCCGATCCCGCGTCGTTGGGGAACGGGGGGACCCATACGTCGCTGAACAGGCCGCATGAGCGCAATGCCGTATTCCAGGCGATGTTCAGCGCACAGCCACCGGTGAAACAGAGGTTCGGTGCCTTGGCGTCATGCTGGCGCAGCCTGTCGGCCAGTGCGGCGATCAGGCGCTGGCCCAGGTAGAACTGAAATGTCGCGATAATTGACGCCGAGTCCAGCCGGTGGGCCGCGCCCAGCGAAGCGATCTTGCGGGCCACCGGAAAGCTGGTCAGCCGTGATGCGCTGCCGCCAGCCGCGGGCATGACCTCCGCGAGCGCCGTCAGCAGCGATGTGGCGACCTCACCCAGCGCGGCATAGGCCATTGCCCGGCCGGGCAGCGAGAGTTCCGCATCGCCGATGTCTTCGCCGGCCAGCGCCTCATCGTCGCAGCGGAACGGGTCAAGGTGAGCCGCGAGCACCGGGTAAACGTTGCCGGCCAGGGCGAAGAGGGGACCCAGGGCGGTGATGCGGCAGCCCGCGGCGCTGCTTTCGGCGTGGTACAGGCGAGGTGACATTCCCCCGTCCCAGGCCAGCACGAACGCATCCTCGCCGCGCTGGGCAAAAGGGCTGGCGCAGTAAGTCCCGGCCACATGGCCGGCCGCGTGTGTATAGCTGACGTATTCGATCGGCTGGCCGTCGAATACTATTTTCCCCCGCCGTTCGGCCAGCACCGGGTCGCCCGCCCGGCGCTCGTTGTACGGGGCGACGGGCAGCCATCCATCGGCACCGCTCACGCGGGGGGTCGGCGCGACGACCCGTTCTCCCGCCCAGCCATCTATCGCGAAGACGTCCACATCCCCTGGTGCGATGCCACCCGCGCTGAGAGCCGCATCGACGCTGACGTCGGCCAGTGCGGCGTGCCGCGGGTTGTTGCCGGTTTTTTCGGCCTCGTAGCTGAGCACCAGGGCGCCGTCTACGATGAGCGCGACGCAGCCGTCATGAGTGGTCTTGACACCGCAGACGACAGACATCGGTGTACCGCCTCCCGTCCGCTCGGGTATTTCCGCTCACGTCATCGCGCCGGCCCGGGAGCGGGCGTGCAGCCACAGCTCCCCAATGGAATCCTCCAGGGGGCGGAATGCCGACCAGGCGAGCAACTCGCCCGCCGTGCGCGGGTCGACCTCTAACCACTCGGCCTCTGGCGGCCCCCGGCGGGTGGCCGTATGCGGTTCGTCCTCCACGATCTGCACGGACAGGCCGCTGGCGTCGATGAGGAGACTGACGAGCTGGCGAACGCTGACGGCCTGACCTCGCCCGATGTTGACGACCCGGCCGCTGACCGGGGCCATCGCGGCCGCGAGGATCGCGCGGGCCGCGTCCTTGCAGTCGACGAAATCGCGGTGGGCACGCATCGTGTACAGCCGGACCACGCCTGGCCGGCCCTCCCGCGCGCAGGTGGCGAGCTGCGCCGCGACCTTGCCCAGCAGGCTGACGCGGGGCAAGCCGGGCCCGGTCACGTTAGCCAGGCGCAGCAGCATCCCGTCCATTTCGTCCCGGGCCAGGGCCCGCAGCACGGCCAGGGAGCCCGCCAGCTTGCTCCGCCCGTACCCGGTAACGGGCCGAAGCGGAGCGTTCTCGGTCACGGCCACACCCCGCGGCATCGGGGCGTATTCGTTAACGGAGCCGAGGTGAATGAGCCGGGGTGGCGAACTCAGCGCCGACAAGGCCGCCACCAGATGCTCTGCCGCGCGGACATTGCTGTCCTGCAGTTCGGCGCCGGTCGGAGACCAGACAGCTCCGGCCGCGTTCACGACGACATCAGGGCGCTCGGCCCGCAACAGCCGCACGACTTCGGCCGGGGCGTTGCGGTGGGCGAGATCCAGCGATACGAACCGGTGACCGCCCGTGTTTTTACCGGGATCCCGGGCCACCACGAGGAGCTGATGGCCTGCCCCGGCGAATTCGGCGCATATGTGGCGCCCGATGAACCCCGTTCCCCCGATCACGACGGTACGACGGTCACCGGGGCCCGTCATGAGCGGCGCCCGTCCGCACATGGCTGCCAGATCGCCCAGGACGCCGCGCTGCCGATGCGAGTCTCGCGGCCCGCCACTGCGGGAGTCATCTGCCTGTTCGCCGCGTCCAAGAGTGCTCTCAGTCCCACTGTCGGGCTCCTCCTCCGCGATGTCATCGTACCAGGCTTGCCTGTTTTGTTTTAGTATCGTCTCAGGAGCTGCCGGCCGCAGAACCCCTGAGCGGTCAGGTCCATCCGGAGCGGCAGCAGCCGGGCCGGCCGGGTTCCGGCCGGCCGCCGTAGCAGGCTGAATGGAGGCGGACGGGCTGGTGGCTGGCAACGAGTTCTCGCGGATGACCAGCCGGCTGCGAACTGGCTGGCATCGGCGGCAGAATGCACGCGCCGAGGCGCCGTACCGGCGGGAGTTCCGGCAGTTCTATCAACAGTTGCCGGACAAACGGAACATCTTCTACATGTTCTTTACCGGTGACCTGCTGCACTGGGTGGCGAAATCTCTCAGCTACGTTCCCGGCGACGTCAATCTCGTATTGCTGGGGTCGGCTCTGCCGGAAGCCGACCAGGAATGGGTGCGCGACACCGTAGCGCATCCGTTCTACAACCTCCGGCCAAGAATAAACGACAAGATCGCGTGGTCGTTTTTGTTTGATGCCAACGAACAGAATTTCGGCTGGCTCGACATCGACTGCCTCGTGCTGAACAGCAACCTATTCGACGAGATGACCGGCATCGCAGCAGATGATTTCCTGAACGGCGCATGGTGGTATGACACCGGGTTCGGGTTCTTCCTTGCCGCTACCTATTTTCAGTTTATCAACATTAAGGCCGTGGCGGCGCTGCGGGCGACCCGGCTCGGGGTGAGCCCGAATTGCTATTCAGTTGACCCGCTCATATGCCAGACTAAGGGCGGGATACAATACAGCGAATACTTGACCCGGCGGCTTCGCCGTGAGCTCCTCAAGATTGTGCCACCGGATGAGTCCGGGCTGCCTACCTCGCCAGAGCGTGAGGGACCGTACTTCGACACAATGATCATGCCTCAGCTCATAGCGCGAACCCTCGGGTTCGGCGGCCATCGAGTGCGCCACCTCCAGCGGCGCGGGCCGGGCGGCACCGGCTACGACTACGAGGAGATCTCCGATGAGCTGGTTCACATCGGTGGCGTGAGCTACGGAAGCGGCGTAACCGACTTCGGTGCGCTCTACCGCGACCCGGGAATCAGGCAGCGTTATCTGCTCGGCGAAATGGTGGCACTCGACGCTGCTGACGGGCTGCCTGATTCCTATGTCGAGCGCCGCAAGCTGGTGGTGGCGGAATTGGGCCGCCTTGGGATGACACCCGCGGCAGCCAAGGAGGCCGCCTACCGCCACCTCACCGAAGAACGGGGCCTGACCGCGCACGCCGCCCAGCTCACGGTAAACCGGCTTGGCGCCGCTGCCACATAGGCAGGGGCTTAGGCCAGGGGCTCCAGGGTGCTAGGTTCGGCATCTCAGTTGCAGGCTGACATTCGCTGGCGGAACACCGCCTGGCGGCGCACATCATGGGCGGGCTGGTGGCAGAAGAAGAGCGCCTCGGACAACTGGTCATGGCGGCCTGGGCGGAGGTTCTTGAGATAGATGCGGTCGGGCCGGAAGATGACTTCTTCGAGCTGGGCGGCAACTCACTGCAAGCAATACGCATAGTCGCGCGCCTGGAAGAGGACCTCGACCTGGACCTGTCCGTTCGCGCCGTCCTCGAAACGCGCACGGTGCGTGGCATGACGGCCCGCATCATGGAACAGTACAGCCTCAGGAACACGCCCTGACCGCGGTAGCGAGCCCTCACCGAGCCTGGGCGGCTGGGCCCCCGGGACCGTCAGGGCCGCCGAGCACGGCCGCGGCGCCGGCGGCCGACATCCCCGCTGCCTGCGTGAGGTGCCTGCGGGCGGCCCGCTCGACATCGGGGCCGGTGAGGCCATAGCCGGCAAGCTCGGCGCGAATCTGTTCCAGCCTGTGCCGGTAGCGTTCGGGAAGCGAATCCGCCGCCCCGGTCAAGGTCACGTGCTCGGCTATGAGATAGAGCAGCCGGACGCCCTGATCGTGGAAGTACCCACTGAACTCCTCGAGCACGTCCGCGTCCCCGAGGCCGCCCAGGTAGAAGAGCTCGTCGGAGCTTTCGTCCTCGACCGGGCGTCCCTGCACGTGCCCGAGTGACTTCAGCCCGCGAATTCGTGACAGGCCGAAGCCGCAGGTGCGGGCGAGGAGCTGGTACATCACCATCATGTCGAAATACGGCATGTTCCCCGGCGCCACGGGAAGCCCCGAGCTGCCGGATGGCAGCACCCTGCGAAGTTGCTGAACTTCAGCGTGAGACGGCGTTCTGGCATAGCAGCGCCGCCCTTCTACCTGACGATTTAGCAGCCCATAAGAGCACACCGCGGGGGAGGCGGGCAGGCCCATTTTCCGCACTTCGGCGATTGCTTCTGCATTGACGAACAGCAGGTGGGTGCTGGCGATCGGGAACCCCAGGCCTGAATCCCAGGACCAGGTGCAGTTCAGTGACGTTCGCCGGTCTATCAGGGCGAGTTCACCGAACAGCCGGGGGTCGAGAACGAAGCAGCCGCAGTCTATCCAGCCGAAGTTGTGGCGGTTGACTGCGAAGAGGAATTCCCAGGCCGCTGACTGGTCCAGCCGAAGCCGGATGTGGTGGAACGGGCGATCTATATGATCGCGGACCCAGGAGAGCTCGTCGTCCGGCAAATCGGAGCCCAGCAACACGAGGTTAACATTGCCCGGGACATAGCTAATCGCCTTGCCCACCCAGTGCAGCAACCCGCTGGTGAACAGCATATAGTAAATATCGCGTTTCTGCTCAAGGCTTTCGTAGAATGCCCGGAATTCGTTCATGTGATGTCTCTCGAGCCGGGCCGTCCGCCGTCTGTGCAGAATCAGCGCCAGGGCGTCGGCCGGCCGGGTGGCCTGCCGCCTGGCCGCCGCCAGTGCCCCGCCCACTGGGCCGACGGCCACCCGGTTCCCATAGCAGTCGCGAAAGCCGAAGAAGTGCTGCCACTCGGGGCCGAACTCGGCGGGGCCGATCAGATGAGCGCCGAGATCATCGAGCTTGCGCCGCATGCGTCCCGGCTGAGCGACCAGCACCGTGGCGTCCGGGCCGGTGCGATGATCCGGCTGGTCATGACACGACGCCTGGTCGGCCAGGCGCAACTGTATGGTGACGCCGTGACCGCGGACCAAGGCGGCGCCTTGGTCCGGCTCGCCGCTGAGAACGGGTGAGAAACCGAAAAAGCGCTGGTAGTACCAGATGGCCTTGCCGACGTCGCCGACAGGCAGGACGGGAACAGCCGCAGCACGACGGATGACCCGCCACGGATTGGTTCGCATCGTGTTCATTCCGTAACTGGCCGGCGGGCGCGGGCTGCCTCTACGGCCTCGGCGACGCCGGCGGTGGTAGGCGCGGTCATGAGCTCGTACAGCGGGACGTCGACGCCGAAACGGCGGCGGATGGCGGACGAGAGCCGGACGGCGTCCATCGATGTCCCGCCGAGCCGGAAGAAGTTGTCATCGTGGTAGACGGGGCCGGTTCCAAGCAGCGCACGGAAGAGATCCGCGACGGCGACGGCCGTCGGCGTTCCCGGCATTCGCTTCCCGGCCGGCAGCACCGCGTCAGGCGATGGAAGCAGCCGCCGGTCCGGGGTCCCGTCGGCGCGGCGCGGAATGGCGCCGACCCGGGCGAGCACGGCGGGAACCGCGTACCAGGGCAACCGCGCCGCCGCGAAGCGCAATATCTCCTCCGCCGATGGGCAGGGCTCTGTGGCTGGCACGACAAAGGCCACCACCGCCGGCACGAGTACCCCTCCGTCCGCCGTCAGGCTCAGCAGCCGGACCGCCGCTTCAGCGACTCCCGGGTGGCCTGCGATGCACCTCTCCACCTCGGCCGGGTTCACCCAGTATCCGGCGACCTCGAAGCAGCTGTCGCAGGACGTGGCCGGTTCCAGGATCCCGTCCCAGCGAAACCGGGCCCGCTCGCCGGTGAGCCACAGACGGCGTCCGCTTCCTTCCGGATCAGGAACGAAGGACCGTGCGGTCTCCCCGGGCTGGGAGACAAAGCCCCAGGGCAGCACGTCGCCGCCAAGACAGACGCTGCCCTCGGTCCCGGTCAGGGCTGGGCGCAGTTCCTGGTCGAGAACCCGCACCTGCGGCACTCCCAGCGGCCGCCCGTAGACCAGCCGTCCGCGCTCGGCATCGGCGGGGAGCCGGACCGGGCTCATGGCCACCCATCCGGGCACACCGGCCGGCGCGTAACGGATCCACGCCGGCGTCCCCGCGTTCGCCAGTGCCCGGGCGGCGGCGGCCGGCAGCCCGGAGTCGGTCATGATCACCGTCGTCCGCGGCGCCCGCCACCCGGCCGACATCCAGCTCTCCGCCAGGCCTGACGGGACCAGCATGACCGGACAGCCCGCCCTCCCTGGCCCGTCCGTGTCATCCGGGTTGCCCGGGCTGCCATCGCCGGGGGTTGTGCCGAGCACGAGCTGGCAGCCCGCCATGAGCAGGACGAGCAGCTCAGCGGGGTACACAGACCACCCTGGCTGCGCGCAGACGAGCACGCGGCCGCAGGCGAGCCCGCCGAGCCGCCGGGCGGTCATCGTGGCCATGGCGCGCAGCATGCGGTTCGGGTAGCCCACGAGGCGCCCACCACAGGTGACGAAGCAGCTGAGGTGGTCCGGTGGCACGGCGGCGAGCGGCCCGGTGCGGGCGAGACCAGGCGACGGGCAGAACTCGAGTTCCGCCTGTGCTGGGCCGCCCGCAGCCCGCTCGCGCATGACCGGCCCCAGGCCGAGCTGGAGCGCGGCTGGAAGGCCGGCCTCGCCGGGGATGGCAGCGTCGTGCGCGCTCCATGCCATGATCGCGCCGGCCCGGGCCACCGCGAGGCCGCCGGCGAGTCCCGCCACCGGGTCTCGTGACCGTACGTATACGAGATCTCCCTGGCCGATCCCCGCGCTGTGCAGCCGCTGGGCCAGCCGTTCCACGCACACGGCCAGCGCCCGGTACGTGAGCTGGGTGGCGGCGCAGGTAATAGCGATCTTGTCCGGCTCGCGCCGGCGCACTTCATCGAGCCAGCCGCTCAACGTGCCTGCCCGTGGGGAATCCGGCACAGGGTCGCCACCCGCGCAGGCGCCACCCCAGACCAGTTCTCCGCGGCCCCAGCGGTCCTGGCTGCACCGCTCCTCCTCGCCGAGCAACGGCAGACCGGACAGCCGCGTGGCGGGCCGGGCGACCACGCAGCGCAGCAATGTGGTGAACCGCTGCATCGTCAGCCGCAGGGACTCGGGCTCGAAGAGGCGGTCATCCAGCTGAAGCCGGACAGCGAGCGGGCTCACCCCGTTGTCGAACACGTCCAGCCAGAGGTCGGCCTCGGAGATGCCCAGCTCAGCCGGGGATTCCGGGATGGCCTCGATGCGCAGCCCGGTTACCGGCGGCTGCGACCGCGGTGTGTTGCTCAGCGAAAGGCCCACCTGGCGCAGCGGACTCGGCTCGAGTTCCCGGCCGGGATCGATCTGCCCGACGATCTCAGCAAAGGGCAGGCTGGAGTGGTCGAACGCGTCCAGCGCGGCTGCCCCGGCCCGGGCCACCAACTCGGTGAACCCGGGGTCGCCGGCCATGTTGATCCGCACTACCAGGCACTCGGTGAGCATGCCCACCACCTGCTCCGCGGCCCGGCTGCGCCGGCCGGCCGTGACCGAGACCACGACCAGGTCGTCGTGCCCGGTCCAGCGGTGAACCAGGGCGCCCAGCGCACCGAGCAGCACAGCGAACAAGGTGACGCCCTGCTCTCTGCTCAGCCTGCGAAGGCCGTCGCTGAGCCCGGGGTCCAGGCTGGCCTGGTGGACACGCGAGCCCAGGCCCGGCAGCGGAGGGCGGGGATGGTCGGCCGGCAGCGGGACGCAGCTCGACCCGGCAAGGTGGTCGCGCCAGTACCGGCGCTGGCGCTGCATCCGCCCGGGAGTGAGCCGCGATCGCTGCCGGATGCCCAATTCGGCTGGCTGGCACGTCAGCGGCGGGAACCGGGGGGGCACGCCCTGGCCCGCCCGCTGGTATCCGGCTGAAAACTCACTGGCCATCAGGTCCATGGACCATAGATCAGCGGCCAGGTGATGCACGCACCACAGCACGACGTGGTCGTCGTGACCGAGGCGGACCACGACCGTGCGGCTCAGCGGCCCGGCGGCGAGGTCGAAGGGCTTGGCGCTCACGCGGGCAGCGACCGAGGCAAGCTCGCGCTCCCGCTCGGCGCGAGAGAGCCCGCTGAAGTCGACCAGGCCGACGCGGACCGGGACGTAGCCGTCGATGACCTGCCAGGGAACGTCGCCGAAGCACGGGAACCTGGTGCGCATGCCTTCGTGCCGTGCGTGGACGAACCCGATGGCGGCATCGAGGGCGGCGAGGTTCAGCGGGCCGCGAAGCCGCGCGGCAACCGGCGCCTCGCAGCTGACCGAGGCGGTGAGCAGGCGATCGAAGAGCCACATCCGCTCCTGGTCGATGGAAAGCGGCAGGGCATCGCCAGGTGCTTGCCCAGTCACCAGACAGCACCCCCTCGCCGGCAGCTACCGAATCCGCGGATGCCAGGCGCCCGCGTATGAGCTGGACCGTTCCAGAACCGCGGAAATCACGCCACCCGGCAACCGTCCAGCCCGTGGCATATCAGGCTAACATGTTGCATGTCACGTTAACATACGGTATGCGTGGTAATTAGACGGGAGACGTCGATGATCATCGCGGGTATCTCGGCTCTTTACCATGACGCTGCCGCCGCAATTATCCGGGATGGCCGGGTGGTAGCTGCCGCGCAAGAAGAACGCTTTACCCGGCGCCGCTACGATCCCATGATGCCGGCGAATGCATTCCGTGCGTGCCTGGCCGAGAGCAAGATCCGGATCAGCGACATCGACCATCTGGCCTACTACGAGAATCCGGCCGCCCGGCTCGGCCGTCAGTTGTGGATGGGGCTGCCAGCCCTCCCGAGCGCGACACCAGAGACGATGTTCCGGCTGGACGCCAGCCGGCCGTTTCGGCAAATCCGTGAGCTGCTCGGGTACGACGGCCCGGTTACCGCCATTACGCATCATGAGGCGCATGCCGGAAGCGCTTTCTACCAGTCTGGGTTTCCCGAGTCGGCCCTGCTGACCGCGGACGCCGTGGGAGAATGGGCGACGACCAGCTACGGGCGGGCTGGAGCTGACGGCCTCGAACTATTCGACGAGGTAGTGTTCCCGCATTCGCTTGGCCTGCTCTATAGCACGCTCACGTCGTTTCTCGGGTTCGAGGTAAACAGCGACGAGAATAAGGTCATGGGCCTCGCCCCGTACGGCCAGCCCCGCTACCTCGACACCCTGCGAACCCTGGTGACGGACCTGCCCGGTGGCCAGTACCGTCTCAACCTGGCGTACTTCGACTTCGGGCGCAGCGACCAGATGTACTCCAGCGCCCTGTGCGAGCTGCTCGGGGCGCGGCCACGCGATGCCCACGATCCCATCGAGGCGTTCCACGAGGATGTCGCCAGCAGCTTGCAGGTGCTGACCGAGGAACTGTTGCTGGGCAAGATCCGTTACCTGCGGGAGGCGACGGGGAGCGACTATCTCAGCTATGCCGGGGGGGTCGCTCTCAACTGCGTGGCGAACAGCCGCCTGCGCCGCGAAGGGCCGTTCCGTAAGGTGTTCGTACAGCCCGCGGCGGGCGACGCGGGCGGCAGCGTGGGCGCGGCCGCCGTCGTCCATCACCGGCTGAGCGGCACCTTCGTCCGCCACCAGCTCACCGACGCGCGCCTCGGCCCGTCCTATGACACCGCCGGGGTCCGTGCCGCGCTCGCTACCGCGGGCACGAGCTACCAAGACTTCACCGGGCGGGAGGGGGAACTCCTGTCCGCCACCGCCGAACTCCTCGCCGGTGGTCAGGTGATCGGCTGGTTTCAGGGCCGCATGGAGTTCGGGCCGCGGGCACTGGGCGCCCGCTCCATCCTGGCCGATCCCCGCGATCCGACGATGCGTGACCGGATCAATGCCCTGGTGAAGAAGCGCGAGGCCTTCCGGCCCTTTGCCCCGGCGGTGGTGGCGGAGCGCTGCCGGGAGTTCTTCGACATCGACTGGCCCTCGCCGTTCATGCTGGAGACGGCGCAGGTCAGGAATGGCCCGGCGCTGCCGGCGATAACCCACGTCGACGGCTCGGCCCGGGTGCAGACCGTTGACGCGGCGGATGACCCGCTTTTCCACGGGCTGCTCACCCGGTTCGGCGCGATAACCGGGTTTCCCATCTTGCTGAACACTTCGTTCAACATGCGCGGGGAGCCGATCGTGTGCGACCCGTCGGATGCGCTGGGGACCTTTATCAGGTGCCAGCTCGATGCGCTGGTGCTCGGCGACCTGCTCCTGCTGCGCGAGAACGTCCTGCCTGCCTGGGAGTCCTGCGCCAGCCAGATCGCCCCGCCCGCTGACCGCGCCGCCATCAGCCGTGCCGTCTACACGTTCTTCTAGGAGCGGTATGCCATTCTACGAACGGCTGCGGCCGAACGCCGACCGGCTCGCGCAGCTACTCGGCGACGAGCGCGGCAGGGAATTGCTGGCAGAGCTGCAAAAGCTGCGGCGCAGCAGCGGTCACGCCGGTACTGGTCCGCAGTGGGCTGGTTCTGGATGGGCCAGCTCCGCCCGGCCGGGCGAACAGGACGAGGCCGGCCCGGTGGGCGCCTGGCTGGCCGAGCCGGGGGAGGGGGGAGTCGCTCTCCGCCCCCGCGATGATATCCCTGCGCCGCAGCGCGCGGATTGGGCGCAGGACGGGTACGTCCCGCCGCCGGGCACGGCGCGGCGGGTGGTTCTCATCGGTGAGTCGGCCGCCCGCGGCTGGCCGCTGGATCCCGTCTTCAACCCCGCGGCCGCGCTCAGGCGGCGCCTTGCCGCCGCAGCCCCCGGCCGCTTCCAGGTCGTGGACCTGGCGAAGACCGGCGCCGGCGCGGCCGACCTGATCACTGTCCTCCGCCAGCTCCCGGTGGCCAGGCCAGATATCGTCATCGCCTTCGCCGGCAACAACTGGTCGCTCCCGCCGGAGGACACCAGCCGCGAGCCGTGCCTGCCGGCCGTGACCGAGATCCGGGATCTGCTCGCCCAGGCCCTGCGATGCGGTGGCTACGGCGCGATGCGCCGGGCGTTCATCGATGCCGTAGTGCTGCCGCGGGCGCGGCAATTCTGCGCCGAACTGGCGGAACTCCATCGCGGGTACGGTGCCGAGATCATCGTCGTGATCCCGGAGTTCAACCTGCGCGGGTGGCGGCCGCCGGGCGACGTGGAGGTGCCCGTCCTGCCGGCCGGCCGGCTGGCGCGCTGGTATGAGCTGTATGAGCGCGCCGTCCAGGCCTGCGCCGGCAACCAGTGGCGCGAGGCGCAGTCCCTGGTGGCCAGCCTGCGTGAGCTGGACGGGGGGACTAGCCCGGTCCCTGGCCAGCTGCTAGGGCGGCTGGCAGAGAGCAGTGGAAAGGGGGCAGTGGCGCGCGCGGAACTCGAGGATTCCAGAGACGCGGTCTGCGGTCTTTTCATCCGCTACCCGCCCAGGGCGGTGCGCGAGGTGCAGCAGCTGCTGGCCACCTTCGCGGCGGAGAATGGATTCTCCTGTGTCGACTTGCGCCGCGAGCTGGCATCGGCAGACCTGCCCGAGCTGCCGGACGAGCGCTTCTTCCATGACTACTGCCATTTGACCGATCTTGGGATGGAGCGCGCGATGGCGCCGGTCGCCGCGGCGCTCCTCGGTTCCGGCTCCGGCCTCCCGCAGACGGAGTCCGGCGTGGGCCGGGCGGCGCGGGCGTTCGCGCACGCCCACGCCGCGGTGCACCTTGCCTATCAGGCGCAGCCTGCTTCGGTGGTACGTCCCCGGCTCCGCGCCGCGCTCGCGGCCGATCCAGGCCTGGCCCCGCTCATGAGTGCGGTGCTCGATCTGCTCAGCTGCTCGCGACCTGCCTGGATCCACCCGGTCGCCGGCGAACTCATCGCCAGGCCCGAGGTCGCTGACTTTGCCGTCCCGCTGGCGGTCAGCCGTGGCCTCAGCGTGGAGCTGTGGGTGCTGCGGGAGTGCCTGGCGCAGGAGGTCGGTGACGTTGCCGGCGATGGCGCTGCCACAATCGACCTGCTCGAACTGCCCGATTCGCGTGGCCACCTGCCGCCGAACTGTACGGCGGGGAGCTTCTATCACCGGGCGAGCGCCCGGCGGTCCCTGCTGGCATTTGCCGCGAGCGGTCCTTGCCGGGGAGTACTCGATGTCACGTATCGCATGCCCACCCCGGTTTCCGGCGCCGTGTCGGTATCCTGCAATGACACCGGGATCGGCGAGCTTCAGGCTCAGCGGCGGTGGAGCAGCGAGAGCGTCGGCGTGCCGGCCGGAGCCGTGCGGCCGGGCGTGAACTGGATCAGCTTCGACTGGCCGGTGGCCCAGCCTGACGCGGACGCCTGCTATGCGGCGGACGCGACCGCGCTCGCTTGTGGCGAGTTCCCCACGGTGCTTCCCGTCTTCGGCGAGATCTTTCACGCGGTGCTCAGAATGGAACACGAGCCGGGTTAGTTTCCGCCGAGCAGATTGAGAGTGATGGAAATCACCAGTTCCTGCTCGGCCTCCGTGAGGCCCATGAAAAGCGGCAAGCTTACCAGGCCTGGCGAAATCCGCTCGACACCTGGGTAGGTGTCCCCTCTATTTCCCTCCAGGCTGGCGAACACGGGCAGCTCATAGAGTGGGGTGTAGTGTACCTGCAGGGCGACGCCGCGTTTTCGGTAGTGCGAAAATATCTGCCGTTTGGACAGGCCGATTCGATCGAGGTCGAATGAGACGGGGAAGAGATGGAGCGCGGACCTCTCATCATCCGCCGCGGGAACGAAACGCAGGCCGCAAAGCCCGGTCAAATGGCGCCGGTAGCGTTCAGCGAGGATCCGGCGGTAGCGGAGGCTCTCCGGCAGGCGCGCCAGCTGAACGAGGCCCACAGCCGCGTGGAACTCGGACATGCGCAGGTTGAACCCGGGCTCGGCAACCTCGTAGAACCACGGGTTCGGCTGCCCGTCGCTGTCGTAGGCCATCGGTGAGACCAGCCCAGCCCGCTGTATGTTGTGGTTCCGGTACCGGCGCAGCCGGCTGGCCAGGTCGCGGTCGGCAAGAGCGATCGCGCCGCCTTCCCCCGTGGCCACCGGTTTCGTCGGATGGAAGCTGAATGTGGCACCGAGGCTGGCCGGGTGGGTGCCGACGGCCGCGCCGCCAGGTGAGTAGCGCGCGATGAATGCCTGGCACGCGTCCTCCACCACCTCGGCCTCATACCGGTGCGCGATACCCGCGAGGCGATCCAGGTCGGCCGGCAGGCCGGCGAAATGGACGGGCATGACGACGATCTGCTGATACCGGTGAGCGAGCCGGCCGAGCACAGCCGACAGCGAACACGGCGACATGTTCAGCGTGGCCGGGTCGATATCGGTGAGTGCGACGTCGTACCCGGCCTGCATCGCGGCTGCGGGCCCAGCCACGAAATTGAGGGCGGGCGTGACGAAAAGACTGCGCCCGCGCGGTCGCCTGAGCAGGTGCAAGAGCGCGTGGATGGCACCCGTTCCGTTGGACACGCACACTACCTCGGGCGCGCCGACGGCCTCGCCAAGGGCTTTCTCGAACCGGTCGACCGTGGCGCCCGCGGTCCACCATCCGGAACGCAGGACAGCCACGAGCGCTGCTTCCTCTTGCGCCGTCCAGTACGGCCTGGCATATGGGATTGGGTCGGTCATCTCGCCGTCACTCGGCTCGCGCTGTCATTGGCCGCATCCCGCACCCGCCAGACGTGCGCCGCCATCTCATGAACATTCCCCGACTCAAGCACGCTACGGGAGGAAAGACTCACCCCGGCGAGCTCTTCGGTGCGGCTCACGATGTGGGCCGGGTGCAAGGGGTTACCGCCGAGCTCGAAGAAGCCGCCGGCCGGCCCGGGCCGCCCGATTCCGAGCCCGCCGGCCCACACCTGCGCGATCTGGCGCTCCATCTCGGCCAGGGTCATCCGCGGTGGCCCTCCTTGATGGCGGCCCCGGCTCCCGCCGCCGGTGAGCCTCCCGGGCTCCCCGGCGGCCGCTCGAAAGCCAGCCCGTCCGCGCCGAGTTCGACCGCCGTGGCCCCCGTCTCCGCCATGTACCTGCGGACGAGCGACTCGATCCGGGCGGCGGGGCGCATGACGATGCCACTGCCGTCGGTCTCCACCCGCCGCAGGCCGTGATCGGCCATATAGCTCGCCACCTGCTGCGACGCCGTCCGCCGCCGGGCGAGCAGAGCACGCCGCTGGTGCTCGCCGAGTTCCGGGTGCGGAACGTCGAGGAGCAGAACGATGCGCGGCTGAGTGCCGCGGTGCCAGACCTCGTGCTCAAAGGAGTCGTCAAAAACGATGCACTTGCCCTCCTGCCAGGTCAGGTGCTGGTCGCCCACGCGGATCGAGACCCCGGGCGGAACCCGCAGTCCCAGGTGGACGCGCAAGTCGGCGTTGGTCCGGCCGCAGTGCGGGATCACGTGGGTTCCCGGGTGCAGCCACGACAGCGTCACGACGCCCGGCCCGAGCGTGGTTGCCTCGGGGATCTGGTCGATGACGTCGGTGAGGACCGGGAACAGGTCGCAGGCGGCGTCCTGGCGCCGGCCCGCCTCGTAGAAGACCACCTGGTCCCAGCGCCCGGACCCGAGCAGCGGCTCGTCGACCGGGCGGAAGCCGTGACGTGACGGATCTGTGACGGTGTCGATCTCGTCGCGGATCTTGTCGTAGTTCGCCTCGAGGTGGTGGACGAACCAGAACTGCGCGGGCTCGTAGACCGGCCGCGCGCTCACCCCGGTGACATACTCCAGCGGCCGCTGCTGCGCGCAGTCCCATATGCCCTGCGCTACCGCGAGCCGCGCACACTGGCCGGCCAGATCACTGCGGCCGTCTCTGATCAGCGCATCGATGAGGCCCGCATAGCGCCCTCGGGTCTCGCTTGACATACCTGGGACAGGGGGCATGACCGTAGCCTTTCGAGTCGCCGTGCTCACTGCCGCGACGGCCCGGCCGCAGGCTCCGGCGCCCGGCCGAGCAGCCGGTCCACGACCGGCCCGGACAATCCGCGCTCGGAGGTCAGATGGTGCCCGACGAGGCTGGCCGCCTGGGCCGGCGAAATCCCGAGGTGGCCGAGTTCCGACTCCAGCACGCCGAGCCGCTCGGCGTAATACGGCGGGAGCCGGCCGGCGCAGTTGGCCAGCAGAGTGTACTCCGCAGCCAGGTAGAGTTTCCGGAACTCGGGCATATGGAATAGCTTCCAGTAGTAGCTCACTCCACCTATGTGCACCAATTCATCCGACATATCCTGCTGCCACTCCCGCTGGCTGCCGTATTCGCCGAGCGTCGCCTGTGTGCGGTGTTCGAGCTGGCGCACGCGGTGAATCGGGTATCCGGCCGCGGCCGCTGCCACCTGATAGGCGACGAGGGTGTCGAAGAACGGTGAGCCGCCCGGTGGCACGGGCCTGCCGTGATCGTCCGGTGGCAGAACGGACAGCAATTGCCGCCGCTGCCTGGACGTAGGAATGCGGCAGTAGGTGCGGTTGTGCATATAGGGCATCCTGGAGCCGCTCCACTCGTAGTTCGTCGGGCTGACGTAGAGGCCCCTGGAGCGCATGGCTTCGACGACGGCAGCGTTCACGAAGACGAAGTGGCAGCACCCGACGGCAAGTTCCGGTGTAGCGTCGTACGCCCAAATGACGTTGACTGCCGTCGTGTCCTCGATGTGCGTCATGTCGGCGAACACCTTGGGTTCGAGAACAAAGCAGTCGATATCGATATAGCCGAAGTTGTGGCGGTTCGTTTCGAACAGGAACTCCCACGTCGTGTTGTCGTCGACGCCGAGCCGTATATTGTGGAACGGCCGGTTGAGATTCGCCCGGATGAATTGCTGCTCGTCTGGCGTGAGCGCCGAGCCGACGAGAACGAGATTGACGTCTTCCGGGATGTGCCGAACGGCGTTGACCACCCAGTGCAAGAGGCCTTCGGCGAAGAACATGTAGAAGATGTCGCGGTGGTCGGTGAGCTGCGCGTAGAACTCACCGAACTCCCGCAGATGTGGCCGCTCCGCCCGGCCGAGACGCCAGTTCCTGATGCCGGCCCGGACCGCGGCGGGCACGGCCCGCCGCACGCCACGGCTCATTGCCGAACGCAGCCCGCCGGAGGTGGCGGCGAAGGCGAGGATGTTCCCCCACGGATCGCGCACCTCGAACGTGAACTCCGAGACGTGCGTGACCCCGATGCCGACCTGCACGAGCGCGCCCCGGGCGCGCAACGCGGCCGCGGCGCGATCGGCGTCCCGCACGTAGAAGACGGCGTCCCAGGCCCGTGGCCCGAAACGCCGGCGCGCATACCCGCGTGCACCGGGCGAGGCCAGCTGGAGCAGGGCCGAACCGCCCGGGGCGCGGGCGAGCACCGCGGCCGGCGGGTCGCCGAGGATCTCGGCGCTGGTGAATCCGAGAACCTCACGGTAGTAGTCCGCGGCACTGGCAAGGTCGTCGACAAGCAGGCACGGCACGCTCTCGAGGCCGCTGATTGCCCGCGCCACTCGTGGATTCATAGCGCTCCCCTCGGATTGCGGAAACTGGGCGAACAGGTCAGCGATCCCCGGCCGCCGTGCGTGCGCCGGCCGGGCCGGCTCCGTAGGATATGGACGCGTCGGCGGTGCGCGAAGGGCCAGCCACACCGTGGACAGACCAAATCGGGCCGGTCGTGGTGTCTGAGGAGGAGCACGTCATGCACGAGCCCCATGTGCCCGAGGCGAGCCGCCACCCGTTGATCGACGCAGTCCGGGAAGGCGACGCCGACCGGGTCCGCACGCTGCTCGACGACGGCGCGGACGTCGCGGCACGCGACGGCGACGACTGGGCCGCCCTGGACTGGGCGGCCGGCCGGGGAGACCTGGCCATCATCGCGATGCTGCTCGATCACGGCAGCGACCCGTTCGCTGTCGGCCGCGAGCAGCGCCGCCCATACCAGATCGCGCTCGCGGCAGGGCATCTCGAGGCCGCGCGGGTGCTCCGCCAGGCGGAGGACGAGGCGGACCCGGATGGGCCAGCGGACCGTTCGTGGCGTCCTTACTGCCGCGCCTACCTGGCCGCGCAGGTCCGCCAGTATCCCGGCTGGGCCAGCCAGGCCAGGTCCGGCGACGGCACGCCGGGCGAGGCCACGGCCGGGCAGGACGCCGACGCGGTGGTCTTCCTGCACGATGATTTGACCGTGACATCCTCGATGCGGCGTGGCGAGGACGTGCTGTTCGACGCCGTGACGGCCGAGTGGGAACGCTTCTGCACGCAGGAACTCGGCTTCCGCGTGCCCGATGAGATGGATCTCGTCCCGGACGGCCCGCCGGCCGCGCCGAACGGCCCCGCCCGCCCCGGCCAGCCTTAGCGCCCGGCAGCGCCGGCCGCTGGTCACGGTCACTGCCCGCCTCCCGCCCTCATACCCGGTCGTCTGCTGGAAGGTCGAGCCACCAGGGGTTGGCCCGCGCCCACGCGATCGTCCGCGCCAGCCCGTCCCGCAGCGTCGTGCCGCACCGCCAGCCGAGCAGCGCCTCGGCCTTGGCCGTGTCCGGCACGCGGCGGGGTATGTCCGCGTACCGGTCCCCGAGCCGCCGGGCGGTGTCGAAGGGCACCGGCGGCTGCGCCATACCGGTCAGCTCGCCGAGCAGCTCAACGGCCGAGGCCACGGACGTTTCCTCGCGCGCGCCGAGGTTGAAGCACTCACCATCGGCCCGGGAGCTGGCGGCGGCCAGCAGCGTCCCCTGGACGGCATCGCTGACGAACGTGAAGCACCGGCTCTGACGGCCGCCGTCGTACACGATGAGCGGCAGCCCGCGCAGCGCACGGTGCAGGTTCCGGCTGATCACGTAGGCGGGCCGCTGCCGCGGGCCGTAGACGTTGAAATAGCGGACCACCGTCGCACGCAATCCCCGCTCGCGGGCGAAGGCGAAGGTCAGATGCTCGGCCAGGCCCTTGCTCGTGCCGTACGCCCACCGGTCCGTGGCGGTGCTGCCGAGCACCCGGTCCGCGTCCTCGGCCCAGGGCGTGCGGTCGTTCTTGCCGTACACCTCGCTCGTGCTCGCGAGAACCACCTTGGCTCGCGCCTCCAGCGCCGCCTCGAGCACATTGCGGGTACCCCACACGTTGACATCGATGACGTCTGTGGGCCTGGTGAGGTACCTGTCGACGCCGACGATCGCACCAAGGTGGTACACGACGTCGACTCCGTCGCGGATCACCGAACGAAGCTTGGTGGCGTCTGTGATGTCGCCGCGGACGTAGCTCACGCCCGCGTCCCTGTCCCGCTGGTCCACCGGCGGCCCGGCGAGGTCATACACCGTGACCTCGTCCCGCGCCGCGAGGCACTCGACGAGATGGCTTCCGATGAAGCCGCAACCACCGGTGACAACGACCCTGGCCACGTGTCACCGGCCGATGCCGCGGTAGGCGAACCCGAGGCGCCGCAGCATTTCGATGACCTCGGCCGGATAGTACGCACGCCCGTCGAGGACGAGGCAGGGCATCGCCACCCGGCGGGCGAGACCGGCGAAGTCGAGGCCGGTGAACTCGCGGTGGCCCGCGAGCACGGCGACGCAGTCCGCTCCCTCGACGGCCTCGGCCAGCGTCGCGGCCGGCGGCATCCCGACGCACGCCGCCGTGTCGGCCTCGGCCACCAGCGGGTCGAAGACGCGGACCTCCGCGCCGGCCGCGAGCAGCGCGTCGACAACCGGTTTCACGGGGGTCATCCGGAGGTCTCCGGTATTGCTCTTGAACGACAGGCCGAGGACGGCCACCACCGCCCCGGCGATGTCCTTGCCGAGCTTGGCCAGCTCGCTGCGCAGCAGCTCGAACGTGTATCGCGGCATACCGTCGTTGACCATCCGGGCGGTTTCGATCGTGCGCAGGTGCACGCCCTTGTCGCGCCCCGTCCGCCACAGCATCCACGGATCTTTCGTGAGGCACGACCCCCCCACGCCGACGCTCGGCAGCAGGATGTTCACGTTGCCATCGCCCTTGGCCAGCGTGTTGGCGCTGTCGATGACCTCCAGCACATCGACGCCGAACACGGCGCACATCTGAGCCAGCTCGTTGCCGATCGCCACATTCACGTCGATCCACCAGTTATCGGCGAGCTTGACGAACTCGGCTGCCTCGGGGGTCTGGACCGCAACCGTGCGCACCCCGAGCGTCCGCTGCCAGAACGCCGCCGCGGCAGCGGTCGCGTCGGGCGAGCAGCCGCCGACGACGACCGGCAGCGTGCGCAGCTGGCGCAGGGCGGCTCCCTCGGCGAGCCGCTCCGGGCAGTAGGCGAGCCCGAAATCGCGCCCGTGGGCCAGGCCGTCCGCCTCCAGCAGCGGAAGAACCATCCCGCGGGTCGTCCCGGGAGGCACCGTGCTCTTGAGTATGACCAGCTGGCCCGCGCGCAGCGAGCCGCGGAGCCTGCGGCAGGTCTCACTCAGCTCGGCGCCGAGCATCTCACGCGAGTCGTCGATAGGGGTGCCGACGGTTATGATGATCACGTCGGCGTCCGCGGCGTCGGCGTAGCTGCCGGAGACACGCGGCCGCGCGGACACCGGCAGCCGCGACCACCCCTCGGCCATCTCCGGCTCGGCGAACCGGTGCTGTCCAGCGGCGAACCTTTCCACCAGGCCAGGGTCGCTGTCGATGCCAACGACCTGGTGACCGAGATCGGCCAGCACGAGCCCGATGCAGGACCCGATATAGCCGAAGCCGACGACTGCGACACGGAGTTCCCGGTTATCGGGCAGAAAGCGCATATCGATCCCTTTATGGTTAGGTGATTGATTCCGCTATTGATCAGATCGTGGTGTGCGGGGTGGCACGCTGCAGGGTCGGCCGGCCGTACATGACGCCGCCCAGCGCGCGGCCGAACCGGTTGGCCAGTGTCTGCGGCAACGGCATGGGCCGTGGAACGTCGACGATGAGCACCACGCGCGGCCCGTCGCTGGAGTTGATCACCTCGTGGTCATGGCTGTCGTCGAACAGCACGCTCTCGCCCTCGCGCCAGGTGTAGAGCTCGCCGCGGACCTTGAGCTGCGGCGGTTTTTCGGCCGGCACGATGAGGCCCAGATGGTAGCGCAGGTATCCACCGTACGGCCCGTTGTGCGGCGGAATGGACTTGCCCGGGTCGAGAATGGAGAAACACGCTTGAAAGATTCCCGGTATGCGGTCGACAGCGGCTGCGGTGGCCGGGCAGCGGGCTCTGTTCCGCTTTTCATTAATGCCCATGAGTGACAAATAGAACACGCGCCAGTCATAGGGCGTGGAGTTTGATATACAGGCCTGCGTGGCGTCCGTCTCGTGTAATAGCGGAGCCTTCTGCTGATCATGCAGGATGGTCATGACTTCGGCGCGGATCGCCGGGTAGGCACGGTCGATATGGCGCAGCGCGGGGCATACCTTGTCGATGTCGAAGAAAGCTGGGCGGTCGCGGCCTCCGGCGGTTGCGATAAACCATCTGCTCAACTTGTTCGTAGTGATTATCGCATATCCGGTCACGTTCTTCTGCAATACGTCGATCATAACTTATTGCCTCCGCTGGCGATGGTGTTCCGGCGGTGATGCCGCATCCGGATGAAGGCGGGCCGGCCACGCCCGCCCGGCCCTGGCAGTACCGGTAAGCATCTGGTATGTCTTCGTTGTGCAGCGAGAACCGGCCCGTGCGCGGCACCGGCCCGGTGTACGAGCCGCCGGGGCTGCGTAGCGAGAAGGGGGCGTGTCGTGGCCACCGCCGACCGTGCCGCCGTTGGCGTCATCGGGGCCGGAGTGAAGACGCCTGCCGGTGAATCCCTGGACGAGTTGTGGAAGAACCTGCTCGGCGGCCGGGCCGGTATGTCGCTGTACCGCCATCCCGAGCTCGCTGGCCGCGAACCCGTCGTCGTGGGCGAGGTCTCGGGCTATGACCCCGGCCGGTATGTCACCGTCCCGGAAGCCCGCCGGCTGGGCCGGGTTCACCTGCTCGCGATCGGTGCTGCCGACGATGCTCTGTCCGCCTGCCCGCAGCGGCCACCACCGCACCGGTGCGCCGTCGTGTGCGGCATCGGGTACGGCGCCGCCGACATCGTCGAAAAGACCAACCGGACCCTGGCGGCCACCGGCACCAGGGGGCTGAGCCCGCTCGCCATCCCGCTGAGCATGATCAACTCGGTAGCCGCGCACCTGGCGATGCGATACGGCTTCACCGGCCGCTGCCTCACCGTCTCCTCCGCCTGCGCCTCCGGCGCCGACGCGATCGGGTACGGCGCGGAGCTCGTTCGGCACGGCGAAGCGGATCTCGTGCTCGCCGGGGGTGCGGACGCGCTGCTCGCCAGGGTGGCCTTCGAGTCCTTCCTGCGGACCGGCGCACTGAGCCGAACCGCCGACCCGGCGCTGGCCTGCCGTCCCTTCGACCGGGACCGCGATGGTTTCGTGCTCGCCGAGGGAGCGGGGTTCGTCGTCCTGAAGCGCCTGCGCCGCGGCGGCGATGACGGGGTGCTCGGGCGCATCGCCGGTTACGCGGCGAACTGCGACGCCCACCACATCGTCGCGCCTCGCGACGATGGCCTCATGGCGGCCAGGTGTGCCGAGGCCGCGCTCGCCGACGCTCGCGTGGCGCCGTCCTTGATCGGGCACGTCAACGCTCATGGGACGTCCACAGTGCTCAACGATCGTGCCGAGGCGCGCGCCCTGACCACACTCTTCTCCGGTGATCCGCCGCCGGCCACCGCGGTGAAGAGTGTCACGGGCCACATGATCGGCGGGTCGGGCGCGGTGGAGGCCATCGTCACCCTGCTGTCGTTGCGCGACGGCATGGTTCCCCCGGTCGCGGGGTTGCGGCAGCCGGACCCTGACCTCGGCCTTGACCTCGTGGTCGGGGCACCGCGTGCGGTGGGGGGACAGTACGCGATCTCCAACTCCTTCGGCTTCGGCGGCCACAACACTGTTCTGGTGCTGGCGGCGCCCTAGCGAGACGGCGCGCCGCCCCGGCCCGGCCAAGCAACAGGCTCTCCTATCATATTGTCGCATCAGGTTTTCCTGTCATATTGTCTCATCAGGTTTTCCTGTCGCATGGTGGCGCTCTGCGCGTCTGTGCGCACCACCGCGTGTGCCCCGGCACGAGGAGGAACGACGACGGCAACCGAATTGACGTCCAAGCGGCCTCGTCCCGTGGCGCACGCCGAGATCACACCAGCCTCGGCGCGCATCGCGGCGCCGCTGTCCTTCGGCCAGCAACGTATGTGGGTGCTGTCCCAGCTCGCCAGGACGGATTGCGCGCTCAACCTGGTCATGCCGGTCCGGCTGCGGGGGCGGCTCAACCTCGTGGCGATCCGGCAGGCGTTCGGCGACGTCGTGGCCAGGCACGACGTCCTGCGGGCGCCGATCGCCATCCGCGACGGCGAGCCCGTGCAACTCCCCGCCGCCCACCGCGACGTCCCGGTCCAGATCGTCGATCTGCGCCCGCTGCCCCCGGACGCGGCCGGCGAGCGCGCCGACTGGCTGCTGCGCAGGGAGCTGGAGCGTCCGTTCGACCTGACGGCAGGGCTGCCCATCCGGGTCACCGCGATCACACGCAGCGCGGCCGATCACCTGATCGTGGTCGCCATGCACCACATCGCCACCGACGGCTGGTCCATGGGCCTGCTCGCGGGCGAGATCACCACCCTGTACCGCGCGTTCGGCGACGGACGTCCCGGCCCCCTGGCCGGCACGCCGTCCATCCAGTACCGGGACTATGCCCGTTGGCAGCGGGCCCGCAGCCAGGCCGGCGGCCTGCCGGAGCTGGCGCAGCGGCTCAGCGGTGTCGCCGCCGCCGAGCTGCCCTCCGACCGGCCGCGGCCGTCCGAGCCGCGGCACATCGCGGCGACCTGGACGTACGCGCTGCGCCCCAGCCTGGTGTCCCGGCTTCGCGACCTGCGGCGCCGGGAGGGCGGCTCACTGTTCATGCTCGTCTTGACGGCCTTGATGACGGTCATCTACCGGCTCAGCGGACACGACGACGTCGTTGTCGGCACGCTGGCCGCTGGCCGCACCCGGCCCGAGTTCGAGCCGCTTATCGGTTATCTGGGCAATGTTCTGGTCATCCCGGCCAGGTTCGGCGCGCAGGTGCCGTTCCGTGACATGTGGCGGCGGGTGCGAGAAGAGTGTGTCGCTGCCTATGCACGGCAGGATATTGCCTACGAGGTGCTGCTCGAGCGGGTGCGGCCGGCCGGCGCCGGGCCGCTGGTGCGAGTCGTGTGCGTGATGCAGCAGGGCGCGCCCGAGCTGGACCTCCCGGGCATCGCCGCGGAACCAGTCGACGTGGCCCATCGCACTGCCCTTTTCGACATCACCGTGGAACTGCGCGAGCAGGCGGCGGGGCTGCAGGTGGCCATCCAGTACGACGTCGAGCTGTTCGACGCGGCAACCATCCAGCTGATCGGCCGCTATCTGCGCGGCGTGCTGGAAAGCGCAGCGTCCGGCCCGGACACCCCGTGCGGTGAGATCGCGCTCGGCCCGGCCGCACCGCCGCTGCCTTCGCCGCAGCCGGCCGGCCGGGCCGGCGAGGCGGGGTGCATCCACGAGCTCTTCGAGGAACAGGCCGCGCGGACGCCGGACGCGATCGCCGTCGCGTACAAGGCGAGCGCATTGACCTACCGGTGCCTGAACGAGCGGGCAAACAGGCTGGCCAGGCGGTTGCAGTCGGCCGGCGCCGGATTAGAGTGCAAGGTCGGGATCTGCCTGGACCGCTCGCCCGAGTGCGTCATCGCCTTGCTCGCCGTGCTCAAGGCCGGGGCCGCATACGTTCCGCTGGACCCCGGTTATCCGGCCGAGCGGCTCGCCTGCATGCTGGCCGACGCGGGCGCGCGTTGCCTGATCGCCCCGGCGGCGGCCGCGGGCCGGTTCGGGGACGCCGCGCCGCCGCTGGTCATCGACCCCTACGACCCGGCCACCTATGCCTATCCAGCGGGTAACCTCGGCCTCCGGGTCTCGCCCGACAACCTCGCCTACGTCATGTACACCTCGGGCAGCACGGGCCGCCCGAAAGGCGTGCTCGGCCTGCACCGCGGCGCGCTGAACCGGTGCCGCTGGATGTGGCGCGCGCACCCGTTCACGGCCGGCGAGCGGTGCTGCCAGCGGACATCGCTCAGCTTCGTCGACTCCGTGTGGGAGGTGTTCGGCGCCCTGTTGCGCGGCGTCACCACCGTCGTGATCGACGCCGATACGGCCCGGGACCCGGTGCGGCTGGCCGGCGAAGTCGCGGATGCCGCGGTCTCCCGGATCGTCGTGGTTCCATCCCAGCTCCGGACGCTGCTCGACACCGTGCCCGGGCTCGCCGAGCGGGCAGCTGCCCTGCGAACCTGGACCGTGAGCGGGGAGCGGCTCCCGGCCGGCCTCGCCGCCCGGTTTCACCAGGTGCTGCCGGGCCGGGTGCTGCTGAACCTCTACGGCTCGACGGAAGTGGCCGGCGACGCCACCGCCGCGCGGATCGGCCCCGGCAGCACGTGGGTCACCATCGGCCATCCCATCGACGGCGTCACCGCGACCGTGCACGGCCGGCCCGGGCAGGCCGAACCCCCGCTCGCGGCCGGCGAGCTCTGCGTGTCCGGCGCCGCACTGGCCCGCGGCTACCATCGCCGGCCAGGAGAGACCGCGGCCAGGTTCCAGCCCGCACCCGCCGGGTCCGCACCGGGCGCCCGCACGTTCCGCACCGGAGACCGGGTGCGGGCCCGCCCGGATGGCGCCCTGGAGTTCCTCGGCCGGCTGGACGACCAGGTAAAGATCCGCGGCTACCGGGTTGAGCCCGGCGAAGTCGAAGAGGCACTCGCCCGCCACCCCGCGGTGTCCCAGGCCGCGGTGACCACCTGGCCGGATGGAGACGGCACACCCGTGCTCGCTGGCTATGCCGTGCTCGGCACGCAATGCCCGGCGGAGCAGATTCGCAGCTTCCTGCGCACGGTGCTGCCCCCCCACCTGGTGCCCTCCGCGCTCGTCATCGTCGGCGCCCTGCCGCTGTTGCCGAACGGCAAGATTGACCGGTCCCGGCTGCCGGCGCCCGCCGCCGCGGACGCCGGGCCGCCGTCACCACCCCGCACACCCGAGCAGCGCGCGGTCGCCGATGTCTTCGCCGAGCTTCTGCCCATCCGGTGGCGCAGCGTCCACGACGACTTCTTCACGCTCGGTGGCCACTCCATTCTGGCCACGACCGCTGTTCACCGGTTGCAGCAGCGATGCGGCGCCACCGTGACATTGCGTGACCTGTTCGACGCGCCCACCATCGCCGGGCTGGCGGAGCGGATCGCGCGCCCGGGGCCGGGCGGGCCGGCGCCCCAGGCCAGCGGCGAGACCTTCCGGCCGGTGGTCGCCGACCCTGACGCCTGGTATGAGCCGTTCCCCCTCACCGACGTGCAGCAGGCGTACTGGATCGGCCGGGACCCGGGGTTCGAGCTCGGCAACATCGCCACGCACGCCTATTTCGAGATAGACGCCGGTGAGCTGGACATCGGCCGGCTGACAGCGGCGGTGCGGCGGCTGGTGGACCGCCATCCCGCGCTGCGCACGGTCGTCCGGCCGGACGGCACGCAGGTGGTGCTGCGCAGCGTCCCCGCATACCGGATCCCCGTCACCGACCTGCGGGACGCCGCGCCAGCGGAGGCGGACCGGCAGCTCGCCGCGACCAGGCGCGACATGTCGCACGAGGTCCTGCCCGCGGACCGCTGGCCGCTTTTCGGCGTGCGGGCGACGATGCGCGCGGGCGGGCGGACGCGGCTGCACGTGAGCATCGACTTCCTGATCGCCGATGCCCTCAGCGTCCAGATCCTGATGCGTGAACTGGGCACGCTCTACCATCGCCCCGAGGTTGAATTCGAGCCCCTGACCTTGACCTTCCGCGACTGCGTCGTCGCCCAGCTGGCCGGCCGCGGCACACCAGGGTACGAGCGTTCGGTGCGCTACTGGCGCGCCCGGCTCGCTGAGCTGCCGGCCGGCCCCAAGCTGCCGCTGGCACGCTCGCCCGCATCGGTGGCGCTGCCGCGGTTCGAGCGGCTGGCCGGCCAGCTGCCGGCGGCGGACTGGGCCCGCCTGCGAGAACAGGCCTCCCGCGCGGGCATCACGCCGGCGGCTGCGGTCCTCGCCGCCTTCACGGAGGTGCTGACGGCCTGGAGCGAGCGGGCGCACTACACCCTGATGCTGACGCTGTTCAACCGCCACGTCGACCATCCCCAGGTACACGGCGTCATCGGCGATTTCACCTCGCTGACCTTGCTCGAGGTCGACCATCGCGCCGGCGGCAGCTTCCTGGCCCGGGCCCGGCGGCTGCAGGAGCGCATGTGGGCGGACCTCGATCACAGGGCGATGAGCGGGGTGAGCGTCGCCAGGGAATGGACCCGGCTGCACGGCGGGCGCCCGGGCTTGCTGGCGCCGGTCGTGTTCACCAGCAACCTCGGTGTCGGCGCGGCCGGGGACGACGTCCCTGAGCTCGGGGAACGTGGCTATTCCGTAACCCAGACCCCGCAGCTCTACCTGGACCACCAGGTCGCGGAGACACCCGCCGGGCTGGCGCTCAACTGGGACGTTGTAACGGAACTGTTTCCACCCGGCCTGGCCGGCGACATGTTCGCGGCCTACACCGCCCTGCTCGGCCGGCTGGCGGCTGAGCCACAGCAATGGGACACGCCGGTCCGCGGCCTGCTGCCCGCCGCGTCGCAGCGGCGCCGCGCGGCCGCCAACGCCACCGCCACGGCGAGGCCTGCCGCATGCCTGCACACACTCGTGGCCGATGCGGCGCGGCGCAGCCCGGACGCCGTTGCGGTCATCACCCCGGACGGCCTGCTGCGGTACGCGGAGATCCGCGCCCGGGCGGCACGGGTCGCGAACAAGCTCCGGGCGCACGGCACCCGCCGCGGTGACCTGGTCGGCGTGGCGATGACGGCCGGGTGGGAGCAGGTCGTCGCCGTTGTCGGCATCACCGCGTGCGGAGCGGCCTACGTTCCGCTCGATCCCGAGCTTCCGGCGGAGCGGCTCGGCCAGCTGAGCCGGCACACGCGGGTGCGGCACATCCTGACGCAGGCGCGGCTGCGCGGCGACCTGCGCGCCCGGGTGGGCGCGGCGGCGCTGCTCGCCGTCGATGACGACGCCGAGTGGGCCGGGTTCGCGGACGGCCTGCCGGAGCAGCCGCTGGACGGCGACGCCCTCGCGTATGTCATCTTCACCTCGGGCTCGACCGGGATGCCGAAGGGTGTCATGATCAGCCACCGCGGAGCGGTCAACACGATCCTCGACCTGAACAGCCGGTTCGGCGTGGGGCCCGGTGACCGCGTGCTCGGGCTGTCGTCCCTCAGCTTCGACCTTTCGGTGTACGACATCTTCGGCACCCTGGCGGCCGGCGGCGCGCTCGTCATACCACGGCACGAGCGCCGCCGCGACCCCGGGCACTGGATCAGCTTGGCCGGGCAGGCCGGGGTCACGGTATGGAACTCGGTGCCGGCGCTGATGGGCCTGGCCGCCGGCCACCCCGGCGCACTGGATGCCGGCGGCCTGGCCGGCCTGCGGCTGGTCCTGCTGAGCGGGGACTGGATCCCGCTCGACCTGCCCGGTCGTGTCCGCGGTGTGGCGCCGTCGGCCCAGGTAGTCAGCCTGGGCGGGGCGACCGAGGCGTCGATCTGGTCGATCTGCCACCCGATCGGGCAGGTGGACCCCGGGTGGAACTCGGTTCCCTACGGCAGGCCGCTGGCCAACCAGCGCATGCACGTCCTGGACGGCTGGCTCGAGCCCCGCCCGGACTGGGTGCCCGGGGACCTCTACATCGCCGGTGACGGGGTGGCACTCGGATACCTGCGGGACCCGGCGCGGACCGCGCAAAGCTTCGTCCCCCACCCGCGCACCGGTGAGCGGCTGTACCGGACCGGGGACATCGCGCGGTACGGCCACGATGGAACCATCGAGTTCCTCGGCCGCGGCGACCTTCAGGTCAAGATCAGCGGCTACCGGGTGGAGCTTGGCGAGATCGAGGCCGCGCTCGGGCGGGTACCCGGCGTCGCCGCCTGCGCCGTCCGCGCCATCGGGCCACCGCGCGGTGAGAAGCGGCTGGCCGCGTACTACGTGCCGGCCGGCGGCGCCCGGACCGGCGCCGCGGAGCTTCGCGAGCGGCTGCGCGCCGTGCTGCCCGGCTACCTCGTGCCCACGACCTTCACCGAGCTGACCGCGCTTCCGCTGTCCGCCAACGGCAAGGTCGACCGTAAGGCACTGCCGGACCCGCAGCCGCCCGGGCCCACCGCCGTGGCCGCTGCCGGTGCGCGGCCGGGGGACGAGCTCGAGGAGTCGCTCGCCCGTGTGTGGGAACACGTGCTCGGCGTCGAGAGTGTCGGGCCCAACGACAATTTCTTCGAGCTCGGCGGCACGTCGCTGGTGGGCATCAGGCTGCTGGCCCAGCTGGAGTCCGCGCTGGGAGTGCGGATCCCGCTGGTGCGGCTGTTCGAGGCGCCGACCGTGGCGGCGCTCGCGGCCGCGGTGCGCGACCGCCGGCCCGGCGACGGGCCCGGGGCTGACGCCGGGCCGCAGGTGCTGGTACCCGACCCGGCACGCCGTCACGAGCCGTTTCCGCTCACCGACATCCAGGAGGCGTACTGGCTCGGCCGAAGGGCTTTGCTCGAGCTCGGCGGCGTCGCCCCGCACAGCTACAGCGAGACGGACGTCCGCGGGCTCGACCTGGACCGGCTGGAGCGCGCGATCCAGATGCTGGTCGAGCGGCACGACGCACTTCGCACCGTCGTGCTGCCCGGCGGGTACCAGCAGGTGCTCACCGGCCTGCCGCGCTACCGCGTGCCGCGCACCGACCTCAGGGATCGCGAGCCGGGCGAGGCCCGGGCCGCACTCGACCAGATACGCGACCGGATGTCCCATCACGTCCATTCGCCGGACCGCTGGCCGCTGTTCGCCGTCGAAGCCACCCGCCTGCCGGGCGACCGCACGCGGCTGCACGTCAGCGTCGACCTCCTCGTCGCCGACGCGTACAGCTTCCGCATCCTTCAGCGCGAGCTTTTGGCGCTGTACCAGGGCGGGACGGAACTGGCCGAGCTGGGCTGCACGTTCCGCGACTACGTCGAAGCGGCACGGCACCTGCGAAAGGGCGCACGCTACCGGCTGGCGGAGACTTACTGGCGCGAGCGCCTGGCCGGCCTGCCGCCCGCACCCAGGCTCCCGCTGCGGCGCGACCTCGCCGAGCTCGCCCGGCCGAGGTTCCGGCGGCTCACCGGCCGCCTGGACGCGCCCTCCTGGGCATTCCTGAAGCGCAGCGCGGCCGAGCACAACCTGACCCCCTCTGGCGCGCTGTGCGCGGCGTTCGCCGACGTTCTCGCCCTGTGGAGCCAGCAGAGCCGGTTCACCGTGAACCTGACGACGTTCAACCGGCCACCGCTGCACCCCGGCATCGGCGGCATCGTCGGCGACTTCACGTCCACCACCTTGCTGGCCGTTGACGCCAGCGATGCCACGTTCACGGCGCGGGCCAGGAAGCTGCAGGAACAGATCTTCCGCGATCTCGAACACCGGGATTTCAGCGGCGTCGCGGTCCTGCGGCTGATGCGCGCGGCGCGGGCCGGCCGCCGCGCGGACGTGATCGCACCGGTCGTCTTCACCAGCGCGCTGGTGCCCGAGCCGGCCGGCCCGGGCGCCGCGGCGGTGTGGGACGCGGCGCCGGTCTACAGCGTCAGCCAGACGCCGCAGGTTCTTCTCGATCACCAGGTCTACGAGCACGACGGCGAGCTCGTCTACACATGGGACCACGTGGACGAGGCGTTCCCCCCGACGATGATCGACGCAATGTTCGACGCGTACGGACGATTGCTGCGGTCGCTGATCACAGATGGCAACTACTGGAAGGCTGGGCCGGGATGGACGGGCTGAACTCCGCTGCGCGCCTGCTGCTTGCCCCGGACCAGCAGCAGCTATGGGACCAGGTCAACAACACGGCCACCGACACGCCCGAGACGACGATCTGGGCGTCGTTCGCCGCGACCGCACGCGCCCAGCCGCAGCGGCCCGCGGTCATCGCGGCCGGCCGGACGCTGACCTACGGTGAACTGAGCGCGCTCGCGAGCGCGATCGGGGAACAGCTCAGCGGCCCGGCGGAGGGCCCGGGCCGCCGCGCGGTGACCATCTGCGCCGAGCCAGGCTGGGAACAGGCCGTCGCCATGCTCGCGGCCTGGTGCGCGGGCCTTCCATTCCACGCCGTCGGGCCAGAGCTCACCCAGCCGGCCCGGTGGCGGGCGCTCGGCGAGGCAGGCAGCGACACCGTCCTCACCCAGTCCTGGCTGGAACAGCGTCTGCAGTGGCCGGACGGGACAACGCGGATCGCGGTCGATGCCGTGCCCGCCGGGAACTCCCGGCCGGCGCCTGAGGGCCGCGGTGGCGCATGCGAACCGGGCACACCCGCCTGCCTGCTCGCCCCCGAAACGCAGCCGGGCACGCTCACCGCCGTGACGCACGACGCCCTCATGTGCACGATCAGCGACCTGAGCAAGCGCTTCGGCATCACGGCCAGCGACCGCATACTCGCCGTGTCGCCCCTGGGCACCGACGTATCGGTGTACGCGATGGCCAGCACGCTGGCGACCGGGGGAAGCGTGGTCATTCCCGAAGACATCGACCTTCGCTCACCCGCGGCGTGGGTCTCGCTGATGCAGCAGCACGGGGTGACCGTCTGGCACTCGCCCCCGGCGCTCACCGCGGTGCTCGCCGAGCACCTTCAGGCCAGAGGTGAAGGGGTGCCCGAGACGCTCAGGCTCGCCTTGCTCGGCGGAGAGCCGCTGGCCCCGGCGCTCGTCACCCGGTTCCGGCGTGCCGCCGGAAGGCCGCTGCGCATTGCCAATCTCGGCAGCTGCATACCCGCGGGGCTCTGGGTGAGCTGCCTGGAGGTCGGCGAGCCCGGTGTACGCCGCGGGCACGTCCCGGTGGGCGCCCCGCTGGCCGGCAAGCACGTGTACGTCCTCGGCGAAGCGATGACACTGTGCCCGGTATGGGTCACCGGCCGGCTGTACGCCGGTGGGCGCGGGCTCCCCACCGGCAGGTGGGCGCGGACGGAGGACTTCACCGTCTACCCGGCAACCGGGGAGACGCTGTACCGGACGGACCTGACCGGCCGGGTCCTCCCCGACGGGGCCATCGAGGTGGTAGGCGAGCCGGCGGCGTACATCGAGGTCGGCGGCCACCCGCTCAACCTGCGCGACGTGGAGGCTCACCTGGCCGCGCACGAGGCTGTCGCGGCCACCGCCGTCGTCCCCGGGGGTGCGGGCTCCATCGCCTTTGCCAAGCTCGTCGCCGGGGCAGCGGTGACCAGCGCTGAACTGGGCGATTACCTGCGCACCAAGATGTCTCCCTATCTGCTTCCCGAGCGGGTGGACCTCGTCGCCTCGTTTCCGCTCACGCCGGGCGGCCGCATCGACCGGACGGCCATGTCCGCGATGGCGCAGTCCTCGGCCAGCGCACCGGCCGGCCAGCAAGCGCCCGCGACCGCGATCCCCGAGGGTGTCACGGAACGCATTTGCCAGCTTGCGGCTCGCGTCCTCGGCGTGTCCGACGTGGAGCCCGCGATGAACCTGCTCGACCTGGGCGCCACGTCGGTCCAGCTGGTGCGGCTCGCCGTCGAGGTCGAGCAGGAGCTGGGCATCCAGGTCGACGTCGAGGAACTGCTACGCTTCCCGTCCGTCCTGGCAGTGGCCAGATTCGCGGCCGTGGGTGATGGGGCCGGCGCCGAAAGCCCGGACGGCCGCGCTGCCCCCGCCGCGGCCGCCGCGCCCGCCGCGCCGGAGCCGGGGGTCCCGGCGGCGCCCTCGCTGATACTGGATCCGGTCCAGCGGATGACCTTCAAGGACGGGCGGCCGGGCATCCGGCGTGATCTGGACACGTTGCCAGCATCCGGCCTTGGCGGCCAAGAGCCCGGCGGCGGCCAGCGCCGGTTCCTGCGGCGGCGTACCCACCGCAGCTTCGGCGCGGCGCCCGTGCCGGCCGCCGCCGTCGGCGAACTGCTGGGCGTGCTGCGAAGCCACGATCCCGCGACATCCGGCGATCACAGCGCCGAGCCGAAGTACGGCTACCCGTCCGCGGGAAGCCTGTACCCGGTCCAGACCTACCTCACGATCGCCCCGGGCCGGGTGGACGGGCTGGCCGACGGCTCCTACTACTACCATCCGGCCCGGCACAGGCTCATCTCGCTCTGCCCGGACGCGGTGGTCGAACCCGCCGACCATGCCTGGATCAACCGTGCGGCCTTCCGGTCGTCCGCGTTCACGGTCTACCTCGTTGCCCAGTTCGGCGCGATCACGCCCATGTACGGCAACCGGGCCCGCGACTACTGCCTCATCGAGGCGGGCGCCATGTGCCAGCTTCTCATGACGGCCGCCGCCGATCTCGGTTTGGGGCTGTGCCCCATCGGCGAGATGGAAACCGCCCGTATCCTTCCCTACCTGAGCCTGACCGGGGACCAAGAGCTGCTGCACAGCCTGCTCGGCGGCGGGCTGCCCGAAAACAGCGCAAACGCGGGCGAGGAGGCCGCGATGCTCGCGCGGCTGCGCACACTGCCACCGGACGGTATTCGCGCCGGGCAGGAGCGGCCATGAGCACCGCGCAGGCCGGGTTCGCCCGCGGGCGGCGCCAGGAGGTTCCCGCGTCATCCGCTGATTGGGTGCGGCCAGCCGCCGGCGGCGGGCCGCCACTCGAGGTGCACCCGTCGGCCGACGTGAATCTCGAGGCCTGGGCACTGGCCCATTCCGGCCAGGTCAGTTCCTGGCTCGCCCGGCACGGCGCGGTGTTGTTCACCGGATTCGGCATCGGGCTGGACGAGTTCCCCCGCGTCGCTGCCGCGCTGGCCGGCCCGGCGGTCGAGTACCGCGAACGGTCCTCGCCGCGGACGCAACTCGCGCCGGGTGTGTACACCTCGACCGACCATCCGGCAGACCAGCCGATCGCCCTGCACAACGAGAACTCCTATCAGTGCTCGTTCCCGGCGCGGCTGGTCTTCTGCTGCCTGGAGCCGGCCGAACGAGGCGGGGCGACCCCCCTGGCCGACTGCCGCCGCGTCCTCGCCCGGATCGATCCCGCCGTCGTCGCGGCGTTCCGGCGCAGGGGCGTGCGGTATGTGCGCAACTACGGGCGCGGGGTGGGACTGTCGTGGCAGGAGGCGTTCCAGGAGACGAGCCCGGCCCGCGTGACCGAATACTGCCGGGCGCGGTCCATCGCCCCCGAATGGCGGCTGCCGGGCGAGTTGCGGACCGTGCAGGTACGGCCCGCCACGGCCGTGCACCCGGTGACGCGGCAGGAGGTGTGGTTCAACCATGCCGCCTTTTTCCACGTGTCGAGCCTCGAGCCGGGGCTTGCCGCCGCGTTGCTCGAGCAATTCGGTGAGGCTGGCCTTCCGGCCAACACCTACTACGGCGACGGGGGCCGGATCGAGCCCGAGACGCTCGCCGGTATCCGGGCCGCGTACGCGTCCGAGACCGTCGCGGTGCCGTGGCGGCGGGGAGACATCCTGCTCATCGACAACCTGCTCGTCGCGCACGGACGGGAGCCGTTCACCGGACGCAGGCGAGTCATCGTCAGCATGGCCGGAACCGTGGACCGTGCGGACCTCCCCACCCATGATGGAGCGGCCCGGTGACCCCGCGACTGACGCCGGTCCCGCCCGGCGGGGAACCCGCGCCGGCTGGCCCCGGGCCGCAGGCGGTGCGCGACGAGCCGCCGCGGGAACTGTCCGCCATCCAGGAGGTGCTGTGGACCGGCCGGCGTGACCATGGCGTGCTGGGTGCGGCCGCCCGGGGGTTGCGCCTGACCGGTTCGGTCCACGAGGAGATGCTGATGTCGGCGATCGGCGAGGTCGCCGCGGCGATCCCGGTTCTGCGCGCCGGAATCATCACCGGCGCTGGCGGGCCGGTGATGATTCCCGACGGCCCGGTGCCAGCGGTCAGCACGGCCCGGGTGACCGGCTCACCCGCCGAACGCGACCAGCGGAGCACCGATATCCTCTCCGCGGACCGCGACACCGTGCCGGACCTGGCCCGAGACCCGTTGGTACGGTTCCACATCATCCGCACCGCGCCGGACGAGACCGTGCTAGGGCTGGTCGCGGACCCGCTCGTGCTGGACCTGCGTTCGGTGTATCTCGTGCTCGGCGCCGTGATGCAGGCGTACTTCGGCCGGTTCCGTCCCGCGGAGTACCCGCCGTACGAGCAGACCGCGGACGAAACCGCGAGCCGGTCACGGCTGGCGTGGTGGGCCAAGCGGCTCGCGGCCTGGGACCGCGAGCCGGGCCCGGACGGCGCCGGCGCCGCTGGTCCGGCCGCGGCAACCGGTGAGCGGTACGCCACGCTCGAACTGGACCTGGCGGCCGCGCGCTGGGCCCGGCTCAGCGAGGTCGCCGGCGATGCGGGAAACAGCGGCTCGGCCGCCGTGATCGCGCTGCTGGTGTGGTGGCTGGTGGCACGCGGTTCACGAGCCCGGCCCTCCGTCTTCGCGAGCACGCTCGACCTGCGCGAGTACCGCGGGCTAGGCCCGGTCATCGGGCCGCTGACGGACCGGGTGGTATTCCAGGTGGACCTGGACGGGTACGCGGGCATGACGTTCCGCGACCTCGTGCGGCGGGCACACGCGGGCGTCCTCGACGCTGTCATCCACTACGTTCCGTACCGCGACCTGGTGACCGGTGGCGCCGCGGGCGGCCAGCCCGGGCCCATTCGCCCGGCGCGGCTGTGGGACATCGCCGTGCACTACTGCCGGCTGCCGCCCGCCAGCGCGCACACCCGCGGCGAGCGGGCCCTGGCCAGCCGGGGCCTGTCCATCGAGCTGTTCCGCGAATCGGCGCTCGCCCGGGCCGGGCTGGCCATGCCCGGAGGGACGGGCGACGGCACCAGTGCTGACGTGCACATCGCTGAGTCCGGCACCGGCATGGCCCTGGTGGTGAACTTCGACGCCCGGGCCTGGCCGGCCGCTGACGTCGCCAGCATGCTGCGCGGAATCGACGAGATGGTCAGCACCGTGATCACCGATCCAGCGACCCTCCTATCGCGGGCGACCGATGGCAGGCTCTGACAGGGACTGCGACGGGCGGCCCGGCCGGATACGCCGGATATGCGTCTTCGCCCGGCTATGGGAACCGGGCCTCGGCGACCTGATGCAGCGCAACATATTCCTTGCGCTGCTGCGCCGCGCCTGCCCGCAGGCCGAGGTGGTACACATCGTCGGCCGTGCGCACGCCGAGCAGTTCGCGGAGTTCTTCGCTGGCCACTCGTACGCAACCGGCATCCTCACCTGCCCGGACTACGGCGACGACGACCAGTCGCGGTGGCGGGAGTTCCTTCGCGAGCTGGCCGCCGCCGCCTTCGATTGCTGTGTGGTGGACCCCGACAGCAGGGGGCTGGGCGCCGAGCACGCGGCCCGCTGCGGCATCGGCATCCGGATCGGCTTCGCCACCGGTGGGCGCGAGGATGCGTTCCTCACCGAGCCGATCCGGCTTCCGCGGCCGATATTCGGCCTGCCAGACCTGTTCGACTACGCACAGGGCTTTGCCCGTGCGCTCGGCATGGAGCCGCCCGGCGTCGCCGACGTCGTGCCGCCGTTCCGCTATCGCCGCGAACCGGTACGGCTGCTCCCAGCGCCCGTTGTCGCGATCCACCCCGGCGGCGCCCCGCACTGGAACCGGCGGTGGCCGCTGGACCGGTACGGTGCCCTGTGCCGGGCCCTGGCGAGCTCGGACGGTGCCTCATTCGTGCTGCTCGGGGCGGCCAACGAGAAACCAGACCTGTGCGCGCTGCGGGACGCGGCCGGCCGCGGGACGGCGGCGGTGCCGGTGGAGATCTGCGCGGGGGAGTCGCTCAGCCGGCTGGCCAGCGTGATCGAGCAGGCCGACGTGCTGGTTGGCAACGACTCCGCGCCCGCACACGTGGCGGCGGCGCTTGGCATACCGTCGGTCGTGCTCTACGGGCCGGGCGTAACCGAGTTCCTGTGGACCCGCGTATACCGCCGCCACCACGGGATCAACCGCCACTACGACTGCCAGACCGTGCGAAACCTGCCGCGCGGCCCGGGAACGACGACGATGCCGTGCCGGTTCTCCTGCCATTATCCGTACGTATCCGCCGAAGGCCCGTATCCACGGTGCCTCACCGACATAGAGGTGGACGAGGTGCACCGCGCGGTTCGCAGTTGCCTGACCACGATCGCGGCCACCCCGGCCGCAAGCCGCCTGATGGACCCGGCATGACCGCGCCGCACGGTCGCGGCGGCCGGCCCGCGGCCCACACGAGGGTGATTCTTTCGGTCAACTTCAACCATGACGGCGCGGCCGTGCTGCTGCTCGACGGCCGGATGGCCGGATTTGTCTGCACCGAGCGTTTCTCGCGCAAAAAGAAGCACCCGGGACTGCGCGAGGAAGATCTGGATGAGCTGCTCGGCCAGGCCGGTGTGGTGCTGGGTGAGATCGATCACGTCATGCTGTGCAATTTGCACAACATGGATTCGCCCGATATTCCATACCTGCACGGGTCCAGTCTCAAGGAGACGTGGTTTGAATTCTGGGTGAACCAGCGCAATGACACCGTGCTCATCCGTGGGCAGGAGATTCCGTGCACGGTCAATCCGGACCATCACCTGCTGCACGCCGCCACCCCCTATTACACGTCGCCATTCGATTCCGGCGCGTCACTCGCGATCGACCCGACCGGTTGCCGCGCATTCCTGGGCAAGGCGCACCGGCTGTATCCGCTCCCGCGCGGGTACGACGACTGGTTCAATGCCAACATCGGCTACACCTATGCGGCCGGCGAGATGTTCGGGTCATCGATCGTGGGCGCCGGCAAGCTGATGGGCCTCGCCCCGTTCGGAAAGCCAGAACAAGATCACAATTTCGACTGGAAGGCTATCTCGACCTTTGCCGAAGTGATGGAGCTGGCGTCCAGAGACCCGGTGTACGTGCAGTCGAACGGCCGGTCGCTGAACGCGACGCTCGCCTATTACGTCCAGCTCGGCCTCGAACTGCAACTCAGTGCGGTGCTAGCGGATCTCGCCGATGTTTCCAGCCGTAACGGCGGTGGGCTGAACCTGTGCCTCAGCGGCGGGACCGCGCTGAACGCGATCGCCAACCAGCTCTGCTTCGAACGATCGGAGTTCAAGCGCCTGCACCTGCATCCCGCCTGCGGCGATGACGGCACCGCCATCGGTGCGGCGCTGTGGTACTGGCACCACGTGCTCGGCCATCCCCGGCAGCCGTATGACAACGCCGAGCTGATGTACTCGGTGCACACGTACACAGACCGCGACGTGACGGCCGCGCTCGATGCCGCCATGGCCGCGAATCCCGGCCGGCTCACCGTGGACAGGACAGATGATTACGTCCGCGTCACGGCTCAGCTCCTCGCCGGCGGCGCCATCGTCGGCTGGTTCGACGGCGCGGCGGAGATCGGCCCCCGTGCCCTGGGCCACCGCAGCATTCTCGCGGACCCGCGCGATCCGCACATGAAAGACAAGATCAATTCGCGGGTGAAGTTCCGCGAACACTTCCGGCCGCTGGCTCCGGCGGTCCTCAGCAACCGCTCGGCGGAATGGTTCGGCCTTACCGACAGTCCCTTCATGCTGCGCGCGTGCCCGGTCTTGCGTGACGAGGTGCCGGCCATCACCCACATCGACGGCACGTCCCGCATCCAGACCGTCACAGCGGCCGACAATCCCGCCTTCCACCGCCTCATCGAATCCTTCGACTCGCTGACCGGCGTTCCACTCGTTCTCAACACCAGCCTCAACACGAAGGGCCTGCCCATCGACGAGACGCCGGAGCACGCGATCGACACCCTGCTGACCACCCGGCTCGACCATCTGGTCTTCCCCGGCGCGATCGTCAGCAAAGCCGGTCCTGAACCCGCCCCAGCAAGGGAGGATGCGCGATGACCCGGCCCACGCCACCGGACGAAGCGCGCAACCTTGTCGTGATCGTGCTGGACAGCCTCCGGTACGACTCGTGGGCGCAGGCGCGAATGCCGGCGCTCGCGCGCCTCGGTGCGGTGGAGCGGCGCTGGAGCTACGCGTCCTGGACCGCGCCGTCGCATTACAACCTGCTCGTTGGCCTGCTCCCGCACACGAGCCCGCCGCACGTGCACGCATCTGAGTACTACAAGAATGACTTCCTGCGGTACTCAGACCGCCTCGCTGTGCCGGACGTCCACTTTGGCCGTATGCTTCCCGCGCTCTATCTGCCATTGTTTCTCCGCGATACGCTCGGATACCGGACGTGCGCGCTGGTGTCGATGCCTGTCCTCAATCCAGCGACGCCGCTGAACTGCGGATTCGACTCCTACGAACTCATGCCCGCACACAACGACCTCGGCCGGATAGCCGGCCGTCTCCGGTTCAGTGGTGACCGCCCCGTGTTCTATCTGCTGAACACCGGAGAAACGCACTATCCTTATGCCGTCCCAGGGGACGACCTCGGCGAATGGCCACGGATCTCCGGCGTGCACGGCGTGCTCAAACGGCTGGCCGATGATGACGATGGCGGTGTGTTCACCGCTGACCAGCTGGCCCAGCTGCGGGCGCGCCAGATACGTGCCGCGTCACACCTGAACGGCGCGCTTGAGCGGGTGTTCGACGCGCTTCCCCGCAACACCTGGGTGATCGTGACCTCAGATCACGGCGAGCTTTTCGGCGAAGCCGGGTATTTCGGTCATGGGCCCATAGCGCACGACAAAGTGTTCGAAGTGCCATACGTGGAGGGTCTGCTCCGGTAATGAACCGCGGCCTGATCCCGGGAACTGTGCGAGGTGAGGATGCCAGCTGATCCCTGCGAAGGGCACCCGGAGCCCGAATGCCGCTGGGTGAAGACGTCCCGCCGGGCGGCCGAGGGCTCGCCTGACGGTGCGCCAGGAAGGGACGGCCCGCAGGTGCGCGTGGAGCCTGCCGCGCTGCGGCGGGTGTGCATGTTCGCCCGGTACCCGGCCACCGGCCCAGGCCTGGGCGACCTGCTACTGCGCAACATTCTGCTGAGCCTGCTGCGCCGTGCCTGCCCGCGGGCGGAGGTTGTGCATGTGGTGCCTCGTTCGGCTGCCGAGAAGTTCGCCGAGTTCTTCGCGGGTCATTCGTATGCGACCAAGGTGGTGGACTGCCCGGAC
>DATGGU010000037.1:0-23220 GCA_035308365.1 Streptosporangiaceae bacterium
CCGGCCGGACGAGCCTGGTCGAAGCCGCCGCCGAGGTCTGGAGCCGTCCCGGCTTCGACGTCTTCCTGTCCCGGCCGGCCCTCACGTTCGAGCCGTTCGACTACCAGTGGCAGACCGCCCAGACAGTGTTGCGCCGCATGCGCGGCCGGGCGATCCTGGCCGACGAGGTCGGCCTGGGCAAGACGATCGAGGCCGGCCTGGTGCTGTCCGAACTTCGGATGCGTGGCCTGGGCGACCGCGCCCTGGTGGTGGTCCCCGCCGGGCTCGCGCAGCAGTGGCGGGAGGAACTGGAGCGGAAGTTCGCCCTTCCCACCACGATCGCCAGCAAAGGCGAATGGGACACCGGCAACGACCATCCCGTGGTGATCGTCTCCCTGGCCGCCGCCCGGCGGGATCCGCTCAAGTCGGCGCTGACCGCCAGGCCATGGGACGTCGTGATCATGGACGAGGCCCACCGGCTGCGCAATCCGCGCAGCGCCTCCGGGCGGCTGGCCAGGGCGCTGAGCGCGCGGTACCTGCTGCTGCTCACCGCCACTCCGGTCGAGAACCGGCTGCAGGACCTGTACGAGCTGGTCAGCCTGGTCGCCCCTGGCCTGCTCGGCACCCCGGCGCAGTTCCGGGCCCAGCACGGCAGCGGCGACCCCGGTACACCCCGCGACGTCTCCGGGTTGCGGGCCAGGACCCGGGAGGTGATGGTCCGGCACCGGCGCAGCGAGGTGAGCCTGATGTTGCCGCAGCGGCTGGCCGAGACCGTACTGGTGAATCCCACCGAGGAAGAGGCCGGCCTGTACGCCGGGATCGCCACCCGGATCCGGCAGGAGGCCCGCAGCGCCGCACAGGCCCGGCGGCTCACCCTGCGGAGCCTGGCCAGGCTGGCCGGATCGAGCCCGGCCGCGGTGGCCCCGACCCTGGCCAAGGTGGGCTGGGACGATCTCGCCCAGCGGGCGGCCGCGATCGGTTCACCAAGCAAGATCGGCGAACTGGTGTCCAGGCTCAAGAGCACCGGCCCGGAGAAGGTGCTCGTCTTCACCGCCTTCCGGCAGACGCTGGAACAGATGGCCGCCGAACTGAACGACAAGGGCATCCCGGCCGCTGTCTACCACGGCAGCCTGGCCCGCGCGGACAAGGAGAAGGCGGTCGGGGCGTTCCGCGACGAGGTGCCGGTCATGCTCAGCACCGAGTCGGCCGGTGAGGGCAGGAACCTGCAGTTCTGCCACATGATGATCAACGTGGACCTGCCGTGGAACCCGATGCAGATCGAGCAGCGGCTCGGCCGCCTGCACCGGGTCGGCCAGACGCAGGAGGTGCTGCTGACCAACCTGGTCGCCCGCGGCACCATCGAGCAGCGCATCCTGCACGTTCTCGAGGCGAAGATCAACCTGTTCGAGCTCGTGGTTGGCGAGCTCGACATGATCCTTGGCCGGATCGATGACGACTTCGACTTCGAGTCCTCCGTGTTCGACGCCTACGTCGAGGCCGGCGACGACGCCGAGTTCGCCGGAAGGCTGGCGGAGATTGGTGAGAGCCTGGCCCGGGCGAGGACGGAGTACCTGCGCGACCGGGCTCATGCCGACGAACTGATCGGGCAGGACTGAACGCGATGGCCACCGGCAGCGGGCTGGCGTTCTGGCTGGACTATGTCGAATCGCGCGGCGGGCTCTGGGAATCCGCCGGGGACAGCACGATGGTGATGATCCCGCCCCAGCTCCAGCGCAGGTTCGAGCTGCCGGAAGAGTTCGCCGTCACCGAGCATCCCGACGTCGCCCGCGAGGACGGCGTGGCGCTGCTCGCAGCCGGGCACCCGTTGCTGGCCGCCGCTGCGGAGGATGTCCTGGCTGCCGACGACGCCGGCCTGCTCACCCTGGCCACGCCCGCCTCGCAGCCACCCGATGGTGAGCGCCTGCTGGCCAAGGCTCGCGACCAGTTTCCCGTCAGCCATGGCCGGATCGATGGCAGTGGGCCGGTGGAGCGCAGGCTCCGTCAGGTGCTGCGGGTCGGTGCGCTGGTCACCTACACCGCCTCCGCCGAGGAGGTGTTTCATGAGCGTGCCGAGTGCTGGCTCGACGTCCCATCCCGGCAGGAACTGCCCGAACAGTCCGTGAAGGAGCTGCGCCGGTTCATCGCCGGTGGCTCCGTCCCGGCCACCACCCCGGCTCTCGCCGCTGTCCCGCCCGCGCTGGCACGGGCACATGATCTCTTTAACAATAAATTTAACGAACGGTGCCGCGTGATATCCGGCGGTTCCGCCCGGGACGCCGCGCAGGCGGAACTGACCAGGGCGAAGAAATACTATGCCGAAGCTCTCGCGTCGCTGGCCAAACGCCAGGCCAGCGCGGCCCCCGACCGGCAGGCGCTGCTGGCCGCCCGGGCAGACGCCGTCCGGGCGGAGGAACAGCGGCGGCTGGCCGAGATCGAAGAGAAGCACACCGCGCGGTACGACATCCGCCCCTACCGGCTGCACCTGCTGCTCGTCCCGGTGCTGCGGCTGCCGGTCGACGTGCTGCGTGGATCCCGGCGCTTCCCCATGGTCCTGGACTGGATGCTGCCCGCCGCCGCTTTCGCCCCAGTGAGCTGCCCGGCTTGCGGAGCGGACACCTCGCGCTGGCCTCTCGCCGCCACCAAGACCGGCCTGGCCTGCGCGAACTGCCTGCCCGTCCCCGCTGTGGAGCCGGCCACCCCGCCGGAGTCCGGCGTGACCGGAGGTCTGGCCACCGTCCGTAATCAAGAATCTTCGTCCAGATCTCCGAAGCAGTCACGCGCGGAAACCCCGGCCCCAGCCGCGAGCGAGACCCAGTCGCGGGCCAAAGCGGCACCGCCGTCTCGTCCCACGGCCAGACCGGTACCACCGGCCGCGAAGAAAAAGCGGCTCAGCGCACAGGCGGTGAGTGCGGCAGGCGAAAAGCTGGCAATGGAATTGTGGTCACTGACCGCACAGGAAAACCTGCGGGCACTGCGGCGGCTGTGCGCCGAAGACTCCCCGGCGGCCGCCGCCGTCCGGCTGTACGGCGCGGCGGGCCCAGCCGTCGCGGCCGGCCTCGCGCCCCGGGAAGCCCTGCAGAGCCTGACCATGACCAGCGAGTCACACGGCGATGGCGAGCTGGCCGGAACCTGGGGATACCTGCAAACCGGCCGGGCCGACTACACGTACCTGCTGCGCTGGCACGCCGGCACCCGCCTGATCGCCGAGATACTGCCATTCGGGAACTGGGTAACTGCCCGGCTGCCGTCGCCCAGATGGCTGTTCACCCCGGCCGCCGCGCGGATGTTCGGCGGCCTTCCGGAACCAGATATTGATCTCGACCCGGTGGCGGTCCGGCTGTGGCGCAAGGCCCTGCCGGTGCATGGCGTTCCGCTCACCCTGCGTTGCCTGGCCGCATGGTGGCGGATCGGCGATGGTCCCGGGCTGCTGGCCGTCCACCGCCCAAGCGTGCTGGCCGCCGCCATTCACCGGATGGTCGGCTACCGGGCGGCCGAAACCGGCACCACCCACGATGCCATCGCCGACGTGTACAAGGTCGCCTCCGCCGACACTCGTGCGGTCACCCCACTGCTGCAAACCCGGCTGAAGCTGACACCACAACAACCCTGGTAACGGCTGAAGGGGACAGATGTGAGCGAGACAGCCGGTGATTCGTACCTCCCACCAGAGGCGACAGGCTCCGCACCGGGGCGAGGCCGGCTTGCCGGACGGCGCGTGCTCGTGGTCGGGGCTGGGACGCGGCCCTCCGCTGAGCCTGACGCGCCGATGGGGAACGGCCGGGCCATTGCCGTCCTGGCAGCCAGAGAGGGTGCGTCGGTTGCGTGCGCCGACCGTGACCGCGGCGCCGCCGAGGTCACTGCCGATCTCGTGCGGGCAGAGGGAGCCAAGGGCTGCGTCGTCGTGGCTGACGTGTCTGAGCCTGCCGCATGCTCGGCAGTGGTTGAGGAATCCGTAGCCACGCTCGGCGGCCTTGACGGCCTTGTTCTCAACGTTGGTTTCGGCCTGGGCCGCGGGATGGGTGGCACGACCGCCGAGCAGTGGGACGCCACGTTCGCCGTCAACACCCGCGCTCACTTCCTGGTGTCGGCGGCTGCCCTGCCGGTGCTGGCCCCTGCTTCGGCGATCGTGTTCATCAGTTCGGCCGCGAGCTTGCGGGCTGCCACCGGAATACCGGCCTACGACTCATCCAAGGCCGCTCTGCTGGGCATCTGCCGCCAGGTCGCCAGGGAGGGAATGGCCAACTGCATCAGGGCGAACCTGGTGGTGCCGAGCCTGGTGGATACGCCGCTCGGGCGGGATGCCTCCCGGCAGAATCCGGCTCGAACCGCCCGTCGCCTTCCGTTCGGCCGCCAGGCGACGGCCTGGGAGGTGGCCTATGCAACGGTGTGGCTACTCTCCAGCGAATCGAGTTACGTCAATGCCCACCCGCTGGTCCTGGATGGTGGTGCCACCGGCTTCGGTTAAGCCTGGTTAGGAGGCGTCGACCAATAACCCGCAGGTTGATCTTGCTGGTGGAGGCCAGTCTTCGCAGGTCGCAGGGGTTGCAGGTGCACCAAGAACCAACGGGTTATTCCACGGCGAGCCCTTAGCCCGCTAGGTGGGGTGCTGACTGGGCAGCGTGGTGTAGCGCCGCCCGGCCGGGGTCAGCCAGGCCATCACGCCCGGGCTGACCTGCTCCAGGGTCCACTGTCGTGCTTGTTTCATCCGGTGATGTCGGCGGCAAAGCGGGGCAAGATCACATTCGCAGGTGATGCCGCCGTCGTCGTAGGGGATCGTATGGTCCAGATCGCACCGGGCTGCGGGCCGGCCGCAGCCGTGGTAGCTGCAGGTGGTGGTGCGGGCGCGGACGATCCGCTGCAGGGCGGCGCTGGGCCGGTAGTGCGGCTCGGCAGTGCGGTGGTCGCAACAGCCCGCCGCGATCGGCTCGGCGGTCACGCTGACCTGCCAGGAACCGTCGCGGACGGTGTGGGCGCGGCTGGCCGGAGTGCTGCCATAGCCAAGGGCGCGGTCGGTGGGGCCGGTGAGAGTCACGTGCCAGCGGGTGGCCCGGTGCCCGGCGGCAGCGCAGGCCAGCGCGCGGGCGGTGTCAGGGTCCAGAGGGCCGTACCCGCCGGCTTCGCCGGGCCGGTCAGCCAGCCCGAGCAGGGTGACCAGCGGGATGGTGAGATTAACTGATCCAGCCAGCGGCGGCAGCCCCGGCGATGGTGGCTGGCCTGCCGATGGTGGCTGGCCTGCCGATGGTGGCAGCCCTGCCGATGGTGGCAGCCCTGCCGATGGTGGCTGGCCTGCCGATGGTGGTGGCTGCAGCCCAGCGGGCACCGGCTGCCCTGGTGGGTGGGAGCCGCTGTGTCCCGGCGGGGCTGAGGTGGGTGCGTGGTGCTGTCCGCGTGGGTCTGGCTGGGTGCCGGGGGTGGGTTGGGGCAGCAGGTCGGCGGGTGGCTGGGTGGTGTCCTGGCTGAGGAGCTGGGCCAGGTAGGCGCGGGCGCGGAGCTGGTCGATGCCGCCGGTTGCGCCGGCGGCCTGCCAGGCGCGGGCGATCGCGTCGAGGCGTTTGTCGGCGGCCAGCACACTGGCGGCGGGCAGGTTGCGACCGGCCAGGTTCGCCGTCCCGCATGGATCGGGCCAGCACTCTACCCGGGCGTCGGCCAGCGCCGTCTCCCGCTGCCGTTGCGCCGCCTCTGGGTCGGCGGCCAGGACCGCCCGGTCCAAGGCCCGGCGTAGCCTCCCGTTGGTCAGTTCGGGTGCTTGCGGTAGCACGGCGGCGACGACAGCGGCCGCGTGTGCGTCGGTGAGATCCTCGGTGGCCTGGGCGAACAGGCGTGCCTTCGGCAGGTCGATCCATCCGGCGGCGAGTGTGACCCGTACTGGGGCCAGCCGCCCGGCCAGGTCGATGGCCAGGTCCACGACGCGTCCGCCGGTCACCGGGGTCAACGTCAGCGCAGCGGCCACCTCCTCGCCGGCAAACTCGCTGACCTGCCCAGGGAACGGCTCACCCGGCGCAGCGGGCGGGGTGCCGTCGGCTGGGCGGCGGCGGGCCAGCGCAGCGATGGCTTCCAGTTCCCCGGCGGCCGCCCAGGAGGCCAGCCGCCGCCAGGCCCGGATCACCCCGACCAGCTCATCATCACTGAGCACCCCGAGCTGGGCCTGCGCGTCGGCGGTGAACCCGGCCAGCGCCAGCCCGGCCGGCGCCGTGTCCAGTACCCCACCATCAGCGAACCCCACACCACCGCCCGAGCCATCCCGCGGCCAGCATTCCAACGGTGCGACGGAAGCTCCCGAGCCGGCAAGCTGCCCGGCGGCGGCCTCTGGGCCGGGAAGGTCGATAGGCCAGGCCGGTTCGCGGTAGCGGGCGGGAATGGTAGCTGGCAGGGCGTCCAGTTCCTCGTAGGTCAGGCCGGCCAGCTCCGGCGGGCGGCCACAGTCGGGATCGGGCCAGTCCCAGCCGAACTCCGGCGGGATCTCGTCCTCACCGGAAACCGGACCGCCGGTGGCAAGCGGGTATGCCGTCACATCCACGGGCTCATCCAATGGAGCGGGGTTGTGGGCGGCAGGCACGGGCTTACCTTTCTCCGGCACGATCCAGATCACCTATTGCTTATCGAATATAATATCAGATACTGTCAGATCTGGAAACGAAATACCGAACAACATGCCGACTGGCTACGATGAGCATAGCGGCCGGTCGCTTAGAAAGGCGCGGCACCCGCCGCCCGGCGGGAATCAGCCGACTGCGAGGACATCACGCCGGGACGTGGGCGCCCAAACGCTCAAGGCCGGGACCTGGGCACCCGACCACTCAGCGCCGGGACCCGGGCACCCAAACACTCAGCCCCGGGACGTGGGCGCCCAAACGCTCAAGGCCGGGACGTAGGCGCCCAAACGCTCAGCGCCGGGACCCGGACACCCGACCACTCAGCGCCGGGACCCGGGCACCCAAACACTCAGTGCCAGGACGTCGGCACCCAAACGCTCAAGGCCGGGACGTCGGCGCCCAAACGCTCAGCGCCGGGACCTGGACACCCAAACACTCAGCGCCAGGACGTCGGCACCCAAACGCTCAGCGCCTGCACCTGGGCACCCAAACGCTCAGCGCCTGCACCTGAGCACCCAAACGCTCAGCCCCGGGACGTGGGCACCCAAACGCTCAAGGCCGGGACCTGGACACCCAAACATTCAAGACCAGGACCCGGGCACCCAAACGCTCAAGGCCGGGACGTGGGCGCCCAGACGCTCAAGGTGCCGACGAGGTAGCTCGGCCCATAAGCATCGGCCAGGACCATCCCGTCGGCCACCGCAGGTGAGCTGACCAGGGTGCCGGCCGTTGTTCCGTGCCAGAGCCGGGCGCCGGTGTCCTCCCGTACCGCAGTGACCTTGCCGTCAGCCTCGGGTGCGTAGACGACGCCGTCGGCCAGGGCCGGGCCGGCGGTGACGTCCGCGCTCAGGGAGGTCCGCCAGACCTGGGCGCCGGTCGTGGCCGCAAGCGCGTACAGGCCGTGGTCGCCGGAGCCGATGTAAACGGTGGAGTCGTGCACGGCCGGGGATGACACGACCGGCCCGCCGGTCTTGACCACCCACCGGAGCTGGCCGCTACTGGCGTCGAAAGCGTACACGTTGCCGTCCTGCGATCCGGCGAACACCATTGCGCCCGCGGCCGCCGGTGACCCGGAGATGGGCCCGCCGGTGGAGGCCGTCCACAACTGCGTGCCGGTGGCGGCGCTGAAGGCATACAGCGTGCCGTCCTGCGCCCCGATGAATACGATCCCGCCGCTCAGCGCCGGCGAGCACAGGCCAGGCGCGGCTCCCAGGCTGGCCGTCCACTGGATGGTTCCGGTAGACCCGTCAATGGCATAGAGCCGGCCTCCCTGGCCTGCGTCAGAGGCTACATAGACGATCCCGCCGGACACGACCGGCGAGGAACCCACCGCGCCGGCCAGCGGCGTGCTCCAGGCCACCTGCCCGCTGGCTGCCTGCAGCGCGAACAGGGCGCCGCCGGCGCAGCCGGTTCCCACGTATACCAGGCCGCCGCTGATCGCCGGGGAGGAGATGTTACACCCGTACCCGGCCGTCATCGCCTGCCACAGCAGCCGCGGAGCACCCGGCCCGGTCAGGGCCAGCGCGTCGACATACGAGTAGATCCCGGAGCTGTACACGTTGACGTACGCCACCCCGCCGCTGACCGCCGGCGACGAGACCACCTCGTTGTGGAAGTCGTACTGCCCCAGCAGGCTCAGCGTCCGCACCTCGGGCGGCCCCAGCCCCTGCTGGCCGGTGTTGTCACCGGTATGGGCCGGGTCATAGCCCCGCATCGGCCAGGCCGCCGGGTCCGCCGTCTGGGCGACCCCGGAGGCCGTCCCCGTGCGGGCCGGGGCCACGCTCAGCATCACCGCGCCAACCGCCACGGCCGGCACCAGCCACAAGCGGCGGCCAGACCCGGCAGTCACCGCGGCCTTCCCAGCGCTGTGCGGCTGCCAGCCGCCCGGACAATGGTCATAGTCACCAGTGTGCACGCAAACGGGCGAAGGACACTTGCGTATTGGAGCGAGGCCGCGGCGTGCGGCCAGAGTAACGTGGCCAGAGTGATGATGCCCTCCCCCGCCGTCGTTTCCGCCGAACTCGCCGATGCCGCACTGAAATGCCCGGCGCTGTCTCATGCTCGCAGGCTGGCGGAGTGGGTGGGACCGGGCAAGGAACTCACCTCCAGCGGGGTGCCAAAGCCTGCGGCGGCCGTCGAAGCATGCCGGGTGCTCGGCATCTCGCTGCCGAAGGCGCGGCTGCGCAGCGCGCTGGACGTGGACGAGCTGATGCGAACCTGGCTGGTGGCGCTGGCGGCCGGGTTCGTGGTCAGTGACGGCCGCCGGGCCCGGGCCACGGCCACACTCGACGGTGCGAAGATGACCGGCCCGGCCTTCATTTTGAATGCCTGGGTGCGGGCAGCGGCGGGGGTGTTCGGGCTGCCCGGCGATCCGTGTGCCGGATGCCTGATCGTGCTGCACGAGCTGAGCGCGGCCAGCCAGCCTCTGAGTATGGACGAACTGGCCGGTGCCATAGCGGCGGCGGACCCGGGTTCGGATGCGGATGAGGCATGTCCCGACTGCGGTGATGTGCACGATCTGGATCTGTTCGCCATGGACGGCCCGGACGAAGAGGATGACCTGGAGCACGCCATGGGCATAGTCGCCAAACTGGCTGACTTCGGGGCCGCCACCACGTCCACCGGGGCCTCCGGCCTCACACCGGCCGGCCGGGCACGGCTGACGCCGCTCGGCTCCATGCTGGCCAGCGCCGTGTTCGAAGGATGTGCCCCGCCGCGGGACGCCGATGCGAAGTCACTGATAAGCGTGCTCAGCGAGCTGCCACCCCCGGTGGCTATGATCATGGCGAAGCCTTGGCTGGGCGCGCGATCCGCCGACGCCGCGGTGCGGGAGCTGCTCACCTTCGCCGAATCCGCCAGCGGCAGCCAGCGGCTGGCCGCACTGGCGGTGGCCGAGACAATCGAGCCCAATTCGGTGATCGCATGGCGGGAATGGGCCAGCCGTCCGGGTTTCGGCGCCTACGCCCGGCAGTGGCTGGCCGATCACGGGAACCCGGTAGCGGTGAATCCTCAGGACGAGTCGTGGCTGATCGTTGACGGGCTCAGCATCATGCTGGACAGCCTCGGGGATGACGTGCCGCCATTCCTGCTCGCCGCGGCGTTGCAGCAGGAGCTCGGTGCTGACATGGCCGAGGCGATGGCGGCGCTGCGCGCCTGCGGCCACCCGGCGGCGGACGACATCGCGGCCAGGCTGGGCGGTCCGAACCTCGTACCGGTTGAGCGGGCAACCAGGAAGAAGAGCCGGGCTGCGGACGCGGTGTGCGAACTCAAGATCTCACTGCGCAACGTCTCGGAACCCGAGGTGTGGCGGCGGGTGGTGGTACCTGAGGACATCACGCTGGGAGAGCTGAACTACGTGATCCTCGAAGCTATGGGGTGGGACGGCGGTCACCTGCACATGTTCAGGACCCGGCTGGGCGAGTACGGCACACCCGGCATGGAACTCGGCTACGCCGACGAATTCCGCGTCCGGCTCGCGGACGTGCTGCCCAGGCGGGGCAGCAAACTGCTGCACAGCTACGACTTCGGCGACGACTGGGAACACGACATCCGGCTGGAACACCGGCGCCCCGGGGCCCCGGGCGACGCACTACCATCCTGCATCGCGGGTGAGGGCGCCTGCCCGCCCGATGACTGTGGGGGTCCCTGGGGCTATGACAGGCTCAAGGAGGTCGTGGCCAACCCGGACGACGAAGATCATGTGGACATGCTCGACTGGCTCGGCCTCGATGAACCGGGCCAGTTCGATCCTGCCGCGTTCTCCCTCGACGAGGTGAACAGCAGGCTCAGGCAGCTCAACACGGAGTTGACCGGCGGCTGACCGCAACCGGCGTCGAATCGCCCTGCGGGCGGGCCAGAAACGCAAGCGCAACCTGATGAAGCTCCTGAACGAAAGCGGTCTCTGAGGTGCCCATGAACCCTGGCATACGGCGGATCAGTGTTGACGAACGGCGGGCCCGGCTCGGTACGCGGCACCGGCTGGCAGCATCGGCGCGGGCCGCGGCGGTGGTGGACGTCGCGGATGGCCTGACCGGGCTGCATGGGACCGATCCGGCGTCGGTGTATCTGGCCGTCTGGGCGCGTACCGACGGGATCGCCAGTTCGGCGATCGATCATGACCTGTACGAGGCGCGGGGGCTGGTGCGAATGCTGGGGATGCGGCGCACGATGTTCGTCGTGCCGGTGGGGGTCGCGCCGGTGATGCAGGCGGCATGTACGGATGAGATCGCGTCGCGGTTGCGGCGAGGGCTGGTGGGGCGGCTTCAGCAGGCGGGGGTGGCTGAGGATGCGGCCGGGTGGCTGAAGGAGGTCTGCGACAGCACCGTTGAAGCACTGAGCGGGCTGGGCAGCGCCACCGGGGCCGAACTGGCCAAGGCTGAACCACGGCTCGCCACCGAGATCGTCTATGCCGAGGGAAAGAGCTACGGCGGGGCCGCCAGGATTTCCAGCCAGGTGCTGATGCTGCTGTCGGCCGAGGGCCGCATCGTCCGGGGGCGGCCGAGGGGTGGATGGACGTCTAGCCAGTTCCAGTGGCATCTGCCTGAGGGGTGGCTGGGAACCCGGGACAAGAGCAGCTATCCGCCGGCCGGCGAGGCGCGGGCTGAGCTGGCCCGGCGGTGGCTGGAGACGTTCGGGCCCGCGCCGGTTTCGGATCTTCAGTGGTGGGCCGGCTGGACCGGGGCGCAGACGAAAGCGGCGCTGGCCAAGCTGAGCATCACGGAGGTGGACCTCGACGGCACGCCAGGCATTCTGCTGGCCGGCGATGAAGACGCTCAGCCGGTCAGCGAGCCGTGGGCGGCATTGCTGCCCGCGCTCGACCCGACCGCCATGGGCTGGCAGGACCGGAGCTGGTTTATCGGCGAGCACAAGGCGGCACTGTTCGACCGGTCCGGAAACATCGGCCCCACGGTCTGGTGGGATGGCCGGATCGTCGGTGGCTGGGCGCAGCGCAAGGACGGCGAGATCGCCGTCCGGTTGCTCGAAGACGCCGGCCCGGACGCGCGCGCAGCCATCGAGACACAGGCGGAACTACTCGGGCGCTGGCTGGGCGAGGTCCGGGTGACACCACGCTTCCGCACCCCGCTGGAGCGCGAGCTCGGCGCCTGAGCATCGAGCTGACCGGAAGGACGCTCAATCCGGCGAGGTGTGACCAGTAAGCTAGATCGGTGCTCGATATCGAACTGATCCGCAACGACCCCGAGTTCGTGCGCCGTGCATTGCTCAAGCGTATGGACCAGGTTGATCTGGCCCCGGTGCTGGAAGCCGACACGCTGCGGCGCAAGCTGGTGCGAGAGGTCGAGGCGGCCCGCGCGGAACGCAACCGGCAGGCCAAAGAGATAGGCAAGCTGCGAGCCTCCGGAGTCGATACCACGGATGCTCAGCAGAACGCTGCGGCGTTGGGTAACGACATCACCCAGATGCAGGCCGAGTTGTCCGCCGCGGAGAAGAATCTGTCTGATCTGCTGATGGATCTGCCCAATCTGCCGGATGAGCGCTCCCCGGCCGGGGGAAAGGAAGCCAACCAGGTGGTACATGCCTGGGGACAGCCACCGGACCTGGGCGAACACGCGCTCGATCACGTGGAGTTGTGCACCCGGCTCGGCCTGGTGGACTATGCCCGCGGCGTGAAACTCGGCGGCACCGGCTACTGGCTATACACCGGTCTGGGGGCGGCGCTGGAGTGGGCGCTGCTCGACTTCTTCAACCGGGAGCATTTCGCGGCCGGCTATGAGTTCATGCTGCCACCGCATCTGCTGACCGAAGAGTCAGGCTACGGAGCGGGACAGTTCCCCAAGTTCTATGACGATGTTTTTCACATTCAGGCCGGGCAGAGCGAACGGCCCTCGTTCTTGCTGCCCACCGCCGAGACCGCGATCCTGAATGTCTACCGGGACGAGATTCTTCCGGCCGGGAAATTGCCGATCAAGGCATTTGCCTATACTCCCTGCTATCGCCGGGAGGCAGGCGGCTACCGCACCGAGGAACGCGGCACGATCAGGGGCCACCAGTTCAATAAGGTGGAAATGTTCCAGTTCGTTTCCCCTGATCAGGCCGAGGATGCTCTCACCGAACTGCGTCGCCGCAGCGAGACTCTCGTGCAGAAGCTTGGCCTTCATTACCAGACATCGCTGCTGGCCGCGCGTGACGCGAGCGCAACCATGAAGCTGACCTACGACGTCGAGGTTTGGATACCGAGCATCCAGATCTACAAGGAGGTCTCATCGGCCTCGTGGGCGGGCGACTACCAGGCCCGCCGGGCGAACATCCGCTACCGGCCCGGGCAGGGCAAGCCCACCGCGTTCGTGCATACTCTCAACGCCTCAGGGCTGGCCACCAGCAGGCTCCTGCCGGCCATCGTGGAACAAAACCAGCAGCCCGACGGATCGGTGGTGGTTCCCGAGGTTCTTCGTCAGTGGCTTGGCACCGACGTTATCCGGCCACAAGACTGAGCACGGGCGCGGCGCCGGACCGGGGACAAGACGGTAATCCGCCAATACCGCTATAAAACTCCCATAAGGGATACCTGACCTGGGTAAACGCCGATCAATGGCGCATCCATGGCATCTTGTGCCAAGGTGTATCGCGACAGCGGCATCAGGAGGGGCGGATGTTCGAGGCCGCCGAGCTTCCCGAATTGCGGAAGCTCATAGCCGACCAGGTCGAACGCGACAGCGAGGAACTCAACCGCCTGCTCGCCCAGCTTCGGGTGGCCAAGGGCGACGTCCGGACCATCAAGCCGCGATCGGCGACGTCCATCGCGCTGATGGCCGCCGACGGCGGCAACAACCGCGTCACCTTCAATCCGTTTTACCTGCAGATCGTCCGGATCGTGGATTCCGTGGGCAGGCAACTGTGCCTCGACGTCGTCTCGCCATCGTCAGATATCGCAGAACTGAGCCGCAAGCAATTCCGGCCGGACGCGGCGGGGCGGATCAAACCCCTGGGACGGCTGATGCAGGCCCTGGGCGTGGACCACCTGAGCGCCCTGTCCCCGATGATGACCGGCGAGTCGGCCAGCTGGGTGTGGGTGTACCGGGAGCTTTGTGAGTGGGCCACGCTGTTCGACCTGATAAACCACCGGGACTTCGCCCAGGACACGCTGGTGGTATACGACGGGCTGCTGCGCAGCCCACGGTTTCGCGGGAATCTGTTCATCCAGATGTACCAGCTCCTGCGCGAGCGGATCGAGCATGTCAGGCGGGCCGACCGCCGCCGGATCTGGCTGGCCGGCGTGGCCAAGAGCAGCCAGGTGCTGGAGAACTACCGGCTCGCCATGTCGCTGTCCGGCCTGTTCGAACGGGGATCGCCCTGCTTCGTACCGGTGCCTTACGAGATGCAGAAGCAGGTCTACCGCCACGACGAGTACATCCGGAGCCCGGACGACATGCAAGCAGACCGGGAGAACCCGAGATACAACATCGGCGCCATGCATTTCGTGCGGTTCGGCCCGCGCTCCGGCGATCCGGTCTGGACCGTCGACCTGCTGGAATGCCAGAAGTCCGACGCGCAGACGGTGTTCGGTTACCTGCTCGCGGATGCCGTCGCCGGGTTCCCCATCCCGTTTTACCCGAACTGCCTGCAGCAGGCCGACCGGCATTCCCGGGTGGCCGATCTCGACCTGGACATCGTCGAGGAAACCCTGGTGGAGGCGGTACGCCAGCAGGTCGGCAGCGAACGGGCACCGATCATCGACGAGCTGCGGCTCGCGACCGACGTGGCCGCCAGGCGGTATGAATGATGCTTGTTCCGAACCGTCCGGCTGGGTTGCAGACCTACTGGCCAACTGACGTTTGGAATAAGTATCGATGAGGCTTTTCGAGAGCGAGCATATCGCCGGCATTTTCCGTGGTTTCTCGGAGAGCGGCATGGAGTTCCATGCTGACCTCGTCATGCCCTACCGCGACGACTTCCAGTCGAGCCCCATGCACGGGCAGTTCGTGGTGGTCCAGTTGGAGAACGACCGGGAGGCGGTCTTCGGCCGGATCACGACGATCGCCGCCGAGGGCCGGCTTGTGTCGCCGATCGGTGAGGACTACGCCGTCCGGGCCGTCCGCGATCAGCGGGACATCCCGGACGAACTGCGGGCCCAGTATCTGAAGTACAAGGTCAACATCCGGGTGCTCGGCGTCCTCCGCCAGGAGGGCGACAAGCTGATCTTCGTGCCGAGCCACCGGCGGCTTCCGCACGTCGGCGCTCCGGTCGCCTTCCTCGGGCCGGAATTGCTCTGCGAGGTGGCGGGCGCCAACGACGCCGATCCAGAGGCCGCCGGGATCGGCTACCTCGCCTTCGGTGAGTTCGTCTACTGCGGGGACGACCCGTGTGCCGACGTCGATCCCTGGGTCGTCCAGAAGTCACCGGCGATCGTGCCGAAGTTCCAGATCGGCAAGCTGATCTCCCGGCGCAGCTTCGTCTTCGCCCGGGCGGGCTTCGGCAAGTCGAACCTGGTGAAGCTCTTGTTCGCGACGCTCTACTCGACCCCGGGCGGGCCGGTGGTGCCACGGCGGGGCAACCGGCCGGATCCGGTCGGCACGGTCATCTTCGACCCCGACGGCGAGTACTTCTGGCCCGATCCACGGGGCAATCCGGGCCTGTGCGACGTCGGGAAGCTGACCGACCGGCTGGTCGTCTTCACCAACCGCCAGGCACCCAGCGAGACCTACGGCTCCTTTGTCGTCGGCGGCGTCAAGCTCGACATCCGCCAGCTCCCGGCCGCCCGGGTGCTCGGCATCGCCCTGTCCGCCGAGCGGCAGGACCAGCAGAACGTCGCCAAGCTCAAGGGCCTGAACCCGGCCAAGTGGGCAGCGCTGGTCGACCTGGTCCATAGCAGCAGCTCGGGTGAGCTCTACGCCGACGCCGGGGAGTTCCGCAGGATACTCGGGCTGCCGCCGGGACAGGATGCCGAGCAGAACGCCGCCATCAGCAACATGCTGCGCGTGGTGCGGGAGCTGCACGACCCGTCCAGCCAGTTGCTGCGGGCACTGAAGGAGGCGCTGCGCAAGGGAAAGCTCTGTGTGATCGACATCTCGCAGATGCGCGGGCCGCAGGGCCTGCGGCTGGCCGGGATCATCCTCAGCGACATCTTCGAGAACAACCAGGAGCAGTTCACCGCCCGGGAGCCCAGGACGATACCCACCATCGCCGTCGTCGAAGAGGCCCAGTCGGTGCTGGGCGGCAGCGCTCAGCGCGACGACGGGCCGTTCGTCTCCTGGGTCAAGGAAGGCCGGAAGTACGACCTCGGCGCCCTGATGATCACGCAGCAGCCCGGCAGCATCCCGGACGAACTGCTCAGCCAGGGTGACAACTTCTTCGTCTTCCACCTGCTCTCGCAGGGCGATCTGCTGGCGCTCAAGCGGGCCAACGCGCACTTCTCGGACGACCTGCTGGCCGCGCTGCTCAACGAGCCCCTGGTCGGCCACGGCATCGTCTGGTCCAGCGCGCGTGGCGGCGACCAGGATGCGCGCCCGTACCCGGTGTCGGTGCGGGTGATGAACTTCGGCAAGGCGCACACGCTGCGGGATCCGAAGTACGACGGGCCGCCGCTGCCCGGCATCTACGCGGCCAGGCTCCGCGCCTCCTTCGCCAGCGAACTGGAGAGGGCGGTTCAGTCCACGCTCACCGGCCTGGGCCCGCCCGACAGCCCCGGCACGCCGGCGGCCGGAAAGACCGATGCGGAGCGGGCATACCGGTCGGCGGCCATCGAAGGGCTCCGCCTGCAGTCGTCGTTCTGGCAGAAGGTGCACTCGGCCGAAGGCATCAAGTGGGGCACCGTCCAGCGCCTGCTGGCCAACCACGCGCCCAGGGTGCTGCCCGAGGAGGACCGGTTCGACTGGGCGCGCAACGTCGTCAGGGAAGCGCTCGACACGCTTCTGGGCTCCGAAGGCATCGGCTATACGGTCGAGAAACGAGCCGACGGCAGAATGTGGATCACGACGAGACCAGGCCCGGATGACCCGGCCGGCCAGGACGGCCCGGCGTAGCGGCGCGACATCTTCCTGTCCCCGGCCGCCGCATCGGTAACTTCCCGTTAATGCAGGCGATCCGCTGCCGAAATCTCGAAGATCCTGTCATAGATGACGTACCGGGCTTATCCTGTCAGGCAAGCCTAAATCGACTCCAATCCCCCCAAAGGGTACGTATGTTACCGGAGAGTACGAGGGACGGTATGCATTTTCCGCGAATCCCTGGAGCCGCCGGAAGATTCGGCGTTGTGATCACTAGCGCTCTAGCGTCAGGCACGCTGCTGGTGGGCCCGGCAGCAGCGGCAACAGCAAGCACCGCCCCGGTGCTGATCTACAACTACCAGTTCAAGGGCGCCACCGGCACGGTCCCAAATTCGGCAACCGGTGGCCCGGTGGCACCGTTGACCCTCACCGGCACGTGGTCGGACTCCACGAATGGCGTTCGCTTCCACGGGAACCTCACAGGTGACGAGTCGGTCGGGTACGCCAAACCGGCTACCGGATACACGCTCAACGCATCAGCGAGCCAGGCCGTTGGTTTTGGCGCGCAAATCGTGTACAAACCACCGGCCGGGGCCACCTGCTTTACCACCACTCCGAATATCACGCAGATTGGCAAATACTCTGCCAAGACCCCGTCGGCGCAAGCCAAGATTCAGGAGTCCGGCTGCGGCACCAGCAAGAGCAAGGTAATGATTCAATGCCGGTTCTCCGGCTCGAAGTCGGCCCCGTCCGCCGGGTCGGTCACCAACAAGCTGCCGCTGGTCAGTGGCGACACCTACAACGTGAGCTGCGTGAAGTCGCCGGACAGCACAACGGGTACCGCGACGATCACGCTCACTGTCACCAACCTCAAGACCAGCAAGACGCTCACCAACCATTTCACCGTGCCCGCCATTGGCGCGATGAAGACCACGGAATACCTCAGCGTCGGCAACAAGTACCCGATGGCCCCGCCCGCAAGTAATTTCGACCAGTTCAACGGCGCCATGAACAGCACCGTCTACTGCGTCGGCACGCAGGACGCGGTCAGCACCTGCCTGTCGGCGGTTCTGTCCCCGGTGCGAGGGTGAAGTCCATGTCAACCACGTAGCTGACGTCGGCCGGGTCGCCGGCCTGCGGCGGCCGGAACTCCCGGACCAGCGAGTCCTTCACCCCGAACACGGCGTCGCTGTCCAGATAGGGGTTGCCGGCGTCGAAGACGTGCGTGGTCACGCTGCGGCAGCCCGGCGCGGAGACGATGGCGTGGATGTGCGCGGCACGCCAGTGGTGCCGGGCCGCACCGCGCAGCAGGCGGCCCACCGGGCCGTCGACCGGGATCGGGTAGCTGACCGGCCGCACCGCGCGGAACTCGTACCGGCCGTCGGGGCCGGTCACAAAGACGCCGCGCAGGTTGAACGCGGGCTGGCCGGGATCCTGAGTGTCGTACAGCCCGTTGCTGCTGCACTGCCATACGTCCACGGTGGCGCCGGCCAGCGGGTCACCGGACAGGCCGGTCACCTGGCCGCGGATCAGCGCCGGTTCGCCATCGGCCGGCCGGCCGATCGGCTCGCCCATGGCGCGCACCGGGGCGCCGGGGACATAGAACGGGCCGAGCACGGTGGACTCGGTAGCGCCATCCGCCGCGTTCACGATGTCGACCAGCGAGGATAGCCCGAGCACGTCGGAGAGCAGGATGAACTCCTGCCGCTCGGCGTCGCACTTCCGGCCGGTCGCGGTCAGGAACTCCACCGCCGCCAGCCATTCGGCCGATGTGAGCCTGGTCTGCACCGCGAACGTGTGCAGGTGCTCGATGAGCGCGGCGAGCAGCTCGCGCAGCCGGGGATCGGGGGTGCCCGAGTAGGCGGCCAGCACCTCCGCGGTTAGTTCCGCCGGGGTCATCACAGCAGTTTCCCACGGCGCAACGTATAAGCAGGCCAGACTCAATGGCTTCATGGGATGGTGAGCGGTGGAGGGGCCTGGAGTGACCGAGCCCCATCCCATGGAAGGCCTGGCCCGTGTGCACCAAGACGACACCCACCGAGTACGTCATACCGGAGCTGGAACAACTCCTGACCATCGCCCGGCACGAGCTGGACCGCCACGTCAGCGATCATGGAACGTGCAGGCTCTGCCAGCAGCACTGGCCCTGCCCCACGGCCCGGCTGGCAGCCGATAGCCTCGAAGGTCTATGACGGCTGCGCAACCGTGGCGGCTGAGCCGGCCGGTCCGGCGGGTCGTCGCGCGCTTCGCCCAGATCGCCTGCCCGCCGGAGATACGGGCCGGCCAGCGGGTGGACCGGACCCTGGCGGAGTTCGAGCTGATGCTCGGTGCCCTTCAGCCTGCCGCGAGGTACGCGCTCGCGGCCGCCTTCCTCGCATTTGACCGTGGCGCCCGGCTGTACCCGCGCTCCCGCAGGCGGCGGTTCACCCGGCTGCCCGACGGCGCCGCCGACGCCTACCTGCGAGCGCTGCTGGCCAGGCAGGACATCCTCGCGGACGTCACCCGCAAGCTGAAGAGCGCGGTCGTCATCTGCTACTACGCTCTGCCCGACGTGCAGCAGGAGATCGGCTACCTGCCCGGCCCGTACATCGCCGCCATGACCCGGCGCCGCCTGGCCTCCTACGGCGACGAGATCCGCCGGGCCGAGGTGGACCGGTGACCAGCCCGCCGGGCCTGGTCCAGGGAGCCGACGTCACCGGGAACCTGGACATCGAGTGCGGCGTGGCCGTGGTGGGATCGGGCGCGGGCGGTGCGACCATGGCCGCCGAACTGGCCGGCGCCGGCCTGGACGTCGTCATCATCGAGGAAGGCGGCTACCACCCGACCGCGTCGTTCAGCGCTGACAGCCTCAGGGCGCTGCGCACCCTCTACCGCGACGGCGGCGCCGGGATCGCGCTGGGCCGGCCGCCGGTGGTGTTCGCCGAGGGCCGGTGTGTCGGTGGGTCCACGGTCGTCAACGGCGGCATGTCCTGGCGCACCCCAGCCAGGGTGCTGGCCCGCTGGGCCACCGAGGACCAGGTCACCGGGGTCAGCGAGGCGGACCTGGAGCCGTACTTCGCACGCCTCGAGTCCCGGCTCTCGGTCGGGCCGCAGGACCCGGAGACCATCGGCCGGGACTCGCTGCTGCTGAAGGCGGGCGCCGACGCCAAGGGATGGAACATCGTCGCGAACCGGCGCAACCAGCTGCACTGCGCCGGGACGAACAACTGCAGCAACGGCTGCCCGACAGGCGCGAAACAGTCCATGCTGGTCACCCACATTCCCCGGGCACTGGCCCACGGGGCACGCCTGTTCGCCGACTGCCGGGTGGACCGGATCACCAGGCAGGGCAGCGCGGTGACCGGCGTCACCGCCCGCTTCATCCGTCCCGGCGGCCGCACCGGCCCCCGGCTGACCGTCCGCGCCCGGGTGGTCGTCGTGGCAGGTGGCGCCGTGCAGACCCCGGTGCTGCTGGCCCGCTCGGGCATCAGGTCCGCCTCCGGCCAGCTCGGCCGCAACCTCGCCCTGCACCCGAACGCCACGGCGGTCGGGTTCTTCGGCGAGGATGTCACCGGCTGGCACGGCGTCCACCAGGCGTTCCAGATCCGCGAGTTCATCGACCAGGGAATCGTGCTGACGGCGGTGAACCTCACCCCGACCCAGCTCGCTCCCAACCTGGCGGCGCACGGCCGGGAACTCGGCGAGCTGATGGCGGACTACAACCGCATTCTGACGGCGGGCTGCCTGGTCGAGGACACCGGGGTGGGCCGGGTGCGCCACCTCCCCGGCCTGGGCCCACAGGTCACCTACCAGCTCACCGACGCGGACGCGGCCAAGGTGGTCAGGGGCATCGAGCTGACCGTGGAGGTGCTGTTCGCGGCCGGTGCCCGCCGCGTCCTGCTCCCGTTCGCCGGCGCGCCGGCCATCCACAGCCCCGGCGAGCTCCGCGGCCACCCGGTCGCCAAGCGGTCGATCGACCTGTACTCGATCCACATCATGGGCACCGCCCGGATGAGCGAGGATCCCAGGCGCGGCGTGGTGGACAGCTACGGCCGGTTCCACGGCGTGCCGGGGCTGCTGGTCGCCGACGCCAGCCTGTTCCCCAGCCCGATCGGCATCAATCCGATGGAAACCGTGATCGCCCTGGCCATGCGCAACGCGCACCACCTGATCGAGGATCGCCACCGCCACCGAATCTGAGGTGATTTGAACGTATTTATCCCGGCGCGCGTATCTCTCAATCAGAGAGAGCATTTTGAACAGAGGAACACGGCCATGAGCGCCACCACCCACGACTACGTCACCCAGGACCTGATGCGCCTGCTGTCCATCGCCCGGCTGGAGCTGGACCGCCACCTCAGCGATCACGGCCGTTGCACCCGGTGCCAGCAGCGCTGGCCCTGCCCCACCGCCTGCCTGGCCGCCGAGACGCTCAGCGCCCTGTGACCCGCGCGGCCGGCTAGCGCAGCCGTAGCTGCCCGCGATGCCGCCAGGCCAGCTCGAGCACCGCAGCCCCCGCCGCCTGCATCGGCTCGCCCCCGCCGGTGAAGCGATCCACCACTTCCGCATTGAACGGGGCACCGCTCACCCGTCCCTCATCGTTCAGCTCGACCAGCCCGCCGAACAGCTCGTCGAACACGTCGCTGGCGAACGCCGCCACGGTCAGCACGTCGGTCGCCAGCGTCAGCGGATCCGTGCCGAGCCCCAGGCACGCCACCCGGACCTTCCCGGCCGCCCGGGCGGCGGTCAGCTCCCGGTAGAACGCCCAGTTCCGGTAGTCGGCGGCCGTGCCATAGCCGTCCGGGGTGCCGAGGAACTCCTCGCTGAACTCCCTGGCCATGCACCGCCACAGGTCGAAATCGGCGCTTTCGGCCGCCGCTGTCCCGGCGCTGGGCTGGAAGATCCCGGCCGGCATGACCTGGTACAGACCGCCGGCGTGGGTGACCCTGGCCGGATCGCGCCGGTGCAGCAAGAACGTGGGCTCGCCCGCCGCCGGGATCCGCAGGGTCAGCGTGGTGACCGCGCACAGCGCACTGCGCCGCCCGAGGTCGCAGGGGTCACCGATCAGGATTCGCTGGCGAAGCCGTGCGGGAGAATTGAGGTCTTGATCTTCCATCCAGGCGCCAGCCAGTTCGTGGGCCACCGCCTCGCCCGTGTTCACCCAGTCGAAGTAACGGCCCCGGCCGAACGTCATACCCGGGGAGGCACCGGCCAGATCCGCCGCCAGCAGCCGGTAGGTGGCCCGGTTCTCGAACAAGGCCGGCCGCTCGATGGCCGCCAGGGTCTTGGCGTAGCTCCCCTGCCGCTCCGATGGAGCGCCGTCCTGCCAGCTCAGCGCGATGTCGTCCAGGTCCAGCGGCTCGCCAGGCAGCCAGGATGGCCGGCATAGCAGCCGGGTGCCGCCCACCCGGGTCGCCGCCGGGTACAGGCTCGCCGCCACGGCCGTCAGCTCGTGGCGGCGGGAGTTGAGCAGCCGGCGGACCTCCCGCCAGTTACAGATGACCGGCCAGCCAGGCGTGCACTTCGGGGACGCGCCGCGCGAACAGCGTCAGGTGCCCGTCATCGTCGAGCAGTCTGGCCTCGGCCCCGGGGATATGCCTGGCCAGCCACTCGCCGTGCGCGAACGGCACGAACATGTCTTCCCGCCCGTGCATGACCATCACCGGAATGCTGATGTCAGCCAGCGAGAATCCCCACGGCTGCACCATACAGTTGTCCTCCCACCAGCCCTCACCGCTCAGTTCGAGACCCTCGCGTGCGGAGTAGACGAGGAACTCGGCCATCTCACCGGTCAGCACGGCTGCGTCGGCCGGGGTCAGCAGCGATTTCACCGCGTTCGCGATGTCGGCGGCCGTCGCGGCCAGCATCTCCTCCCGGCGGGAGTCGGTCTTGGCCCGGGCGGCGGCCTCATCCTTGAAGAACAGGCGGATGTCCTCGACGTTGTCCTCGCCCATGCCCGCGAAGTAGTCCAGCCCCTCGGCATCATAGGGTGCCAGCGACGCCAGCGAGGCGGCCGCGGTGACCAGGTCTGGCAGCAGCGCGGCGCAGGCCAGCACGTGCGGCCCGCCGCCGGATATGCCCCACATGGCCAGCCGGTCGATGTGCAGAGCGGCGCAGACCGCCCGGACGTCCGCCGCGCAGTCGGCGACGGTGCGCCCTGGATGCGGCGAGGACGCACCATAGCCGGGCCGGTCGTAGCTGATCAGCCGCAGCCCGCGCTCGCGTGCGTCCGCCACGTTGGGACCGTAGAGATGCCTGGAGTTGGGCGTCCCCATGTGGACGAGCACCGGCTTGCCCGCCGGATCGCCACTGATCTCGACCGCCAGAGTCCGGCCGTCCGGGGTGCGGACCGTACGCTCCACCCTGACCTCCTTGCCCTACCGCTCATCAGCCCTGCCGCAGGCTGCCGCACAGGAGCCTATGCCCCTCGGCGCCGCACGGTCGCCGGGGACTGTCAGGCCCGTTGCTTAGAGTGGTCCCGCGGCTGGAAGGACCAGACACGATGGGGTGATACCGGTGCCGTCCAGGACGGCGACAGGGCACACCGGTGCCAGGAAACACCAGACCGGGAGGATCGGCCGGGCGCCGAGGGTGGCGCTGGCCGCCGTTTGTCTCGGCTTCTTCGTCATCCAGCTCGATGTGACGATCGTCAATGTGGCGCTGCCATCCATCCAGCGCGACATCGGCGGGACCGTCGCCGGGCTGCAGTGGGTGGTCGACGCCTACAC
>DATGGU010000038.1:0-2674 GCA_035308365.1 Streptosporangiaceae bacterium
GGCGGCCGAGCGCTTTCCGGCTCGTCCGGCGGTGATTGCTTATGAGAACGGCGCGTTGGCCCGTGCGCTGACCTATGCGCAGCTGGCGCGGATGGTGGCGCGGTTCGCGGGGGCGCTGGCCGGGCTTGGTGTGGGCCGGGGGGATGTGGTGGTGCTCTACCTGCCGCCTGCCACGATCACCTTGATGGAGGTCGTCCAGCGGGTCGCTCCGGCCTCAGCGATCACCGAGGCGGTCTCCTGGGCCGGGTCAGGCGTTGTCCTCGGGATGACGGCAGGCAGCCTGGCCGGCGGCTGGGGAGTCCAGCACCTGGGCATCGGCCACATCTATGCCGTGCCCGCGGCATTCGGCGCGCTCGCCCTGCTCGTGACCGGGGTGGGCTACCGCATCCTGCGGCCGGCCTGCCAGGCCGGCGCCGGCCCGCCGAGCACGGCGGTCAGCGGTGGATGACCTGTTCGGCTACCGAATCGATGGTGCGCAGGATCCGGTCTGCTGGGACCGGGGCGTGCCGTTGCGAGGGGCCGGCGTCGGGTTGCGGAAGCAGCACCAGGCGGTCGACCCCGAGTTCGGCGTACTGATCGGCCACCGCCTTGTTCATTGGCCCGGCCGGGGTGACGGTGATCTCGAGCTGGCCGGCACGTTCGTGCTGGCTGGCTAGCTGCCGCAACGTCCGCACATGGCGCCTGGTCTGGTCTGGGTCCAGGTAGAACCCGTACCAGCCATCGGCCATGGTCACCGCGCGGCGCAGCGCGGCCGGTGCCTCGCCGCCGATCACGATCGGCGGTGCCGGGCGTTGCCGGGGCCGGGGGTGGGCGTCGATCCCGCTGAAGGACACGAACCGGCCGTGGTAGCTGGGCCGGTCCATGGACCACAGCGCGCGCAGCGCGCCGATGTAGTCCTCGAGCCGCGCGCCCCGGCCGGCCATCGGCACACCGGCGGCGGCGAACTCGGCCCGGACGTAGCCGGCCGCGAACCCCGCGATCAGCCGCCCGCCGGAGACCACGTCCACGCTGGCCAGCTCCTTGGCCACGACCACCGGGTTACGCAGCGGCAGCACGATGATCCCGCTCGCCACCTTGATGGTGCTGGTGTGGGCGGCCACCAGCGTCAGTGCCACGATCGTGTCCAGAAGTGGCAGCGTGGGCGGGATCGAAAAGCCGGGCGGCGCGGGATCGGGAAGCGCCACATGCTCGCCGGTCCACACCGACTCAAAACCAGCCGCCTCGGCATACTGGGCGACCTGTACCGCCAGTTCTGGATCCGCGCACGTCCCGTAATTGATCGCGAACAGGCCGATCTTCACCACCGCGACGCTACCAGCCCACCCGGCCCAGCCGCGATCGCATATCAGGCCACCACACCCCGGCCCGCATCGCGCCCGGATGCCCAGCCGTGGCTGAAACACCTCGCCTCGGTGGCACCGTTGGGACGCACCGGCGTTCTGCCAGGATGGCGATGTGGAAGTACTGAGCAGCCGGATCCTGTTGCGTCCGGCCGACCTGGGGCGAAGCCGCCGGTTCTACCGGGATGTGCTGGGCTTGGCGATCTACCGGGAGTTCGGCGCGCCGGCTGACCCCGCAGTGGTCTTCTTTCTCGGCTCCGGGTTTCTGGAACTGTCTGGGCATTCCACCGGCGGTGCCGGGCGTGTGGTCATGATCTGGCTCCAGGTGCGGGATATCAACGCCGAGTATGAGCGGCTGGCCGCAGCCGGCGTTCGTATTGTGCGCGAGCCGGTAACCGAGCCCTGGGGGCTGACCGAGATGTGGATCGAGGACCCCGACGGTGTCCAGATCGTCCTGGTCGAGGTCCCTGCCGATCATCCGCTGCGCCGCGACCCGCGATCCCCACCGGCCACCTGACCGGAGCAGTGGCATCGGTGATCATGTCCTCCCTTTCCGGTTCCCGCCGTACTTCCGGCACCGGCCTTAACTGATCGATAGCCGCGGAGCCATCGGCGCCAAGGCTCATCGCCCCTTGAGGCTGCCGATGTTGAGCGATCCGGTGACGGCCTGCTGCGGATCGTGCTCCGCCTGACGGACGTAGCTTTCCGGATCCTTATCGATAGCCGGGACGCCGGCGAAGTTCCGCGCCTGGAAGACGGTGAAGGCGACGGCCAGGTCATGGCGCTGCTCCAGCCCGGCCAGGCGGCGGAAATCGGTCAGGCCCTCGCGTTCTTCCTCGGCCATATGATCGCTGTTGGCCAGGTTCGCCGAGGCAACGGCGGCGAACCAGCCGTCGCTGCCAACTTGGTGCCGGGCGACCGCTGTGACCGCGTCCCTGATTTCGTTGTGGTCGCGGATGGCGTCCAGGGTCTCCCCCTCCGTCCCAGCCTTCCGGCCTGCGGCCAGGCCTGCTTGCAGCAGCGCGGGATAGAAGATCGCTTCCTCCGCCGCCGCGTGCAGTTCCAGGAACGTGCCCAGCCGCGCCCACACCACCGATAGCGCCTCGGTGTCCGAGCGCCCGATCTGCTCCAGGATCGCGAACAGCCGCCGCTGCTCGTGGTGATCATCAAGGATCAGCTGGGTGATGTCCACGAACCCTCCCTAGCCTTGTGCCGCCGATCACCAGCAGGATCGCTACAAGCCAGCCATACCATCGCCACCGGCGGAGCTTCCAGCCATGCTGCCACGGCCAGGCTTGGCCGGCGTCGCGTGAGTCCTGCGGCCGGGCACCGCG
>DATGGU010000039.1:0-2591 GCA_035308365.1 Streptosporangiaceae bacterium
TGCTCCGCCAGCCACGCATCCAGCATCTCGCCCTTCTCCTGCGTCCATGCTGTCACCGAGAAGTCATCATCGTTGGCCGGGTCGTTGGCGATGGCGATGGCGAGGTCGGTGTGGGCCAGCCACGCCTCATGCGCGACCTCGGGCGGGACGGCGGGCGGGTTCAGGAACGCCGCAGTGCGCTCACCCTTCACTGGCATGCCCGCCTGCGGCATCACGACCCGGGTATGAGGCAGATTGGCCCGGTACCCCCAGCCGGGAGCGCCACGCCACGACCGCACTATCCCCGCGGCTCGGTCAGCCTTCCAGTCCTCCTCAGCCTGCCCGTAGCCCACCTTCCGCCCGTGCAGCTCGGCCAGCAGGACCAGGATGATGAAGATCCCGGCCGCGCACACGTACAGGACCCACGCCCACGGCGGGATGCTCCCCGCCCAGAACGAACCGCTCATCTCACACTCTCCGATCGTTCAGGCTGGCCCGCGTAACCCGCAGCGACCAGCAGATTCACCAGTTCAGGTAGCGGCAGGATGGCCAGCGCCGCGCCCGGAGTGCCCTCGCCCACGCCGACCGGCCAGTAGACCGTGACCGGCAGGACGGCCCGGGTGATGGCGTGGGCTTTGGCTTGCCGCACCCACGCCTGCGGGTCGAACCGGGCGGCGGTCTTGTTCTCCCACACGATCCCCGGCGTGCCCAGCACATCGCTGCCCGGCCGGCCGTTCGGCGTGGACTCGGCAGACGGCCACCAGGCAGACAGATACCTGGCCAGGGCACGCTGAAGCTCTAGGCCCCGGTCCCGGCTCACGAGGCACGCTCCAGGAGTGCCCGCCGCTCGGCCAGCAGCAACTCCACAACCTCACCCGGCGTCAGACGACCCCGCCCAGGCTCCTCCCGCAACTCCGCCGCCAACTCCTCCAGCTCACGCTTAGCCGCAGCCGACACCCGCACCGGCATCGTCGGACCCCTACTCACCACTCCTCCTCATCGGATTCGTCGTGCTCGGCGCAGATCTCCTCGCCGTAGCTCATCACCGACCGGGTGAACCGGCCGCAGGTCTCGCACCAGCGCCGCACCGCCGTGTCAATCCCCATCGTCGTCCTCCTCGTCCGGATTGAAGATGTCGAACCCGATGCCCTTGTAGCGGTAGGGCCTGAATGGCTTCAGGTCGGCCAGCAGCCAGTGGGGCGGCGGGTCGGCCTGCCGGATGGCTACGGCGGGCGCGCTGGAATGCCGCTCACTCATCGCTGCCTCACCTCCGCCATCAGCCTGTCCCCCACCCGATGCCACGGACAATCCTCCTTCACCCCGATCCGCACCCACCGGAACGCGGGCGGCCCCCACGACCAGGTACAGGTGCAAGACGCGGGCACCTCAGAGATGCGGGCCTGCTCCGCGTAGATGTCATGCATTGACCTTCTCCTTGCTGACCTCCGCCTGCAGCAGGCGGATCGCCTCAGCCGCCTGCGTAAACGACAGATCACTCATGCTCCCGAAATCCTCGGCCAGCCCCAGCAGCACCGACACCTGGGCATGCCGGTCGGCGCGGGCCTCCCGGGGAATGCCGAGCTTGCCGAGCAGCATCTCTATAGCCCGGTGCTGGCCGTCCAGCATGGAGCCGGGCTTGTCCTCGCTATCGGTCAGCTCGGGGCCGGTGAGGCTGCCGCGGAGCGCGGCTGCCCGTTCCGGATCCACGGGGGCGTCTTGCGCCCACGGATCATCAGGGTCCGGGCCCCGCGGGTGGGACCGCTCGGCCCGCTTCGGGTCCCGCACCGTGTCGGCGGCCAGGCGCTCATGCTCAGCCTTCTGCCCGCGCGTCATCTGCCCGCCAGCCGCCAACTGCGCATCCGGCACATTCCGCGGCTGACGCTGGTGCTCCTGCTGGACGCCGCCCGCATCGTCATCGTCGCCGCCCGGGGCCAGGCCGGTGACGGCGCACAGGGCGTAGCGGCGGGCGTACGTGATGGCCTTGCCGAGATCCTGCGGGCCGAGCCGGTCAGGATCGGGCAGCGGGTACTCGCCGCTGATCTCGTCGCCGCTGACATGGTGCAGGGTGTAGAGCAGGACGAACCGGGGTTCGTCGCCGCTGATCGTGGGCCGGGCGGTGAAGGACAAACCCAGCGCCGAAGTGAGAGGCAGCAGTTTCTCCGACACGTCCGTCAGGTCGGCGTAGGCATAGGTGTGGGTGTTCCCGGTCTTCTGGGAGGTCACCTTAGCGGTGTGTTCCTTCGCGACGCGGGGGAGGCGGCCCTGAAGCTGGGCGAGAGCCTCCGCCAGCGTCCCAGGCACGGCGTCAGGCACCGGAAGTCACCGGCTTATAACCGACCGCCTTATCGAGGTTTTCCGCGCGCGTCAGGTCCGCGTCCGTCAGGTACGCGCCCGTCAGGTCCGCGCCCGTCAGGTACGCGCCCGTCAGGTACGCGCCCGTCAGGTTCGCGCCCGTCAGGTACGCGTCCGTCAGGTTCGCGCGCGCCAGGTTCGCGCGCGCCAGGTTCGCGCCCGTCAGGTTCGCGCGCGCCAGGTACGCGCCAGTCAGGTCCGCGTCCGCTGCTACGGCCTCGATCACGGCGTCACGCAGTGTGGCCGCCCCGCTCGTGTAA
>DATGGU010000040.1:0-2868 GCA_035308365.1 Streptosporangiaceae bacterium
AATTTCGCCCAGTTCTTCGAACGGTGCCAGACCTGCGGCCCGGGTGGTGCGTCGTACAGTCAGCGGGTGGCGAACGCGGGCGTGGTGGCGGGGTGGGTGTCGTCGGGGAAGTGGCCGACCTCGGCGTCCGGCCTGTCCGGCTCGGGCGGCGGCGCTGCGGGCACGGGCGGTGAGGGCAGCGCGGCTACCGGGTCGGCGTGCCTGATTAAGTTCCCCGGTGTCAGCGTTCCCGTCGTCGGCAGCGTGGGGTCGTTCTGTATCTTCTCCAAGGGGGAGGCGCGGGCCCTGATCGGGGGAATGCTGCTGTTCGCGGGCGGGGGCCTGTTCGTGGTCGGCGCGCTGATCCTCGCGGCCGGGGCGTTCCAGCGGTCCGGGGCGGTGGCGGCGGTGGGCAGGGTCAGGCGCGCGGTACCCTTTGTATCGTGAACGCGGGGGGCTGGGCGGCCATCATCATCGCCCTGACCGGGCTAGTCACGGCCGTCACGGGCCTGGTGGCCCTGTTCCGCAGGCAAGGCCAGCTCGGCACCCAGGTCGGGCAGGTGCATGCCCTGGTGAACAACCAGCTGGACCGTCAGCTCACCTACAACCAGCAGCTCGCCGCAGCGCTGACCGCCGCAGGCGTCACCGTCCCGCAGCAGGACTCCGCTAGCTGACCTTCGGCGCGCTCGTGACCACCATCGGGCGGCGGATCTGCTTCGGGATCACCAGGACGTGGAAGGGTGGCAGTTCGTCGGCGGCCTGGGCGATCATCCGCCAGTCGCGCCCCATCGCCTCGGCCACGTTCTTGATCATCTGCCGGTCGCGGGTGGGCCAGAGGCAGGTGAAAGACGCCTGGCGCGTTGCATGCTTGCTCACCCACGCCGCAGCCTGGAATGAGGTAACAACCGAGGTACCAGCACGCCGGGCAGTGATCAGCATGCGCTCGATATCCGGCCCCAGCCTGAACATGCGCTGACTTGACAGCAATTCGAATTCGTCTACGTACAGGGTCCAGCCTCTTGACCGCCTGGTCCATGTGATCGACTCCCTCATGAGCTCGTGGAGCTGCCGGTCTTCGTCGTCGGTCTGCGGTTCGAAGCCGACGACCAGGCCGACGGGCAGGCCGCGCTGTACCTGGTCCCATACCCACCGGTCGGTGCCGGGTTCGGGTTTGCCGACCGGGCGGCCTTTGGGCGGGGGGATGCGGACGCACCGCTCGTATCCGGCGGCCTGGAGTGTCTCGTCGCCGCCTTTGGGGTCGAGGGCGACGACCCATTTCCGCAGGCCGAGGAGGCCGACGGCGAAGGTGGATTTGCCTTCCCCGGTGGGGCCGATGAGGGCGGCGTGCTGGCCGGGTTTCCAGCCGGGGGCGAGCGGCATCCGCTGCCCGTCGAGGCGGTGGCTGGTCTTCTTGCCGGACAGCCAGGGGAGGAACTCGCGTTCCCAGTCGAGGAGGAGGGCGTGGTGGCCGTAGTCGTCGGCGGGCGGCGTGCTCGCCCGGCTCAGCGGCATGCTCACGGGATCACCTGGTATGGCGGCTTGACCGGCTCCCGTGGTGGCAGCTCAGTCAGCACATCCTCATCCCAGACCGCGATGAAGTCCCCATACCGCTGCCGGGCTGCGGCCTCATTCGCCAGTTCCTCGGTCGCGTAGACGCCGATGAGCGTCCCCGCCTCATACGGCGGGCACTCCTCGACCAGCCAGACCTTCACTCCTTGAGTATGCCCTGTGCCCGCTTGATCGCGTCCTCCTCCGCAGCCACCGCCGCCGCATCACGCGGGTCCGGGGGCGGCGAGAAGATCCACGCGATCATCGTGTCCACGTCCTGGCCGTAATGCTCCTCAAACTCCCGTTCCTTCTGCAACGCGGCCTCGAACTTGGGTCCGGCCACCGACATCCACAGCATCAGCGACTCACGGAGCGCCTCGGTGATGATCCCCATGAATACCGGGTTCGGGTCCACGCCCGCGGCCGCGGCCCGCTGCATGTGGAGCGTCCCGGCGGTGACGAGGAGCGGCGGGCCGGCGAGCGCGGCGACGACCTTGCCCTGTGCCTGCATGCGGGCGATCGGCTGGAGCACCGTGTCCAGCGCCGTCCCCTTGATCGTGTCCTCCAGCAGCAGGCCGGCCACGGGGGACTGTACCTTGAGGGTCCGCTCGAGCGGAGGGACGGGCCGGGCGACGCGGGCGAGGAGCCGCCAGCCGCCGGAGATGACCTCATCGACGGGGATACGCGGATGCTTGGCCTTGGCCTTCCCCCTGCCCGCGGGCTTCTTGGTCCACGGCCAGGTGCGGCCGGTCTTCCCCGCGGCGGGCCGGCCGGTGGCGCGGGGCCGCCTGGGTGCGGTTTCCCCGGTGTCTTCGGGCGGTTCGGCGGCGATGTCGACGGCGGACAGGTCGAAGTCCTCGTCGGCCTCGACGCGTCCGGCGTCTCCGTTGGCGCTGGGGTGGGCGGCGTCGTAGGCGGCTTCCATCTCGTCGGGGAGGGAGCCTTTGACGGATACGTCGTAGCCTTGCGCGCGGAGCCATGCGCGCTTCTCAGCCGTCGTCGCGGTCATCTCAGCATCTCCATCTTGGTCGTGAGCTCGATTAGCCGCACGCTGGCCGTGCAGTTCAGGCACAGGTCGCACTGGCGGGCAACGCCACTGATCAGGTCGTGGATGCTGAACCGCCGCCAGCCGGGCGGGAAGCCATCGCCAGCGTGCTCGTCGCCGCAGTTGTCGCAGATCAGCGTGGTCCGGGCGCTCACGAGACTGGCACCAGGGTCAGCGGGCAGTTGTGGATAACCCCCAGCGCCCGGCCCTCATCGAACACCTTCCCGCCATCCTCGATCGCCTGCCGCAGCATCTGCGCCCGAGGCGACCGCCACCGCTGCGCCGCGAACAGGACA
>DATGGU010000041.1:0-22731 GCA_035308365.1 Streptosporangiaceae bacterium
AAGCGTGGCAGGAATGCGCCATCGAACCGTCTTTGGACGGGATACTGCCACGCCGGCCGGGAAAGTGGAACGTCACTCGGTCAGCGCCGCCGCCTGCTCCGCCACAGGAACAGGCTCCACCACGGCAACGGACTCCGCCACGGCAACGGACTCCGCCACGGGAACAGGCTCCGCCACAGGAACGGGGTTCACCACAGGAACGGGGTCCGCCACAGGAACGGGGTCCGCCGCACCAGGCTGCTCCGGCACGCCGAACATGCCCAGCAGCTCCGCGTCGATCCGCAGCTTCGCCACCGCCCGCGACACCGTGCTCTTCACGGTCCCCAGGCTGATGCCGAGCACCCCGGCGATCTCGGCTTCGCTCATGTCTTCGTAGTAGCGGAGCACGACCGCCGCGCGCATCCGCTCCGGCAGACGGCGCAGGGCGCGGCTCAGCGAATCGTGCAGCTCGCTCTCCCCGGCGTGATCGGCCACGGGCTGATCAGGAATGTCGTCGGTGGGGAACTCTTCCAGCCGGCGCCGCCGCCACCAGGAGATGTGCGTGTTCACCATGGCCCGCCGGACGTAGCCGTCCAGCGCGCCACGGTCCTCGATCCGGCGCCAGGCGAGGAAGGTCTTGGCCAGGGCGGCCTGGAGCAGATCCTCGGCATCGGCCTGATTTCCGGTGAGCAGATAGGCCATCCGCAGCAGGGCCGCACGTCTTGACAGCACATAGTCGCGAAAGCCGGAATCGTCTCCTTTGGCATCTTGCACAACGCATGCGCGTTTCCGCTTCTTTGATATCGCGTGATCGCCCCCGACGCTCACACCACAACCGTACCGAGATTTTGGACTGTGCACGAGCCGGCGCGAGACCTGCACACGTTCGCAGTCGACCACGTGACAGGTTTCGGCGGTGCGAGAGCCGTAATTTCGGTATAACCCCAAAGAGGTATATGTGTGACCACGGAGAGTGAAGCTCGCCGAACCCCTTGACGTAGACCACCACATCTACACATCGTCGTATAAGCCATGCAATTTCATGGAGGGCAAGTGCGGGATCTCCTGGAAGGCCGGGCTGACGGCGGGACCGGCACTCCCGCCGCCATCGGCCCGGCACAAACCGTCTCGGGGGTGCGGATCGCCAGGCGGTACCTGCTGAAGTCGGCCGTATTCGGCAGGCCAGCCTGGCGCGAGGGGGCCGACCAGGAATCACTGGCCGGACACACCATGACCACCGGCCTGCTGGCACCGGTACCCAGGGCCGTGACCGGCGTGGTCATCGACGCCAGCCCGCAGGTCCTCGTGATCGGGCACGGCGGCACCGAGGAACGCTTCGCATTGACAGCCGACGCAACTGCCTGGCGGGGTGCGAAGACCGAACCGGCGGCGATCAGGATCGGTGACCAGGCGGTCGTGCGCCGGCACAACGGGAGCCGCGAGGTCGCCGACCGCATTTGGGCGAATATCGGACGGGTCACCGGCACGATCATCGACCGGAACCGGGACACCTTCCTCGTCGACTGCGGCGGCCGGGGACAGCAGGTGCTGGTCATGCCCCGCAACGTCACCGGCAGGATCCAGGTCAGGTTCCCCCGCCTCGAACCCGGCTACCTCATCGACGTCATCGGCATGCGCCGCGACGGCTATCTCGAAGGGCTGGTCCCGGCCACCTACCAGCCGGCCTACCGCGCGGACCATGTGCCGGCGCCGCCGCTCATCAACGGCCGCCTGCCGGTGTCCATCCAGGGCTCGGCCGTCTGGCACGAGCCGGGAGACGAACCGTGCGGCCTGGCCGGCCTCGCCTATCCCGCCGTCGACCCGCACAGCGACGCCACGGCCACCTGGCCGGCGCCCACCGGCAACGTATCCGGCTGCGTCAGCCTGCCCTACCTGTCCATCGGCAGCCTGCTGCGGGTGCGCAACGACTGCACCGGGGCATGCCGCGTGCTTCCTGTGACCGGCTCGGCGGTCCTGGCCAGGCTGTTCTGCGACCGCAGCGTCGCCTGCGGCCCATCGCCGCGGGGCCGGATCGCCGACCTGACCCTGGCCAGCTTCATCGAGCTCGGCGGCGAACTGCACGAAGGCTGTTTCAACGCGACCATTGAGATCGAGGGCTGAGCGTGTTCGCAGCGATCAGAGAAGTACAGATCCCGGTTCTGGCCCTGCTGCTGCTCGGCGCCTGCGTCGCCAAGATGATCCGGGTGCTGCGCGCCGGGTCGGTGGATGTGGCGCTCGGCCCCACCGCACTGTTCCCGCTCAGCCTCCAGCGCGCCGTGGCCAAGGCCATGTGCGCGACGGAGATGTCCCTGGGCATCGCCCTGCTGGTCACGGCGGGCCGGCTGGGTTCCGGCATGCTCGCGACGGCGGTGCGGGCCGGGACCGTGCTGCTGTTCCTGACCGCCGTCGGCGCACTCATCGAGGTGCGTCAGCGCAGGCCGGATGTCGGCTGCGGCTGCTTCGGCGACCTCAGTTCCACGCCGGTCAACGCAAGGACGATCGCCAGGGCGGTGCTGCTCGCCTTCGCCGCGGCCGCCACGATCGGCGTCCCCCCGGTTCGGCTGCCCCCGCCCGGGGGGGCGCTAGTCCTCCGCCTGGGACTGCTGGTGGCCGAGTTCCTGGTGATCGCCATCCTGTCCCCGGAACTCGGCGAGGCGCTCGTCAGGCTCGGCTACTCCGAGCCCTGTGAGCTGCGGATCATCCCGGTCGAGCGGACCCTGGCCGCGCTGCGGGCCAGCCGCACGTGGCGCCGGCATTCCCCGGTGCTGACCGGCAGCCAGCCGGTCGACACGTGGCGTGAGCTGTGCTGGCGCTACCTGGTCTATCCGGGCAGCTACGGCGGCCGCGAAGTCGAGGTGGTGTTCGCCGTCTACCTGCGCACGCGCCGGCCGCCGGTGCGCGCCGCCGTGGTGGACGTGGTGACCGGCGAGGCACTGCCGTCACCGCACGCGCTGCCGCCGCCTGGCCTGTGCCCGCCGGCCCGGCCGCTGCCGCCGCACGCGGTAGGCGTGTGGCCCACCGTCACCCGGCCCGCGCCGGCCGCCGCGCGGTCCGTGCCAGAACCGGCCCAGCCAGGAATGACGGCGACGGCAGAGCCTGCACAGCCCGGCGCGGAACCGTTCATGCCCGCCCCGGCCGTTTTCGGCGCACCAGAATTGCCGGACTTCTCCTCGGCCCTGCCCGACAGCCTCTACAAGCTTCTAGCGCTTTCTACACCAATTACTAGAGAATTAAATACTTCCGCAGAGGCCGTCGTGAACACCAGCCTGCCCGGCCGGTGAATCCCCGGCCGGTGAATCCCCGGCCGGCCCGCGAACGCGGGAACAGCTCCGGCTAAGCGGGCTGCGAACGCAGGAACCGGCCGAAATGCGGGACGGTGAACCCGATCAGCCCCCGCTCCGAGCTGTAGATCAGGCCCTTCTTGATCAGCGCGTCTCTGGCCGGTGACACGCTGGACGGCTTGCGGCTCAGCTCGTCGGCCACCCGCGAGGTCGGCACCGGCTCGTCGCCCAGCGCCGCCATGGCCCGCATGTACTCCCGCTCGGCCGGGGTGGCCCGCTCATACCTGCTGCCGAAGAACCCGACGGCCAGCTCGCTCTCGGCCTCTGGCGCGGCCACCGTCACGTCCTCGGCGGTGACCGGGCTCTGCGCCGCAACGTCCCAGGTCACCTTGCCGTAGGCCTGAACGAAGTACGGATACCCGTCGGCCGCCTCATACAGCGCGTCGAGGGCCGCGGGCTTGAACTCCACGCCCTCCCGCCGGGCCGGGGCGATCAGCGCCAGGTCGGCCGCCTCCCGGTCCAGCCGGTCGATCCGCACGTAGCTGAACAGCCGTTCCGAGTAACTCTTGCTGGCCGACAGCACCGACGGCAGGTGCGGCAGCCCGGCCCCGACCACGATCAGCGGCCCGCCGTTCTGGGACAGCTCGTGGCAGGCCGCACACAGCGCCGAAACGTCAGCGGCGGGCACATCCTGCATCTCGTCCACGAACAGCGCGATCCCGACCCCGAGGTCGGTCGCCACCGACGCCGCGTCGGTGAGCAGCTCGGTCAGGTCGATCTCCAGGTCGCCCGAATCTGCCCGCCCACGCACCGCGGGAGCGCTGATCCCGAGCTGGCTCTGCGCCGCCGCCCCCTTGGGCACGTGCGGATCGCGCGCCGCGAACGCCTTGAGCACACCGAGGAAATGCTCGATCCGGTCCGGCGCCCGGTGCCGGGGCGCCAGTTCCCGCACCGCCATGTGCAGCGCGCCGGCGACCGGCCGCCGGATCGACTGCTCCGGCCTGGCCTCGATCTTCCCGGTCCCCCACAGCGCCTGAATGGCCATCGACCGAAACGAGTTGAGCAGCACGGTCTTGCCAACGCCACGCAACCCGGTAAGCACGATGCTGCGCTCAGGACGCCCCCGCGCGACCCGTTCGAGCACGACGTTGAACTGGCCAATTTCCCTGTCCCGCCCGGCCAGTTCGGGCGGGCGCTGCCCCGCGCCTGGCGCATAGGGGTTTCGCACCGGGTCCATAACATTGGACTCTATGGCTTGATCTAGTGTCAGCCCTAGATTGACGAAGAAAGCGCAATCCGCGTGTCGCATCCGCCCGCGCGGCTCGCGGTTACCGCCTGGCCGCGGGACTCCGTCAATTATGGAAAAGACTTTTCTTTCTGACGATGCCCGGGCCCTTCAAGCGGACCCCGGCCCCAGCGGAGGGAAGCAGAACGGTGCGCCCGCGCCACCTGGTCACCCTCAACCGGACCGGGACGTGGCGTGCAGCACCCGGGCGAGGGTTTCCAGGGCGGGCGGGTAGCCGCGCTCGGTGGGGGCCGCGAAGCCGATCAGCAGGCCTTGGCGGTGCTCGCCGGGCTGGTGCCAGAGGCCGGACAGGCCGCCGACCGCGAGGCCGTGCTGGGCGGCGCGGGCGAGCACAGCGTCCTCGGTGGGGCCGCCGGGCGGCAGGCTGGCCAGGGCCTGCAGGCCGGCCGCGACCCCACCGACGGTCAGGCCGGGCAGCACCGGCCCGGTGGCCAGCCGTGCGATCAGCAGGTCGCGGCGGCGGCGGTAGTGCAGCCGGCAGGCGCGGATGTGCTTGTCGTAACCGTGGCTGGCGATGAAGTCGGCCAGGGTGAGCTGCTCGATCACGGCGCTCTGGTGGTCGTCGTGCCGCTTGGCTTCCACGATCGGGCCGCCCAGGTGGTGCGGCAGCACCATCCAGGCCAGCCGCAGCCCGGGCGCCAGCGTCTTCGCGGCGCTGCCGACGTAGGCGACGTGACCGGGCGCCATCCCCTGCATGGCGCCGACCGGCTGCCGGTCGTAGCGGAATTCGCCGTCGTAATCGTCCTCGATGATCAGGCCGCCGGTGCGGCGGGCCCATTCGGCGAGTGCGTGACGGCGGGACGGGCGCAGGATCACGCCGGTCGGGTACTGGTGCGCCGGGGTCAGCACGACCGCCCCGGCCCGGCCGGGCACCGCATCCGGGCGGGCGCCGCCCTCGTCGACGGGCAGCGGGGCCACGGTCAGGCCGGAGCGGGTGACCACGTCGCGGTGGAAGTCCAGGCCGGGGTCCTCCATCGCGATCGTGGTCGTGCCGCTGGCCCGCAGGACCCGGGCCAGCAGGGCGAGCGCCTGGACGTAGCCGGAGGTGACCACGATCTGGTCCGGTGCCGCCAGCACACCGCGGACCCTGGCGAGGTAGTCGGCGAGAACGGTGCGCAGTTCGATCCGGCCGTTGGGTTCGCCGTAGTCGTAGACCTCGGCCCTGGCGCTGCTCAGCGCCCGTTTGGCCGAGCGCAGCCAGGCACCGGCCGGGAAGCGGGACACGTCGGGCTTGCCGGGACTCAGGTCGTGCCGTGGCCGGGCGGCCGCCGGGGGTGGCTCTTGCATGGCGGGGTGGCCCGCGGCCAGTTCGCTCACCGTGGTGCCGGAGCCCTGCCGGGCCGTCAGGTAGCCCTCGGCCACGAGCTGGTCGAACGCGGCGCTGACCGTGCCGCGGGAGATGCCGAGGTCGGCGGCGAGCGCCCGGGTGGAGGGCAGCCGGGTGTGCGGGGCCAGGCGGCCGGACCGGATGGCGTCCCGCAGGGCGCGTTCGAGGCCGGACCGGCGCCCGGCCACCGTGGCGGCGTCCAAGTGCAGGTCGACACTAGAAGTGGACCAATTTTCTGGCATGGAAATGGATCTTATCCTCGATCCATTTGGACCCTAGTGTCATAGCTATGACGACACAGACGCAGACCACAGCCCCCGTTATCCCGCCGGTCCGGCTCGCGGCCGATGAGCTCGCGCCGAGGATCAGCAAGGCAATGAACTCACTGGAAGCGGCCAGCAGGCACATCAGCCTCGAACCGGGCCTGATCGAGCTGGTCCGGGCGCGCGCCTCGCAGCTCAACGGCTGCGCCTACTGCGTGGACATGCACACCAGGGACGCGCTCAAGGCCGGCGACTCGCAGCAGCGGCTGTTCGCGCTGCCGGTCTGGCGGGAGACGCCGTTCTTCACTGCCCGCGAGCGCGCGGCACTGGAATTGACCGAGGCCGGGACCAAGCTCACCGGCGGGCCCGTGCCCGACGAGGTGTTCGCCCAGGCGGCGGCCGAGTTCTCCGAGACGGAGCTGGCCGAGCTGATCTGGACGATCGCGGTGATCAACGCCTGGAACAGGGTCGGCGCGATCGCCCGGCCCTGGGCCTTGTAGTTCCCCGGCCTTTCGGAGCCCGCTGGACCCGCACCGGGTCAGCGGGCTCCGGTGATGCGGGCCTGGGCCTCGGCGTAGCGTTCCCTGGTCGCGGCCACGATCCCGGGCGGGATCTCCGGGCCGGGGGCGGTGTGGTCCCACTCCAGGGTGGCCGACCAGTCGCGGAGGAACTGTTTGTCGAACGAGTGCTGCGGGCGGCCGGGTGCCCAGCCGGCCACCGCCCAGAACCGGGAGGAATCCGGGGTCAGCAGCTCATCGCCCAGGGTGAGCGTGCCGTCGCCGGCGTAGCCGAATTCCAGCTTCGTGTCGGCGATGATGATTCCGCGTTCGTGAGCCAGCTCGTGCCCCCGGCGGTAGATCTCCAGCGTGATCCGGCGCAGCTCGGCCGCGGTCTGCTGGCCGACCTGGGCCACCACATCGTCAAAGGTCATGAACTCGTCGTGCTGGCCGGGCGGGGCCTTGGTGGTCGGGGTGAACACCGGCTCGGGCAGCCGGGAGCCCTCGGTGAGCCCATCGGGCAGCCGGACGCCGGAGATGGTCCCGGTCTCCCGGTAGGACTTCAGCCCGAGCCCGGCCAGGTAGCCGCGGGCAATGCACTCCACCGGCAGCATCTCCAGGCGCTCGCACCGGATCGCCCGGCCGGCGAACTGCGGCGGGACGTCCGTGGCCGAGATGACGTGATTGGGCACGACGCCCGCAAGCTGGCCGAACCACCACAGCGACAGCGCGGTGAGCAGCTCGCCCTTGCCCGGGATGGGCGTGGGCAGCACCACGTCATACACCGACACCCGGTCCGACGCCACCAGGATCACGTCGCCGCGGTCGAGATAGACGTCCCGCACCTTGCCGGAATGCAGCAGCTCCACCTGTTTCCCCCCTCGCATGCCTGAAGCACTGTATGCCACGCCGTATGTCACAGCACCGAACCGAATACCTGGATGGCCGCCGCTGGGTATGCTCGGGCACGCGATGACCGAGCCACCTGTCGCCACCCAGGCAGACGAAGGAACGCAGCCAGCCGGCGAAGCCTCCACGCCGGCCGCGAAGCCTGCGCCGCCCGGCCGGTGGCGGAGCTGGCGGGACCGCGCGATCACCGCCATGCGCCGGCACAAGCTGCTGTCCGCCCTGGTCGCCGCCGGGCTGGTGCTGCGAGTCCTGGCCCAGATCGCCTACCTGCCGGCGCTGGTCTACGTCGACACCTTCAAGTACCTGTACAACAACGCGCCCGGCTCCGATCCGCTCGGGTACCGGTACCTGATGAAGATCGTCATGGTGGCCGGCAACATGACGACGGTGGCCGCGCTCCAGCATCTGGCCGGGCTGGCCATGGCGATCACCCTGTACCTGGTGCTGCTGCGCCGCGGTACGGCCAAGTGGCTGGCCGCACTGGCCGTCGCTCCGCTGCTGCTGGATGCCTACCAGATCCAGATGGAACAGACGATCATGCCCGACGTCTGGTTCGAGGCGCTGATCGTGGCCGGGCTGGCCATCCTGCTCTGGCGGCCGGTGGTGTCCCTGCGGTTCGCGGCCGCCGCGGGCCTGGTCCTCGGCGCCTCGGCGACCTTCAAGGAAGTGGGCGAACTGCTCGCCCTGCCGGTGCTGCTGTTCCTGCTCACCGCCGGTGGTGGCTGGCGCCAGGCGGTCAAGAGGTCGGTCGCCCTGGTGGTGGCCTTCCTGATACCGATCCTCGGCTACTCCAGCTTCTCCTACGTCCGGACCCATCACTTCTGGCTGGCCCGCGGCCAGTCGAGCATCGGCCGCGACGCGGCGGCGGCCGACTGCGCCACCCTGAAGGTGCCCGCGGACGTGCGATTGCTGTGTCCCACACCGGGCGCACAGGCTCGCGGCCCGGACTGGCTCGAGCACTCCGGCCTGTCGCCGCTGTACAGCACGCCGGTCCCACCGGGGGCGCACCGGCGGATCCTGCTCGAAGACCTGAACTCGGCGATCAAGAGCCAGCAGCTTCCCCGGGTCGCGATGGCCATGCTGCGGGACTCGGTCCGGCTGTTCGCGCTGACCAGAGACGGGGTCGCGTCGGTCACGCCGATCTCGCGCTGGCAGTTCCAGACGTACTACCCGTCCTACCCGCCGTTCGTGAACGTGCGGCACGGTTACATCGTGGTCGGCAAGCAGCCGGTCGCGTTCGGGAAGTTCCACTTCGTCCGGCTCAACCCGTCCTATGGCGGCAAGACGCACGTGATCAAGCCGATCGCGTCGTTCCTGCGGGCCTATCAGCTCGACGGCGGCTACACGCCAGGTCCGCTGTTCCTGATCTGCCTGATAGTGGGCCTGGCCGGGTCGCTGCTGTCGCTGATCAAGTGGCGGGCGGACCCGCGGACCCGTGGGTTCGCGCTGGGCTGCCTGCTGTTCACCGGGTGCGCCGCGGTGCTGCTGTTCGTGCCGGACGTGTTCGAGTTCTCCTGGCGCTATGAGCTGCCGGCCGTGATCGTGCTGCCGATGGCGGGTGTGCTGGGGTTCAGCGCGCTGCTGAGCTACCGGCGGTCGAAGCAAGCCGGCCCCGCCGAGGCCAGCACGGCCTGACCAGCACGGCCTGACCGGTTAGCGGCTGGTCTCGGCGATGCCGACCCCGGCGAGCACTTCCTCGGTCGGCCTCGGGCTGGTCCGCAGGCCGGCCGAGATGCCCTTGACCAGGGACGAGCGCAGCACGGCGCGGTCGCGCGAGCCCGCGAACGTGAGCGCCCAGCGGCGCAGCGTCGAGCCGCCATAGATGAGCCGTTCCAGCGGGGCCAGCGGCGCGCTGGACCTGAGCATCCAGATCTTGTTGCGGACCTCGTAGAAGAACCGCTCCCCCGGGTCGTTGTCAGTCGAGCCGAACGTCTTGGTCTTGTGCACCACGACGCTGTCCGGGCACAACCAGCCGGTGCTGCCGCGCAGCAGCCGGGTGGTGAACTCGAAGTCGTCGTTCCACAAGAAGTAGTCGGCCTGCGGCAGGCCGCGGCGGCGGGCCTGATCGGCGTCCACGAGAACGGACACGAACGAGGCCGACCGGATCGGCAGGCATCCGGCCCTTTCGGCCTCGGCCCGCTCCGCCCTGGTGGCCAGCGGCTTGACCCTGGGCGTGTTCATCGGGTGCTCGCGGCCGTCGGTCCACAGCACGCGGCTGGCGACCAGGGCCGGCGGCTGGCCCGGCCGGCGGCCACGCGCCTCGGTCAGCGCGCGCAGCGCGCCCGGCTCGGGCACCGTGTCGTCGTCCATCAGCCAGATGAGATCCGCGCCGCCGTCCAGGGCGAGCTTCATGCCGTAGGCGAACCCGCCGGCGCCGCCGGTGTTGCGGCCGAGCTGAGCGACCCGGACGCCGGGGAACTTTTCGCGCACGGCCGCCGCGCTGTCGTCGGTGGAGGCGTTGTCCACGACGATCACCACGTCCGGGGCGCGGGTTTGCGCCTGCACCGCGGCGAGGGCCTCGAGCAGCAGGTCCCGGCGGTTGTAGGTGACGACGACGGCGGTGACCTTCTCGGTCGCGCTCACGCTAGGCAGCCTTCCGCGTGCGTTCGAGCGCGCGCCAGATCAGGATGCGCAGCCGGCGCACGGCCGGGTACCGGCTGCTCAGCTCGCGTACCGTCCGCTTGAGCTGTGGCGAGGCGGCGACCGCTGACTCGATCCGGCCGGCCAGGCCGCGGGGGCCGGGTGCCTGCGGCTTGGCCGCCGGGAAGGCCTGGTGGTACTGGTTCACCACCAGGGCGACGGCGGCCTGCACGGCGGCGTCGAGTACCCGCTCGGCAGGCTGGCCGGACGGGCTGGTGGGCTCGCTGGAGGGCGGCCGGGGCAGCAGCTCGGTGAGGTCACCGACCAGGTCGTACTTGGTCTCGCCCAGGCCGGCGACCAGGGCCTCGCCCTGCTCTTCCGCCCAGGCGGTGCGGCCGGCCGGCAGGACGAGCCGCTCGGCCTGGCCCTGCGGGCTCTCCAGCTTGTGCGCGACCGCTTCCTTGACGTTCCACATGTAGTACCAGTCGGGCACTTCGGCCGGGAGCGCCATGTTCAGCCGGCGGAGGAACTCGATCTCCGGCATCCCCAGCGAGGAATTCGACCGGGCCCGGGCCAGGTCGACGCTGGCCGGATCGACGCCGAGCAGGGACGCGAACCGCTCCCAGAGCAGCCCGCTGGACGAACCGCGCGGCGGCATCATGATCACGTGGATCCGCTCGGCGGGCACATGGCGGGACCAGATGTCCAGGATGGCCAGCGTGTCGTGCACCCGCCAGAACCACCACTGCCGCCGGTCATCGGAGACCGACTCCCGGTCGATCACGTCACCGAGCCAGTCCTCCCAGGCCCTGGCGTTGCGGTGCTTGACCGTCTCCTGCCACTCGGCGGGCAGCAGCGTGGCCATGTCCCGCACGGTGAGGACGACGTGTACCTCGGCGGGCAGCAATGACCGCACGGCCCGCCCGGCCTGCCCCGCGTCGGCCGCCGAGAACAGCTCGTGCGAGATGACCGCGACGTTGGCCGCCTGCTTGGCCTGGCTGGCCAGGATGTCCCATTCCCCGGTCCAGGAGCCGGCCGGGTCGCTGGCCAGCTTCTGCATGCCGCGCAGATCCTGGCTGGCGCGGTAGTGGTCCTGCGGGTGGTGACCCGGCAGCACGACACCCTGGGCGGCCAGCTCGGCGCGGTTGCGCCACATGACCTGCTGCAGGAAGGTCGTGCCGGTCTTGGGCTCGCCGATGTGCAGGAACACTTTCGGCGCGCTACGGGAGGTCGCTGCCATCGGATACCTCACGGTCGGTCCGCGCTCCGGGCTCATAAAGCAGGTTCATCTAATAGCCTTCAGTCGTTAAAGCCAAATCGCTGCGAGCCAGCGGCGGGCCGGGCTAGGTTGAGCCGGATCGGCTGGGACCGCTGCCCGCCCGAAGCCGCGAGAGGTACCGCATTTACGTCCGGAACGGGAGGAGCGTCATGCAAACCCGCATCGTGAGTGCGGGCCCAGACGGTCCGCGCGAACGATCGGGCCAGGTCAGCGGCACAGCGGCCAGGCAGGAAATGTGCATGTCGCGACCATTGCATAGACAAGGTGTGCCTGCATATGCATGAGCCCTTCTCCCTGCTGATGCCGGTATACGACGGCGATCGGCCGGACTACCTCCGCCGGGCTTTCCGCAGCGCGGTCGACGACCAGACCGTGCGCCCGGACCAGGTGATCATCGTCCGGGACGGGCCTGTCCACGACGAACTGGCCACCTGCCTGGACGAGCTTCAGGCTGACAGCCCGGTGCCGGTGACGCTCGTGCCGTTGGAGCACAACGGCGGCCTCGGCCCGGCCCTTGACCGCGGGCTCAAGGCGAGCTCGCACGACGTGATCGCGCGGATGGACGCCGACGATGTGGCGATGCCAAATCGCTTCGAGGTGCAACTGCCGCTGATCGAGAACGCCGACATCGTCGGATCGGGTCTGCTGGAGTTCGTCGACGACACCGATAACGTCGTCGGCCAGCGTGTTCCACCGCTCGGGCCGGATCACATTAATCGCTATGCGCGCATTCACGACCCGTTCAATCACCCGACCGTGGTCTACCGGCGCAGCGCCGTTCTCGCGGCGGGCGGTTATGGCGATATCCCGCTGATGGAGGACTACTCCCTGTTCGCTCGTATGCTGGCCAATGGGGCCAGGCCGGTCAACGTGCCGGAGCCGCTGGTCTTCTACCGGGTGGGCGCGAAGGCCTTCAAGCGAAGGGGCGGGATGCAGCTGCTGCGTTCGGAACTGCGATTGCAGCGCGAATTCCGCCAGCGGGGGTTCACCTCGCCGGTGCAGTTCGTGCGCAACGTGGTGATCAGGGGTGGTTACCGGCTCGTCCCGTGGTGGGCCCGCCGGGCGGTCTACCGCCCCATCGTCACCCGGCACACCGGCAAAGTGAGCACATGAATATCGACCTGGCCATCGTCGGATCCGGCTTCTTCGGGCTCACCATCGCCGAACGGTGCACCCGCGACCTGGGGCTGCGCGTGCTCATCGTGGAGCGCCGCCATCACATCGGCGGGAACGCCTACAGCGAGCCGGAGCCGCAGACCGGCATAGAGATCCACCGGTACGGCGCGCACCTGTTCCACACCTCCAACAGGAGGATCTGGGAGTACGCCAACCAGTTCACCGCCTTCACCGGCTACCAGCACCGGGTGTTCTCGATCTACAAGGGCCGGGTCTACCCGATGCCCATCAACCTGGGCACGATCTGCGAGTACTTCGGCAAGGCCATGTCGCCGGACGAGGCCAGGGCGCTGATCGCCGAGCAGGCCGCCGAGGTCGCGGCGGGCAAGGCGGCCAACCTGGAGGAGCAGGCGGTGTCGCTGATCGGGCGGCCGCTCTACGAGGCGTTCATCCGGGGCTACACGGCCAAGCAGTGGCAGACCGATCCGGCCGAGCTGCCCGCCGAGATCATCACGCGCCTGCCGGTGCGCTACACCTTCGACAACCGTTACTTCAGCGACACATTCGAGGGACTGCCGGCCGACGGATACACCGCCTGGCTGGAACGGATGGCCGACCATCCCAACATCGAGGTGCGGCTGAACACGGAGTTCTCCGAGCTGCGGGCCGGCCTGGCCGGGAACGTGCCCATCGTCTACACCGGGCCGCTGGATGAGTACTTCGGCTACTGTGCCGGTGCCCTGGGCTGGCGGACCCTAGACTTCGAGACGGAGGTGCTCCCGACCGGGGACTTCCAGGGCACGCCCGTCATGAACTACGCCGACGAGGACGTACCGTTCACCCGGATTCACGAGTTCCGGCACTTCCACCCCGAACGTGCCTGGTACCCGAAGGACAAGACAGTGATCATGCGCGAGTTCTCGCGATTCGCCGACCGGGGCGACGAGCCGTACTACCCGATCAACCGGGCCGAGGACCGGGCCAGGCTGCTGACCTACCGGGAAATGACGGACGGCGAGAACAACGTGCTCTTCGGCGGGCGCCTGGGCACGTACAAGTACCTGGACATGCACATGGCCATCGGGTCAGCACTCAGCATGTACGACAACCGCCTGCGCCCCTTCTTCACCGAAGGCGTGCCGCTCACCGGCAGAGGTGCCATCCGTGACTGACACAGCAATGACTGCCGACAGTCCCGCCAGCCGCAGCCTGCGTGTCCTGCAACGGGTCGTGTTCCCCGGTGAGGACCTGGACGTGGTCCCGCTGTACGTGGAAACCAACCTGGAACGCGGCGGCGCCGAGCTGGCCGCCGAAAACCGGGCCAAGGCGCTCGGCCAGAAGCTTGAGGAGACGGCGGTCGCCACCCCGGTCGGCGCTGCGGCCGCGGGCGAGACACAGTCGAGCATCCGGTTCGGCGCCGGCCTGCCCGCGCTGACCGCGGTCGACGCCGTGCCGCGGCAGACCGCGGTGATCACCGAGGGACGGCGGGTCTCGTTCTCGACCTACTTCAACGCGTTCCCGGCCAGCTACTGGCGCCGGTGGACCACGATCGACGTGGTGACGCTGCGGGTCCGGGTGGCCGGTGAGTGCACGATCATCGTGTGCCGGTCCACGGCGAGGGGGCACAGCTACCCGGTCGACACGATCCGGGTGGAGACCGACGAGCCGGAGACGATCGAGCGCACGCTGCCGCTCGCACCGTTCATCGACGGCGGCTGGTACTGGTTCGACATCGTGGCCGGCGGCCACGGCACCACGCTCATCGAGGCGGACTGGGCCGCGCTGACCGAGCAGGCGCCGGCCGGCCGGGTCAGCATCGGCATGACCACGATCAACCGGACCGAGTTCATCCTGGACCACCTGCGCACGCTGGGTGCGGCGCCGGACGTGCTGGACCTGCTCGACGCCTTCTACGTCGTCGACCAGGGCACCCAGCACGTGACCGATCACCCGGACTTCGCCGACGCGTCCAAGAAGGTCGGCGACAAGCTGCGCATCATCGAGCAGCGCAACCTCGGCGGCTCCGGTGGGTTCTCCCGCTCCATGGACGAGACCGTGCGGGCCGGGCAGAGCGACTACCTGCTGATACTCGACGACGACATCAAGATCGAGCCCGAGTCCATCCTGCGCGCGGCCACCTTCGCCGACCTGGCCCGCCGCCCGACCATCGTCGGCGGGCACATGTTCAGCCTGTTCGACCGTTCGGTGCTGCACGCGTTCGCGGAGTCCATCTACCCGCCCAAGTGGTGGTGGGGAGCGTCGCCGAACACCAGGGGCGGCCACGACTTCGGCCGCCGCAACCTGCGCAACACCCCGTGGCTGCACCGCCGCGCCGACGCCGACTACAACGGCTGGTGGATGTGCCTGATCCCGACGAAGATCATCGCCGAGATCGGCCTGGCGCTGCCGGTGTTCATCAAGTGGGACGACGCCGAGTACTCGATCCGCGCCCGCGAGCACGGCTACCCCACGGTGTCCCTGCCCGGCATGGCCACCTGGCACGTTACCTGGCAGGACAAGACCGACGCGCTGGACTGGCAGGCCTACTACCACATTCGCAACCGGATCATCGCGGCGCTGCTGCACTCGCCGCACAAGCGCGGCGGCGGCCTGGTCGCCGAGAGCGCGGAGCGGCAACTGCAGAACCTGTTGTCGATGCAGTACTCGACGGCCGCGCTGCGGCTGCTGGCCATCGAGGACGTGCTGTCCGGGCCGGATCACCTGCACCGCGACCTGGCGACCAGGCTGGCGGAGCTGCAGGAGTTCCGCAAGTCCTACCCCGACGCCCAGAGCAAGGCGGACCTGGAGAGCTACCCGCCGCCGCGGCGGAAGGCCCCGGACAACGTGAAGGCGAACACCACCCCGACCAACAAGTACAACCTGTTCACCAAGGCCGCCTCGGGAACGCTGCGCCAGTTCAGGACGCCGCGCAAGGGAGCCATGCAGCGGCCGCAGCTGGCCCTGCCATTCCAGGACGCCGGCTGGTGGGTGCTGGTCAAGCTGGACAGCGCCCTGGTGTCGGCGGCCGACGGGGCGACCGCGGCCTGGTACCAGCGCGACCGCAAGCTGTTCCAGTCGCTCGGCCGCCGGACGCTCGGGCTGCACGCCAGGCTGATGCGGGAATGGCCGCGGCTGGCCGCCGAGTACCGGGCTGCCGCTGCCGAGTTCACCTCGCCGGAGAAGTGGCGGGAGTCGTTCCAGATATCGCCGCAGGACCCGCCGGGCAGGCCGTGAGCTCCACCCCAACGGGACATCCCGCGCAGCCACCGGCCACCGAACCGGCAGGTTCGCCCAGCCCCGCGGCCGAATCTGCACCAACCCCGGCCACCGAACCGGCAGGTTCACCCAGCCCCGCGGCCGAATCTGCACCAACCCCGGCCACCGAACCGGCAGGTTCACCCAGCCCCGCGGCCGCGTCCGCACCAACCCCGGCCACCGAACCGGCAGGTTCGCCCAGCCCCGCGCCCGCGTCCGCACCGGCCCCGGCCACCGCGGGCTCTGCGACATCTCCGGCCGCACGGGCATCCCGGGCCGGGGGGTGGCGCGGGTTCGCGGCACGGTACGCGCCGGTGATCGCGGCGGCCGCCGCCATGACCGCCATGGGTCTGTGGGGGCTGGCCCGCGACTCGGCCATGGGCAACGACGAGGTGGTCAGCCGCTGGGCCGCCCTGCTCAGCCTGCGCCAGCTTGCCCATCTGGTCCGGCACGTGGATGCCGTGCACGGCCTGTACTACCTGCTGCTGCACGGCTGGATGGCCGTCGGTACCAGCCCGACGGCGATACGCGTCCCATCGGTGCTCGGCATGGTCGCCGCCGTGGCGCTGGTGGCGATCCTGGCCAGGCGGCTCACCGGATCCGGCTGGGCCGCCCTGTTCGCCGGCCTGATCACGGCGCTGACACCGAGCATCAGCTACTACGCCCAGACCGCCCGCTCCTACGCGTTCGTGTTCGCCTGTGTCGTGGCCGAGACCCTGGTGCTGCTGCACGCCATGCAGGCCGAGGCGGACGGGGCGCCGCGCGCGCAGCTCAGGCGCCGGTGGCTGGCCTACGGCGCGCTGGTGGTGCTGGCCGGTTATCTCAACGAGATGTCGCTGCTGGTACTGGCGGCACACCTGGTAACGGTCCTGCTGGCCAGGCAGGGACGGCAGACCGTCAAGCACTGGGCGGTCACCTCGGCGGTCTGCGTGGTGCTGGTCGCACCGTTGCTGGCGATCAGCTATCGGCAGGACCACGCCCTGTCCTGGGTCTCCCGGCCGGGCCTGCGGGACGTCTGGATCCTGTACCACGACTACTTCGGCGCGACGATCTGGGCGCCGGTGCTGCTCGCCGTGTGCGCCGCCGTCGCCGTTCTTGCGGCCAGGGGCTCCGGCGCTCAGGCCGAAGCCGCCTGGTGGCGCGGCGGTGGGGTGTCGGTGGCTTCGGTGGCGGCGCCGCTGCTGTTCGTCCCCGCCGCCTTGCTGCTGGCCGAGTCGCTGATCGGGCCGCCGCTGTACGTGGACCGCTACGTCCTTTACGGCGAGGCGGGGGCGGCGCTGCTGGCCGGGGCGGGGATCTACCGGATCGGCCAGTGGCTGGCCGGCCGGCTCGGCCGGCTCCGCCGGCCGGCGATCGTCTGGATCCCCGGCGTGGCCGTGTGCGTGCTCGCGCTGGTGCTGCAGTTCGGCGCCCAGCAGCGGACCCGCCAGCCCGGCAGCCGCCTGTACAACTTCGGCGGGCCGGCCTTCCTCATCGGGACGCATGCCCGGCCGGGCGACGGGGTGCTGTTCTTCGGCGATTTCTACCGCAAAGTGGAACTCGGCTACCCAAATGAGTTCCGCAACGCAAGCGACCTGGCGCTGGCGGTATCACCGGCGGTCGCAAACCCATTCAAGGGCATCGACAAGCCGTTCTCGGCTGTCGCTCCATTGATGCTCGCGCACGACCGGATTTGGGTCCTTGGCAGGCGGCCATCGGTCAGCCTGCCAGCCGGGCCGTTGCGAGCGGAGAGTGCGGTGCTGCTGCACAACTTCTCCATGACATTCGTGCGCGGCTACCGTGGGATGTGGCTCACTCTCTGGGCCCGGCACTGACGGGGCTCAGCGAATCCGCGCAAAATCCTGATAAAGCGGTGTGACACACCTCACCGATCCTTGGCGGTTAAGGCACGCGACCGTGCCAAGATGAAGCGAATGGACCACAGGGTTTCCCGCCCCCATCCGTCGCGGCGGGCCTTTCTCGGCCTGGCAGCTGCCGCCGCGGTAGCCGCCCCGGCGGGGTGCAGCTCACCCCGAGCTGGGAAGCCGCGCTCCACCCCTCGCCCCCGGACGGTGAGCGAGAACTCCCTTCCCGGCAACCGCGACTGGCCCATCAAGCACCTCGGCGCGCCCGACGCGATGATCGGCTACGCGGGGCAGGCCAGCGTGCTGCCCGGCGAGCCGATCACCCTGTACGCCTCGACCACCGCCCGCTCGTTCACCGTGAACGCCTACCGGATGGGCTGGTACAAAGGCGACCAGGCCAGGCTGGTCTGGCACTCCGGCACCGTGCGCGGCCTGCGGCAGCGCAAGGCGACCGTGCTCGCCCCGACGAACACGGTCGAATGCGACTGGGGCCCGTCTCTCACCATCCCCACCCACGACTGGCCGGAGGGCTGCTACCTGCTGCGGATGGACGCAGACTCCGGCGCCCAGCGCTACGTGCCGGTGACCGTGCGCTCGGCCAGCACGGCGGGCAAGGTGGTGATCAAGAACTGCGTCTCCACCTGGCAGGCCTACAACACCTGGGGCGGCTACGACCTGTACCACGGCCCCGGCGGGCTCTCCGACTACACCAACCGCTCGCTGTCGGTCAGCCTGGACCGCCCCTATGACGCCAGCGGCGCGTACATGTTCCTGTACCACGAACGCAAGGTCATCGTGCTGGCCGAACGTCTCGCCATTCCGGTCGCCTACGCCACGAATCTGGACATCGCCGGCGATCCCACCCTGCTGCAGGGGGCCAGCGCCGTGTTCTCCCTGGGCCACGACGAGTACTGGTCGCCGCCGGAGCGGGCGAACGTCACGGCGGCCAGGGACGCCGGCGTCAACCTGGCCTTCCTGGGAGCGAACTGCATGTTCCGGCGGACCCGGCTGGCCAGCACCAGGCTGGGCGCACGCCGCCAGATCATCTGCTACAAGACCAGCTACACCCAGGACCCGATGTACGGCAAAGACAACGCCCTGGTCACCAGCGACTGGCGGGAGCCGCCCAACCCCGACCCCGAGTCATCGCTGATCGGCACCCTGTACGAGTCGAACCCGGTCAGCGCTGCCTACGTCGTCGCCACCCCGGACTCCTGGCTGTTCGCCGGGACCGGCGTGAAGAAGGGCACCAGGTTCACCGGCCTGGTCGGCATCGAGTACGACCGGGTCAACCCGGATTCGCCCATCGAGCGGCCCATCCAGATCCTGTCCCACTCGCCGCTCACCTGCCGCGGCGTGAACAGCTACTCCGATTCCGCGTACTACACCCACAGCGGCGGCGCCGGCGTCTTCAACGCGGGCACGATGCGCTGGGTCGCCTCGATGGCCCGCCCGTTCCCCCCGTTCGGGCTGAACGCCCACACGGCCGCCTTCACCACCCAGGTCACGTCCAACCTGCTGCACGTCTTCGCCGACGGCCCCGCCGCCGCGAAGCACCCGGCCGACGACAACCTGGGCTCGATGGCCGAATGGGCGGGCGACCCCATAGCGGCCCAGCACAACCTGTGGCCCCCGATCCGGCTTTGACCCGGTCCGGAGAACACTGAAAGGTCGGCCAAGTGCCCGGCAGCGAACCATCCGATAACGACCCGGTGGAACCGGCCGCTGAGTCGGCTCCGCCCAGCACCGACACGGGTTCCACACCCGGCAGGGGGCCGGGGTCACCGGGCGGTGGACGCGTGCGGTCGCTCGTCCACCGCCTGCCCGGATCTGCCCGGCTCTGGCTGTCCGTGTTCGGCGCTTCGCTGGGCCTGTTCGCCGTCCGGCTGCTGGTTCCCGTGCCGGTGGGTCAGGCCGACAACCGGGACGGTCCCCGGCTGATGTGCGGCCTGGGGTTCTCGCCGGTTACCCGTGGCTTCCCGAGGTTCTTCAGGTACGCCTACTTCGAATACGTTTCGGCTCCGGGCTGTGCCGGGAAGAAGCCGTACCCGACCTCGGAGATCGTGCCGGTAGAAGTCGCCAGGCTGCTGACGCCGGTATTCGGGCTGCCCGGCTCGGTCAACCTGATCGCGCTCGGGCTGCTGATGTGCGCGCTCGCCTCGGCTGGCATCGCCAGCCTGGTGACCGGCCTGCGGATCAGGCTCTGGGCCCGGCTGCTGATCGCGGCGGCGGTCTGGCTGATCATGGCCGACGCGGCGTTCTTCGATGTCTTCGCCAGCCCGTTCAGCGAGCCCGCCGCCCTGGTCGGCCTGCTGCTGGTCGCCGCCGGCGTCGTCTATCTGGGACGGGACTGGCGGTCGACCGTGCTCGGACTGGTCCTGGCCGGTTCGGGCGGCTTTCTCGCGATCCTTTCCAAGGAGCAGTACCTGGTCCTGGCCGCGCCGATCTGTCTCACCCTGATCCTGGCCAGCGGGGACCGCGGCCGGGGCCGTGGACTGCGGCGGTACCGGAGCAGGCAGACCGCCGCCGCGGCCGTCGTCGCGGCCGTCCTCGCCCTGATGGCCGGGGCCTACATGGCCTGGGACTACATCAGCCACTACGGCCGGCGGCTGCACATGATCCAGGCCGTGGACATGATCTTCCAGGACATCGTGACCGGTCATGACAACCGGGTCGCCGACCTGCGCGCACTCGGGATGCCCGCGAGCTGGTCACGCTACGCCGGGACGTACTACTGGGACACGAAGCGCTCGGTCCGCTTCGACCGGCTCTTCCCCCGGTACGAACCGAAGTTCAACGACCTCAACATCATGCATTTCCTGCTGACCCACCCCGGCCGTACCCTCGGCATCGGGCAGGTGGCGGCCATCCAGGCTCAGCGCTTCCGGGTCACCGAACTGGGCGACTACGCGCAGTCCGCTGGGCATCCGCGCGGCGCCGTCGAATCCCGGGTGGTCGCGCTGACCTGGCTGATGCACCAGCTCCCGCCGAGGCTCGGGCTCTGGTTGTACGTCCCGCTGTGGCTGGTCATGGCGGCGCTGGCGGTCGCGGCATTGCGCTGGGGCGCCGGGGCGGCCTGGCACCGGGACGGCGCGGTCCTCGTTCTCTGCATGATCGGCTGTGCCGTGGCCGCGTTCGTCCCACCCGGCTACTTCGCCGGGATTTCGACCACCAGGCACATGGTCGGAACGAACCTCTCCACGGCGCTCGCCGTGGCGGTCAGCGTCGCGCTGGCCGCCTCCCTGATCCGCCACGCCCTGCTGACCCGTTCCAAGCGGCGCACCGAAACGACGGCGGCACCGGCCACGCCGCAGATGGCGCAGCCGGGCTAGCTCTCGCGGCGGTGCGTCGTTCGGCACCGGTTGATGCGCCATTTGCCCTCAAACTGTGCTTCGTTTCCGCCCGGCTTCGCAGCGGTGGCCGGGGCCGCAGCCACCGATGATCCGAGGTATCAGGTGCTTTTCGCCCACAACGGACAAAGGAAACGGTCATGGTCCATACACCGCTGCGAAGGCGGGGAACCCATCGCCCGATCCATATCAGGTGGTGGTGCTCTGCTCTCGTTCTGCCGGCGGCCGCCGGGCTCCTCGTCGCCATGCAGCCAACCCAGGCCGTCGAGCAGGGGCCCGCCAGCGTGCCGGGTGAGTCACCGGCCACGGGCAACCAGTCCTCGGTCACCGGAGGCGCCCTGTTCGGCGGCAACGTCCCGCTGATCCGCGAAGAGCCGGTATTAGGCCGGCGGCTGGCCATCGTGCGTATCTATGCTCACATCGGCGACACCTTCCCCGGCGTGAACCGCCAGTTCCTTGCCGCCGGCAGCACCGCGCTGGTCAGCATGGACAGCAGCGGGACCAGCTACGCGGCCATCGCGGCCGGCCTTGACGACGGGCCGATCACCGCATTTCTCAGGTCGGTGAACCAGGCGGCGATCCAGTATCACCTGCCCGCGATCTACGTCAGCTTCGAGCACGAGCCCGACAACCCCAAGCACTTCCCGCTCGGCACCCCCTTGCAGTTCGTCCAGGCCTGGGATCACGTCCATCACCTCGCCGAGGCAGACCACCTGGACTGGAAGGCCGGCGGACGCCTGCACTGGATATGGATCGTCCTGCACTCCGCGTTCGGCAAAGGCCTGGCCACCCAGTTCTGGCCCGGCGTGAATGAGGTAGCCGCCATCGGCGTGGACGGCTACGACAGCCTCGACTGCCAGCCGCCTGCCAGCGGGTGGCACATCCCCCCGCCATCCACCCCCGGTGCCATCTTCAACCCGGCCATCCGGTTCGCCGAATCCAAGGGCGGCCTGCCGGTCTTCATCTCCGAATGGGGCGGCGACAACCAGGGCGCGGCCGGCGCCCAGCCCCGCTTCATCCAGCAGATGCAGTCCTACGTCACCAGCAACCGCGAGATCGCCGCCGCCCTGTACTGGGACAGCAGCGGCCCCACCTGCGACTACGTTCTCGCCAACCCGGCCGCACTGTCCGCCATGGCCACCATGGCCCAATCCGGCGCCCTGCAAGGCCACGTCACCGCCCCGTCGCGATGGTGCGAAGCCTGTGCCCGGCTCATCCGGCTGTCCCGGCCGGTTCAGTGGGCGAGGACCAGATAGGCGAAGCCCAGAACGCCTCGGTACACCTCTACGTACTCGCGCTCGCGGCTGTCCAGCCAGTCGCGGACCTCACCGGCCCGCGGATCACCGGGATGAGCCAGCAGCCACTCCTGCCGCCCCGCACGGAAGGTGGATTCGAAGTCATCCCACTCCCGCTGATCGGCGACGCTCATGTGAATGACCCGCCACCCCCCGGCCCGGGCCGCCTCCAGCAACCCCGCAAGCGGCATCATCTCCTCACCGAACAACTCCACGGCCCTGCCGGATGGTTCGGCCGTCCAGTACCCGTCCCCATACAGCAGCCGCCCCCCGGCCGGGACCAGCCCACGGAGCGCCTCCAGCGCACCACCGGTCCCGCCGAACGCGTGCGACGCACCCACGCACAGCACCCGGTCGGCCATCTCCCGCCAGGACGCCACGTCAGCCTCGACGAACTCCACACGCTCGGCAAGACCGCGCTGCCGTGCCGCCTCCCGCCCGCGCGCCAGC
>DATGGU010000042.1:0-21928 GCA_035308365.1 Streptosporangiaceae bacterium
ACGGCGGTTACACGCGCACTGGCCGCTAGGCCAGAGTTAATCACGTATCGTGACTCTCCTGGCAGGTCTTTGCACCGCCGGATCCCTGCCGACTATGGCGGTGCCAATCGTGTCTCATCAGACTGCTGGGCACCGTGCAGATCGTCCACTTCGGTTCGCTCGGGGGTGATGAGCGGGAGATCGTCGTCGCGGGCTATTGAGGGTGTTCACCTTGAGTGTCGCCGGGAATGTTGCGTCCTGGCACGCGTTAGCATGAGTGGTGCCGGAGAACCGTGCTGGTCGTCTGGCGACGGGTTCCCCGTGCTGTGACCGTCAGTCCACCCCCAGCGGCTCAGGGTCGTGTGAAAGGCCTGCCGGGGTCCGCTGTGCCGGATCGCCCGGGGATCCGCAGGGCCGGCTCTGCGTTCAAAGCACCAGGTCCTGTGCCGGGACGTTCCTGGTCCCGGCCGGGGGGATTGCGGAATTCTTGCTGTGGCCATCGTGCCCCGGCATTCCAGAGGAGAAGCCTGTGGCTCGATCAGGCCAGCGCCAGGCAGGCGCTCGCCGTTCCGCTGCGCGGAAGCAGCGGCCCGTCCACCATCATCACCACCGTGGCGACGTCGTGTCGATGCTCGCCCGGACCGCCGCTGAGGTCGAGGCGGCTGCCCGGCGCGGCCGGGTGACACCTGCCATGCGCACGAAGTTCCAGGCCGTCGCTCTGGTGTTGCGGGACGAGCGCGCCCGCGTCCGGGCGGCGGGCGGGAGCGACAGTCACCGGGCCGGGCAGCTCAAGCGCCTGGACGGTATCGCGGCCGTCCTCGCGGCCACCGCCGTCCAGGATGCTGGGCTGCTGGCGCTGCTCTCCGATGGCTGCGGAGTCTGTGAGGCGGCCAGGTCGCTCAAGCGGGAAATGCTGCGGGACCTCGGCATCGAGCCGGCATCTGAAGAGGTTGCGGCGGCGCAGGCCGCTACTGCTTGCGCCGGCCCGGAGCGGCGGGTTGTGCCGCAGCCGGTGATCTCCCGGCAACTGGCGAACCCCTTTCTGGCCCCCGACTTCTCCGCCGTCGCGCAGGTCACCTCCCGTCCACGCCGTCTGGCCGGCTGGGAGCTGCTCAGCCCGCTGCTGAGTTCCTTCGAACGCGCCGGTGGGGGAGCCCCGGCGTGCATGGCGCTACCGGCGCCGGGCGCATGGTTCACCCCGGCGGGCCTGGAACTGATGCCGCACCAGGGGCAGCTGGTCGCCGCGGCCGCTGCCGGTCACCGGACGTTCCTGCTCGCTGATGAGCCGGGTCTGGGCAAGACGGCGCAGGCGCTGCTCGCCGCGGAAGCAGCGAACGCCTACCCGCTGCTGGCCGTCGTGCCGAACGTCGTCAAAACCAGCTGGGCCCGTGAGGCGGCCCGCTGGATTCCGCACCGCCCGGCCACCGTGGTGGCGGGCGACGGCGAGGGGATCGACGGCTTCGCCGATATCGTCGTGCTCAACTACGAGGTCCTCGGCCGTCACATGGGCTGGCTGGGTGACTTCGGCTTCCGCGGCATGGTCGTGGACGAGGCCCACTTCATCAAGAACAAGACCTCGCAGCGCTCCCAGCACGTCCTGGCACTCTCCGGCCGCATCCGCTCCCGTACGGACCGGCCCCTGCTGATGGCGCTGACCGGCACCCCGCTGATCAACGACATCGGGGACTTCCGGGCAATCTGGCAGTTCCTTGGCTGGATCGATGACAGCAAGCCTCTCGGCGAGCTCATGGATGCGCTGGAGGACACCGGCCTGACGCCCGCCGACCGGGGCTTTTACGCCGCGGCGCGGCAGTGCGTGATCGACCGGGGCATCGTGCGCCGCCGCAAGCTCGACGTGGCCGCCGACATCCCCGCCCGCCGCATCGCCGACCTTCCCGTGGAGCTGGACGAACGGGCTGGCCGGTCGATCCGGGCGGCCGAACAGGCCCTCGCCGGGCGGATGGTGGCGCGGTACGAGACGGCGCTCGCGAACCGATCCTCCGGCGCCGGGGGTATCGACCACGACCTCGTCCGCCAGGTGGCCCGGTCGGAGCTGAAGGAGGCGACGACCGCGCAGTCCGGCGAGAACGTGTTCACCATGATGCGGCGCATCGGCCGGGCGAAAGCCGAACTGGCCGCGGACTACGCGACGCAGCTGGCCCGCAGCGCCGGCAAGGTCGTCTTCTTCGCCAAGCACGTCGACGTGATGGACGCCGCCGAAGAGATCTTCGCCCAGCGCGGGGTGCGCTTCTCCTCGATCCGCGGCGGCCAGACCCCTACGGCGCGGCAAGCCAGCGTCGACGCCTTCGTGAACGACCCCAGCGTCGCGATCGCGGTGTGCTCGCTGACCGCGGCTGGCGTGGGCCTGAATCTGCAGGTCGCCTCAAACATCGTGCTGGCCGAGCTGTCCTGGACCGACGCAGAGCAGACTCAGGCCATCGACCGCAGCCACCGCATCGGGCAGGCCGAACCGGTCACCGCGTGGCGCATCATCGCCGCGCAGACCATCGACGCCCGGATCGCCGGCCTGATCGACAGCAAGGCAGGGCTTGCCGCCCGGGCGCTGGACGGAGCGGACCAGGAGACCTCCCCGCCAGCCGACGTGCAACTCGAGGCGCTGGCCGCATTGCTGACCGACGCGCTGCGGGCATCTTCCGGACATGACGGCGGCCCGGATTCCTGACCGTCAGAATCCCCAGGCGAGACCGCGAAACACACGACTTGCGGCATGTGCGGAAGCGTGCGAGCAAGGTCCCGCAGAAGCAGAACGGCGGTTGTCCGCGTGCGGTGTCCGGGGTGATGTCTCGGTCGTTTTGTAATCAGCGTCTGAGTGGAGTCTTGGTCGTGCGTGATCTGGATCGGGTGTGCCCGCGCCGGAAGCGCCACGTCATAAGCGACGAGAATGCCATTCACCTGTTGTGTTGCATCTTCAGACCAGGATTCAGCCTGCCGGTTCCGGCCAAGTCGTCATGCGGTCGCGGCTGAGACAGGATTGAGCCATGCGACGCTGGTGAACCTGGCGAAATCCGTATCTGTAGAGACGACGGTGAGGCCGTGCTCGAGGGCGAGCGCGGCCAGATGCGCATCCGGTACCAGATTCCCGGCGGGGCGGTATTCCTGGACGATCCCGCCAAGCACTTGCTGATGCCGCGATCCCGGTACAGGAATCCAGGCGGCTGGCCGGGACAGCCAGTCCTCGATACGCTGCCACGCATCCGCTGCTGTCGCGGGCGGTGAGTATATGCGCGGGTTGGTGACAAGCCGGAAAAAGGCCAGCAAGCTGGGCCAGGGCAAGCCGACGGATCTGGGCACTCCGGCTGTCTGCTCATCAAGCCAGTCCCGTGCGGTCGCATGGTGCTCGGAGTCCTCGTCGGTGGAGTAGACGAGGATATTGGCGTCGACCAGGTACATCAGCGGTAGTCCTCGCCCTCGGCAATGGCGAGGACCTCGCCGACGTTATCGATGCTGCCGGAGAGACGCCTGCCCAGCGGGAGCGGGCGAGTCTGGCTCACTTGTGGCGCGGTATCGGCGCGTTCTTCGAGTTGGGCCAGGCCCACGCGGATGGCTTTGTTGAGTGCTTGCTTGAAGCTCTCGCCGTGCTGGGTCCGGTGCCTTTCCAGCCGGATGGCCAGGTCGTCATCGAGGGTAACCGTAGTCCTCATGGCATCTAATCTTAAGACTCTTGATGACTTGATGACAGCGCATGATCCTGCGGGCCTCGCCGAGATGGAGCACCCGCTGCTCCGGCTGAGCCAGCAGCCATGAGACCCGCGGATTTGTGTGCCCGTGCGCTGAACCACGGCTCTGGCCGGCCGCTGCCGGGACTTCTGCCCCTTCTTCTGCTTCATGCTCTTACGGCCACGAGATACCGCAGGCAAGCCCAGCAGGGTAGCACTCCGGCTTCTCGCTTCAGCCGTGATGACCGCGGGCGGGACCTGGATACGGCACGACCTTACGAGCGTCCGCGGAACCGGCCGTGAACTATCCCCGGCCAACGCCACGGCTACAGCCATACCATTGGCTGGTGATCCTGCGGTGCACGAAGAAGCTCCTGACGGTGGTCAGGCCGCAGTGGCTCATCGACTGCACGCCGGACGGCGGGGACTGGTATGCGAACCTGCTGTGGCTGAGCGGCCGTAAATGCCTGCTCCTCACTCAGTCCGGCGGACTGGCCAGCACCGACATCGCAGAACTCAACCAGGCGCTGCGACGCAACATCAACAGTGCCCGGGGCTACCAGCCGCCGATCGAACTGACCAGCCAGCATCTGCGCGCGACGCGTTGAGCACTTACCTGCCGTCCTAGTTACCTTGGCGCCGAAGCCGGGAGGCTTCGCCGGAGGCCGGGGCTATTGGGATTCCCGTGCCGTCAGGACTGCAGTCCCACCAGGTAATGGAAGTTGCCGTCGCCGACGTTACGTCGAAGCGTGTGCATGATGCGCCATGTGTCGTCATGCGGGCCTTCGATGTACATGGGCATCCCGTCCTTGCCGAACTCCAGGTCACACACGCCGTCCCAGTCACCGAGATGGACTGCGGCTTTCGCGAAGTCCGCGTGCGGCTCGAAACCGAGCCCGCGAGCGTACCCGACGGCGCCGAACACGATCCGCTGGGCGAGAACCAGCGGCACTTCCACAGGCTCCCCCGGATAGCTGCGGAAGGCGTCGGCACAAAAAGACGGGAGCTTCCTTCTCTCAACCTGTTTCGGCCCCAGGGCGTTCTTCACCCCCAGACACCAGGTGTCGACCAGGAACTCGCACACCCCCGCCGAGGTGCCCCGCTCGCGCGCAACGACGACGATGACCAGCCCAGATTCCCCTGTCTCGGATGCCCCGGTATCCGGCCAGTCCTGGTGGCCCGTGAACTGTACGCTCGACGACCAGCCCGGGCTGACCCAGCAGCCGATAAGCGGCGCCTCCTTCTCCCGGGGCTCGGCGGCGGCGAGCCGCTGGATAAGTGGCGTCACAGTCGCGGGCCGCACCTTGAGGGCGCGGGCGATCTCCTTCGGCGACCGTCCACGAACGCGGAGTTCGCGGACACGTTCCAGCAGTTCATCATCGGGCATTCCACCATGATCCCGGATGCCGGCACGCCGCGTCCGGCACGACAGGGAACATCATCCGGCGAAGTCCAGCGGGCGCGGGCATTCTTCAGGAAGCTTGGCTCTGGTTCGGGACTCACTCCCGTGACGACCTTCTCGAATTCCTGGATGAAGCCAGCCGTGCAGCAGTGGTTCGCGCGCATCTGGCCCGGGAGTTGGTAGCTGCTTGGGCGGAGAGCTTCCCTTCATTGCAAGTTCGGCCGGAGACGCTCACCGGGCTACTCCGGTGATCCGCTCGGCGCGGAACGCGGAATCATCACCAAGGTGAAAGTAGATGTGGTCCTCGAGCGTGCCATCGGGGTTGAGCGCGGCCCAGCCGCGGCCGCTCATGTTGTCGCCCTCGTCGGAGCCCTGCCACGAGAACTCGACCCCCGGCCTGCCATCACGATCCGCGTCGTGGCAGTCAAGTTCTCCGGTCACCACGATGAAGCCCAATCCGCCGAGACCGTCCTCACCGAACTCGATGAAGCCGGGCTGGACCAGATCGACGGCATCCTGATCCCAGTTGTCCATCTCACGCGGTGCGGGATCAGCCGGCCACCCTTGTGACGTACTTGCCGTTACCCTGGCCCGCAGCGAGCAGGTCGTGGATCGCTGCGACCGAGTCGAGGGATTCCACGATCGTGACGTCCGGCCGGATTTGGCCGTCCGCGATCATGCTGAGTCCGGTCCTGAGCGCGGCGGCTACGGCATTGGGGGCTGTGGCGCTGAGCTGGCTCATGCTGAAGCCAAGTATCCCGATGTTGGCACCGATGAGGCGGCCCGCGGGCGGCAGCGGCGCCGGAATGCCTCCCGCGGCATTGCCGAACAGGACGATCCGGGCACCAGGGGCTGCCACCTGCAGGTTCAGGTCTAGCAGAGCGGTGCCGGTGGGGTCCAGGATGACGTCGATACCGCTCGGGGCGATCGTGGCGATGGATTCGGCGAGATTGCTGTCGCGGGCGAACACGTGCTCCCAACCCGCAGCGTGCCCTGCGGCAATCTTGCCGGGCTGGCCGACCGTGCCGATCCGGCGCCCGCCGCCGAGCGCCACAGCGACCTGGCTGACGACCGACCCGACACCACCGCTGGCCGAGTGCATGAGCACGGACTCGCCTGGGCCAAGGCGGGCCCGCTGCGTGAGCAGGAGCACCGCCGTGGAGACCACCAAGGGCGCCGCCGCGGCGGCCGGCAGCGGCACGCTGGGTGGCACCTCTACGGTCACCTCGGCAGGGGCGATCGCGACCTCGGCGAGCCCACCGCCCGGAGTGAACGCCGCAACGCGCTGCCCCACCCGCAGGTTATCCACTCCGCTGCCCACCGCGCGGACGATGCCCGCGACCTCCAGCCCGGGCACATACGGCCACGCGGAGGCGTAGCCGGGATCGCCCCGGCGCGCCATCACGTCGATGAAGTTGATTCCCGCGTAGGCGACCTCGATGGCCACCTGGCCAGGGCCCGGCTTCGGCTCGTCGGCCTCGGTGACGCTCGTGGTAGTCCCGTCCGGCGCGGGTGCCCTCACGCTCAGCGCCTTCACGTCCAGCCCGCCTTTCGATGTTCGTCGTACATCGAATCAAGACGTTACCCTTATTCGAGAGCTATCGAAAGCGGAAGGCGTGACGTGGCACGCACTCATCGCCGGGCTGAGCCGGCGCATCCTGGCGTCGCAGACATCGACCTGTTCCACGTCCTGCACGCACTGGCCGATCCAACTCGCATGATGATCGTGCAGATCCTGCGCAAGACCCCGGAGCGCCTGTGCGGCACCTTCCCGGCCGACGTGGCGCCATCGACGCTCAGCCATCACTTCCGCGTCCTGCGTGAAGCCGGGATCATCCGTCAGCGCGACGAGGCGAACCGGCGCTGGACATCCCTCCGCCTTGATGATCTCAACGCCCGGTTCCCCGGGCTGCTGGACCACATCGCCGACAGCTATATGAGCACGCAGACCAGGCAACCCGGCAGAACCGGCTGAACCTTCAGCTACCAAGCATGGGCAAACCCGGCGCCAAGACACGCCCGAACCGCCGGCATGTAGTGGCGCAGCGGCGCCGCGCCGGCTCGCCCACGACATGGAACGCCGGGAGTGCCGGCCCAGAGGGTTTCACCGGCGCGAACAGCGGCTCCATCCGCGCCGCGCCGGGCAGGCCTACTGCCGATGGCAGCTCGACTGGACCCTCCGGCTCAGCTACGACGGGAAGCCGCCGACTGCCCTGCCTGCTGACCCCGCTGTGCTCCGGAAGCGGCTGGAGCTTGGTTACCGGATTCGGGTGAGGACGGCGGCAGCAGTGCGCGGCTGTTCGGAAATGCCCCGGGTCCGCTGACCGACCCGGTGACACAGGCGGTCAGGCCGGCGGTCTACCGGAGGCTGGCGGCCCTGCCGGGGGTGGTATGACCTTGACGGTGCGCTCGTTCGTCGTCGCGGATGCCGATGAGCAGGGACCTGCAGGTGACCCGGTGCCAGAGCCGTAGCCTGGTCGCTGCAAACTGGCTGTAAACCGGCGCGGGCATGGTTGTGGTCATCGATCCGGCATATCAAGGAGGCGGTGACGATGGTGACCTTGTCGATGGTCGACAGGTTTCTGCACGCGATTGAGTCTGGCGATCAACTGCCGTCGCCTGCCGCGGTCGAAGAGGCCCCGTTCGCGGCTTACCGGGGTGCGGCATCGAGACCGAGCCGTGGTTCGGACGGCAGCTGGCGCTATGCCTGCTCGGCACGCTGGTGCCGCCTCCCGTGCGTGCGTGCACCCGGACGCGGGTAGTGCAAGTCCGTATCCCGCCTACCGCACTGGAGGTCACCACCATGGATCCCAACGGCGAGCAGACCGCATTCGTCTACACGACTTACATCCAGGCGACTCCCGGGCGCGTGTGGCAGGGCCTCACCGACCCTGCCCTGATGAAACGCTACTGGCGGCACCAGACGGCCGGCCCGAAGACGTTCCATTCGGACTGGAAGAAGGGCTCCACCTACGAGATGGCCCACGACGAGGTCGGACTGGTCGTGAGCGGCCCCGGCCAGGTGATTCTCGAGGCCGATCCGCCCCGCCGGCTGGCCTACACCTGGCACACGATCACCCCCGAGTGGGCCACGGCGGTCGGCATGGACGAGGCGACTGCCGCGGCCTGGCGCGCCGAAGCCAGATCCAAGGTCGCCTTCGACATCGAGGACGTCGGCCACGGTACCGTCAAGCTCACAGTGACCCATGACGGCTTCGCGCCGGGCAGCGCCGTGCTGCCGGCCATCTCCGAAGGGTGGCCCGCCGTCCTGGCCAGCCTCAAGACCCTGCTTGAGACGGGATCGTCCCTGCGTACCTCGTGACCGGCCGCGGCAGGCAACCACATCACCGTGCACCTGGCGGTCGCCGGCATCGTCTGGCCGGCGTGAGACAGCAGTGCCGTAGATAGCGATCTGCAGCTTGAGCACTTGGTGGCCTTGGTCCTCACGACGCATCTGAACCCGAGGTGGCATTGGGCAGATGTTCCCGCCAAGTTCGGCCGGTCGGCCGTGCGCTGACAGCGCCGGCTGATCCGTCCTGGATGCGGTGCCGGCCGCGAGTGCGGCGGGCCGTGTCTTCCCTGCCGGCCGTGTCGGTGAACGCGTCCACGTGCCCGGCGCCAGCCTGCCGGAGCCGTTCGGCCACGTCCGGCCTGTACGCGACCGGGACGACACCATGAGCCGTCAGCCAGCCGTGATTCCGCTCACTCGCCAGCCCGGTCACCATGGCGCCGCGCCGCCGCGCAAGCTGCACAGCCAGCGACCCAACACCGCCGGCCGCACCAGCCACGACAACCGGGCCGGCCGGCCCGGGATCCACCGTGAACACGTCTCCCGCCCAAGACCGGAAACCCTGACCAGGCTGGAGAAGCCAATTCGGAGTGCCTACCGAAGCAAAAGGCCGGGGGAGAGACGGGTAGCTCTCTCCCCCGGCCCGCCGGACTAGAACACGTAGGCCGCGTCAGTCGGGTTGAGGATGGTGCACTGGCCGCCCCACCACAGATCGACGTAGCCGGCCAGGCCTACGTCGACCCAGCCAATTCCCGGCCGCAGGTTGCGGTTGTTGGCGTACGAGCTGCCGAACATCAGGCTCGCGTCCAGGAAATCGCTGCGCTGCCCGGTGTTGGCGTTACGGACCGCGACGCCGAGCCAGCGGTAGACGACGGCGCCTTGCGAGGAGTCGAACCCGTAGGTGACCTTCGCCCAGCCACTGCCTAGAGCTGTGATGTAGATATAGCTGTCGCCGCAGTCGCCGTATACGCGGTTCTCTGGGCTCGGGGCACTGGCCTTAGCAGCCCCGGCGCAATACCCGTGCGCTACCGCGTACCTGTGCGCGCTGGTGCTCATGGTCGTGCAGTCCAGGCTCATCGGCACCCGGACCGCTATCGCTGTTGTGCCGGTCCTGGGGTTCGCCGCGGCCAGAGCCGCGCTCGCCGGGCCGGATCCGGCCACCAGCGCGGCGGTGGCCGCCATGCCGCTGAGCATCAGCAGCAGTCTCCACGTGCGGATGGACGGCATAATGTGCCTCCTTCGTTCGCCATTGATGGCCGTGACACGATGCACCGTGTGCAGCCACGATTCAGTGCCAGCCTGTGCGCGGCCGTCACCTGTCTGTCCCCCATCCGTCATCTATCGCCTCTTTCTGGCGAGTAGCGGTGGGAGCGGGACACCGGGCCGGGGTCATCCAGCCGGCCAGGATGGTCACAAATCAGGCCTGCCCTGGGTCGTGGTCCTAGTCGCGCCCTCTTCGAGCAGTTCGGTGCCGCGTCGGCCTGCGCCCAGCACGGCCAGGTCGCAGGTGCCCTCGAAGCCAGGCATCAGATCTGGTCCCGCAACCATTTGCCGAACAGCACGGCGAAGACCATCGGGACAGGCGCAATCATGGATGTCGTTAGTTTTAAATGGAATCCATCGCAAGATGGCTTTCTTATACACCCCCGCTGGACGTGGTTATATTGCCATCCCTGCGATCCCGCAGGATGAAACCGCTCAGCGCGGGCGTGCGGACCAGCAGTAAGCTCTGGTGACTGTTATCGGGCCGTGCTCTGATCGAGGCAACCGAGAACACTGGCTCGTGCGTCTGTATGTAGAGCAAGCCGGCATCCGGAGCGGGACGGGTGACGAGGATGGAGTTTCGGATCCTGGGGACCCTGGAGGCCCAGGCTGGGGGCTGCCCGTTACCAGTCAGCCGCCGCTACGACCAGTCAGTGCTAGCTGCCCTGATAGTGGACGCCGGCCGTACCGTGCCGCTGTCCCGGCTGATCGACACGCTGTGGAGCGATGACCCGCCGCAGACCGCGGCCAAGCAGGTCCGCAACACCGTCTCGCGGCTGCGCGCGCTGCTGGAGGCCCATGGGCTCGCCGGAGCGATCGTCACCGAGCGGGCGGGGTACCGGCTCGCCGTGAGCGAACAGGCAGTAGACGCGCACCGGTTCAAGACCATCGCTGCCGCGGCGAACCGGACGGCAGTGCAGGGGCACCGGGCAGAAGCCGCGGGCATGCTCAGAGCGGCGCTTGACCTATGGCGCGGCCCGGCGCTGGCTGGGTTGCCCGGCAGGGTTCTCCAGGCCACGGCCACCGCGCTGAACGAGCAGCGGCATGTGGCCACGGACACCTACTATGACCTCCAGCTCGCGCTGGGTCGTCACCACGAGATCGCCGGGGAGCTGGCGGCATGGGCTGCCGGCCAGCCGCTACGGGAAAATGCCACCGCACAGTACATGCTGGCGCTGTACCGCTGCGGCCGCCGGGCGGATGCCCTGGCCGCTTATCACCGGGCGCGCACGCTGCTGGCCACAGAACTGGGCATCGACCCTGGCGCGGAATTGCGGCGGCTGCACCAGCAGATTCTCACCGGCGACCCGGAACTGAACCTTGTGGTACCCGAGGGTCGCAGCAGTGCCACCGCCCCCGGGCACCGTGCGGGCAGCGCAGCCGGTCCCGCCGGGCCGGCAGCGCTTGAGGTACGGTCCTCGCTGCCACCCGACGCGGCTGCGTTCACTGGCCGGGACACAGAACTGGCCCAGGTCACGGCTGCGGTAACGGATGCGGCCGGGGCGGGCGGGGTGGTGGCGGTCCGGGCGATCGACGGGATGCCGGGGATCGGCAAGACCGCCCTGGCTGTGCATGCCGCGCATGTGCTGGCTGACCGGTTCCCGGACCGGCAGCTGTTCATCGACCTGCACGCCCACACTCCCGGACGGGACCCGGTCCGGCCGCAGGACGCACTGGCGGGTCTGCTGGCCGCCACGGGTGTCGACCCCCGGTTTCTGCCGGAGGATCTGGACGGGCGGGCGGCGATCTGGCGGGACACGATCGCCGGGCGCCGGGCGCTGCTGGTGCTGGACAATGCCGCCAGCACCAGCCAGGTCACCCCGCTGCTGCCCGGGTGTGGGACGTGCCTGGTGCTGGTGACCAGCCGCCGGCACCTGGGTGACCTACCCGGTGTGGTCACACCGGTGCTGCTGGATGTACTGCCCCCAGCGCAGGCAATGGAAATGTTCACCCGCCTGGCGCCCCGCGCCGCAGGCAGCCGGGACGAAGTTGCGGAGGTGGTGGGGCTGGCGGGGTTCTTGCCGCTGGCGGTCTCGCTGCTGGCCCGCGTCTTCACCCGTCACCACTCCTGGACCCTGGCCAGCCTGGCCGCGGAAACCCGGGAGAGGCTGCTGACCCTGACCGCGGAAAGCCAGAGCGTCACGGCCGCGTTCGCGGTGTCCTACCGGCACCTGGACCCAGCCGGGCAGCGGCTCTTCACCTTGCTGGGCCTGCACCCGGGCACCACCACTGACGCCTGCGCCGCCGCGGCGCTGACCGGCACCAGCCTGGCCCGGGCCACCCGGGTGCTGGACGAACTGCACGGGGAGGGGCTGCTGACCGAGACCGGCTACCGCCGCTACGGCATGCACGACCTGCTGCGCCGCTACGCCCGTGACCAGGCCACCGCCATCCCCGCCCAGGATGCCCAGCAGGCGGTAGGGCGGCTGCTGGACTACTACCAGCAGACCGCCACCCGCGCCAACGTCTGGCTGGCCCGCCCGACCAGCCCTGGCCTCCCACCAGCCACACCACCAGCAGGCCCGCCCGCAGCCCCGGACCTGAAGGACACCAGCCAGGCACTGGCATGGGCGCGCGCGGAGCGGGCCAGCCTGCTAGCCTGCCTCAACCACGCCACCCGCAGCGGGCAGGACGCCCGGGTGATCACACTGACCGCCGCCATCGCCGGGCTGTTGCGCCGCGACGGCCCCTGGGCTGATGCCATCACCCACCACACCACCGCCCTGCGCGCCGGCCACCGTCTCGGTGACCGGCGCGGCCAGGCCGGCGCCCTCAACGATCTCGGGGACATGCGGCGGCTGATGGGTGATTACCCTGGCGCGGCCCAGGACCTGGAGCACGCGCTGGGCATCTACCGCGACCTCAGCGACCGGCCCGGCCAGGCCAACGCCCTCAACGATCTCGGGGCCGTGCGGCTTCGGACGGGTGATTACCCTGGCGCGGCCCAGGACCTGGAGCAGGCGCTGGGCATCTGCCGCGAGCTTGGTGACCGGCGCGGCCAAGCCACTGCCTTCAACCGCCTCGGGGCGATGCGGTTGCAAGCGGGTGATTACCCTGGCGCGGCCCAGAACCTAGAACAGGCGCTGGGCATCTACCGCGACCTCAGCGACCGGCGCGGCCAAGCCAACAGCCTTCACAACCTCGGGGACGTACGGCAGCGGACGGGTGACAACCCGGCTGCGGCTCAGGACCTGGAGCAGGCACTCGTCATCTACTGCGACCTCGGTGACCGGCGCGGCCAGGCCAACACCCTCCACCGGCTTGGGGCCGTGCGGCGTGCAACAGGTGATTACCCGGCCGCGGCTCAGGACCTGGAGCAGGCCCTGAGCATTTACCGCGACCTCAGGGATCCGAGTGGTGAAGCTGAAGCGCTCAACGAGAGAGGAACGCTGCACCGAGCCAGCGGTGAACCCGCGCGGGCGCACGAGTGTCACCAGCAGGCCCTCGAACTAGCCCGCGCCATCGCCAGCTCCCGGGATGAGGCGCACGCGCTGGCCGGCCTGGGCCGCTGCGCCATGGCCACCGGCAACCCCGCGCAAGCCGAAACAGTCCTGCGCCAGGCACTGGAGATATTCCAGCGGACCGGCGCAGCCGAGACCCGGGACCTGCTCGCCGAACTAGACGCCCTTACCAGCCGCACCTGGCACCAGATGCCAAACCGCCGCGCACCGGCCGGCCGCTGACCCGGACGCCTGCGCCAGCGACCAGAACGCCTTCCTCCAGTCGCACTCATGGCAGGAGTATGCGCGCCCGCGCTACCGGCGACGCGGCTATGCGCTGGCGGAGGCGTAGGCGGCGAGGTCGTGGAGGTAGCGGGCCCGGTCGTCCTCGGGGAGCCAGGCAATCGTGAAGGCGTTGCGGACGGCTTGCACGATCTGCTGTTTGCCCAGATGAGCTGCGTCAGCGACGGCGGTGAGATTCTCGTTCATATACCCAGGGAAATATGCCGGGTCATCGGAGTTGATGGTGACCAGCAGGGATCGCTCCAGCATGGCCTTGATCTCGCGCGCCTTCAGGCCGTCGGTGACGTAGCTGTTGGAGATGGGGCAGGCGGTCAGGCCGACTGCCGAGTCGGCGAGCCGTTGCACGAGCGCGTCGTCGCCGATGCAGTTGACGCCGTGGTCTATCCGTTCCACCCCGATGTCATCCAGGCACTGCCAGATGTGGGTGATGGAGTCCTGCTGATCGACGTCGCAGTGCATCGTCAGGTGGTAGCCCTCGCTGCGGGCCCGGGCGAAAACCTCCCGGAACTTGACCGGCGGGTTGCCCTTCTCATCGGAGTCCAGCCCTACTCCGGCGATCCAGTCCCGGTAGGCCAGGGACTCGCGCAGGGTGTCCAGGGCGGAATCGGCTGGCAGATCCCGCAAGAAGCACATGATGAGCTGGGTGCGCAGGCCAAGCTCGCGCTCGGCGGCCTGCTGGGCCTGGCGGATGCCGCCCAGGACGCTGCCGAACGGGACGCCGCGGCAGGTGTGGGCCTGGGGATCGAAGAAGACCTCCGCATACACCACGTTCTGCGACTGGGCCGTCCGGAAATACGCCATGGCCAGGTCGTAGAAGTCCTCTTCGCGCCGCAGCACGCTCATGCCCTCGTAGTACATGGCCAGGAACGACGGCAGATCATCGAAGGTGTAGGCGGCCCGCATCTCCGCGGCCGAGTGGTAGGGCAGGTCCATGCGGTTACGGGCGGCGAGCTGAAACTTCAGCTCGGGCTCCAAGGTGCCCTCCAGGTGCACATGCAGCTCAGCCTTGGGCATCCCCGCGATGAACGACGACATCCCGCTCATGCTCCAGTTCCCTCCCTCACTGCCGGCGCAGGCCAGGAAGACCGGCCCGCCGCTATTCCGCCTCACCGCGGCCCGCACACGAAGCTGGCGGAAAGCAAGACCACCACTTCGACGCCGAACCTACCCTGCGCGGCGTGAGCGGATCCGGTGGGCAGCGGAAGACAATGGATGGCGGCGTGCCACACGGCCAGCTCGGGTTCGACATGCTCGATCACACCGGTGAATCCCGCACGGCCGTCCAGCGCGCCTTCGGCACCGTAGCCGCCCATCTGACCTGACCGCCTTCCCCGGCCCGGCCCTCCGTTCGGGCTCTTCGCATAAGCGCGGGGCTTACCGGGAGCCGGCCGCGTCGAGCGTTGCGGAGATGGGTTCGAGGTCTTCGAGGAGCTGGCCGAGCTCGCTCGGCTCCAGGCTGGAGTACGCCGGTGCGGCGAGGTCGTCGGTGAGCGACTCGATCCGCTCCTTGGTCTTCCGGCCGGCCTCACTGAGCCAGCCGGAAGCGTCGATGAGACCGCGGGCCCGCATCCCGTCCACGACCCTGGCCAGCCGGTCCGCAGCGAGGTGGTGGACCCTCCCGAACTTCGCCGCGGGCATGTTCTCCGACAGCGCGTGGAGCACATGGGCCTGCTTCGATCCGACACTTCCGCCCAGGTTCATTTCAAGGACTTTCCGGCCCACCCCTCCGGAGCCGCACCTCGCCAAGCCCTCAGCTCGGCGGGTCAGGCCACCCGGCAGGGACATCGCAATAAGAGTTTGCCTTTCGATCACATTTCATTCACTTGGCGTTCATGTATGAGTCGGTGCTGCGTTGCCTGCAGCGGGTAGCTTCCGCCGTGAGCAGAGAAGCACAGAGGCTGTGAATCCGGTGGCGGCGACACAGGCGAAGGGAACGACGTGACCGAGACCCGGTCCAACGATTTGATCACGGCACTGGATGAGGCATCGCTGAGCAAGTTCCACCTGCGGGCGGTGCTGGCGTCGGGAATGGGATTCTTCACCGATGCCTACGACCTGTTCGTCATCGGTATCGCCGCTGCACTGATCACCAAGGACTGGAACCTGAGCTCAGGCAAGCTCGCCCTGCTCAACAGCACGATGCTGGGCGCCGCCTTCCTGGGGGCATCGCTGTTCGGCCGGTACGCCGACGTGGTGGGCCGCAAGCGTGTCTACTGGCTGGTCGCCGCGGTCATGATCGCCGGGGCGCTGGGATCGGCGCTGTCGCCGTCGTTCTGGGTACTGATCGCGTTCCGGTTCGTGCTCGGCTTCGGTGTCGGCGGCGACTATCCGGTCAGCGCGGTCATGGTCAGCGAGTATGCCAACCGGAAGGACCGCGGCAAGCTGGTCGCGATGGTGTTCGGCACCCAGGCGCTGGGCCTGATCGTCGGCCCGTTGATCGCGCTGGCCCTGCTCGGTTCGGGCACCAGCGACGACACGGCGTGGCGGGTCCTGCTCGCGCTCGGCGCTGTGCCCGCCGCCGCCGTGATCTACCTGCGCTGCCGGATGCCGGAATCACCCCGCTACCAGGCCCAGGTGCGGGGGCAGGCCGAGCAGGCGGCCAGCCGGATCGCCGATTTCACCGCCGGCCGGGTCAGCGGCAAGGCAGCCGGAGCGGCCACGCCGCAACTGGCGCTGCGGGCCTTCCTCACCAACCGCCGGTGGCTGATCATGCTGGCCGGGACGGCCGGCTGCTGGTTCCTGCTCGACTATGCCTACTACGGCAACACGATCTCCACGCCACAGATCCTCAGCCTGATCTCACCGCACGCCAGCACGATGACCAAGATCGCGCTCCAGCTCGCGATCTTCCTGGTGGCAGCGGTGCCGGGTTACCTGATGGCGATCGCCAGGCTGGACCGGATCGGGCACCGGCGGCTCCAGCTCACCGGCTTCGCGATGATGGCGCTGTGCTTCCTGGTCATCGCGGCCATACCGGGCATGACCACAACGGTCGCACCCTTCCTCGTGGTGTACGGGATCAGCTACTTCTTCACCGAATTCGGCCCGAACGTGACCACCTTCGTCCTGCCCAGCGAGCTGTACCCGGTGACGATGCGAACGACCGGGCACGGCATATCGGCGGGCATCGGCAAGCTCGGCGCGTTCATCGGGGTGTTCCTGTTCCCCGTGCTGCAATCATCCCTGGGCCTGCGCGGCACCCTGCTACTCACCGGCGGCGTCTCCGTCCTGGGCCTGGCGCTGACCCTCGTGCTGCCCGAACCGGCCGGGCGCAGCCTGGACGAGATAACGGCCAGCTCACCCGGCCCCCGGCCGCTGCCGCTAGCCGATCAGGTACCGGCCCGCTGACTGGAGGGCTCTCAGCGGGTGGGTTCGCGGTGCAGCCTGGGACGCCACTGTGCGATCCGGCCGCTCTGGCCGGTGGCACCGGCTCCAGCATGGAGTCCCGCGGCTCCAGCCACCGTGAGGCGCAAAGCGCGACTACGCACAGCAATGAGAAACGCCCGCTCAGAATTTCAAAGCCACACCGGACCGCCGAATATTTTCATGGTGCCTGCGGATGTATTCCAAGCCAGTCGCCGTGCAGGTTATCGATTAGGCGCTGAGCCGGTCAACGGCCGTCACAGTGGCAACCGGTCCAATATCGGCGGTTCTCAGGCGGGGTTCGGATCACGCCGGGTGATCGCGGCGGCGTCTGTCAGGTATCCGCCTGGCCTGGCGTTACCCGGACGGTATGGCGATGGGGGCTGCACTGCATATAATGCAGCATTCTGAAAGGGTGACCCGCATGGGAGCAGCTGGCGAAGAGGGGCGCGTCCTCGCGGTTTTGCACGAGATGCTCGATGCCCAGGAAGTGGGCAACGTGGGACGGGTGCTCGCGACGCTCTCCGGCCGCCCCGAGGCAGCTCACATGGCGACCGACGGGGTCCACTGGGAGACCAGCTGGGAGGCCGCCCATGCCGTCACCGCAGTGCCCGGGGATGGCCTTCGGCTGGTCGCCGACCACTTCAATATTCACATTCAGGGCGGGGTGGCGTGGGCCGAGGGCCAAGGGCGCATCAGCAACCGCAGCGGTGCGGAGCGCCTGGTGCGGATGTCGTGTGTCCTGGTCCGTGAAGGGGGTCAGTGGGTGATCGTGCAGTCGCACGCGTCGCTCCCGGTCACGGACGCGGAGATCTTCAAGCTGGAGACCGGCTGCTAGCACCGCTGGCCGGACCCTGTGGTTGCCCGGCGCACTGAGCTCGGCGCGGGACCGTGTCGCAGGCGTCGCACCAGGTCCGTCAGCAAATGTCCTGGCCGGCCGTGGTGAGCACTCTTTGCTGGCTGGCTCAGCCCATCGGGCTAGGAGACTGTGACGGTGACTCCTGCCTCCCGTGTCATGTTTCCCATCGTGGCGGTGGCGTGCACGGTGGCGCTGGCGTTGGGTGCGTAGCTGGGCGCGGTTACCTGGAAGGTGGCGACCGGGGCCGCGCCCGGCGCCACCGAGGTGAAGTCCGTGGGGCCGGCCGGCACCGCGGTCCAGCCTTCCGGCAGTTGCAGCGCTAGCCGGACGTCGGGCAGGGTCAGGTCACCGGATGCGGTGAGCTGCACCTGTACCGTTGCGGCCTGGCCCGGCTGCATCGTCGAGGGGGCCGTGACCACGACCTGGCGGGCGGCGGGGGTGGCCGTCATGGTGTACGTGCCCTGCAATGGCAGATCCGGCAGCGCCGACGAGTCGCCCACATAGACGTTGTAGCTGCCTTCGGTCTGTGTCCAGCCGTTCGCCGCGTCGTCCCACCACGACTCCTGCTGTGGGGTGATGGTGAAGGAGACCTGGGCCGAGGCCCCGGGAGCGAGGCTGACCCGCTGGAATCCGGCGAGCTCGCGCGGCGGCTCGCCGGAGGCGGACGGGTCGCCCAGGTAGAGCTGGGCGACGTCGCTGCCCGGCCGCTGCCCTGTGTTGGTGACCGTGGCGGATACCTGAACGTCTTGCGTGCCGTCCACGGTGCCGGGGGTGATCTGCAGGTTGCTGAAGGCGAACTGGGTGTAGGAGAGCCCGAACCCGAACGGGAACAACGGCGTGAGGTTGTTCGCGTCGTACCAGCGGTAGCCGACGTCGATGCCCTCGGAGTACTGGACCTGGCTGCCGTTGCCCGGGAATTGGGCCGTGGTGCTGGCGGGTACCTGGCTCAGGCTGGCCGGGAAGGTCACCGGCAGGTGGCCGCCCGGATCGGTCTGGCCGAACAGCACACTCGCCAGTGCCGTCCCGCTGCCTTGGCCCGGATACCAGGCGTCGAGCACCGCTGCGACCTGGGACAGCCACGGCATCGCGACCGGTGCCCCGGCGTCGATCACCACGACCGTATCCGGGTTCGCCGCCGCGACGGCCTCGACGAGCTCGTCCTGCGCGGATGGCAGGTTCAGCGACGGCCGGTCGGCGGCTTCGGACTCGGTGTCATCGGAGACGACGACCACCGCGGTGGATGCCGACTTGGCCGCGCTGACCGCGGCGTTGATCGTGGGCGCGAGAGCCGACGGGGTGCCCCAAAGCAGTTGCGAGGACTGGCCGCTGATCGACAGCGTGTACTGCTGCCCAGCGGTCAGGTTGACCGCGACCGAGTAGGTGTGCACTGGCGGCGTGCTCGGGTCGTCCAGTATCTGCTGACCGTTCAGCGACAGGTACGTCGCGGTGTAGCAACCGCATGGGTTGGTGAGGGCCAGCACGTACGTGCCGGTTTCCGGCGCGGTCAGCGTGCCGGTGTAGCTGCCACCGGACGAGGTGGACGAGTACGCGGGGGACAGGTTAGCCGACGGGATGGACGGCAGTGAGGTGTCGGCCGGCAGGCCCTGGGAGTAGACGACATTCGTGCCCGAACCCGCCGCGGCCTGGATGCCCGCGAGAGGGGTCACCGTGGCGGACGGGATGACGTAGGCGCTGCCACCGCCCGCATAGGCAGGCGAGGCGGACGCGGCCGGGCCGATGACGGCGATGGTGCCGCCGTTGGATGCGGGCAACGGCAGGACCGGGCCGGAGTTCTTCAGCAGCGTGGTGCCCTCCTCGGCGACCGCGGTGCCCACCGCCTGGTTCGCCGGCGTGGTGACCGTGGCCGAGGTGGAGCCCGTGCGCGGCTGGTTGAACAGGTTGTACTGGAACATCTCGGTCAGGATCCGCTGCACCATGGTGTTCAGCGCGCTGCGCGGGATGGTCCCTTTCCGGATCGCGGATGACAGAGCCGTCCCGTAGTAGGTGTTCTCCGGCTGCTCCATGTCGGTCCCCTCCAGCGCCCCCTGCGTCGAGTGCAACGCGCCATAGTCGGAGGTCACGAAGCCGGGGAAGTTCCACTCATCGCGCAGGACGCTGGTCTCCAGGCTGGAGTTGTTGCAACTGAAGCTGCCGTTCACCATCGAGTACGCGCACATGGCCGACGCGGCGTTACCCTGCTTCACCGCCGCCTCGAAGGACGGCATGTAGATCTCGTGCAGCGCCCTGTTGCCGACGATGACGTTGTCCGCGGACGTGTTGCGGTAGGTCTCCTGGTTGTACGCGTCGAAGTGCTTGACCTGCGACATCACGTCCTGACTCTGCACGCCGCCGATCTCGGCGACAGCGAGGGCGGAATTGAGCGAGGGATCCTCCGACAGCGCCTCGAACGACCGGCCCCAGCGGGGATCGCGGTCGATGTTCACGGTCGGGCCGAGGTTGGCGCTGGCTCCCTTGCCGAACTCCTCGGCGCCGATCACCTGGCCGTACTGTTGCGCCAGGGAAGGATCCCACGTCGCGGCCAGCGCGACGCCCGCGGGAAGCTGAGTGACACCGGTCAGCCCGTCGGCCACCCCGGAGGGGCCATCCTCCAGCCCCATCGCCGGTATGCACAGCGATGAGATCGCCGGCGTGTAGAACACGTACGGGTTGGACGTGCCATGGCCTTCCACCATGCTGATCTCCTGGCTCAGCGACATCTGGCCCATCAGCTGCGCGACCCGCTGAGAAATGGGGGCGGTGGACGTCACCCACGGGCACGAAGCGGCCGGTGCGTCATGCCAGGCGGCCGCACCGGTCCCCCCGGCCGGTCCGGCCCGGGCGGATGCCGGCACGGGCATCAGTACGCCCAGGGCCACCATGACGACAACGGCCAGCCGCCACGCCTGGTATCTCCGGCCACCTAATGGAACATGGCTAACACCAGTACCTGCCATCTCACGCCTCCTGACGCCCAACAGCCTCCCGGCCGGCCGCCCTTCCGCCATGTGTGCACATAGCTCAATTAATTCTTGGCACGAATGTGAGAGTCAGCCAAGACGGGATGACACTTTGATTCACGTGGGTACACGGTGGCAACCACCACGTTTACGGCCGGTCCGGGGACACAGACCGGCGACGACGCACCGACGGTTCAGAGATGTCATAACCGGGTCTGTGGTTCTGGTCTTTGCCCGGGGCTGGTTTCGTGGACTGCCGGCGATCCGTAGTCGTGCCGCAGGGTATTCCAGTTCCCCGTGCATCCGATAGCCGGTCAGGCGCCAGTTCACTGACGAGGGTGCCTCAGCGCGTGATTTGCATGCCCAGTTCCGCAGCCGGAACGCAGTCAACGCCGATGAGCTGGAGAAACTCGGCGGCTCTGCCGAAGATCTCGCCGACGGGATGTCCGGCGAGCTGGGCCTGATAGGCCCGGTACCGGGTCATCTCCCACGCCCGGGCACGCCGTGGAACCCTCGCCAGCGAAGGCTCCGGCACCGGCCGCCACACCCAGTCCCCGACCCGCTGTGACCCCGGGCCCGGCGCGGCCAGCTCGGCAAGATCAACCTGGTGACCCAGCTGATTGCGGACAAACCGCAACCCAGCCAGTGTCCCCTCCACCCCCCGCCGATCGGCCGGGCACAGCCCCGCCATCACCCGGTCATAGGCCTGCACATGATGGCGCACCAGCGTGGCGTCCACGATCGTCACCCACCACACCGCCTCGCCGATCAGCATCAGCGCCTGCCCCCGGACCTGGGCACCAGCCCCGGCCAGCCGCTGCACCGCCTCACCCATCCCGGCGATCGACCATTGCAGCGCGCTGACCTCCACCGCCGGGTCCCCCAGGTGCGCCCGGTTCCACGCCACCCGGCAGGCTACCGAGCAAAACCGGGCATGCTCACGGCGCGGCACGAACGCCGCACCACATTGCTGGCAGCTCCGCAGGTCAGCCATCAAACCATCGTACGCGCGCCAGGTAACAATCCTGCGTCGCAGCGTAGCGTCCGGACATGAGACGCTGGTGCCCGTTCGTGACCTCGCGTGACCTTGCCGTGTCTGTCTAAAAACGGCTGGACGAGTTCATCGGCGGGCCATCTCGCGGATCGCAAACGCGACGATGCCGGGTCTTTCTTCGGGCAGGTAGTGCCCGGCGCCGTCGATGACGCGGACGGCCAGTTCGTCCGCGTGCGTCCCGGCGCCGGTGAGACTGCGCGGGGACAGCCCAAAATCCTTCGCCCCGGCCGGCAGCAGGGCCGGGACCGACAGGTGCTGGTGCCGGTAGCCGCCAAGCGCCCGGCGGGGGATGTCGCGGAGCACCACGTGCCAGTGCAGTTGCTGCCCGGCGCGGGCCCGGGC
>DATGGU010000043.1:0-29392 GCA_035308365.1 Streptosporangiaceae bacterium
AAAACCTGTGGGGCAGGAGCATCGAGTGCGGCATTCTGGAAGATCCCTGGGAAGAACCGCCTGCCGATGTCTATGACTGGACGAGCAGCCTGGAAGACGCGCCCAGACAGCCCAACTACGTGGAAATAACTTTCCAGCATGGCATCCCCATTGCGCTCGACGGTGAAGAGATGGAGAGTGTCACGCTGATCGAGACGCTGAACAAGCTGGCCGGAGCTTATGGTATCGGGCGTATCGACTCTATCGAGAACCGCCTGGTGGGCATCAAGTCGCGCGAGGTCTATGAGACGCCTGCTTCTACCGTGCTACACACCGCGCATCACGCCCTGGAGATGCTGACCTTGAGCCGCGACCAGGCACGTTTCAAAGAAATCGTGGCTGCCGAATATGCCCGCCTGGTGTATAACGGGCAGTGGTACAGCGCGCTGCACCAGGACCTGGCGGCATATGTGCAGAGCACGCAGCGTTTCGTGAGTGGGGTTGTGCGCGTGAAGCTGTCCGCCGGGCAGTGTATGGTCGTGGGGCGCAAGTCGGAACATTCTCTGTATGATCACGGCCTGGCTACCTATGACAGCGGCGATCAGTTCGATCACAATGCCGCCCTGGGCTTCATCAAACTGTGGGGTCTGCCGCTCACCACGCAAGCGCAGGCGCAGTTATTGCCTTCAGTTGGGGTCGAGGGGAATTTGTTGCAACAGGCCGGGTCGAACGAAGTGGCGAAGCAGTAAGAACAAATGAGCAAAAGGACAGCGCCTTGATAATGAGCCACATATAAGGAATGAGGGCGACTGCAAGGGTCTCCACCCTCCATCCATTCCGCATTATGTTCGCGGTTTTCGTCCGGGTAAGGCGAAGAACACTGCCATGAGTAGATTCAACACGAGACTTGCAGGGACATTGATCCAGGCCAGACCAAATGTGATGAGGTAGAAGAGAGGTCCGAATCGGTACTGCTTTGTTATAGCCTGGATGGCATGTTGATCTGCATTCTTCCCCAGCAGGCGACCCTTGTATGTTGCGTATCTCCACAGCACATTAAAGCAGACGGCCAGCAAAACATATGTTCCATTGAATAATAGCGCGGCGTAGCGATGGTTCGGGACGAAGATATATTGAGCTACTAATGCTGTGGGGTAAGGTACAAAGACGATCAACAGGAGGAGCAGGAGATTGAGCAGCATCAGTATTGAGTCTGAACGAGTGATGTGAGTAAACAGGCGGTGGTGATTGAGCCACATTACGCCGATGGTAGCAAAACTTGTTACAAAGGCCAGGTAGACAGACCCTTGACCAGATAAAAAGCTGAGCAGGGCGTTATCTGAAAGTACCTGCTTTGGTATCTGTAAATCTAAAATGAGAAGCGTGATTGCGACGGCAAACACTCCGTCGCTGAACGCTTCCAGGCGACCAGTCTCTTTGCTTTCGTTAAGTGTATCCACACCAGTAATATACATTGCAACACGACTGATAACAACGACAGTATAAACAGGTGATTACCTGGAAAGTTTGTCAGGTGAGCTAAGAGACCTTGATCTTATAGCGCACAACAGGAGTATCCCCTATCTTCTCAGACATAGTTTTTGACATTGTTTGTTTCTCCGAAAATTGTTTGATGGATATTTTCCGGATGTCGTGAGGCTCAGGGCGACTGCAAGGGTCCCCACTGCTCCGCTCTTCCACTCCCGCCCTTACAATGACTACGCATTCGGCTCGTTAAGCGGCGTTCATTGTAAGGGCGGGGTAGAGCGGAGGTTGGGTGGAGACCCTTGCGGTCGCCCTCGTACCTTCACTCCTGGATCACGTCATATCCATTTCATACGACAATAAATTCAACAAAGGCAATTACATGTCGGCCAGCACTGCGCCGGTATTGGCGGATGTCACCAGCGAGGCGTAGCGGCGCAGCCAGCGACTGTTGATGCGGCCTGCCGGTGGAGTTGTGTGCTCTAATCGTTGGGCGATTTGCTGCGGGCTGAGATCAACGTCGAGGCGGCGTTCGACCAGGTCGATTGAGATCATGTCGCCATCAACCAGCGCGGCAATCGGGCCGCCAGCCGCCGCTTCCGGCGAAACATGCCCGATGCAGGCTCCGCGCGTGCCACCGGAGAAACGTCCGTCTGTTATCAGCGCCACTTTTTCGCCCAGTCCCATGCCCATGATGTTGGCGGTGGGAGCCAGCATTTCTTGCATGCCGGGGCCGCCGCGCGGGCCTTCATAACGGATGACAACCACATCGCCTTCCTGCACTTGTCTATTCAAGATACCGGCAGCAGCCTCTTCTTGCGAATTGTAGATACGCGCCGGGCCGTAGTGCTTCATCATTGACGGAGCGACCGCGCCTACTTTGATCACCGCGCCATCAGGGGCCAGGTTGCCGAAGAGAATTGCCAGCCCGCCGCGTTCGCTATGTGGTTTGTCTATCGAAAGGATGACTTCCGGGTCTTTGATTTCAGCCCCGGCGATGTTTTCGCCCAGTGTTTTGAGGGTCACGGTTGGACGGTCGAGATTGAGCGCGCCTGGCTTCTTCGAGAGTTCATGCAGGATGGCGCTGATGCCGCCCGCGCGGTCAACGTCTTCCATATGCCACTTGCCGGATGGGCTGACTTTGCACAGGTGCGGCGTGCGCGAGGCTACCTGGTTGATGCGCTCGAGCGAGTAATCGATACCGGCTTCACGCGCCAGGGCCAGGGTGTGCAGCACGGTGTTGGTTGAGCCGCCCATGGCCATGTCCAGCGCAAAGGCGTTGTCAATGCTGACAGCATTGACGATCTTGCGCGGCGTGAGGTTGGTTTCGATCAGCTTCATAATCATCTGGCCGGCCAGGCGCACGAGTTCTTTGCGCTCTTCGCTGGTTGCCAGGCGCGAGCCATTGCCCGGCAGCGCGAGACCCAGAGCCTCCATCAGGCAGTTCATGGAGTTGGCGGTGAACATGCCCGAGCAGGAGCCGCAGGTGGGGCAGGCCGCCTCTTCGAGCTGGGCCAGCGTCTCGTCCGACACCGACGGGTCGGCGGAGGCCACCATGGGGTCAATCAGGTCAAGCCTGCGGCCCGGGCCCCGGCCGGCCTCCATCGGGCCGCCGGACACGAAGACCGTGGGAATGTTGAGCCGCATGGCCGCGATCAGCATTCCTGGAGTGATCTTGTCGCAGTTGGAGATGCAGATCATCGCGTCGGCGCAGTGCGCGTTGACCATGTACTCGACCGAGTCGGCGATCAGTTCGCGGCTGGGCAGCGAGTAGAGCATGCCGCCGTGGCCCATGGCGATGCCGTCGTCCACCGCGATCGTGTTGAACTCGCGGGGCACCGCCCCGGCGGCCCGCACCGCTTCGGCGACGACCTGGCCGACCTCGCGCAGGTGCACGTGCCCGGGGACGAACTCGGTGAAGCTGTTGGCCACCGCGATGATCGGCCTGCCGATGTCCTCGCGGGCGACGCCGGTGGCGCGCAGCAGCGCCCGGGCTCCCGCCATGTTCCTGCCGTGGGTGACAGTGCGGGATCGAAGCGGTGGCATGGTGGGACTCCTCGGGTACTGGTGAGCCTCTCAGCCTACCGGTTTAGCTGCTGGTCTCGGCGCGCTGTCAGTACTTGGGCGGCAGCACCCGGTCGGCGGCGGTGTAGATGCGCTCGATGTCGGCCGGGGCCAGCCGCGGCCGTTTGATGCCGTTGGGCTGCCTGCGCAGGTACTTGCGGAGCCGGTCGCCGCCGAACACGTCCACGTCCCTGATCGTCATGACCCCCCAGGGGATGGACGGCCCGTAGACGGCCATCGCGGGGCGGACGCTGATGTCCTCGCCGAGCGCGTCGCCGACCAGGTCGCTGGCCTGCATGGCCTCCCAGCGGGCGTGCTCCAGCCGGTCCTTCTGGCTGAACGGGCCGTGGAACAACTGCCTGGCGTTCTTGGTCCGCACCGGCAGCCGCTTGTCCCACTGCTCGGAGTCGATGGCGTAGACGCCGGTCGGGCCGACCAGGAAGTGGTCGATGACCTCGTCGCTGCCCGGGATCGCGCGGACGTGCAGCGACCGGTATCCGGCGCGCTCCAGCTTGGCCAGTTCCTTCTTGGTCCGCCGCTGGGCGCCCGTGGTCAGGCCCTGCGCGGCGCTGGCCGCGCTGCTGCGGGACTTCAGGACCGCGTCGGCGATGCCTGCCACCACGGCCGCGGTCAGCCCGGCCTGCCAGTTCAGCAGGATGGTCAGCGCGATGAAGGCGACCAGGGCGATGATCAGCCGGGTCCGCCAGACCGGCCACCTGGACTCCTGGGCCAGGTGATGGAGTTCGGTACGGATCGGGAACAGGCTGCGATCGCTGATGATCGGCTCTGGTTCCTTCGGCGTCACCGACACGTCGACAGGCTCGGGCGCTCCGCCGCGCCCGGGCCCGGACCGGCGTTGTGGCGGCACGCTGTCGCCGCGCACATCCCGCGGGTCAGGCCGGTTGTTACCGGATGTCGCCCAGAAAGGCGATTGTGGAGATTCCACTGACGTGCCATTCCCTGCTCGCGGACGCGGCGAGCCTGAAGAGCCGGAGCCAGCCGCCTCCTGCCCGTTCATCTGGTCCGCGCGACGCCCAGTGATCGGGTTCACAGCCTCAGCGTAACTGATCTAGAACCGAGCGCAAATATCCAGGGTCTCCACCCATTTGTGGCGGCGTTTTAACGATTTACGCAACGCCACAACGGGTATACACCAGGATTACGGTCAGGCGAAATTCGGCTGGGTCTACCATTCAGTAACATGACCCAGATCCATGATCTTACCGTGGCCGAGATGGCCGCCGCGATCCGCTCCCGCGACCTGTCCCCGGTCGCCGTCACCGATCACTACCTGGCCCGCATCGAGGAGAAGAACGCCGCGGTGGGGGCGTTCTTCACGGTCGACCCCGACGGCGCGCGCGACCAGGCAAGGGCGGCCGAGAAGGCGGTCGCCGACGCCGCCGACCCGGCCTCGCTGCCGCCGCTGACCGGGGTGCCAATCCCGATCAAGGACCTGAACATGGCCGCCGGGCTGCGGCTGACCTTCGGCTCCGCGGTGTTCGCCGGCAACGTCGCCGACCAGGACGACTACGTGACCGGCCAGATCAGGGCGGCGGGCGCGGTCATCATCGGGAAGACGTCCTGCCCGGAGTTCGGCCTGCCCTGCTACACCGAGGGCGAGGTCGGCCCGCCCGCCCGTACGCCGTGGGATCCCGGCCGGTCGGCGGGCGGCTCCAGCGGCGGCGCGGCGGCCGCGGTCGCGGCCGGGCTGGCCCCGGCGGCGCATGGCAGTGACGGCGGCGGATCGATCCGGATCCCGTCCAGCGTCTGCGGCCTGTTCGGCATCAAACCGTCCCGTGGCCGGATCTCGAACGCGCCGCTCATGCCCGACCTGATGGGCCTGACCACCGAGGGCCCGCTGGCCCGCACCGTCGCCGACGCGGCGCTGCTGCTCGACGTGATGACCGGGAACCAGCCCGGCGACATGTACACCCAGCCGGGCCTGGCCGCCGGTGACAGCTTCCTGGCTCACGCCGGCCGCGAGCCCGGACGGCTGCGGATCGCCCGGATGCTGGCCCACCCGGTCGGTGACGGCACCGTCCACCCGGACTGCGCCGCCGCCTGCGAGGATGCGAGCAACCTGCTGACCAGCCTCGGCCACACGGTGGAGGACGTGGCCCCGCCGTTCGGCGCCGACGTGGTGCCCACCTTCGAGACCCTCTGGTATGCGATGGCGACCCTCGCCCCGGTGCCGCCACAGGACGAGGCGCGGCTGCTGCCGCTGACCAGGTACCTGCGTGAGCGCGGCCGGGCCGTCTCGGCGGCGGACCTGCTGTTCGCCCAGGCCGTCCTGCAGATCATCATGCGGTCGGCGCTGCCCATGCTGAACGCCTACGACGCGATCCTGACCCCGACCCTGGCCGAGCCCCCGGCCGAGATCGGCCACTTCAGCCAGGTCGAGCCCGCCGAGAACTTCGAGCGGCAGAAGCGATTCACCCCGTTCACGGCGCTCTACAACGTCTCCGGCCAGCCCGCGGTCAACGTCCCACTGCACTGGAGCGGCGACGGCTTGCCGATCGGGGTCATGCTGGCGGGCCGGATGGGCAGCGAAGCCACGCTGATCTCGCTGTCCGCGCAGCTCGAAGCCGCCCGGCCATGGAAGGACCGGCACCCGCCGCTGTGGTAAAGGCTCTGCCGGTGGTAACCCAGTGCAACCGGGAGTGGCCGAGCGGCGTCTAAGGAGTTTGAGTCCTATCACTCTCGGTTAGTACGGGGGACATGGTCATGACCAGAATTTCCCGCACCGCCCGGCGGGCCGCCACCCTGGCGGCCGCCGGCTGCGGCGGCGTGTCCATCGCGGTGCTGCTCGCGGCCTGCGGAACGACGGTGCAACCGTCCAGCCAGGCCGGGGCCGCGGCCGCGAGCAGCTCCGCTTCATCCGGGCCGGCCAGCTCACCGCCCAGCGCGCCGCCCTCCACCCAGTCCGGGGGCGCGACCGCGGCCTCGAACCAGTGCCCGGCATCGGCGCTGCATGTGAGCGTGAACCGGACCCGGGGCGGAGCCGCGGCGGGGACCAGCTACGTGGCGCTGGACTTCGCCAACATCTCGCCGCACAGTTGCGTCCTGTTCGGTTTTCCGGGTGTGTCCTGGGTATCGGGGAACCCGGGCAGCCAGCTCGGGAACGCGGCCTCGCGGGTGACGTCGTACCCGTCGGTCAACGTCACCCTTGTCCCCGGCGCGCTCGCGCACGCCTGGCTGGGGATCGCGGACGCTGGCAACTTCCCGGCGTCTGTGTGTCATCCGGTGACGGCGCACCTGCTGCGGGTGATTCCGCCGGACCAGTATGCGTCGCAGTATGTGCCGTTCAGCGCGCAGGTGTGCGCGGCCAAGATCACTGGTGGGAGTACGCCGCTGTCGGTCATGCCGATCCGGGGCGGGGCGGGGACCGCCGGGATCGTGCCCTGAGTGCAGGTGACCCCGCACCGGGTGTGCAAGGGTTGGCCGGGTGAATATCGAGGAGCTGGCCCGGCGGCATGGCGTGGCGGTTTCCTATACCGACTGGCGGGGGCGCGAGGTCAGGGTTGGTGATGACACGCTGGCCGCGATCGTGGCCGCGCTGGGTGACCTGCCTGCGGAACCGGCGGGCGCGGCGGTGCGCGATGCCGCCATGGCGCCGGCCCCGCCCGCGCGGGCGTGGGGGTTTACCGTCCAGCTCTACTCGGTCCGGTCGCGCGGCTCCTGGGGGCATGGCGATCTGCGCGACCTGGCCGGCCTGGCCCGGTGGAGCGCCCGCGACCTGGGGGCGGACTTCGTCCAGTGCAACCCCCTGCACGCCGCCGAGCCCCTTCCCCCGGTCAGCGCCTCCCCCTACCTGGCCATGACCAGGCGATTCATCAGCCCGCTGTACCTGCGCATCGAAGACATCCCCGAGTACGCGCTGCTGGGCACGGCCGGAAAGCAGCAGATAGCCGACCTGGGCGCCCCGCTGCGGGCCAGCAACACCAGCGGCGGGCTGATCGACCGGGACGCGGTGTGGACGGCCAAACGGGCAGCCCTGGAGATCATCTGGACCGCGCCGCACACCTCTGAACGGCTGGCCGGTTTCGAGCGGTTCCGGGCCGGTCAGGGTGCGGCGCTCGGCGACTGGGCGGCCTGGTGCGCGCTGGCCGAACTGCACGGGCCGGACTGGCGTACCTGGCCGCAGTCACTGCGCGATCCCCGGTCCGGCGCGGTCGCCGGGGAGCGGGACAGGCTGGCCGTGAAGATCCGCTTTCACGCCTGGCTGCAATGGCTGGCCAGCGAGCAGCTAGCCGCCGCGCAGGCGACCGCCCGCGCGGCCGGGATGTCGATCGGCATCATCCCCGACCTGGCGATCGGCGCCCACCCCGGCGGCGCGGACGCCTGGTCGAACCGGGACGTGATCGCTCAGGGCGTCAGCGTCGGCGCCCCGCCCGACGAGTTCAACCAGCGCGGCCAGGACTGGTCGCTGCCGCCGTGGCACCCCGGGCGCCTTGCCGCGGAGGCCTACCGCCCGCTCACCGGCCTGATCGCCAGCACCCTGGCCAGTGCGGGCGGCATCCGGGTAGACCACGTCATGGGCCTGCTCCGCCTCTGGTGGATACCGGCCGGGATGTCCCCGGACCGGGGCGCCTACGTCTACTACGACCACAAGGCGATGGTCGGCGCCCTCACCACCGAGGCCGCGCGGTCCAGCGCCCTGGCCATCGGCGAAGACCTGGGCACCGTGGACCCCTGGATCCGTGGCTACCTCTCCGCGTGCGGAGTCCTGGGCACGTCCATGCTCTGGTTCGAGCGCTCCGCCGACGGCAGTCCCCTGCCGCCCGATCGCTGGCGAGCGAACTGCCTGGCCACCGTCGGCACCCACGACGTCCCCCCGGCAGCCGCCTTCTTCACCGGCGACCAGGTGACGCTGCGGGCCAGCCTGGGTCTGCTGACCCGGGACGAGGCCACCGAACGAGCCGATGCCGGCCAGGCCCTGGCCGGCTGGCGCACCGCCCTGGCCGGCCAGGGCCTGCTGCCGGCCGGCGCGGCCGCCACCCCCGGGCAGTTCACCACCGCCCTCTACGGCTACCTGGCCCGCACCCCCGCCGCCCTGATCGGAGTCTCCCTGGCCGAAGCCGCAGGCGAGCGCCGCCCGCAAAACCTCCCCGGCACCAGCACGGAATACCCCAACTGGCAGATCCCGCTGGCGGACGGCACAGGAACCCCGCTACTGGCCGAAGACTTGCCTGCGCACCCAGGCATTCAGGCAACGGCCCAGGCGATCACCCGGTCACCGCGGCGGCCTGCCGGTCCCGCGCCTGGCATCTGAGAGCGCGGACCACGCTATCCCGGTTCTCCAGCAGCAGCCTGCGCAACGCAGGCGGCACATCGTTGGCCGCCAGGTATTCATCCGTAGCCCGGATCGTCGCCTCGCTGCACGCAACCGGATAGGCGTTGTCGGCGAAGAACTGCGCCATGTCCGTAGTCCAGTTCTCCCACACGTCGCCCAGCACCTCGAAGTACCGCTCCCCGTACGGTTCTGTCAGCACTTCCTGGTCACGGCTGAAGAAGCCGGACAGGACGGCCCGGAACATCGCGTTGGGCAGCTTGCCACCGAGGATTTCGTCCCAGGCCGCCTGCTTGGCCGCCGGCGCCGGGATGGCCGCGCGGCAGGTGGCGGCCCGCCGCTCGCCCTTGTCGGTGGCGTCGGCGGCCAGCTCCGCGCTGATCTCCCGCTGGCCCGCGACACCCCGGCTGACCAGGCGTTCGAGCAACGTCCAGCGCAGATCGGCGTCGATCGCCAAGCCCTCGATGGTGGCCGACCCGTCCAGCAGGCCGCGCAGCAGTTCGAGGTGCGCCGGGCTGATCGCGACGCCGCCGAAGGACTGGGCGTAGGCGAGCTGGCGGTCCGAGCCTGGCCCGGCGCTCAGCATCAGGTCGTGCAGCGCGTCCGCGAGCAGTTCGACCCCGGTCATCCGCCAGCCTGGGTCGGCATAGCGGCGCAGCGCCGCCGAGGCCTGCATCAGCAGCGTCTGGACCACCGAGATGTCGGCCACGGAGCCGAGACCGGACAGGACCAGCCGCAGGTAGTCGCGGGTGGCCATCTCGGCGTCCCGGCACATGTCCCAGGTCGCCGCCCAGCAAAGCGCCGCCGGCAGCGAGTCGGCGAAACAGCCGATGCTGTCCGGGCTGCCGATCAGCGTGCGCAGCGAGCGGTCGTCCAGCCTGACCTTGGCGTAGGTGAGATCCTCGTCGTTCACCAGGACGAGGTCGGGCTGCCGGTGGCCGGCCAGTTCGGGCACGTCGGTCAGCTCGCCCTCCAGGTCGGTTTCGGCCTTGTGACGGCGTACCAGCGCGCCCGGGCGCTCCGCGTCCGGGCCGGCCAGGTCGTAGAGGCCGATCGCGATCCGGTGGGTGCGAAGCACCGGGTGGCTGGCCGGGGCCTCCTGGCGGACCGAGAACCGGGTGATCGTCCCGTCGTCACCGGTGCTGTACTCCGGGCGGAGCGTGTTGACGCCGGCGGTCTCCAGCCATTCCTTCGACCAGGACGACAGGTCGCGGCCCGAGGTCTGCTCCAGCGCCGAGAGCAGGTCGCGCAGCGTCGCGTTGCCCCACTCGTGCGCGCTGAAATAGTGGCGCACCCCGGCCAGGAAGTTGTCCCGGCCGACATAGGCGACCAGTTGCTTGAGCACCGAGGCACCCTTGGCATAGGTGATCCCGTCGAAGTTCACCTCGACCGCGTGGATGTCCGGGATGTCGGCCGCGATCGGATGGGTGGACGGGAGCTGGTCCTGACGGCAGGCCCAGGCCTTGTAGAGCTGGGCGAACGTGGTCCATGAGGTGGCCCAGCGGGTCGCCTCGGCCTGGGCCAGCGTGCTCGCCCAGGTCGCGAACGACTCGTTCAGCCACAGGTCGTCCCACCAGCGCATGGTGACCAGGTCGCCGAACCACATGTGCGCCATCTCGTGCAGGATCGTCTCGGCCCGCGACTCGCGGTTGAAGTCGGTGACCCTGGACCGGAACACATATTCCTCGGAGAACGTGACGGCGCCGGCGTTCTCCATCGCGCCTTCCTTGAACTCCGGCACGAAGATCTGGTCGTACTTGGGGAACGGGTACCGCCGGCCGAAAGCGGTGTGGAAGAAGTCCAGGCCCTGCGCGGTCACCTCGAAGATCTCATCCGGGTCCAGGTATCCGGCCAGCGACGCGCGGCAGTAGACGGCTATCGGGATGCCGTCGTGCCGGCTGCGGACCACGTGATACGGGCCCGCCGCCACGGCGGTGATGTAGGTCGGCAGCACCGGTGTCGGCGGGAAATGCCAGCGTCCAGGCCCGTCGCTGGCCGCGCCGTCCGGTGCCACGTCCGGCGGCATGTTCGAGATCACCTGCCAGCCCGCCGGGGCCGTGACCGTCAGCTCGAAGGCCGCCTTGAGGTCGGGCTGATCGAAACAGGCGTAGACCTGGTGGGCATCGTAGGTCTCCAGGTCGGAGTACAGGTACACGCTGCCGTCGGCCGGGTCGGCGAACCTGTGCAGCCCCTCGCCGTGCCGGGAATAGGCGCACTCGGCCGCCACCCGCAGCTCATTGACGGCGGCAAGACCGGTCAGCTCGATCCGGCCGTCGCTGACCGCGGCCGGATCCACCGGGGCGCCGTTCAGCGTGACCTTCGTCACGGCCGGGGCGGCCAGGTCGGCAAAGGTCGAGGCTCCGGGCTTCGAGCAGGTGAACTTGATCACAGCGACCGAGCCGAAGGTGGTCTCGCCACCGGTCAGGTCGAGCTCGACGGCATAGGACTCCACATCGATGAGCTGTGCACGCTGACGCGCCTCGTCGCGCGTGAGGTTTCCCGCCACCTGATGGTCCCTCTCTTGCTTCATTGAGCCGTTCCGGCATCCTGTCATGCTGGCGGCCGGAATGCGTTCCCTGGGTGTAAGGGTTATGCGCTGTATATCCGATAAGAAGGAGTGTGTGAGCATGGCGGACCAAGAGCCCACGGTCGTCGATTTCTGGTTCGACCCCCTGTGCCCCTGGGCTTGGATAACGTCACGGTGGATTCATGAGGTCATGAAGGTACGCCCGGTGCAGCCGCGCTGGCACGTGATGAGCCTGTCCGTGCTCAACGAAAACAAGGAAGATCTGCCCGAGGTGTACAAAGAGCTGATCGCCAAGGGCTGGGGGCCGGTCCGGGTCTGTGCCGCCGCCGAGGCGAAGTTCGGCTCCGAGGTGCTCGGCCCGCTCTACACCGCGCTGGGCACCCGGCACCACAACCAGAAGGAGCCGTTCGAGCGGCCCACCATCGAGGCCGCGCTGGCCGAGGCGGGCCTGCCCACCGAACTGGCCGGCGCGATGGACTCGGCCGAGTACGACGACGCAGTGCGCGCCTCGCACAAGGAAGGCATCGACCGGGTCGGCTATGAGGTCGGCACGCCGGTGATCTCGGTCAATGGCACGTCCATCTTCGGCCCGGTGGTGTCCCCGATCCCGCGGGGTGAGGCCGCGGCCAGGCTCTGGGACGGCGTGCTGGCGGTCGCGGAGACGGACGGGTTCTTCGAGCTCAAGCGCAGCCGCACCCGGGATCCCATTTTCGACTGAGGCTGACGGCTCCGGGTACAGTCACTGCCGGGCCTGATCGGCGCGGCCAGGGTGGAGGGACATTACGTGGCGACGCGGCGTGAATGGGTGGCCGGCGCCCGGCCGCGGACGCTTCCGGCGGCGATCGTCCCGGTGCTCGCGGGCTCGGCCGTGGCGGCCGGGTACGGGAAGTTCTCCGCCTGGCGGGCCGCGCTCGCCCTGTTCGTCGCGCTCGCGCTGCAGATCGGGGTGAACTACGCCAACGACTACAGCGACGGCATCCGCGGCACGGACGAGCACCGGGCCGGTCCGGTGCGGCTGGTGGCGAGCGGCCTCGCCACGCCGCGGCAGGTGCTCGCCGCCGCCTGTGCGGGCCTGGCCGCGGCGTGCGTGGCCGGGTTCGCCCTGACCGCGGTGACCTCCTGGTGGCTGCTCCTGCCCGGCGCCGCCGCGGTGGCCGCGGCCTGGTTCTACACCGGCGGCCGGCGGCCCTACGGGTACCGCGGGTACGGCGAGCTGTCGGTCTTCGCGTTCTTCGGTGTGCTGGCCGTAACCGGCACCGCTTACGTGCAGATGCGCTCGCTGTCCTGGCTGGCGCTGGCCGCGGCGGTGCCGGTCGGGCTGCTGGCCTGTGCCCTGCTCGTGGTCAACAACCTGAGGGACATCGGAACCGACACGACCGCGGGCAAGCGGACGCTCGCGGTCATGCTGGGCGACCAGCGGTCCCGGGTGCTGTACGGGGTGTGCGCGCTGGTTCCGTTCGGCGTCGCGGTCGCGATCGCGCCGGCCAGGCCGCTGGCACTGCTCACGCTGGCCGCGGTGCCGCTGGCGCTGGCGCCGGTCCGGCTGGTCGCCTCGGGTGCGTCAGGACGGGGGCTGATCGCCGTGCTGGGGCAGACCGGGCGGGTACAGCTCGCCTTCGGGGCGCTGCTGGCGATCGGGCTGGCCATTCGGCCATAGCGCGGCCACCCCGGCGTCGCCGGAGCTGCTGTCGAAGGCCGACGCCAGGGTCTTCATCGCCGAGGTGAACTCGCTGGGGATGACCCAGAACGTGCTGCCCTGGCCCTGGGCGAGCTGTGGCAGCGTCTGGAGGTACTGGTAGGCCAGCACCTTCGGGTCCGGGTTGCCGTCGTGGATGGACTGGAACACCTTGCCGATCGCCTGGGCCTGGCCTTCGGCCTTGAGGATCGCGCTCTGCTTCTCCCCCTCGGCCCGCAGGATCGCGCTCTGCTTCTCGCCCTCGGCGGTGAGGATCTTCGCCTGGCGCTGGCCCTCGGCGTTGAGGATGGCGGCGCGCTTCTCCCGTTCGGCGCGCATCTGCTTCTCCATCGCGTCCACCACGCTCTTGGGCGGCTCGATGGCCTTGATCTCGACCCGGGTCACCCGGATGCCCCACTTGCCGGACGCCTCGTCGAGCACCCCGCGCAGCATGTTGTTGATCCGGTCGCGGGAGGTCAGGGTCTGCTCCAGGTCCATGGAGCCGATCACGCTGCGCAGCATGGTCGCGGTGAGCTGCTCGATCGCCTGGATGTAGTCGACGATCTCGTAGTCGGCCGCGCGCGGGTCGGTCACCTGGAAGAACAGTACAGTGTCGATGAGGACGACCAGGTTGTCCTCGGTGATCACCGGCTGGCCGGTGAACGAGACCACCTGCTCGCGCAGGTCGATCAGCGGCTTGACCCGGTCCACGAACGGGATGATGAAGTTCATCCCGGGTTCCAGGGTCTTGCGGTACCTGCCGAGCCGCTCGATGTTGCGGGCCCGGGCCTGCGGCACGATGCGGACCGAGCGCATCACCGTGAGGATAGCCAGGACCACGATGACGATGGCGACGACCGCGCCGGCCAGCTCCATGATCTACTCCCGTGGGTACACGAGGGCGGTGACGCCCTCTATCTGCAGGACGTCCACCTTGGTTCCCACCGGGATCACAAGGTCCTCGTCGTAGGAGCGGGACGTCCACACCTCGCCACCGATGCGGACCCGGCCGCCGTGCCCGTTGACCTCCTCGATGACGATGGCGGTCTTGCCGACCAGGGCGGCCACCCCGGTGCGCAGCGGCGGCGGCTGCTTGATGTGCCGGATCGCGATGGGCCGGATCAGGCCCAGGCCGGCCGCGGCGACCACGGCGAACGCGCCGAGCTGCAGCGGGAGACCCAGGCCCGCCGCGCCGGCGATCCCGGCGGCCAGCGCCGCCACGGCGAGCAACCCAAGTGCGAGCGTCAGGGTGAGCAGCTCAGCCACGCCGAGCACACCGGCCACGATCAGCCAGATGATCCAGGCACCCATGGGAACTCCGGGTGGGCAGCGCTCGTACGGACAGCCCGCACGCTTACCTCGACAGTAACTCCGCGGTACCCGCGCTCGCACCACCGCCCGCCCGCCCGGGGTCAGCTGATGCCAGAAAGTAACCGTCAGGTGAGGCGGCGGCGCACCCACCAGAAACAGATCCCGGCCAGGGCCAGGGCGGCGGCCAGGAAGATCGCCAGCTCGAGGCCCTGGAAGGCCCAGTAGCGGCTGATCGGCTGGTAGACCAGCTCCTGCCGGATGCCGAGCCGGGTGATGCACGCCTGGAGCAGGCTGCTGGAGTGGGGGTCACGGCCGGGCACGGTGCCGGCCGGGATGTTGGGGCAGCGTCCCACACCGGCCAGCGAGACCCCGCCCGGCCCGGTCGCGAACATGATGCCCTGGGTGCCGTTCACGGTTATCGTGCCGTCCTGCCCGATGACGTGGCCTGCCGCGTTGATGGTGTTGCTGGCCAGCACCCAGTCCTGCGGGTTGAGGGTGGACGCGCTCGCCGGGGCCGCGCCGTTCTTGCCGCCGAGCAGGACCGCCGTGGTGACCCGCAGCGGGGTCATCAGGTGCGGCCGGACCAGGTAGGTCATGCCCAGCCGGGCGGCCAGGTAGGCGACCAGGGTGGCTGCCATGGCCGGGACGGTGCGGCGGATCAGCAGCCCGCCCACAACGCCGAACGCGAAGGCGAAGGCGGCGTAGCCGATCGGCACGATGCCGCGCTCGCCGAACATCGCCGGGGTGAACCGGTTCCCGTTCCACCGGTCGAGCGGGCTGAACCACCAGGTCACCATCAGGCTGAGCAGTCCGGCGGCGGCCATCGCGGCCAGGCCGCCCACACCCATTTTCACCGCCAGCCAGCGGTTCCGGGTCAGGCTCTGGGTCCAGGCCAGCCGGAATGTGCCGGTCTCCAGCTCGTGGGCGAGCAGCGGCGCGCCCCAGAAGATCCCGATGAGCGCGGGCAGGACGAGCAGGACCGGGCCGAGCGAGGCCTGCACGGCGTGGTAGAAGCCGAGGAACGTTTCGGTGACCGCGTTGCAGTTGCCGGCCGCCTGGCAGCCCACGACGTGCGCGTCGTAGTAGTGGGCGAGCCGCGGGCCGGTGACGGCCAGGACGATGGCGATCACGGCCATCGCCGCGTAGGCGGTGGCGGCCGAGGCCCGGAACTGGCGCAGGGTGAACCGGATCATCGCACGGCCTCCAGCCCGGAGCGGGAAGCCTGTCCCGCGCAGTTTGCCTGGCCCATGTAGGCGAGCACCACGTCCTCCAGGCTGAGCTGGCCGACCGTCCAGGCGGGGTCGTGGATGGGGCCCTCGCTGCGCACGATCAGCGTGCTCTGCCGGTCGGTGTGGCTGGCCTCGATGACCTGCTGGCCGCCGGGCATTGCGGCCGGATCGCGGCGGGGACCGGTGAGCCGGTGGTGGGTGGCGAGCAACTGCTCGACCTCCCCGGTCACCTGGACGTGCCCGGCGGCCAGCACGATCAGGTAGTCACAGACCCGTTCCAGGTCGGTGACCAGGTGCGAGGACAGCAGCACGCTCACCTCATGCTCGGCGACGGCCTCCATCAGATGCCGCAGGAACTCGCGCCGGGCCAGCGGGTCCAGGCTGGCCACCGGCTCGTCCAGGATCAGCAGGCCGGGGCGCTTGGCCAGGGCAAGGGTCAGGGCGAGCTGGGCGCGCTGGCCGCCGGACAGCTTGCCGGCCCGCTGACCGGGGTCCAGATCGAGCTGGGCGATCCGGCGCCCAGCCAGCTCGTTGTCCCAGCGCGGGTTGAGCCAGGCGCCGAACCGCAGGTGCTCCCGGACGGACAGTGCGGCGTAGACCGGCGTGTCCTGGGCGACGTAGCCCACCCGGGCGAGCTGCTCCGGGTCATGCGCCGGCGGGCCGCCGAGCACCTCGACCGTGCCGGCGCTCGGCCGCAGCAGGCCGACGGCGAGCTGGAGCAACGTCGACTTGCCGGCTCCGTTCGGCCCGACCAGGCCTGCCACCCGGCCGGGCGGGACGGTCAGCGTGCAGCCACGCAGCGCCCAGCGCCCCCGGTAGCGCTTGCCCAGGTCCTGGGTGTGCAGCGCGGCGGTCATGCTACGTCCTCCCCGGCCGCGGCCCGAAACGTGCTCATGAACAGGGCCTCGATGCTCTCGTCGTCCAGCCCTGCCTGGCGCGCCCTGGCCAGCCAGCGGCGCAGGTCCTGACGCAGCGGCCCGTGGGCGGGCAGCGAGGCGTCGCTGAGTGTCCTGGTGACGAACGTCCCCACCCCGGGGCGGGCGGCGGCCAGGCCCTCGTACTCCAGCTCCCGGTAGGCCTTGAGCACGGTGTTGGGGTTGATGGCGAGCCGGGCCACCGCGTCCTTGACGGTGGGCAACTGGTCACCCTCGCGCAGCAGGCCGAGCCGCAGGGCGTGCCGGACCTGCTGGATGAGCTGCAGGTAGGGCGCGACACCGGACCGGCTGTCCAGGTGGAATTCGATCACTCTAACTCTCCATTTATCTAGCCTCCTAGCACAATAGCACTCTGTCTTGCCGCCCGGGCACATCCGGCGGAAGGATGGACAGAGCGAGATGGGAGGTCGGCATGCTCTCGTACAGCAACGGGCCGGCGGATCAGCCGCTGATCGGTGAGACGATCGGCGCCAACCTGGAGCGCACCACCGCGGCCTTCGGTGACCGCGAGGCGCTGGTGGACGTGCCCAGCGGCAGGCGGTGGACGTACACGGAGCTGAACGAGGCCACCGACGTGCTGGCCGGGGCCCTGATCGCCGACGGGATAGCGGCCGGCGACCGGGTGGGCATCTGGGCACCGAACTGCCCGGAATGGGTGCTGCTGCAGTACGCGACCGCGAAGACCGGAGCCATCCTGGTCAACATCAACCCCGCCTACCGCAGTCACGAACTGGCCTACGCACTGCGGCAGTCCGGCGTCAGCGTGCTGGTCAGCGCCGAGCGGTTCAAGACCAGCGACTACCGGGCGATGATCGGCGAGGTCCGCGGCGATCTTCCCGGACTGCGCCGGGTGGTCTACATCGGCAGCGACGAATGGTCCGTGCTGATGCCGGGCGGCGACGGCGACACGGCGGGCAGCGCGGGGATCGTGGCCCGGCGCCGTGCGGCGCTGGAACGCCGGGCGGCGGAGCTGTCCTTCGACGACCCGATCAACATCCAGTACACCAGCGGCACCACGGGCTTCCCCAAGGGGGCGACCCTGTCCCACCACAACATCCTGAACAACGGGTATTTCGTCGGCGAACTGTGCAACTACACCGAGCAGGACCGGGTATGCATCCCGGTGCCCTTCTACCACTGCTTCGGCATGGTGATGGGGAACCTGGGCTGCACCACGCACGGCGCCTGCATGGTCATCCCGGCCCCCGGCTTCGACCCGGCCGCCACCCTGCGGGCCGTGCAGGACGAACGGTGCACCTCGCTGTACGGCGTGCCGACCATGTTCATCGCCGAGCTGGGACTGGACGGTTTCGCCTCCTATGACCTGACCTCGCTGCGTACCGGCATCATGGCGGGCTCGCCCTGCCCCATCGAGGTGATGAAGCGCGTGGTCAGCGAGATGCACATGACCGACGTGACGATCTGCTACGGGATGACCGAGACGTCGCCGGTGTCCACCCAGACCACCGTCAACGACGACATGGAGCGCCGGGTGTCCACTGTGGGCCGGGTGCACCCGCACCTGGAGGTCAAGGTCACCGACCCGGAGACCGGGCTTCCCGTGCCGCGCGGCGCGGCCGGAGAGCTGTGCACCCGCGGCTACTCGGTGATGCTCGGCTACTGGAACGAGCCGGCCAAGACGGCCGAGGTGATCGACCAGGCCCGCTGGATGCACACCGGCGACCTGGCCACCATGGACGAGGCGGGGTACCTCAACATCGTCGGCCGGATCAAGGACATGGTCATCAGGGGTGGCGAGAATGTCTATCCGCGCGAGGTCGAGGAATTCCTCTATACCCACCCCGCGGTCGAGGACGTGCAGGTCATCGGGGTGCCGGACGCCAAGTTCGGCGAGGAGCTGTGCGCCTGGGTGCGGGTGCGCGGCGGCCACACGCTGACCGGGGACGAGCTGCGGGCCTACTGCGAGGGCAAGATCGCGCACTACAAGGTGCCGCGATACATCCGGATCAGCGACGAGTTCCCGATGACCGTCACCGGGAAGGTGCAGAAGTTCAAGATGCGCGAGATCTCCACCAGCGAGCTGGGCCTGTCCGGCGTGGTCCCGCCGACGGCGTAAGTGCCGCTGGTCATAGTCATTTTGAAGCCGTTCTTCATCGGACTGTCAGATTCGGTTGGCAGGGTGGGCTCTCGTGAGCACCATGCCGGCGGCGTCTGGTTCCCGCCGAAGACCATCCGCCCGCCGGCCGCCGCCACGGTATGAGCCCGCGGCAACCCCCCGGCCCGGCCTCGTCCAGGCCGCCCTGGCCGTCGTCGGCGTGGGTCTCGGCGCCGTCACCGCGCTGACCATCACCTCAGAGACCGGGGCGCAGTTCACCGCGGCCGGCGGAGTGGCCACGTTCGTGGGAAGCCTCACCGGGATGGTCGGGACCTACCTGGCCATGGTCATGGTGCTGCTGGTGAGCCGCATCCCGTTCGTGGAGCGGGTGCTGGGCCACGACGGCCTGCTGCGCTGGCACCGCTGGCTGGCCCCCTGGCCGATCAGCCTGCTGGTGGCGCACGCGGTGTTCATCACGGCCGGCTACGCGCAGGCGGCCAGGACGGGGCTCTGGCATCAGGTCGGCGTGCTGCTCCGTCAGTACCCGGACGTGCTGATCGCCACCGTGGGCCTCGGCCTGATGTGCCTCGCCGGGTCGATCTCGATCCGGGCCATCCGGCGGCGGGTGCGGCGGGAGGTCTGGTGGTCGGTGCACCTGGTCATGTACCTGGCCCTGGGCCTGTCGTTCGCGCACGTCCTGGCGATCGGGCCCGCCTTCGTCGGGCATCCGCTCACCCAGGCCGTGTGGTGGCTGATCTGGATGGCCACGGTCGGCCTGGTACTCGGCTACCGGATCGGCCTGCCGGTGGTGCGCAGCATGCGGCACCGGCTGCAGGTGGTCGAGGTGCGGCCGGAGGGCCCGGGGGTTGTCTCGGTTGTCTGCTCCGGCCAGCACCTGGAGAAGCTGGCCGTATCCGGCGGGCAGTTCTTCTGCTGGCGGTTCCTGGCCAGGGGAATGTGGTGGCACTCTCACCCCTATTCGCTCTCCGCCCTGCCCCAGCCGCCCTACCTGCGGCTGACCGTCAAGAACTCCGGCGACCACTCGGCCGCGATGGCCACGCTCCGGCCGGGCACCAAGATCATGATCGAGGGTCCGTACGGGACGTTCACCCGGCACGTCCAGCAGCACCGCAGGGTCGTGCTGATCGCGGCCGGCATCGGGGTGACCGCGCTGCGGGCACTGCTGGAGGATCTGCCGCGGGGCAGCCAGCCGGTCGTTATCCTGCGGGCATCCCGGCAGGAGGACCTCGTCCTCGGCTCCGAGGTCCGGGCACTGGTCAAACATGCCCACGGCTGGTATCACGAACTCGTCGGCAGCCGTGAGGAGGTCTCGATCAACGGCCGGACACTGCGGCGGCTGGTCCCCGACCTGGACCGGCGCGACGTATACATCTGCGGCCCCGAGGGGTTCGTGACCGGTGTCGCCGACCTGGTCCGCTGGCTCGGCATCCCGGCCGAGGCCATCCACCACGAGGCGTTCGCACTGTGATCGGCACTGTGAAGGGCACTGTGAAGGGCACTGTGAAGGGCATGTTGTGAAGGGCATGAAGCGGTCGCCCGCGTTCATCGCTGCCGGGGCCATCACCGGGTTCACCGGTGTGCTCATCGCACACGCTGGCGCCAGGGTGCCGCTGGCGTCCGGGTCACATCCGCTGGCGGGCGGGTCTCCCGGATCATCCGCGTCCGCCGGGGCATCCAGGCCGGCCGCACCAGCCGCCCACGGGGGCACCGGTGCGGGCAGCGGCGGCCCCGCGCATACTGTCGTAGGGCCCGGGGTGAACTTCGGCTACGGCACGATCGCCGTCCGGGTGACGGTGGCCGGCCACCGCATCGTCTCCGTCCGGGTGGCCAGCCTGTCCACACTGGAGCCGACCTCGCAGCAGATCTCCTACCAGGCCATCCCCATCCTGCGGTCCGAGGTGCTCTCCGCGCAGAGCGCCTCGATCAACGCGGTGAGCGGGGCGACGTACACCAGCGAGGGCTACGACCGCTCGCTCCAGGTGGCTCTTGACCAACTGCATGCCTGACCCGGCCTTCACCCATGCCGAGCACGTGATGGGCACGGTCGTCTCGTTCGCGGTGGTGCCTGGCGACGTGCCGGCCGGCGAGGCACGCGCCGCCGTCGGGGCCGCATGTGCCGGGCTGCACCGGGTAGACGCCACCTTCAGCACCTGGGACGCGGGCAGCCCGGTCAGCCGTCTGCGCCGGGGTGAGGCCACGCTGGGAATGATGCCGCCGGAGGTAGCCGAAGTGCTCGACCTGTGCGAACTGGCCGCGGCGGCGTCCCGTGGCTGGTTCGACCCGTGGGCGATGCCCGGCGGGGTCGACCCGACCGGCCTGGTGAAGGGCTGGGCGGTGGAGCGGGCCGCGGCCGGGCTGCGCCGGGCCGGGATCGCCGCGGCGCTGGTCAACGGCGGCGGGGACCTGACCGCCTTCGGCTCGCCCGAGCCCGGCCGGCCGTGGCGGGCCGGCATCCGCCATCCCTGGCGGGCCGACGCCCTGGCCTGCATCGTCGAGGTGCGGTCCGCGGTCGCGACCTCCGCCAGCTACGAACGCGGCGGGCATCTGATCGACCCCTTTACCGGGCGGCCGGCGGCCGGCGTGGCCTCGGCCACCGTCACCGGGCCGAGCCTGGCGATGGCCGATGCGCTGGCCACCGCGCTGGCCGTGGGCGGCGACGACGCACTCGCGGTTATCGGCGAGATAGAAGGGTACGAAGGCTACCTAATCCGGGCAGATGGCAGCGAGACGGACACAGGCGACATGAGGTTTTTGCAGTGAACCCCGCCAGCCGCACCGGCCAGCCCGTGCGCGGTGGTCCAGCGACCCGCCCCCGGCGCCCTCCCGCCCGGCACGGGCGGCGGACCTCGCACGGGCGGCGCAGGCTGGCCGCGGCCATCGCCTGCGTGGCGATCGTGGCCGCGGCGGCCTGGGCGGCCAGGACCGCCGGCTCATCCGGCCACCCCAGCGGCAGGCCCGCGCCCGGCCGGCTCACCCGGGCGGCGCACCCGGCGTCATCAGCGCGGCTCGTGCTGCAGGTCACCCCCGCTCCGTACCAGCTTCCCTCGGCCATCTCCCGGGCGGTGGTGCTGGCCGGCAGCGGCCCGGGCCTGCTGGTCGCGGGCGGCCTGACCACCCGGTCGGCCAGCACCGGCACGGCCCTGTGGCTCAACCCGGTGACCGGGCAGACAACACCGGCCGGGCAGCTCCCGGTCGCCACGCACGACGCCGCCGGTGCGGTGCTGGCCGGCCGGCCGTTCGTGTTCGGCGGCGGGGCGGCATCCAGCATCGCCACCGTCCAGGCAGCCGTGACGAACGCATCCTGGGCGGCCGCCGGGCAGCTTCCCCGGGTGCGCAGCGACCTGTCCGCGGTCACCGTGGGCGGCCGGGCCTACCTGCTCGGCGGGTACGACGGGAGCAGCTACGACCCCAGCGTCCTGGCCACGTCCAACGGCCGGAGGTTCACGGTCGCGGCGCGGCTGCCGGTCCCGGTGCGCTATCCGGCGGTGGCCGCGCTCGGCTCGCGGATCTGGGTGTTCGGCGGCCAGACGCCATCGGGCATCACCAATGCGATCCAGCAGGTGGACACGGCCACCGGCAGGGCCACGGTCACCGGCAGGCTGCCCACGCCGCTGGCGCACGCGGCCGGTTTCACGCTCGGCGGGCGGGTGTATGTGGCCGGCGGCCAGACCACGCTGACGGCCGCGCACCCCAGCGGTCAGGTGCTCCAGTACACGCCGCCATCGGGCCGGGCACCCGGCCGCACCTTTGTTGCGGGCCAGCTCCCGGTGCCCGTCGCCAACGCCGCCGCCGCCGTGCTCGCCAGCACCGCGTACCTGGTGGGCGGTGACCAGGGCGGAACCGGCATCCCCTCGGTCACCACGTTCCGGCTGGTCCCGCCGGCCGCCGCGATTCCCGCGATGACGGCCGGGCCGGACGGCGTGCCGGGCTCCCCCATCCTGGCCAGCGCGCCCTGGCTGGCGCCTGCCCACGGCCCCGGCTACCTGCGGCCAGGCTCCGACCCCTCGGCGCTGCCGGGCGACATACTGATCGCCGACCACCTGAACAACCGCCTGCTGATCGTGGATCCGCAGGGCCGGGTCCGCTGGATGTTCCCGCGCCCCGGCGACCTTGCCCACGGTCAGAGCTTCCTGGTCCCAGACGATGCGTTTTTCACGCCGGACGGGAAGGACATCATCGCTACCCAGGAAGACGACTTCGTCATCAGCGTGATCGACATCGCCACGCACCGGATCACCTACCGGTACGGCCAGCCCGGCGTCCCCGGCGGCGGCCCGGGCCATCTCAACAATCCTGACGACGCGATGATCGCCCCGAACGGGCGCATCGTGACCGCCGACATCAAGAACTGCCGGATTCTCACGATCGCGCCGCCCGCCCACCGGCCGCTGCACATCCTCGGCCAGACCACCAACATGTGCACGCACGCCCCGCCGCACCGGTTCGGCAGCCCCAACGGCGCGTTCCCGCTCACCAACGGCCGGTACCTGATCACCGAGATCAACGGCGACTGGGCGGACCAGATGAGCCTGAGCGGGCAGATGTCCTGGTCAACCAGGCCGCCGGGGGTCGCCTATCCGTCGGACAGCAACGAGGTCTGCCCGGGCCGGTACCTGACCGCCGACTACTCCGACCCGGGCCAGGTCGTCGAGTTCACCCCGGGCGGGCGGCTGTTGTGGCGGTTCGGCGGGCTGAACCAGCCTTCGCTGGCGCTCCCATTGCCGAACGGCGACATCCTGGTCAACGACGACTTCAACGACCGGGTCATCGTGATCGACCCGGCCACGAACCGGATCGTATGGCAGTACGGCCATACCGGCGTCCCCGGGACCGCGCCCGGCTATCTGCGCGACCCCGACGGCGTGGACCTCGCCCCGCCGAACTCCCTGCTTATTACGCATTCCGCAACTATGGGACTGCCCGGATAAGGCGGTCACCTGGGAGGCTTATTCAGAACTTCGAGCAGGTGAGCCAGCTGCCGGAGCTGACAGACCTGGTGACCGGCCAGCATGGCAAGTTTTGAATAAGTCTCTTATCTGAGAGAACGCTGAGACCGGTTCCTGGCTGGCAACCTCCGTCGCGTACCATCGCGTCTCATGCACATCGACGCGGTCTATGGCGCCATCGGGCGCTTCATTGTCCGGTTCCGGTGGATTGTCGTTCTGGTGTGGATTGCCGGTGCCTTCCTCGCCGCCAATCTGCTGCCCAGCCTGGCCAGCGTGACCCAGGGAAACAACACCAAGTTCCTGCCGTCGAGCGCGCCCAGCATGCATGCCGCAGCGCTGGCCGCCCCGTTCGGCACCGCCAACCTGCAGCCGCTCCCCGTGGTGGCGGCGACCACCAGCGGTCCGCTGACCGCCACCGACACGGCCGCGCTGGCCACCCTGCCCGGCAAGCTGAGTAAGGTGCCGCTGGTCGCCTCGGTGCACGACCTCGGTACCTCGCCGGATGGCCAGGCCAAGCAGTTCGTCGTGCTTGCCCGCTTCAGCGGCAGCCAGAACGGCGACACCGACCTGGTCAACAACCTGCGTTCGGTGATATCCCACGCCGGCCTGCCGCCCGGCCTGCACGTGCACCTGGCCGGCGACATCGCCATCCAGGTGGACCAGCAGAAGGCGTCCGGCAACACCGGCAGCCAGTTGCAGGCCCTGTCGAGCCTGTTCATCATCGTGCTGCTGGTGCTGATCTTCCGGTCGCTGTCGCTCGCGCTGACCACGCTCATCCCCGCCGTGATGGCGATCACGATCTCCGGGCCGCTGGTCGGGCTGGCCGGCCAGCACGGCCTCAAGGTCTCCCCCATCGCCCAGTTCCTGCTGATCGTGCTCGTGCTCGGCGCCGGCACCGACTACGGCCTGTTCCTGGTGTTCCGGGTGCGCGAGGAGGTGCGCAACGGGCTCTCGGCGAACGATGCCGTGGTCAAGGCGCTGACCAAGGTGGGCGAGTCGATCACGTTCTCCGCCGCGACCGTGATCGCGGCGCTGCTCACGCTGTTCGCCGCCACCTTCGAGTTCTACTCCCAGCTCGGCGCCCCGCTGGCCATCGGCATCGGCGTCATGCTGCTCGCCGGGCTCACGCTGCTGCCGGCCCTGCTGTCGATCAGGATGACGCTCATCGGCCTCAAGCGGGCACTTTTCAAGCGGATGTTCCGCCGGGAGCAGCTCATCCCGTGGAGCATCCAGACCAGGGGCGGCGGCGGCGCCTGGGCTCAGGTGGCGGGCCGCATCGTCAAGCACCCCGCGCCCACCCTGCTGATCGGCGTGCTCGCCTTCGGCGGGCTGGCGGCCGGGGCGGCCACCTACAAGGCCGGCGGGTTCGGCGGCCAGACCGTGGCCCCCAGCGGCAGCGACTCCGCCGCGGGCCAGGCGCTGCTGACCAAGCACTTCCCACAGTCCGCGGCCAACCCGACCAACATCATCTTCAAGCTCGCCAAGCCAGCCTGGGACGACCCGGCGGTGCTGGCCAGCGCGGACAGCGAACTGAAGTCCAGTGGCCTGTTCACCAAGGTCACCGGGCCGCTGAACCCGACCGGCTTCGCGCTGACGCCCAGCCAGTTCGCCGGGCTGCACGCGCTGCTCGGGCCGGCCAAGGGCCTGTCCCCGGCGCCGCCACCCGGCCTCAAGATCCCGGTGGCCGGCTACGAGCTGTACCGGGCCACCGCGAACTACGTCAGCCCGGACGGGCTGACCGTGCAGTACGCGACCGCCCTGAAGGCCGGTGACCCGGGCGGCACCCCGGCGCTGAACGCCGTCCCCTCGATCCGGGCCAAGACCACCGCCGTGGCCAGGTCCATCGGCGCAACCGACTCGGCGGTCGGCGGCCAGGCACCCGCACTGTCCGACATCAGCAGCATCTCCAACAACGACCTGCTCCGGGTGATCCCGATCGCGATCGTGATGATCGGCCTGCTGCTGTGCCTGGTGATGCGCAGCCTGGTCGCACCGCTGTACCTGATCGCCTCGGTGGCGCTGTCCTACCTGGCCGCACTCGGCCTGGCCGCGCTGCTGTTCATCGAACTGGGTCACCAGGGCGGCCTGACGTTCTTCCTGCCGTTCCTGATGTTCATCTTCCTGCTCGCCCTGGGTGAGGACTACAACATCCTGGTGATGACCCGGATCCGGGAGGAGGCACGCCAGCACAAGCTGCGCGAGGCGGTGACCCGCGCGGTCGGCGCGACCGGCAACACGGTCACCTCGGCCGGGCTGGTGCTGGCCGGGACGTTCGGCGTGCTGATCGTCGTGGCCGGCCGTGGTCCCGGCAGCAGCTACATCCGGGACATCGGCGTCGGCCTCGCACTCGGCATCCTGATGGACACGTTCCTGGTCAGGACGCTCCTGGTGCCCTCGACCGTGGTGCTGCTCGGCCGGTGGAACTGGTGGCCATCCCGGATGAGCCGGGCGCACGAGCACCCGGACGCCTCGGGTGGCGGGCTGGGCGGCATGGCCGGCCCGGCCGGGGACGAGCAGAGCGGGCAGCTGACCCGGCCGGCCAGGCCGTCCCATCCCGACTGACGCGCGCTGGCCGGCGCCGGCTCAGGGCTTACGGGCGACGCCGCAGAACTCCTCGACCGCGCGTGGCGGCCCGATCTCGGCTGGACCGGGCCGCCACAGCGGGCAGGAGACCACGCCGGGGTCCACCAGGTCCAGCTGGCCGAAGAAGCGGGCGATCTGCTGGCCGGAGCGCAGCGTCATCACGGGCTTGACGGATTCGTTCCTGAGGCGCACGAGTTCCTCGGTCGCCGCGCCCTGTCGGGGTACATCTGGGCCATCCGGTCGCCGACCTCACGGTCGGCGGCGTAATCGTCCTTGCCACCCAGTCAGTAGTTCCAGATCCTGGGGGCACTGGCTTGCGAGGAAAGCCCTCTATGTATGGCATGTATGGTAAGCTACCGAACATGGTAAAGACGACGGTCTACCTACCGGACGCTGACATGCACGCGCTCAAAGCCGCCGCGCGGCGGCGGCACCAGTCAGAGGCGGAACTCATCCGCGAAGGCATACGCCGGGTCCTTGCTGAAGAGGCCGGCCCGGTCCTGCCCGACTTCGGGATTCTGGAAGCCGACCCGGTCACTGCCGCCGACATTGACGCCGCGCTGACCGCAGGGCTGGGGGCCGCCGGGATCGAGCGATGATCATTGCCGACACCAGCGGGCTGTACGCCATCTTCAACCGCCGCCAGCCCGAGCACCAAGCCGCACGGGCCGCAGTCGAGCGTGATGGCGGCCCGCTGCTGCTTTCTCCGCTTGTCCTGGCCGAGCTGGACTACTTCGTCTTGGCCAGGCTCGGCGCACGGGCCGAGCAGAAGGTGCTGACCGAGCTGAGATCGCCGGCTTACCGGCTGGCCTCGTTCACTGACGATGATTTCAGGCTGGCGTCCGAGGTCGCGGTGAAATACGGCGATATGGGCCTGGGACTGACCGACGCGTCGATCGTGGTGCAGGCAGCCCGGCACAAGACAACCACGATCTTGTCGCTAGATCACAAGCATTTCGGCGCAGTTCGGCCACTCACCGGCGACGCCAGCTTTACCCTGCTGCCCCGCGACAATCAAGCCTGACGACGGCGCCCCCAGACGACGGGCGGGCAAGGTGTGTGGTTATGGCTGACACGGTGGATTCTGGCTGCATGCGGATATATGCCCGCTGGCCTGGGAGGACAGTGGCGATGTCCGTTATGGTTTCCAGGTATTCGCACAGGACTTTCGCCACTAAACGATGTTGCACCCGCCGCGCTGTCGAGCACGAGTTCCCATCGGCCTGCATGGTCAGCAAGACACCGGGCCGGATGGAAATCGAGCCGCCGACCTGTGTAGTTATCGCTTGCAGAGGGGAGCGTGATTGCATTCGCACATGATTTTAAGAGCCGCTGCGCTGTCGATTCATCCACCCTGCTTGTCTCTAGAAGTTTCTCCGCTCGATCGCTTGCGTGCGGGCCGCGCGCACGTTCGTACCGATAAGCGTTTCAGTGGTGCATCGAGTCCACGATTTCGGTGAGGAGGAATTTCACTTTCGCCGGGATCGGACGGCCCGGGTAAGCCTGCTCGACCAGGTCCAGCCCCTGGTCTACCGTGGTAAACCCGAGCTGGCGGTAGAGCAGGATGATGTCGTCAGCGTCGATCTCGGCGCGGGCCGCGAACAACTTCATCGCGAGCAGGTACCTGGGAGAGGCGACGTCAACGATCAGGGAATCACTCGAATAGAAGCGCTGTGCGTCCGGGTCGGGGCCAGGAAGGAACCCTTTCACCGCGTCGTTCAGCCAGTCCTGCGCGAGTCCTCTGTGTCCCGCTACCGCGGCTGCGGCCTGGCGGACCACGTCGGCGGGCATGAACACAGCATCGAGGTCCCTGGTCGCCCTCGTGGCGTCGTAAGCGACCGCCAGAGCGGCGCCTCCGACGAGGAAGAGCTCGGCCCTTGCCCCGCGTGCCGCCAGCTCGGCGGACAGGTCATCGAGAAGCACGCGGATGTCTTCACGCCCAAGGCCAGCACTCATGCGCGGTCGAGTGCTCCACTGGTGATGAAGACGCCCCGGCGGCGGAATGAAGACGGCGACTCCACCAAGGCGCGCGGGTGCAGGCCCCGCAGGTCGGTGACGAACCACCAGGGCCATGCCTCGCGCTCGGGCAGCCTGGCCCATGACGGAACCATCCATCCATCCCTGCGGGCCAGGTACTCGGCCATCGCCGCGAACGCTGCATCAACCCTGCTGTCCCCAGTGCTCCTCGGAGCACTGAACCACATCTGCGCCGCAGCGGAGACACCATGGTGGTGCAGGACGCTTGTATAGTCATCCAGCATCTGGACGAAAACGTAGCGCCAAAGCCTACTCAGCCGCTCACCATCATGCAGCATGGCAACAGCGCTGCCAGCCGCCTGGTCAGCCGTCTCGAACGCCCGCATCTCCACGCCTGTAATGGTAGAACCAGAGACGCAGCAAGACGCTAGACAAGACCCATGCCAGCTCGCTCGGGAACCCCGCCGGCCCTGAGCGCAACCTGTGTAGTTATCGCTTGCACGATGGAGGATGGTGGCATTGCCAGGATAGCTATTTTCCTGGCTATGTTAAAGACCGGTCTTTATAGTGGTCCGTATGGAGACTATACCGATCACCGAAGCCAAGGCGCGGATCGCGGAACTGGCTGACCGGGTCGCGCGCGAGCACGATCACTTCACCATCACGCGCAACGGGCGGGCTGACGTGATGCTGATCTCGGTGGCCGAGTACGAGTCCATGCAGGAAACCCTGGACGTCCTGGGCGATGAGGAGACCCTGGCAGATCTGCGGCAGTCCCGGGAGGATTTCGCGGCGGGCGATACATACAGCGGCGCGCAGGTCCGCGCCGAGCTAGAGCAGCGACGGCACCTAGGCTCGCAGTGAGCGCCGACCCGGCGGAAAGCGCACCGTATGCGGTAAGCCTGTCGGGACAGGCACGCAGTAACATCCGTGAGCACCTGCCCTTGGAAGTGGCCGCCGCTGCGATGGAAACGGTCGAGGGTTCGATCGCTGTCAACCCCTACCGCGCGGGTAAGCCGCTGGACGAACCGTTCGACGGGTACTACTCGGCCCGTCGTGGGACATACCGGATCGTTTACCGGATCGATGAGGCAAAGCATCTCGTCGAGATCCACTCCATCCGCCACCGCCGCGACGCCTATCGAGCTTGATGCAAGATCCGGGCAGCACAGCAGGGACGCGTCAGCGGCTGCTCGCCGATACGCCGGGATCGACCGGTGATGAGCGCTGGGATGTGTTGTTTGCGGGGCTTGCCGAGCACCTTGCCATGCGGGATGGCAGGGACGCGCCGCAGTGGTCGGCTTCGCGCGGGTT
>DATGGU010000044.1:0-34367 GCA_035308365.1 Streptosporangiaceae bacterium
CGCAAGGACGGCAACCGCAACGTCTGGCCGGGCGACACGACCGGCATCTCGATCCTGAGCCGCACCGGCCCGAAGCTCATGCTGAGCTGGGGAGTGCGGTCGGTAGCCGGATATCGGAAATCTGGGCCGCTGCCGCGGCCCTGTGATCAAGGCTCCGGCCCGGTAATCAAGGCTCCGACCAGGAACTTTTGTCATTAGCGCCGGATTCGGTTAGTTTTGCGTCGCATTACCCATCGAACACAAGGAGTAACGAAATGCTTGCAGGAGGTGAGATCACGCCTCTCGCCGAGTAGATGAAGGTGCCCCGACCAGCGTGATTCCAGCACGTGGCCGGGGCTTTTGCATGGCAGAGAACCTCGGAGGTAAACACGCCATGTTGCTGCCAAGTATCGCAGCAGGCAGTAGCGCCAAGGCGCTGATGGCCGTCACGATTTCGCTACATCCCGTGACAGCTCCGCACCACAGCACCTTTGTAACCGTCAAGGCCGGCAACACGCTGAGCTCGATCAGCCAGCGCGTGTACGGCACCCCGGCCGGCTGGCCGGCCATCTGGTGGGCCAACCGGCACCGCGTGGCCAACCCGGGCACGATCCGGGTGGGCCAGCGGCTCCAGGTACCGGCCTCGCACACCGTGCAGCCGTGGCTGTCCCGCCGCGCCATGGCGGCGATAGCCCCGCGGCCCACGGCGGCACCGGCGGTCAGTGCCGCACCGGCACCGGCACCGGCGCCCGCACCCGCTCCGTCCGTGGCCGCCTACAGCGGCGCGCCGGGCAGCTTCCAGGCCTGCGTGATCGCGGCCGAGAGCGGCGGCAACGCCGGGGCGGTCAACCCCTACAGCGGCGCGGGTGGCCTGTATGGCTTCCTGCCGTCCACCTGGCAGGCCCTTGGCTACTCCGGCCTGCCGCAGGACGCGTCCGTGGCCGAGCAGAACGCCGCGTTCGCCAAGGAGTACGCGCTGACCGGCGGTGGCGCCTGGGCGCCGTACGACGGCTGCTGAACCCCCTGCGCAGGAGCCCCGGCCCAGGTTGGCTTGGCCGGGGCTCCTTGCCGCCTCGTGACCGTCAATGAGCCCGCCCCGGACCGTTCGGGTGAAAATTTACGGAGTCCGCAACGCACAGGTCACCCGGCCCACCTCCGCCGGCCGTCAAACCCACCCCTCCGGCAGCCGGCCCGCCTCCACTGGCTCAGATTTCGCGATGGCGGGACCGCACTGGACAATGGAATCCTGGCGGGACGTAATTACTCGACTTCCAGGGACGAGAGCAGGCGCGGTGCGGATCGGGCTACTGGGACCCCTCGCGGTACACGACGAGGCGGGCCGGCCGGTGCGGGTCGGCGGGTCCCTGGTGCGCCTGCTGCTCATCCTGCTGGCCCTGGACGCCGGCCGGGTCGTGCCCGCGTATTCGCTGATCGAACGGCTGTGGGACGGCGAGCCGCCGGCCAACGCGGCCAACTCGCTGCAGTCGCTGGTGTCCCGGCTGCGCACCTCGCTGCGCCAGGCCGGCCTGGGCGGCCAGGTGATCGAGTCGCATCCGGCGGGCTACCGGCTTGCGGTCTCGCCGGACGAGGTGGATGCCGTGGCGTTCGAGCGGCTCGCCAGGGACGGCAGCACGGCGCTGGCCGCCGGGGACCCGAACACCGCCGCCGCGCTGCTGCGCGAGGCCCTCGGTGCCTGGCGCGGGCCTGCCCTGGCCGACGCGCCGGGCGCGCGGTTCGCGGCCGGGCCCGCCGCCCGGCTGGAGGAACTGCGCACCCGGGCCGCGCTGGACCTGATCGAGGCCGGCCTGGCCCTGGGGGAGAGCGACGGCCTGGTCGGCGAACTGCGGGACATGATCGCCGCCGACCCGGTGGCCGAGCGCCCGCGCGGGCTGCTGATGCGCGCCCTGTACGCGGCCGGGCGCCAGGCCGAGGCGCTGGCCGTCTACACCGAGCTGCGCGAACTGCTCGCCAGTGACCTCGGCGTGGACCCCTCTCCCCAGATCGAGCGGATCTACCTGGGCGTGCTCCGCCAGGACCTGCAGGCCCCGGCCGGAAACCGGCAGCCCGCCGAGCCCGGCAGGCCAGTCCGGCTCACTGGGGTGCGCAAGCCGCTGACCAGCTTCGTCGGCCGGGACGAGGATGTCGCCCGGGTGGTGAAGATGCTGGCCGAGGGCAGGCTGGTCACGCTGACCGGCCCGGGCGGGGCAGGCAAGACCCGGCTGGCCACCGAGACGGCGACCCGGCTGGCCGAGCAGGCCCGGGGATCCGGCGACTGCCGGGTGTGGTTCGTCGAGCTGGCCCCGGTCGCGGAACCCGGCGAGGTGCCCTACGCCGTGCTGCACACACTCGGCATCCGGGACGTGCCGGTGATCACCATGGCCGCGGCCGGGCAGCCCGCCGTGCCCGCCGACCCGGTGGAGCGGCTGGTGGCGGTGCTGGCCGGCCGGAAGGACCTGCTGATCCTGGACAACTGCGAGCACGTGGTGGCGGCCGCCGCCGCGCTCACCGATCAGGTTCTGGCGGGCTGCCCTGACGTGCGGGTGCTGGCGACCAGCCGGGAGCCGCTGCGCATCACCGGAGAGGCGCTGTGGCCGGTCGCGCCGTTGCCGGTGCCGTCGGCCGGTCCGGACGGCGCGGCGGGTGGCCTGGTCGCCGGCTATGCCTCGGTCCGGCTGCTGGCCGACCGGGCGGCGGCCGTGCGCCCCGACTTCACCGTGGACGAGACCAACGCGGCCGACGTGGCCCGGATCTGCTGGGCGCTGGATGGCATGCCGCTGGCCATCGAACTGGCCGCGGCCCGGCTGCGGACGCTGTCCGCCGCTCAGCTCGCGCAGCGCCTCGACGCCAGGTTCGACCTGCTGACCGGCGGGAGCAGGACGGCAGCAGCGCGCCACCAGACGCTGCGCGCGGTGGTGGACTGGAGCTGGGAGCTGCTGTCCGGGCCCGAGCAGGTGCTGGCCAGGCGGCTGGCCGTCTTTCCCGCGGGGGCCACGCTGAGCACGGCCGAACAGGTCTGCCAGGACGTGGCCCTGCCCGCGACCAGCGTCCTGCCCGCGTTGTTCGGCCTGGTGGAGAAGTCGTTCCTGACCGTCGATGGGAACGGCGAACCGCGCTACCGGATGCTGGAGACCATCCGGGCCTACTGCCTGGAGCGGCTGGCCGGGGCCGGGGAGGAAGACGCGGTGCGGCGTGCGTTCGCCCTGCACTTCGTGCAGTTGGCCGAGACGGCCGATCCGCTGCTGCGCACCGCGGAGCAGGGCGTGTGGATGCAGCGGCTGACCGAGGAACAGGACAACCTGCACACGGCCCTGCGCTGGGCCATCGACCACCGCGACCCGGTGCTGGCGCTCCGCTTCGCGGCCTCGCTCGGCTGGTTCTGGCTGCTGCGCGGGCAGCGCCGGGAGAGCGCGGCCATGTCCAGGGACGTCCTGGCGATGAGCGAGCCCGCCGGGCTGGCCGGCCTGGACACCGACGGCCTGGACGTGGTGCAGGCACGTGCCATCTGCGCCCTGACCGCGGTCAACGCGAGCTGGGACATCGCCGCGATGCGGGAGCCACTGGTGGATGCGGAGTCCGTGGTGATCCCCCCCGATGGCGGGCTGCCGGATCCGCCGCCGCACCCGCTGGTGATCGTCGGCGCCGCGATGCTCGGCCTGTACGTCAAGCAGGATCCGGACTGGTCGATGCGGGTGCTGGCCATGTACGCCAGGTCGGACGACCCATGGATACGGGCGGGCAGCGGGCTCATGCACGCGTTCTTCTCCATGGGCATGGGTCATGTGGACCAGGTCACCGGCCAGTACGGCGAGTCGTACGCCGGTTTCCAGGCGCTCGGCGACCGGTGGGGCATGGCGCTGGCGCTGATGGGCGAGGCCGAGCTGGCCCTGCTGCATGGCGAGCACGCAACGGCTATCGCCGCCCTGGAGCAGGCGATCGAGCTGAGCCGGGCCCTGACCGACTGGGAAGACACCGCGCAGATGTACGCCAGCCTGGCGAAGGCCCGCAGCCGGACCGGCGACCTGGACGGTGCGTACGCCGACATGGTCAAGGCCGACCGGATCGCCCGGTCGCTGGGCGACTCCGAGAGCGGCCTGTGGATCACCTACGTCCGGGCCGAGCTGGCCTGGCTGCGCGGTGACTTCGCCGGGGCCAGCAGCCTCAGCCAGCAGCTCGACGGCTGGCTGGCGAGCAAGCCCGCGGCCATGGGCTGGTCCTTCCGTGCGCTGGTTCTGTCCCGCTGCGGGCTGGCGAAGCTGCGCACCGGCAGTCTTGACGAGGCCCGGGCCGAGCTTGCCGATGCCCTGCGGCTGGCGGCCGACGGCCAGGACCGGGCGTCGGTGGCCACCGTGCTGGACGCGCTGGCCGCGGCCGCGCTGTGGCAGAGCGAGGACCCCGGCGACGCCGAGTGGGCGGCCACCCTGCTGGGTGCCGCCCACTCGGCCCGGGGAACCTTCGATTTCAGCAGCCTCGACGCCCCGCCTGCCAGGGACACCGCCCGGCGCGTGCTCGGCGGGGAGGCCTTCGAGGCCGCCTACCAGCGTGGCCGGGAACTGCCCTACGACGAGGCCCTGGTCCTGGCCGGGCGCTACGTCCGGCGGCGGTAGGCGCGGACCGCCAGCGGGGCGAAGACCACGAAGATGCCCAGCGCCCACAGCAGCGCCCGGATGGCGGGCGTGGCGACCCCACCACCGGTCAGCAGCCCGCGCTCGGCGCTGGTCAGGTAGGTCATCGGGTTCACCCGGACGAACGCCTGCAGCCAGCCCGGCATCGTGCCCGACGGCACCAGCAGATTGCTGCCGAACACCAGCGGGAACATCGCCAGGAAGCCGTACATCTGCACGCCCTGCGGGCTCTTCACCAGCATCCCGATCAGCGCCGACACCCAGCACATGGCCAGGGCGAAGGTGAGCAGCAGCGCGGTCGCCGCCAGGGCGGGCAGCACGCCGGTGCTGACCCGGAAGCCCAGGATCATCCCGAAGCCCAGGGTGACCGCGACCGAGATCAGGTAGCGCACCATGTCGCCCAGCACGGCCCCGGCCAGCGGCGCCCAGCGGGCGATCGGCAGGCTGCGGAACCGGTCGAACACGCCGCCGGTGATGTCCTGGTTGAGCATCAGGCCGGTGCCCATGGTGGCGAACACCACGGTCATGACCAGCAGGCCGGGCAGCGCCAACTGCAGGTAGGCGTGGGTGCTGCCGGAGATCGCCCCGCCGAACACGTAGGTGAACAGCAGCAGGAACATGATCGGCTGCAGGCTCAGGCCGACCAGGTCCTCCATGTTCGTCCGGATCTTCAGCACGCTCCGCCAGGTGAGCGTGAAGGTGTTCCGTAGCCCGGTCACCGGCGCCAGCCGGCGGGGCCGGGCGGGGGCGGGCAGGGTAGCCGTGGTCATCGGGCGCTCCTTTCGAGTTCGCGGGTCTGCGTGGGGTCATCCGGGGCCCGTGTTCCCGTCAGCGCGAAGAAGACTTCGTCCAGGCTGGCCTTGCGCAGGCTGAACTCGGCCAGCACCACACCGGCCGCGTCCAGGTCGCGGATGATGACCGGCAGCACCACCGGGTCGGCCACAGGGACGCGCACCATGCCGGTCTCGGTCTCGGTCGCCGGCGTGGCCCCGGTTCGCGCCGCCAGTACCGCGAAGACCCGGTCCCGGTGCGCCGGGTCGGCCGGGGACACCTCGAGCACCTGGCCGCCGGTCGCGTTCTTGAGCTGGTCCGGCGTGCCGGCCGCGATCACCCGGCCGTGGTCGATCACCGTGATGTCGTTGGCAAGCTGGTCCGCCTCGTCCAGATACTGGGTGGTCAGCAGGACCGTGACACCATCGGCGACCAGCCCGCGGATCATCCCCCAGACGTCGGTCCGGCTGCGCGGGTCGAGCCCGGTGGTCGGCTCGTCCAGGTACAGCACCCTCGGGTGGCCGACCAGGCTGGCGGCCAGGTCGAGCCGGCGCCGCATCCCGCCGGAGTAGGTCTTCACCGCCCGCTGCGCGGCGTCGGTCAGGCCGAACCGCTCCAGCAGCTCACCGGCCCGGGCCCGGGCGCTGGCCCGGGACTCCCCGAGCAGCCGCCCGATCATGATGAGGTTGTTGATCCCGGACAGCCCGTCGTCCACGGACGCGTACTGGCCGGTGAGCCCGATGGACTCGCGTACCTGGTGCGCCTGGCGGACGACGTCGTAGCCGCACACCCGCGCCTGCCCGCCGTCCGGCTGCAGCAGGGTCGCCAGGATCCGGACCGCCGTCGTCTTCCCCGCGCCGTTCGGCCCCAGCACCCCGAGCACCGTGCCGGTGCGTGCCACCAGGTCTACCCCGTCCAGCGCGGTCGTCTTGCCGAAGCGCTTGACCAAGCCGCTCGCCTCGATCGCGTTCGTCATGATTGTCCTCTTCCGTTCGTGGTCATGCTCATGGTCGAGCACGCCACTGACAGAAGGCGCACCAGCCGCTGACAGCTCCCTGATGATGCTGCGGCGCATCCCGCTCGTCTAGTTCACGCCAACCGGGGCCGCGACCCGTGCCAGCCAGTGCCCGGCGGCTGACAATGCGGGCATGACAAGTTCGGTAGCACGCAGGTTTGGCCGGTTCCGCGCGGCGGACGAGCGAGTTGCCGGTGACCGGCCCGGGGCTACCGAGACCGCCGCGCGCCCGGCAGCCGGCGTGGCACCATTCAACCGGTTTGCGATCCTGGTGGGCGGCGTGCTGTTCGCCGTGCTGATGGCATACTCCACGCAGTACGGCTACGACCGGGACGAGTTGTACTTTTTCGACCTCGCCCGGCACCTGCAGGCCAGCTACCCTGATCAGCCTGTGCTGTCGCCGCTGATCGCGTGGGTGTCGCTGCGGCTGTTCGGCGTGTCGCTGGCTGGCCTGCATCTGTGGCCCGCGCTGGCCGCGTGGGCCACTGTGGTGGTCAGCGCGCTGACGGCACGCGAGTTCGGCGGGGGCAGGCGGGCCCAGTTGCTGGCTGCTGTCGCGGCCGCCACCGCGCCGATGCTGCTGGCCGAGGATCATCTGTTCGGCCCGACGGCCTTCGACGTGCTGGCCTGGGCCGGCCTGGCGTTCGTCGCCGCCAGGGTGGAGCGGACCGGCAACCCGCGCTGGTGGCTGGCCGGCGGCCTGGTACTCGGGCTGGGGCTGGCCAACAAGCACAGCGTGGGCATCTTCGCCCTCGCCCTGCTGATCGGCGCTCTGCTCAGCGGTGGCCGCCGGATGGTACTGAACCGCTGGTTCGCCGCTGGCGCCGTGATCGCGGTGTTGTTCACCATTCCCGACATCTGGTGGCAGGCACAGCACGACTGGGCGACGATCACCATGACCCGGGGGATCTACCGGGAGGACGGTGGCCCCGGCAACATCGCCGACATGGTCTTCGGCCAGCTCGCCGTGACGTCGCTGGCCTTTGTGTGGGTGTGGATCGCCGGGCTGCGCTTCCTGTGGCGGTCGCGGCGGCCGCTGTGGCGAGCCCTGGTATGGGCGTACGGGCTGCTGCTCGTGCTCTTCGCGCTGACCGCCGGTACCAAGGACTATTACCTCGTCGGCGCGTACATGTACCTGGTCGCGGCCGGTGCCGTCGCCGTGGACGGGTGGCTGGCGGCCCGCCGGGGCCGGCTGCGGAACCTGATGGTGATCAACGGGGCCTGCCTCGCGTTGGTCCTCTGGACGGTGCTGCCGGTGCTCCCCGCGGTGGACAGTGGCTATGCCGCCGACATCAACCCGGGGCTGATTGAGACGGTCGGCTGGCCGCAGCTCGTCAGCACGGTCCGGGGCGTGTGGACCTCGCTGCCGGCCCGGCAGCGGGCCGGTGCCGTGATCTTCACCGTCGACTACGGCGAGGCCGGGGCCATCAATGAACTGGGCCGGGGTACCGGCCTGCCGACGGCGGTGAGCGGGCACAACAGCTACTGGTGGTGGGGGCCGGGCAATCCGCACGCCACCACGGTCGTCGCGGTCACGCCGGGCCGGCACGTGGCCGACCCCGGCCCGGAGGACAGGATCGGCTACGGTGCCTACCTGGCCCGCTTCTTCACCAGCGTCAAGGTCGCGGCCACGCTGTCCAACCCGGACAAGCTCCACAACCAGGAATGGGGCGGGCAGGTCTACATCTGCACCGGCCCCCGGCATCCGTGGGGCCAGATCTGGCCGCAGTTGCGCCACTACGACTGAGGCTTGGCCTCAGCCGGGCTGGTCTGGTTCGCCGGGCCGGACGATGCCGGTCTCGTAGGCGAGGATCACCGCCTGCACCCGGTCGCGCAGGCCGAGCTTGGCCAGCAGGTTGCCGACGTGTGACTTGACCGTCGCCTCGCTGACCACCAGGTCGGCGGCTATCTCGGCGTTGGTCAGGCCACGGGCCAGGCGGAGCAGGATGTCGTGCTCCCGGGCGGTCAGCGACGCCAGCCGGGACGGGGTGGGCAGCGTCTGGGCCGGGCGCCGGGCGAACGCGTCGATCAGCCGCATGGTCACCGACGGGGCAAGCAGCGCGTTGCCGGCGGCGGCGGTCCTGACCGCGGCGATCAGGTCGTGCCTCGGCGCGTCCTTCAGCAGGAACCCGCTGGCCCCGGACCGCAGCGCTTCGTACACGTAGTCGTCGAGGTCGAAGGTGGTCAGCATGACCACCCGGGGCGCGGCCGCCCGGTCGCCGCCGGTGATCCGCCTGGTTGCCTCCAGGCCGTCCATCTCCGGCATCCGCACGTCCATCAGGATCACGTCGGGCCGGTGCTCGGCGGCGGCCTGGACGGCCTGCACACCGTTGGCCGCCTCGGCCACGACGGTGATCCCGTCGGCCGCCTCGAGTATGACGCAGAATCCGGTTCTGACCAGCTCCTGGTCGTCGGCGACGAGTACCCGGATCGGGCTGGTGTCCGTTGTGGTCATGGCGTTGGCAGCCTAGCGGTCACCGCGAACCCGCCGGACTGGCCCGGGCCGAGACTCAGGCTGCCGCCGCAGGACGCGACCCGCTCGGCGATGCCGGCCAGCCCCAGCCCGCCAGACCGCTCCGGCCGCTCCGCGACCGGAGCGGATCTGCCATTGCCGGTGTCGGTCACCGAGACGGTGACGTAGCCGGGCTCGTAGCTGACGGTCACCGCAGCCCGGCCCGCACCGGAGTGCCGCACCGTGTTGGTCAGCGCCTCCTGCACGATCCGGTAGGCGGTCAGATCCACGCCTGGGGCCAGCCTGGCCGGGTTGCCGTGCACCCGCAGGTCCACGGTGATCCCGGCCTGGCGCACCTGCACGAGCACGTCGTCGAGCTCGCTGATCGAGGGGGACGGCGCGGCGGGCGTGGTGGCGCCGGCCTGGCCGGGCGGGGCCCGCAGCACGCCGAGCAGCCTGCGCAGCTCGGTCAGCGCCTCACGGGCGGTCTGGCCGATGATCTCCACGGACTTGCTGGCCTCGGCCGGCTTGCCGGGCAGCAACGAGGCGGCGGCCTCCGACTGGACCGCCATCAGGCTGACGTGATGCGCCACCACGTCGTGCAGTTCCCGGGCGATCCTGGTCCGCTCGGCCGCGGCGGCCAGGGCGACCTGCCGGTCCCGTTCGGCCTCCGCCTGCTCGGCCCGGCCCTCGACCTCCCGCAGGTAGGCCCGGCGGGTGCGGCTGAGCACGCCGGCCAGGCCGGCCACGGCGAACTCCATCACCACGACGAAGAAATCGTAGGGCTCGTTGTGTCCGGGCAGCGTCTGGGAATACGTGATGCCGGCCAGCGTGAATGCGCTGGCCACCCAGCGCCACCTGGTCGAGCTGCGCTCCATCACCGTGAAGTAGGCGATGGCCGGGCCGAGCGGCACCGGCGCGAAGCCGGTATGCAGCAGGTCGTAGATGTTGCGGGGAATGCCGGTGGCTATATAGACGGGGACTGGCCAGCGCCGCCGCCAGATCAGCGGCAGCACCTGCAGCACGACGAGCATGTATGCCGCGTAGGCCGGGTGAAGCTGCCCGGTCTCGGGGATCAGCGAACCGACGTTGTAGGCAGCCAGCGCCACCGCCAGCGCAAGGTCCTGCATGCGCGGCGGCAGGGCGACGGCCCAGTCGGCAAGCCTGTTCACCAGCCGATCGTACGGGCCGGCCAGAGCGCCGGGCCATCCTCCGCACGGCGGATCCGCCGTCCCCTGCCTGAGGCGGAATTACCGTGCCGGGGAGCGCCGGACGTCACTCCAGAGATGGCCGGGCAATCGGGCATCGCGGCCGATGTGGACCGGGTGCCCGGTGGCCGACCATAGTCGTTATGAGTCTCGTGGCACGTTCTGCCGAACCCAGGGCCGGCCGGCTTCGCGGCGCGGCCCGGCACACTGGCGAGCAGCGGGCCGAGGCGGTCCCGGCCTCCGGCGCCGCTCCCGTGAACCGGTGGGTCATCGCGGTCGGCGCCGCCGCGTTCGCCGTGGAGATGGCATTGTCGGCGCGGTACGGCTTCCACCGTGATGAGCTGTACTTCCTCGACTCCGGCCGGCACCTGCAGGCCAGCTACGTGGACCAGCCGGTGCTGACGCCGCTGATCGCCCGGGTGTCGCTGTGGTTGTTCGGCCTCTCGCTGGTGGGCCTGCACCTGTGGCCAGCCCTGGCCGGCTGGGCGACCGTGGTGGCCGGGGGGCTGACCGCGCGCGAGTTCGGCGGCGGGCGCCGGGCACAGTTGCTGGCCGCCATCGCGACCGCCACGATGCCGACGCTGCTGGCAGTCGACCACCTGCTCGGCCCGACCGCCTTCGACATGCTGGCCTGGGCGGGCCTGGCGTTCGTCGCCGCCAGGATCGGCCGCACCGGGGACTGCCGCTGGTGGCTGGCCGGGGGAGGGGTGCTGGGCCTCGGCCTGGCCAACAAGCACAGCGTGGGCTTCTTCGGGATCGCCCTGCTGACCGGCGCCCTGCTCTCCGGCGGCCGCCAGATGATGCTGAATCGCTGGTTCGCCGCGGGTGTCGTCATCGCGGTCGCGTTCACCATCCCCGACCTCTGGTGGCAGGCCCAGCACCAGTGGGCGACGATCGCCATGACCAAGGTGCTCAACCAGGAGAACGGCGGCCTGGGCAACGTCGGCAACTGGGTGATCGGCCAGCTCGTCATGACGAGCCTGGCCATGGTGGTGGTCTGGGCCGCCGGGCTGCGCTTCCTGTGGCGCTCCGGCCGGCCGCTCTGGCAGGCGCTGGCCTGGGCCTACGGGCTGCTGTTCGTGTTCTTCGCGCTGACCTCGGGCGCGAAGATCTACTACCTGGCCGGGGCGTACGTCTACCTGCTCGCGGCCGGGGCGGTGGCCATCGACGGGTGGCTGGCGGCCCGGCCGGGCCGGCTGCGCCGCCTCCTGGTGGCCACCGGGATCACCACCGCCGTGGCCCTGCCGGCGGTGCTGCCGGTGCTCCCGGCCGCCGACATCGGCTGGACCGCCAAGGTGAACCCGGTGCCGGTCGAGTCGGCCGGCTGGCCGCAGCTCGTCGGCACGGTCCACCACGTGTGGGCCTCGCTGCCGCCCCGGCAGCGGGCCAGCGCCGTGATCTTCGCAGCCGACTACGGCGAGGCCGGCGCGATCGACGAGCTGGGCCGGGGTACCGGCCTGCCGACGGTGGTCAGCGGGCACAACACCTACTGGTGGTGGGGGCCGGGCAACCCGCACGCCACCACGGTGGTCGCGGTCGCGCCGGGGCCGGAGGACGTCACCGGCTACGGCGCCTACCTGAGCCGGTTCTTCACCGGCGTCAAGGTCGCGGCCACGCTGTCGAACCCCTATGGCCTGCATAACGAGGAGTGGGGCGGGCACGTGTACATCTGCACCGGCCCCCGGCACCCATGGGGCCAGATCTGGCCGCGGTTGCGCCACTACGGCTGACGCCGGTGCTAACCCGTCACCTCCTCCACCCGGTCGGTGCCGGCGAAAAGGTTCCCGGCGCCGTCCGTGGCAACCGCCTTGACAGCGAACAGCTCTGCTTTGATGGCCGGCCCGCCGATGCCAGAGAACCCGAACCCGCCGTTGCCGGCCACCGTGTAGATGTCGCCGGCGGTCATCTTGATCCCGTAGAAAGTTCCGGACCTCGTGGCCACTGCCCGCACCCGCGAGTTCACACTGTCGGCTATCAACACGTTCCCCGACGGATCCAGCCGTACGCCCGCCGGGCGGAAGAACTCGGCGTTGCGGGCGGGCCCGCCGTCGCCGGAGAACCCCTCCTTGCCGTTGCCCGCGATCGTGTAGATGTCGCTGGCGGTCATCTTCTGCCCGTAGAACGTGCCGGACTTGGCCGCCACCACCCGGATCCGGTCGTTGATCAGGTCGGACACGACCAGGTTCCCCGCGCCGTCCACCCCCGCCGAGAACGGATGGTAGAGCTCGGCCTTGCGTGCCGGCCCGCCGTCGCCAGCGAAACCGGCCTTGCCGTTGCCCGCGATCGTGTAAATGCTGTTCGCGGTCATCTTCACGCCGTAGAACGTGCCGGACTTGGCCGCCACCACCCGGATCCGGTTGTTGAGGGTGTCCGGGATGATCAGGTTGCCCGCGCCGTCCACCGCCACGTCCTCGGGCTCGCCGACTTCGGCCTTGGTGGCCGGGCCGCCGTCGCCGGAATACCCATCCGTGCCGTTGCCGGCGATCGTGTAGATGTCGTTCGCGGTCATCTTCACGCCGTAGAAGGTGCCGGAAGAAGCGGCGATCGCCCACACCCGGCTGGAGTTGGGATCGGCCAGCAGCAGGTTTCCCGCGTGGTCGAACATCAGTCCCCCGGGGGAGCACAGCATGGCCTTGCGGGCGGGGCCGCCGTTGCCGCTGCTGCCGCCGGCCAGGGGGCACTGGCCGGTGCCCGCGATCGTGTAGATGTGCCCCGCGGTCATCTGCTGCCCGAAATACGTCCCGGACTGGGCCGGCACCAAGCGCACCCGGTTGTTGAAGGTGTCGCTCACCGCGAGCTGCCTCGCGCCGCCGAACGCCAGACCGCCAGGGTTTGTGAGCTGGGCCTTGAGGGCGGGGCCGCCATTACCGGAGAACCCGGGGGAGCCGTTGCCGGCGATCGTGTAGATGTCGCCCGCCGTCATCTGCTTCCCGAAGAACGTTCCCGTTGCGACGGCTATCAGGCGCACCCGGGAGCCGTCGCCCACCACCAGGTTCCCCGTCCCGTCGAGCGTTACCGCTTGGGGGAAGCTGAGCATGGCCTTTGCCGCCGGCCCGCCGTCGCCCAGGCGGTTACCGCCGCCCGCGATGCTGTAGATGTCCCCGGCGGTCATCTTCTTCCCGTAGAAGGTGCCGGAGGTGACCGCGACCACCCGCACCCGCAGGTTGTGGGTGTCGGCCACCACCAGGTTGCCCGCGCTGTCCACGGTCACCCCCTGCGGCTCGTTCAGCTCGGCGTGGGTGGCCGGCCCGCCGTCACCGAAGAAGCCTGCCCCGCCGTTGCCGGCCACCGAATAGATGTCGCCAGCGGTCATTGGCTGCCCGTAGAGCGTCCCGGTCTTCTCCGCGATCACCCGGATGCGGTTGGCCCCCTCATCGGCGATCACGACGTCACCCGTGGAGTCGAGTTCCACCTGGCCCATGTGCTGGCCCAGCCCGGCGTTGACCGCTGGCCCTCCGTTGCCGGAGATTCTCAGGCTCGACGGCAGGCCCGCGATGTTGTAGATGTCCCCGGCGGTCATCGCCTGCCCATAGAAGGTCCCGGTCCTGGCCGCCACGACCTGCACCAGGGATCCCGTGGCGGGGTTGAAGCGGCCGCCGTCAGCGATCACCAGGTTGCCCGTGCTGTCCACCGTCACCCCGGCGGGATCCATCAGCTCGGCGCTGGTCGCGGGCACGCCACCGGTGGTGGTGCCGGGTGTGCCGTTGCCCGCGACGGTGTAGATGTGCTGTGCGGTCATCTGCTGGCCGTAGAAGGTCCCAGTGGTCTTCGCCACCACCCGTACCCGGGAGTTGGCGGAGTCAGCGATGATGAGATTGCCCGCCCGGTCAACGGCTGGCGTCCCGAGAGAATCGACGTATGCCTTGGCTGCCGGGCCGCCGTCGCCCAGCGGGCCGGGGGCCTGCGCGCTGTCGCCGGCCGGGGTGGTGAGCCGGCCGGTCTGCGCGCTCACCTTCCGCACCACCCTGTCGGCGACGTAGAGGTCACCCGAGGCATATGCCACACCGGCGGCTGACCCGATGGCCACGGTCGTTGCCCGGCCGGGCCCGCCGACCCCGCCGGCGAACGTGGAGATGATCCCGGCCGTCGTGGCGCCGGTGCCAGCCGAGGCCGGTGCACCGGGCAGAGCTAATGGTGCGGCGACCGTCAGCGCGGCGATCGCCAGCCCGGGCCAGCGGGCGCCGTGGCGGCTGGATACGCAAGCATGGAGGACCTTGAAAGCTGCCATGTTCCTGCTCTATCACGGCACGATCGGGCGCCACAACAAAAACAGGAAAACGTTTCACTACGATCAGAGATCGTCTTCTGAGTGCCCCGGCGCGACCTCGCGAGACAAGCCCGGACTCCATCTGGCGTCCCCGGCAGACCTTGGCGAAACCCAGTCTGCCCCGCGGTAACGCTGACTCCCTGGCTGGGCGAGCGTACTGTGCTGGCATGCTGTTCCCCACCTCGCTGGTTGGAAGCTACCCGCAGCCGGACTGGCTGATCGACCGGGCTCGGCTGGCGGGCCGGTTCCCGCCCCGGGTGCGCGCCAAAGAGCTGTGGCGGGTCGAGCCGGAGTTCCTGGAGCAGGCCCAGCGGGACGCCACCGTGCTGGCCATCCGGGCTCAGGAAGAGGCCGGCCTGGACATCATCACCGACGGCGAAGTGTGCCGGGAAAGCTACTCCAACCGGTTCGCGACCGCGCTGGACGGCGTGGACATCGGCAATCCGGGTACCGCGCTGGACCGCAGCGGCCACCCGAACCCGGTGCCCCGGATCACCGGCGACATCCGGCGGCGCCATCCGGTCGAGGTGGACGGCCTGCGCTTCCTGCGGGCGAACACCAGACGCACCGTCAAAATGACGTTGCCAGGGCCGTTCACCATGGCCCAGCAGGCCCAGGACGATCACTATGGCAGCACCGAAGCCCTTGCCCTGGGCTACGCCGAGGCGGTCAACGCCGAGGTCCGCGACCTGTTCGCGGCGGGTGCCGACATCGTGCAGCTCGACGAGCCCTACCTGCAGGCCCGGCCGGACCAGGCGCGCCGGTACGGCGTCAAGGCGATCAACCGGGCGCTGGAGGGCGTGACCGGGACCACCGCGGTGCACCTGTGTTTCGGCTACGCCGCCATCATCCACGACCGGCCGGCGGGCTATTCGTTCCTGCCCGAGCTGGCCGCCTGCGATTGCGGCCAGGTGTCCATCGAGACCGCCCAGTCCGGCCTGGACTGCCAGGTGCTGGCCACGCTGACCGGCAAGACCGTCATCCTGGGCGTGCTGGACCTGGGCGACCTCACGGTGGAGACCCCGCAGACGGTGGCCGCCCGGGTCCGCCGCGCACTGCCCTACGTGCCGCCCGAGCGACTGATCCTGGCTCCCGACTGTGGCATGAAGTACCTGCCCCGGGACGTCGCCTTCGGCAAGCTGACCGCGATGACGGCGGCAGCCGCCCAGCTCCGCGCCGAACTGAGCTGATCAGCTCTGCACGGGCGCGATGATGAGGTAGTTCACCCCGCTCTTGGAACAGGCCGGGAAGGGGTATGACGCCACCCTGGCCTGGGTCTGGTTGGGTACACCCGCAGGCGTAGCGATTAAAACCGCTTCGCCCGCCGGTCTCATCACTGTGGGCCTCATCGGGGGCCCGCTGCGGTTGCGGTCTCACAGGTTGGAGAGATGCCGATGCGCACGCCAGTCACCACGTTCGACGATCAGTACAGCGATCCAGCGGCGACCGCCACGGGATGGGAGCAGACGCGCGGCGTGCTCGAGGCCGCCGACCTGTTCTGGATCTCCACCGTCCGGGCCGACGGGCGGCCGCACGTCACCCCCGTCGTCGCCGTGTGGGCCGGCGACGCGCTCTGGTTTTCCACCGGCCGCGTTGAGCAGAAGTTCCTCAACCTGCAGTCGCACCCGTACGTGGTGATGACCACCGGGTGCAACACCTGGGACCGGGGCCTGGACGTCGTGGTGGAGGGCAGGGCCGTGCAGGTCACCGACGACGCCGTGCTCGAGCCTATCGCGCTTATGTTCAACCGCAAATGGGACGGTGGGCACTGGCGGTTCAAGGCTCAGGGCGGCGCCTTCCGTGACCTCGAGGACGGCAGCGGCGAGGCTCTGGTGTTCTCGGTCACGCCCACCAAGGTCTTCGCCCACTCCAAGGGCGAACCGTTCGGCATGACCAGGCACCGGTTCTGACCGGCGGTTGCGCGGGCACCGTCAGCGCTGTGCGCATCGCTGACCGCCTGCCGCGGCATCCCCGGGCCATCGATGCCGGGATGCCTGGCCACGGCCAAAATCATCGCCCCGCCGCCGCGGGGAGGGACAGCCCGTCAGGAACGGGTCTTGCCAGCGCGGATCATCTCGACCGCCTGCTGCACGCGCCGCTGCCGGGTTTCCTCCCGCTTGGCCTCGGTGATCCACCGCGCGTACTCCTTGCGGTGCGTGAAGGCCATGCCCTCGAAGGACGCGCGGGCCCGCGGGTCGGCCGCCAGGGCAGCCGCGAGCGCCTCGGGCACCTCGACCTCGCGGGGAGCGGCGTCGAGTTCCAGCCGCACCTCGACCTCGTCGCCGGCTTGCGCGCCCGCGCTCTCCCGCACCTCGCGGTTCAGGCCGAGCAGGAACTCACCGCCCATCCGGGCCACGCTGGTCCGCCAGGTGTAACCGTTGACGGTGGCCACGACCGGGAACCGCTTGGCGCCCTCGCCGACGGCGGCGACCTGGGCATCGTCGAGCACGACGGCGGCGGCCGGGCCGCGGGGCTGTAGCTGAGCCCTGAACTGGATTACTCCCATGAGCCCATCTTCGCGCATCCAAAATGACGTTGCCCGGCTCCGTAAGGTATAACCCATGGTTGATGCGGCCTTCGCGGATCCCCGCCAGGCGGAACTCTACGACCCGCTGGACCCTGACCGCAGCGATCTCGATGCTTACCTGGCCATGGCCGGGGAGTTCGGCGCGGCGAGCGTGCTGGATGCCGGCTGCGGTACCGGAACCCTCGCCTGCCTGCTGGCCGGTCGTGGCCTGACGGTCATCGGAGCCGGCCCGGCGGCCGCCTCGCTGGCGTGGCCCAGCGCAAACCCGGCGCCGGCCGGGTCCGCTGGCTGCACACCGATGCCGCCGGGGTGCCACCGCTCCAGGTTGACCTGGCGACGATGACCGGGAACGTGGCCCAGGTCTTCCTCACCGGCGAGGACTGGGCGGCGGCGTTGCGGGCCATTCACGCGGCCCTGCGACCGGGTGGGCGGCTGGTGTTCGAGAGCCGGGATCCGGCCAGGAAGGCCTGGCTGGAATGGACTCGGGAGCAGAGCCACTCGCGCACCACGCTCCCGGACGGCCGGGAGGCCGAAAGCTGGTACGACCTGACCGGGGTCGACGGCGATCTGGTCAGTTTCCGTGGGACGGTCGTGTTCGGCGATGGCGAGACGCTGACCTCGGACTCCACCCTGCGCTTGCGCGGCTACGGCGAGCTGGCCGGCTCGGTGGCCGCGGCAGGCCTGGTCGTCGACGAGGTCAGGGACGCTCCGGACCGCCCGGGCCGCGAGTTCGTCGTCGTTACGCGGCGGCCGGTGTGACGGGCGCCTGGACGCTCGACCCGGATATCGCCTACCTCAACCACGGCGGCTTCGGTGCGACGCCGGCCAGCGTGCTGGCCGATCAGCAGGCCTGGCGGGCCGAGATGGAACGCAACCCGGCGGACTTCCTGGTCCGGCGGCTGCCGGATCTGCTGGCCACGGTCCGCGCCCGGGTCGCGGCGTTCCTCGGCGCGCCGGAGGATGGCCTGGTCTTCGTGGACAACGCCACGGCCGGCACGCAGACGGTCATCGCCCAGATCCGGCTCGGGCCGGGCGATGAGGTGCTGACCACCGACCACTGCTACCCGGCAGTGCTGGCCCAGCTCCGGCGCGCGGTCGCCGCCACCGGAGCCGAGTTGCGGATCGCGGCCGTCCCGCTGCCGGCCCCGGATCCGGCGACGGTGGCCGGCGCCGTGGCCACCCGGCTCACCGGCAGCACCAGGCTGCTGGTCATCGATCACGTCGCCTCCTGCAGCGGGCTGGTGTTCCCGCTGGCCCAGATCGTGGCCGCCGCCCGGCAGGCGAACGTGCCGGTACTGGTCGACGGCGCGCACGCCGCCGGGATGCTGCCGGTGAACCTGAAGGAGCTGGGCGCCGACTTCTGGGTGGGAAACCTGCACAAGTGGGTGTGCGCGCCCAAGGCGTCGGCGGTACTGTACGCGGCGCCGCGCTGGCGGGACGAACTGCGCCCGCTGGTCGCCTCGCACGGTCTGTTCGACGGGTATCAGCCGGCCTTCGACTGGACCGGCACCCGCGACCCGTCCGCCCTGCTGGCCGTCCCGGCCGCGCTGGACTTCTTCGACCGGATCGGCTGGCAGGCGGTACGCGAGCACAACGACGACCTCGCCCGCCGTGGCGCCCGGCTGGTGGCTCAGCGGCTGGGCGCCGAGGCACCGCCCGGTGAACTGGCCGCGGCCATGCGGCTGGTCCGGCTGCCCGCCGTGCTGGACGAGCCGTCCGCCCGGAGGCTGGAGGACCGGCTGCTGGCCGGGCACGGTGTGGTCGTCCCGGTCACCTGTTACGACGGCTGGCAGTGGGTGCGGGTGTCCGCCCAGCTCTACAACACCCTGGCCGACTACGAACGGCTCGCTGCCGCGCTGTGCCAGCTCTTCCCCGGCTGACACCATCTCCACCGGTCTCCGGCTGACCTGCGACGCCGGCACTCTCCCCCTCCGCACGGCCGCGTAACCGGCTCGAAACCTCCTGTTGACCCATACCTAACATACGTGTATAACACGTATGCATACACCATATTTAGCCCAGGTGGGACCGTTAAGGAGGTGGCCACCATGGTGTGGCCGTACAAGACAAGGGTGTTCGCGGCCGTGGCCGCCGTGGCCGCCGTCGGGCTGGCCGCCGGATGCAGTTCAGGCGGCTCAGGCAGCCCCGTGTCGGCGAATGCCAAGCAGACCATCGTGTTCGCCGAGTCGGGCCTCGGCCCGGAGGGCCAGGCGACCCAGACGGCGGTCAGCAACTTCGAGAAGGCGAACCCCAACATCAAGGTCAGCATCGACGTGCTGTCATCGGACTCGACGACCTACCTGTCCCAGCTCGAATCGTCCTTCACCGCCGGCTCGGCGACCCCGGACGTCTTCGAGTCCGACGTGACCTACCCGGCGAAGTTCGCCCAGGCCGGCTGGATCATGCCGCTGACCAAGTTCAACCCCGGCATGAGCCGGTACTTCGCGCTCAGCGCGGCGGCCGGGACCTTCCACGGCACGCCGTACGCGATCCCCTGGTTCGACAACCCCGAGGGCCTGTTCTACCGCACCGACCTGATCAAGACCCCGCCCACCAGCCCGGCCCAGGTGGTTTCCGACGCGCAGATGGCCATGAAGAAGGACCACTCGCTGAAGGAGGGCCTGGCCTTCGAGGCGGCGAAGTACGAAGGCGCGATCACTTCCTTCCTCACGGTGGACTCGGCGTTCGGCGGCAAGCTCGACCCCTCGAACATCGACACCCCCGGCAACGTGGCCGCGCTGACCTGGCTGCACAACGCGGTCTACGTGAACCACATCGCCCCGACCGCGGTCACCGGATGGCAGGAAGGCCAGGTGGAGCAGGAGTTCGTGTCCGGGCATGCGGCCTTCGCCATCGACTACCCGTTCGTGGAATCACTGGCCACCGCACCGCCGGTCAAGGGCCACGTCGGTTACATCCCGTTCCCGGCCGGCCCGGGTGGCACGCCGGGCGCGGCTCTCGGCGGCGAGATGCTGGCCATCAACGCCAAGACCGCCCACTCGGCCGCGGCCTGGAAGCTGATCCAGTACCTGACCAGCCCCCAGGTGGAGACCGCCAGGGCCGAGGCCACCGGCGACCCGCCGTCGCTGCCGTCGGCCTACACCTCGGCCCTCTACGCCAAGGCGCCCTACTTCCAGAACGTCAAGACGCTGAACGGCTACGCCGCGCCCCGGCCGGTGAACCCGAACTACCTCACCGTCTCCAACGACCTGCAGACCCTGTTCTCCTCGGTGTACGCCGCATCCAGCCCCTCGGCGGCCAGCCAGGCGCTCAAGGCCGGGGCCTCAGCCATCAGCAAGGCCGCCAGCGCCACACCGGGCACCTGACCCAGCCATGATCCAGAGCCCAGGAATGGTGGCCTGATGGCAACCGAAACGTCCGTGCGCGAGCGGCTGGCCCTGCCGGGCCGGCCGCCGCGCCGGGCGGGTTCCCGCGCGGTGTCTGACCGCCGGTTCGGCTACCTGCTGGTGGCACCGACCGTGGTCCTGCTGCTCGCGGTCACCGCCTACCCGCTGATCGCCAACCTGTGGAACTCCTTCCACTTCGACAACCTCAGTTACGGCGCCCTGCCGCACAAGTTCGTCGGCGGCCGGAACTACACCAGCCTGTTCAGCTCCGGTTCCGGCTGGGTGGCCGCGCTGGAACGCACGCTGGCCTTCACCGCCGTCACGATCGTGTTCGACGTGGTGGCCGGCCTGGCCCTGGCGATGATGATGCACCGCAAGTTCCGCGGCCGGGGGTTGCTGCGCGCGTCGATCCTGATCCCCTGGGCGGTCCCGACCGTGGTGTCCGCGATGCTGTGGAAGACCATGTTCGACCCGCGGGCCGGCTTCGTGGACTACTTCCTGGGCGCGATCCACCCGGCCTGGTCCAGCCTCACCTGGCTGAACGCCAGCGTGTGGCGGTCCTGGGTGGCCATCTTCGTGGCCGACTCGTGGAAGAACATCCCGTTCGTGGCGATCATCCTGCTGGCCGGGCTGCAGATCATCCCGAACGAGGTCTACGAGGCCGCCCGGATCGACGGCGCCTCGGCCTGGCAGTCCTTCCGCCGGGTGACGCTGCCGATGCTGCGGCCCGCGCTCGTGGTGGCGCTCATCTTCCGTACTCTGCAGGCCCTGCTCGTCTTCGACGTCATCTACATCATGACCGGCGGCGGGCCCGGCACCTCGACCGAAACCCTGTCCTTCCTCAACTACCAGACGTTCATCATCAACACCGACTTCGGCGCCGGTGGCGCGATCTCCATCCTGCTGGTCATCATCGCGCTGATCGTCTCCGCCGGATACGTGCGCTTCCTGAGGCCACAGACATGACCAGCACCGACATGAGCGCCATCGCCGGCCGCCGTCCGGCGGCCACCCGCCGCCCCGCGCTCACCCCCCGCTCCCGCCGGGCCGTCCGGGAAACGCTGTTCTACCTGGCCGTCGCCGCCGTCGTGCTGGTCGCGCTGTTCCCGTTCTACTGGATCCTGCGGACCTCGCTGGAGTCCAACAGCCAGGTCGCCGCCGGGGTGGGCGGCAGCAACGGGATCATCCCTTCGCACCTGTCGGCCAGCGCCTACCCCAACGTGTTCAGCCAGCAGCACTTCCTCACCCCGCTGGTCAACAGCCTGATCGTGGCGCTGGGCACGACGGTCGTGACGATCGTCGTCGGCTCGCTGGCCGGCTACGCCCTGGCCCGGCTGCACCTGCGCGGCGCCGGGGCGATCCTCGGCTTCATCCTGCTGGCCGGCTTCTTCCCGGTGCTGGCCATGATCGGCCCGCTCTACCTGCTCCTCGATGACCTGCACATTCTCGACAACATCTACCCGCTGATCATCGTCTACCTGGTCTACACGCTGCCGCTGACCACCTGGCTGCTGAAGAACTTCTTCGAGCAGATTCCCGCCGAACTGGAGGAAGCCGCGCTGATGGACGGCGCGACCAGGCTGCAGACGCTGCGCCGGGTCGTCGTCCCGGTGGCCATTCCCGGCGTGTTCACCGCCGCGATCCTGTCGTTCATCCTGGCCTGGAACGACTTCGCCTTCGCCGTCTCGTTCCTGCGCACCACCGGGCATTTCACCGCGCCGCTGGCGATCGTCACCTTCGGCGAGAGCCAGTACCAGGTGTTCTACAACCTCATCGACGCGGCCGTGGTCATCGTCTCCATCCCCATCGCCCTGCTCGTCCTGTTCGCCCAGCGCCGTATCGTGTCCGGGCTCACCGCGGGTTCGTTCCGGTGAAATTCAGCCGTTCCGCAGTACCGCGGCGAGCTGGCTGGACAGAGCCGCGATGACCGGGCCGACCGGGCGGCCGGCCGCCAGGGCCTGGTGGACGGTGCTGGAGATGACCAGGCTGAGCTGGTTGTAGTTCGGGATCTCCGGGCGCGGCCTGGCCGAGCGGATCGCCCGTTCCAGCACCGGCAGGTAGGGGAACCGGCGGATCAGCGACGGGTCGGTGTAGAGCTGGGTCCAGACCGGCGGCAGGGACGCGTCGATCAGGATCCGGCGCTCGCTGGCCTCGCTGGTCAGGAACTTGATGAAGGCCAGCGCGGTGATCTGGTGCCGGGAGTACGCGCTGATCGCCAGGTTGGCGCCGCCGAGCGAACTGGAGCCCGGGCCGTTCGGCCCGGGCAGCGCGGTCACCCCGAACTTCCCGGCCACCGTGTTGCCCGGTCCCGGGGTGCTGGCCTGCCCGTAGACATAGGGCCAGTTGTTCAGGAACAGCAGCTTTCCGGCCTCGAACGCCGCCTGCGAGGCCGCCTCGTCGTAGTTCAGCGCCGCCCGCGGGATCCAGCCCTGGCGCAGCCCGCTGGACAGGAAGCTTAGCCCGGCCCTGGCCTGCGGCGAGTTCAGCGTGACCCGGGTCCCGTCCGGCGACACGATGCTCCCGCCCGCCGACTGCACGGCCTCGGCGAAGTTGACGGTCAGGCCCTCGTAGGCGGCGAGCTGCCCGGCGTACCCGGCCACGCCGTGGCGCGGAGCCAGCGTCCTGGCCAGCCCGGCGAGCTGCGCCCAGGTCGACGGCGGCTTGCGCCCAGCCAGGATGTCCTTGCGGTAGTAGAGCAGTTCGGCGTTGCTGGTGAACGGGACCGCGTACAGCCGCCCGGCGTACCACGCGGTGGCCACGGCCGGGCGGAGCATGTCGCCCAGCGGGAAGGACTTCGGGTTCAGCGGGACGATCCAGCCATTGGTGGCGAACTCGGCCGTCCAGATGACGTCCAGGCTCATCACGTCGTACAGGCTGCTCTTGGTCTGCAGGTTGGCCACGAGCTGGGCGAGCTGGTCGTCGGCGTCGTCCGGCAGCGGGATGAGCGTGACCCGCTGTCCGGGATGCGCCGCGTTCCACTGCCTGATCAGGCCGGGCAGGTAACTGCCGGTGTCGAGCTTGCCGGTCGCGAACGTGATCGGCCCGGTCCCGCTGAGCGAGGTCAGGGTGGCAGGGGTGGCTGATGTGCACCCCGCGGCCGATGCGGTGGCGGCAGCCAGCGCTGCCGCCACCGCCAGCCTGGCAATTCGTGTCCTCATCGACTTCGCTCCAGCCGGGCCACGCCGTGCTCACGTGTTATACACTCCCGCTAGGTATCGGTCAATTCCGGTGGGGTGGACAGGTCATGCGCTTGCCACTGCTGGCGCTGCTGGCCAAGGAGCCTGCCCACGGATACGAGCTGAAGGCCAGGCTGGAACAGACGTTCGGGGACGCCTACCCCTCGCCGAACATCGGCCAGATCTACCTGACCCTGCAGCGCCTGGAGCGCGCCGGGCTGGTCAAGAGCCAGGACGTCGTGCAGTCCGACCGGCCCAACAAGCGGGTCTACGAGCTCACCCCGGCCGGCCGCGAGGCGGTCGTCACCTGGGCCGAGGAACCGAGCGACGAGCCGAGGGTGCGTGACGACTTCTTCATGAAGCTGGCCCTGGGCCCGATGGCGGGGGTCACCGATGCGCTGAGCCTGATCAACCGGCAGCGCCGTCATTACCTGGGCCTGATGCGCAGCCTGTCCAGGCTCGCCGAGGAAGCCCCGGAGAACAACAAGATCGGCCGGCTGCTCATCGAGGGGGCGATGCTGCACCTGCAGGCCGATCTTGACTGGCTGGAGCGCTGCCAGGAGGTACTGCTGTGATCCTGGAACCCCCCCTTCTGCGCAGCGTCGGCCTCACCAAGGTCTTCCAGACCGACGCCGGCCCGGTGCACGCGGTTCGCGGCGTCGACCTGTGGGTGGGCCAGGGCGAGTTCGTCGCCGTCATGGGCCCGTCCGGATCCGGGAAGTCCACCCTGCTGCACCTGCTCGGCGGCCTGGAGCCGCCCACCAGCGGTGAGATCTGGCTGGATGGCAAGCGGGCCGATGGCTTAACGCAAGCCAAGTGGGCGATGCTGCGCCGGCGTCACATCGGGTTCGTCTTCCAGTTCTTCAACCTTGTCTCCAGCATGAGCGTGGCCGACAACGTCGAGGTGGCGGCCCTGGTCGGCGGCGCGAGCCGCCGTCAGGCGCGGGAGCGCAGGGAGGAACTGCTCGAGGATCTCGGCCTGACCGCCAAGGCCCAGGCGGCCCCGTCCCAGCTCTCCGGGGGTGAGCAGCAGCGGGTGGCGGTGGCCCGGGCCCTCGCCCACCGGCCCAGCCTGCTGCTCACCGACGAGCCCACCGGCAACCTGGACAGCGCCAACACCTCGGCGGTGCTGCGGCTGCTGCGCCGTAGCCACGCCAAGGGCCAGGCCATCCTGCTGGTCACCCACGACGCCAGGGCGGCCAGCATGGCCGACCGGGTGATCAACCTGTTCGACGGCATGATCGTCGACGACGCGGCCGTGCGGCCGGTGCCGGTGACAGCCGCCAGCAGCGTCCTCGAACTTCGCGGCTGAGGACACCCATGCGGGCCGCGGTGCGCTGGATCCGCGCCGACCTGCGCGCCCGGCCCGGCCAGGCCGCCGCGATGGTGCTGGTCGTGGCCGGTGTGGTGACCGCGCTGCTGCTGTCCGCCACCCTGTTCGAGGGCGCGGCCAACCCGTGGCGGGCGCTGTTCGCCCAGACCAACGGGGCCGATGTCTGGCTGCGCCTGCAGCCAGGGACCAATACCCGTCCACTGCACCGGCTGATCGGTGTCGACCAGGTCGCGGGCCCCTACCAGGCCACCTCCGCGACCGTCGTGCGTGGCCCGCAGACCGCCCCGGTCCAGCTCTGGGCCATGAGCCCCGCTCTCCCGGTGATCGGCCGCCCGCTCATCCGGGAGGGCCGCTGGCTGACCGCCGCCCAGCCCAGGGGCGTCGTACTCGAAGCCTCGTTCGCACAGGCCATCCACGTCACCACCGGTGACACGATGAACATCGACGGCCTGGACGGCAACGAGGTCCACGTCGTCGTCCTCGGCATCGCCTACACCTCGGACCAGGGCTCCTATCCGGACCAGACGCCGGGTCTCATGTGGGGCCTGCGGGGGCTCGTGCAAGCGGTCGAGCCGGTGTCCAGGCACACGGTCGAGCTGGCGGGACTGCGCCTCGCCGACCCGTCGGCCACCGAGTTCGCGGTCCAGCAGACGGTGACCCAGCTCGGCAGCGGCGCGGTGATCAGCGTGTCCACCTGGCAGGACGTGGAACGCTCGGTAGACGGCGGGGATCCGCTGCTCGGCCTGCTGCTGGCCCTGTTCGGCCTCGTTGCCTTGGGCGGCGCCCTCCTTGCGGTCGGCAACGCGGCCGGCGGCCGGGTCCTGATCCAGGTGCAGGACCTCGCCATGCTCAAGACCCTGGGGTTCACCCCCCGGCAGTTGCTGGGCATGGTGGTCGCCGAACACGCCGCCCTCGGCCTGGCCGGTGAGGCCGCCGGGATTGCCGCCGCCCGGTTCCTCACCCTGCCGCTGATGCGCCAGGTCCCCGCGGGTACCCTGGCCGCCGTGGCGCCGCTGCAAGCGGGCTGGGTGGCGGCGGTGGCCGGGGGAGTGGCGGCCGCGCTGCTGCTGGCCACCGTGCTGCCGGGCTGGCGGGCGGGCCGGATCTGGCCGGTCGCCGCGGTCCGCCCGCCCGCACCGGGTAAGCGCCTGTCCCGGCTGGCCAGGGCCGCGCTGCTGAGCCACCTGCCACCCGCGGTCGTGCTCGGCGCCCGGGCCGCCTTCACCCGCAGGCTGCCCGCGGTGCTGACGATCGCCGGCCTGGCGCTGCCGACCATGATGATCACGATCGGCATCGGCTTCTGGGCAACCCTCGACAACGTGCAGCGTCACCCGGGCGAGATCGGGCTCGCCGCCGCCCTGACCGTGAGCCCAGGCGAGCTGGACCGATCCCAGGCGGTGCGGCTCATCGACGCCGACAAGCAGGTGACCGCCGTCTACCGGGTGGCGGCGGTCAGCGCCCTGCTGCCCGGTGAGACCTCCACCATCACCACGCTCGGCGCCGGCACCTCGCCCCGGCCGTTCCCCTTCCACGTGGCCGCCGGACGGCTCTACCATGCCGCGGGCGAGGCCGTGGCCAGCCAGGGCCTGCTCGAGGCCGTGCACATCACGGTCGGCGAGTACCTGCGGATGCCGGTCGGCGGCGTCCCGGTGATCTTTCACGTCGTCGGCCGCATCATCGAGCCCGAATACGGCGGCCAGGTGCTCGCCTACGGCCTCGACACGCTGACCCAGGCCGGCGCCGTCGCCCCGCCGGTCTCCTACAGCCTGGTCCTGCGCCCCGGCGTCACCGCCGCGGCCGCCACCGCGCACCTGCTCACCCTGTCCCACGGGAAACTGGATGTGGCCCAGACCGTGGACCCGGCCGCCAGCCTCGGCATCGTGCGCCCGATGCTGGCCGGCCTGTTCGCCGTCCTCGGCCTCATCGGCCTGACCAGCCTGGTCACCGCCTCAGCCGTCGGCCTGCGCGACCACCTGCGCGATGTCGCGGCGCTGCGCGCCATGGGCCTGACCCCCGCCCAGGTCACCGCCTCCCTGCTCACCCGCATGGCCGTGCTCGCCTTGATCGCAACCGCCGCCGGCGCCGCCGCCGGTGCCGCCCTGTCCGCCCGCCTGATCGACCTGGGCGGCCAGGTCTACGGCATCGGCTCCGGCCTGGGCAGCTCGCCATCGGCGGCGCCGGTCCTGCTGACCGCCGCCACCGCGGTCACCGCCGCCGCAGCGGCCGCCCTGCTCCCTGCCCGCCGCGCCGCGAGAACCCCGATCGCCGCCACGCTCGGCCCCTGACAGTGCCATGCTGGGCGCACTCGGCAGGCCCGGATCGTCAATCGACAACCAGATGTGACCCACATCACACCAGAGGCTCCGGTTGCGGCGACGGATTCCCGCCCGGTGGCTGGTCTTGATGCCAGCCGAATCAAACCACCATGTGGGAGTGCCTGATGCCTGAGTCATTCCAGACCGCCGTTGTCACCGGGGCCAGCCGGGGCTTCGGGCGCGCGATCGCCGCCGCCCTCGTCGCCTCGGGCACCAGCGTCGTCGGTATCGCCCGTGGCGAGCAGGAGTTGCACGCCGCCGGTGACGAGCTTGGCGCGGCGTTCACGCCTATCGCCGCCGATGCCACCAGTGAGACGCTCGCGGAGGACGTGATCCGCCAGCACCGTCCCAGCCTGCTCGTGCTCAACGCCGGGGTCATCCCGCACATGGCGCCCGTGCACGAGCAGACCTGGGAAACCTTCAGCCGCAACTGGCACACCGACACCCGCCACGTGTTCGCATGGACCCGGGCGGCGCTGCGGGAACCGCTGGCGCCGGGCAGCGTGGTCGTGGCGATGTCCAGCGGGGCGGCCCTTGGCGGCTCCCCGCTCAGCGGTGGCTACGCCAGCGCCAAGGCCGCTATCCGGTTCATCCGTGGCTACGCGGCCGACGAGTCGAAGCGGTCCGGGCTGGGCATCCGGTTCGTGGCGCTGCTGCCGCAGCTTACCCCGGCCACCGGCCTCGGCTCGGCCGGTGTCTCCGGCTACGCCGCCCGGCAGGGGGTCGACCGGGACACCTTCGTGGAAGGCTTGCAACCGGTCCTCACCCCGGACCAGGTCGCCAAGGCCGTCCTGGAACTCGCCGCCGCTGGTGACGCTCCGGAGTACCAGGTCAGCGGGGCCGGCCTGCGCCCGTTGTAGAGCTCTGCAGTGGACCTTTGATCGGGGAGAAGCCTGCGATGCCGTCGGACACCGAGTTCGCCACCCTGGCCGAGCCGTTCCGGCCCGAGCTGCTCGCGCACTGCTACCGGATCCTCGGCTCGATCCACGACGCCGAGGACCTGGTGCAGGAGACCTACCTGCGGGCGTGGCGCGGGTTCGGCGGCTTCGAGGGCCGCTCCTCGCTGCGGCGATGGCTGTACAAGATCGCTACCATGGCCTGCCTGACGGCGCTGGAAACGCGCTCCAGGCGGCCGCTCCCGTCCGGCCTTGGCGCGCCCTCGGACGATCACCATGTTGCCATCGCCGCCCGCGAGTCCCTGGTTCCCTGGCTCCAGCCGGTGCCCGACGCCCTGATCGGCGCGGACGACCCGGCGACGATCGTGGCCCGGCAGGCTGGAGTGCGGCTCGCCTTCATCGCCGCGCTCCAGTTCCTGCCCGCCCGGCAGCGGGCCGTCCTGACCCTGCGCGACGTGCTGGCGTTCCGGACGGCCGAGGTCGCCGAGATGCTGGGCACCAGTACCGCAGCCGTCGACAGCGCGCTCCGCCGCGCCCGGGCCCACCTGGCCGAGGCCGGGCCGGTCGAGGACGACCTGACCGAGCCGGACTCCGAAGCCCTGCAATCCTTGCTCGACAGCTACGTCGACGCGTTCACCCGGGCCGACGCCGGGGCGCTGGTGAACCTGCTGCGGGCCGATGTCGAGCTGGAGATGCCGCCGATCCCCACCTGGTTCACCGGCCAGCGGGCCGTCCTGGGGTTCCTGGCCGGCCACGTTTTGGCCAGCGCCGTGTGGCGGCTGGTGCCAACCCGCGCCAACGGCCAGCCCGCCTTCGCCGTCTACCGGCGCGCGGACGACGGCAGCTACCAGGCCTATGGCATCCAGGTGCTCACGCTGACCGGCGCCAAGATCGCCCGCATCACATCGTTCAACGATCCGGGCCTGGTGCCGATCTTCGGGCAAACCCCGGTGCTCACCGCCTGAAGGTACGTATGCTGGGCGGCGTCCCAGGCCTAGACTGCATCGCAAATGCCGTTCTCATCGTCACCCCGGGCAGAGCCGCTGAGCGGCCGGGCCAAGCGCGTCCTTGTCCTGGCCGGGGTGATCGTGGCGGTGGCTGTGGCGGGAGTGGTCGTCTGGTCGGCGGTCAGCCCGGGCGGCTACGGCAGTTCGAAGGCGGGTTGCATAACGGTCACCCTGCCCAGCAGCACCGGCGGCGCGCTGCTCCACCAGTGCGGCACCGCCGCGAAGGTGACCTGCCACAATGCCTACACCCACGGTGACAAGCTCTCAGTGCTGACCCGTCCGCAGTGCCGCCTGGCCGGACTAAAACCGTAAATTTTCACCTGACGATCCGCGGGTGCCGAGCTGCAGCGGGAGCACACGCGGGCCGCGGACCTGCCCGGCCGACCAGGTGACCGCCGCCGGGTCGGCCAGGGAGAACTCGGGCAGCCGCTCGAGCCAGACCTCCAGCGCGACCCGCAGCTCCATGCGGGCCAGGTGTGAGCCCACACACCGGTGGATGCCCAGGCCGAACGCGGCATGACGGTTGGCCTGGCGGTCGATGACGACCTCACCGGCGCGGTCGAACTGCCGGGGATCCCGGTTGGCCGCCGGGAACGACAGCAGGATCCAGTCGTCGGCCTTCATGTCGACGCCGCGCCAGTGCATGTCCTGCTTGACCAGCCGGGCCATGGTGACCGGGGCGTAGGCGCGCAGGAACTCCTCCATCGCCGTCGGCAGCAATCCGGGCTCGGCGATCAGCCGCTCCCGGTCGGCCGGGGTCTTGGCCAGGTGCCACAGTGAGGCGCCGATCGCGCTCCACGACGTGTCGATGCCGGCGATGAGCAGCAGAGCCATGGTGTCGGCCACATGGGAGGCTGCTATCTTGCGGCCGTCCAGTCCGGCGTCGATGAGGAAGCTGGTGAGGTCGTCGCGCGGGTGGGCGATGTGGTCGTCGATCTGCGCGTGCAGGTAGTCGAACAGGGTCGCCATCCGGACGAAGCGATCCCACGGCGGCAGGTTGACAGACTCGAGCGCGAGCTCGACGAACTCGCGGAACTTCGTTTCATCCTCCGGCGGGAAGCCGAGCATGCCGGCGATGACGCGCACCGGGATGTGCTGGGCGTAGTCACTGGCGGCATCCACCACGTCCTGACCGGCGAACGCGTCGATCAGCGAGTGGCACAGCGCCCTGGTGGCCGGCTCCTGCTTGCTGATCGCCTGTTTCGTGAATGCCGGGAGCAGCAGCTTGCGCGCACCGTGGTGGAACGGTGGGTCGGACGAGATCGGCGGCACCCCACCGGCCGGCGCTATGCCGGGAGAGGGCCTGAAATCGCTGATGATGACGGACCGGGAAGAGAACCGCTCGGTGTCGTAGGCGATCGCCGCGACATCCTCGAACCGGGTCGGCAGCCACACGCCGCCGAACCGCCCGGTGTGCGCGATGGGACAGCGCTGCCGCAGGTCATCCTGGATCGGGTAGGGGTCGGCGGCCCATTCCGGCGCCATGTGCGAGAAGTCGGTCGCCCAGTCGGTGACCGGGCGGGTGATGACCTCGCTGGGCGTGCCCGGTGGCAGTTCCTCCTGGCCGGCCGTCATGTCAGCTCTCCCCGGCGACCTCGACCGCGAACTCCGGGCAGTTCGCGGCCGCCAGCCGCGCGTCCCGTTCACCACCGGGCGGCACCTCACCATCGCCGAGGACCATCCCATATCCCTCGCCGTCCTCAGCGAACAGGCCGGGCGCGATGTCGTAGCAACGCCCATGTCCCTGGCAGCGTCCGGAGTCGATCCGCACCTTCATCGCCCTGCTCCGGTGGTCATGCTCCAAACCGTACAGCCGCTCCGTTACAGGCGCAGTGGGACGGTCTGCTATTCGCCAGCCGGTGCCTCGATTTCGCACAGGCCCGCATCCAGCCGCAGCCACCGGGTGATCCCGAGTTCGCGCAGGAACGGGACGTCGTGGCTGGCCACCAGCAGCGCGCCACGGTAGCAGCGCAATGCCTCGGTGAGGCGGCGCACGCTGGCAAGGTCGAGGTTGTTGGTCGGCTCGTCCAGCATGAGCAGCCTGGGCGCCGGGTCGGCCAGCAGCAGGGCGGCGAGCGTGGCGCGGAACAGCTCGCCTCCCGACAGCGTCGCGACCACCTGGCCGGCCCGGCTGCCGGGGAACAGCAACCGCGCCAGGTTGGCCCGGATGGCGTTAGCCGAGGCCTGCGGCGCGAACCGGGCGACGTTGTCCGCGATGGTCGCCGTCGCGTCCAGGACGTCAAGCCGCTGCGGCAGCAGCCGGGTGGGCACCGAGAGCCGCACCTCGCCGGACCGGGCGGGCAGTTCACCGGTGATGGTGCGCAGCAAGGTGGTCTTGCCCGCGCCGTTCGGGCCGGTCAGCGCCACCCGTTCCGGCCCCTTCAGCTGGAGCGTCACCTCCGGGCCGAACCGCGGCTGCACCGCGACCAGTTCCAGCACCGCCTGCCGTGAATGGACCGTCGTGTCCGGGAGGTCGATGCGGATCGCGTCGTCCTCGCGCACCGCGTCCGCCGCCGCCGCGAGCCGTTCTTCTGCCTGCTTCACCCGGTCAAGATGCAGGTTGCGCTGCTTCCCGGCGGTCACCTGGGCCTGCCGTTTGCGTGCTCCCATGACGATCTTCGGTTCCCGCTTGCTCTCCGCCATCTTCCGTCCGTACCGTTCCCTGCGGTCGAGCTTGATACGGGTATCGGCCAGCTCACGCTGTTGCCGTCGCAGATCCGACCCGGCCGCCGTCACGGCCCGCCGGGCCGCGTCCTGCTCCGCTGCCAGGGCAGCCTGGTAGTCGCTGAAGGTCCCGCCGAAGGTGCGGGCGTGGCCCTGATACAGCTCGACCGTGGTGTCCACCCGTTCGAGCAGCTCCCGGTCGTGGCTGACGATGACCAGTACCCCGCGCCACGCGCTGACGGCGTCATAGAGGACCCGCCGCGCGTTCAGATCCAGGTTGTTGGTCGGTTCGTCCAGCAGCAGCACCCCGGGCCGGCGGATCAGCAACGCCGCCAGGGCGAGCAGTATGGATTCACCACCGGACAGCTCACCCACCCGCCGGTCCAGCGTGACGTGCCCCAGCCCCAGCCGGTTCAAGGTCGCGACGGCCCGTTCCTCCACATCCCAGTCGTCGCCCAGGACGCTGAAATGCTCGGCTGCGGTGTTCCCCGCCTCGATCGCGGCCAGCGCCGCCCGGGCCGGGCCGATGCCAAGGACGTCCTCCACCTTCAGATCTGCCTGAAGCGCAATATCCTGCGGCAGGTAACCCACGGTCCCGGCCACCGTCACGGAGCCAGCGGCAGGTGTCAGCTCCCCGGCCACCAGCCGGAGCAGCGTGGACTTTCCAGACCCATTGGCGCCGACCACACTGGTGCGCCCGTTCCCGATGACAAGATCAATCCCGTCGAACAGGGGAGATCCATCAGGCCAGGCGAAGCTGAGACCGGAAAGGACAATCGGAGTAGTCACGGAAGGCTCCTGAGGTGCGAGATCGCGCGCCGTAGCGCAGGGACGCAGGCAACCTCAGAGCAGCAACAGCATCTCCGATCACCGGGAATGTGACCCCTTCAGCCTACCCGCCGCCCGCGCCGCCGCTCGACCGGTTTTCTTCCTGCCTGTGGCCCGCGCCCCCGCTCGAAGGGTTTCCCGCTTGTGGCCCGCGCCGCCGCTCGACCGGTTTTCTTCCTGCCCGTAGCCGTGCTGTGGATCAAACGTTTTCTTCCTGCCTGTGGCCGCGCTGCAGATCGAAGAGACTTCTTCCAGGCCGCCGCCGTGCTGCTCGAAGTGTTCTCCCGCCCGTGGCCCGCGCTGCTGGTCGAAAGGTTCTCCTCCTGTCCGCTGCCCACGCTGCTGGTCGAAGCGTTCTCTTTCTGTCGGCCGCCCGCGCAACTGGTCGAAGGGTCTTCTTCCGGCCATGGCACGTTCCGCCGCCCGGAGAGCTTCTCCTGGTCTGAATTTGACACGTTACGGGCGATGATTGATATAATATTCGAAGAGGTAGTCATCAAGAGCCGGTGGTTCGAACACTCGGTTTCCCCTGGGAGGTGAGCGTCCGTGCCCGACCACGAGCCTGAGTCGCAGGAGGAGATCCTGGCGGCATCCGAGGCCTCGCTCACCCCTGGCGACATCCCACCCGAGGACGAAGCTTTCCTCCACCCTGACCCCGAGACCGGCCCGCCTGCCGAACTGCTTACCCTGACCGACCAGGAGTTGTACGACCTCCTGGAGAACACCCCCGCCTACCCGGCACAGACGCCAACGAGCCCGCCCGGACACCCATTGGGCCGCAGCGCCCAGCCGCCAGACCAACCAGCCGCGAGCACGCCACCGTCACCAGGCAACCCGCGACCAAGGGATGGATGGCCGCTCGGGGCTGGTGCTGCCGGTGCTCCAGCCGTGCTGGGCGCGGAGGGTCTGGAGCGAGGGTTCCGCGAGGGTGGGGTACTCGATGAGCTACCGGCCGGGATAACGCTGGCCGGGTTTGCGGACGACGCCTGCCAGCGAATAGGCGACCTTGACGATAACAGCCTGATCGGCGTGCTGCGGGCCTGGCGGCGCGTCACCTCGTGGGCGCAGGCCCGCGAACTGGCCATGGTCGCCGAACTGGCCCGCCGCCGTCCGGCCGACGGCACTCCACCAGCGGCCGCGCCCGGCCAGTTCCCCCACCAGATCAGCGAGTTCGCCGCCAGCGAAGCCGGCCTGGCGCTGACGTTGACACCGATGGCCGCCAACAACGAATTCGCCCTGGCCATGGACCTGACCGACCGTCCGGCCATAGCTGCAGCCTTGGAATCGGGTCAGATTGACCTTCCCAGGGCCCGCATCATGATCTCCATGATCTGCCCGCTGGAGCCTGCCCATGCCGATGCGGTCGAAGCTGCCGTTCTACCGCAGGCCCCGGGGCTGACCACCGGCGAACTGCGCGCTGCTCTCCAGCGTGCCATTCTCGCCGTCGACCCTGACGCCGCCCGGCGCCGCCGGGAAGAAGCGCAAAAGGACGCCCGCGTCGAACACTGGGCCGACCCGGAGGGCACCGCCACGCTGGCCGGACGATACCTGCCCCCGGCGGAGGTGCTGGCCGCCGACAAACGTCTCTGTGCGATCGCCGAGGCCTGGAAGAAGCAAGGCGCCCAGGGCGGCATGGACCTCCTCCGCGCCCACGTCTACCTGGCCCTGCTACTCGGCCACCCCATTACCACGCCGCCGCCCGGCCTGTTGCTCCCCGCCGACTCACCAGTGCAAGCGCCGTCCAGCGATCCGTCCGGCAGCCCGGCTCGCCCAGCAGCCCCAGGCAGTGGGCCGATGATCCGTCTGGCAGCCCCGGCTCGCCCGGCAGCCCCAGGCAGTGGGCCGATGATCCGTCTGGCGGTCCTGGCTCGCCCGGCAGCCCCAGGCAGTGGGCTGATGATCCGTCTGGCGGTCCTGGCTCGCCCGGCAGCCCCAGGCAGTGGGCTGATGATCCGTCTGG
>DATGGU010000045.1:0-43903 GCA_035308365.1 Streptosporangiaceae bacterium
CCCAGACACCGGCCAGCGGAACCCAGGTGACCCCCGGCAGCCCGATCCAGCTCACGATCTCCAGCGAAGACACGGTGCCCGCCTGCACGACGCCTGCGCAACCGGCCTCCAGCACGGTGTCCGTGACCACCCAGGCCGGGCTGTTCGCCGGCACCACGGTGTGCATCGCCCTGCTGGGGATGCTGGTGCTGGGCGTTGGCTACGTCTCCGGCCTGGGCATCGCCGCGGCGATCACGGTGCTGTTCACGGTGGCCGCCGCGGTCACCTTGCTGCCCGCGCTGCTGGGCGTGCTGGGGATGCGGGTGCTGTCCCGCCGGGAACGCCGCCGGCTGGCCGCCGGCGGCCCCGCATCCGGCGGCACCACCACCCGCCACGCCTACGAGCTGCTCGCCGACGGGTTCGGCCCCGGCTTCAACGGCCCCCTGCAACTGGCCGGCACCACCACCACCCCGGCCGCTACGGCCGCGTTCACCCGGCTGGCCGCCACCCTGAAGACCGAGCCCGGCATCGCCGCGGTCTCCGCGCCCGTGGCCGGCCACGGCGCCTCGGTCATCAGCGTGATCCCCGCCACCTCCCCCGAAGCCGCGGCGACCAGCACCCTCATCAGCCATCTGCGGGACAGCGTCATCCCCGCCGCTTCATCCTGTCCGGCCAGCAGATCACCGGCGAGTTCGGCCTCGGCCTGGCCGCCGCGGTCCTGCTCGACGCGTTCCTGCTGCGCACCTTCCTGGTCCCGGCCCTGATGCACCTGGCCGGGCGCGCCAACTGGTGGCTGCCCGGCTGGCTGGACCGCATCCTGCCGCACCTGTCCATCGAACCCGCCACCGGATCACCCGCCCAGCCCCGCGACCGCCAGCGGCCTCAGCCGCAGCACGCGGCGCGATAGCGGCGAACCCACGAGCCGCCGGGCAAGGACGCGACATGGGCCTTGCCCGGCGGCCCGGGCGCACGCCTGCCGGGCAAACCCTACCCGCCGCGGCGCAGCGCACCTCCCGGCTCGCGCGGCAAATGCCAGGCGGCGCGGAATGCGCCCAGCCGCCGCCCGGGGGCAGGCCCCGGTCTCCTGCGGTGCGCCGCCCGAACCAAGACCTGACAGCACCCCGCCAGCCCCCGGCAAGCAACGAACGGAACATAGACGATCCGTAACCGGATAAGTACCCCGAATCGCCCGCCGACTTGGATGGCAGCTCAGAGAAGCAAGATCATCGCTAGCGCCAACGGCTGCGCAGATCCTGCCCGGACCCGGTGTCCATCCCCCAATGGGCGGGCCGTGCGCGGCCGCGGCCGCCTGCTGTGGGTCAGGGCGGAGCCGGGCTATGCCGCCTGGCCGTGTCGCGGGCCCCGGGTGACCGGCGACAGCCTGGGCCGCCATCTTCGCTGCTCGGGGATCATGCCCTGGGTCTCGAACTCATGCGCCACTTCGTAGCTGACGTCAGGACCGCATTCCTCGCACGCGAGCACCGGTTCGCCGGTGGGCAGGCGGCCGACCTGATAGGCCATGGTCGCCAGGAGACGCCGGCAGTTGGGGACCGCACAGCGCATTCCATCCTGCTGTCCCGGGGTCAGGGTCCGAGGATCGATAACAGGCAGTGACTGAACATCGTTGATGGGCGTGGCGTCCGTGATGGATGGGTCAAAAGGTGGCCCTTGTGCCATTTCGTGAACCTCCGGGGTGTCGTCCACGATCACACCCATGTGGCGGGTGTTACCCCCGTAGCCATGTCCAACACCTGCGGCACGACTACAAACTTATTTTATTTTGCGCTCGGCACCTCCGGGGGAGCACAGTAACAGCTAAGAAAATACGTTGACCATCCTGAGAAAACACAAAGATCCGGCCGCCCCGGCCACCCCGGCGGGCAGCGGCAAGCCAGCCCAGATCCGGCCATACCGGCTCTCAGCAGGCATAATGACCGGCTTCCATGCGCAGGCTGCGGTCAGCGACCGGTCAGCTACTGGTCAGTTCGGGAGGTGACTGCGGGCCCGCGGCGATCTCGGCCTTGAGCGCGGCGAGTTCCCGGTCGATGTCGGCACCCGAACTGGCCTCGTCCAGTTCCTTCTGGATGTCGTCTGGGCCGCCGACATCTTCCAGCACACCCGACTGAAGCAGTTCGTCGGTGGCGGCGGCCCTGGCCTGCATATTGGCGATCTTGTCCTGCGCCCGCTGAAGCGCCGCCCCCTCATCGCCGAAGCCGGTGGAAATTCCTGAAACACTTTCGTTTACCGAAGCTTCAGCCTGGGCAGCGGAATACTGCGCCTTCATGACTTCCTTCTTCGTCCGGAAGTCATTCACCCGCTTTTGCAGTACCTCGAGCGACTGCTCGAGCTTGGCCTCCTGCTCGGCGAGCTGATCGTGTTGCGACTCCATCTCGCCGATCTGGGCCTGGGCCGCGGCCTTGCGCGACAGCGCCTCCCTGGCCAGGTCCTCCTTGCCCAGCGCGAGGGCCTGCCTGGCCTGTTCCTGGAGGTGGTCCACGGTGTGCTGGAACTGCTTCTCCTGCAGTTCGAGCTGCTTGCGCGAGGCCGCGATGTCCACCAGTCCCCGGCGCACCCTGGTGATCTGGTCGAGCATCTGTTCATAGGAGAGATCGAGCATCTCGCCGGGTTTTTCGGCCGCGTCGAGCGCCTTGTTGGCCTTGGCCGCCAGCACGTCATGAGCCCGCTGGAAAAGTGACATGCCGATCCGCTCCTCGCTGTGCCCATCGTCAGCAGAGCCAACGCCGGTTCCGCTGTCAACCAGGCCAGTATCGCAGGGTCTGAAATGGTGGGTGCCGCCGCGCTGCGCACGTGTGATCCCCCCACCGTAAGGAAGCGGATTCGTCAAAGGGCCATGCTCGCGTCCGTCCCCGGCTCGGGGGCCGTACCCGCCGCGGGCGTGACCGGGTGCGGCAGCGCCTGCTGACGGCGGAAACCGGGCAGCAGGCGGGCCAGGATCAGCGCGCCGGCCACACAGGCCAGCCCGCCGGAGACCACCGATGCCGTGTCGCCGAACGCGGTAGCCACCGCCCCGGACTCCAGGTCGCCCAGCCGCGGTCCCCCGGTGACCACCGCCATCTGCACGCCCTGCAGCCGTCCGCGCAGCGCGTCCGGCACCGAGAGCTGGATGATCGTGCTGCGGAAGACGGCCGAGATGACGTCGGCCCAGCCCGCCACCGCGAGCAGCACCAGCGCGGCGGGCAGCCAGGACACCAGGCCGAACCCGGTGATCGCCAGGCCCCAGACGATCACCGCGATGATCACCGCCAGCCCCTGGCGGCGGATCCGGCCGACCCAGCCGGCCGTCACCGCGCCGATCAGCGCCCCGGCACCGGGCGCGGCGTACAGGAAGCCGACCACCGGCGCGCCGCCGCCGAACACGGTCGAGGCGAGCGCCGGGAACAGCGCGCGCGGCATCCCGAACACCATGGCGTTGATGTCGATCACATAGGCGCCCTGGACGGCCTGCCGGCCGCGCAGGAAGCGGAATCCCTCGATGATCGAGCGGACGCCCGGCCGATGACCGCCACCGGCCGGCCGCTGCGCGGAGATGAAGAACACCGCCAGCAGGGACGCGCCGAAGCTGGCCGTGTCCACCCAGTAGACGAACCGGACGCCGGCCCCGGCCAGCAGCAGCCCGGCGACGGCGGGCCCGGCCACCGCGCCGAGCTGGAACAGCGACTGGAACATGGCCGCCGCGGCGGACAGCTCGGAGCGCTGCACCATGTTCGGCACCATGGCATTGCGCGCCGCGCTGTCACAGCCGCTCAGCCCGGCGGCCAGGGCCGGGATGACGAACAGCGGCCACAGCGCCGAGGCCGTGTCGGCGTTGACCGCCAGGCCAGCGCTGCACAGCGCGCCCATCGCCTCGACCACCAGCAGCATCGTCCGGCGGTCCATGCCGTCGGCCAGCGAGCCGCCGACCAGCGACCCAATGATCAGCGGGAAGAGCGCGGCCAGCGAGACCAGGCCGACGTCGAGAGACGAGCTGGTCAGCCGGTACACCTGATAGGGCACCGCAACCGCGGTGAGCTGGCTGCCCAGGACGGAGACAAGCTGGCCGAGGAACAGGGCGCGGAAGTCCCCGGAACGCCGCAGCGGCGTGATGTCGACGAACAGGTGCCTGGCGCGCCAGGTGAGCCGTTTCACCGGGCGGCGCCCTTCAGCCTCCGGCCCGCCGCGATCCGCACAACGATCGAGGCTACCGGGCGGCTATGGATCCGCCTGGTCAGGGCCTTCCAGTTTGCCCAGGGCGGCGCGGGCCTCCTTCTCGACCGGGCCGGGCGGCGGCAGCGCCAGCACGTGCCGCAGCGCCGCGGCGTAGGCGACGTCCTGGGCCTCACCGGCCGGCACGGCGATGTCCGGCGTCACGCCGGTGCCCTCCCAGTTCGTGCCGGTGACCGGGTTGATGGACCTGGCGTACGGCACCTTGATCACCATGGTGGCGCTGACCGGCAGCTCGTCGGCCTGGTGGGCGCCGCCGCGGGTGGTCTCCCCGATCAGCGTCGCGCGGCCCTGCACCTGCAGGTTGTAGCAGAACTCCTCGCCACCGGAGAACGTCCGGCCGCTGGTCAGCACGTACACCGGCCGGCCGGTGTAGCGCTCCCCCGGCAGGTACGGCAGGCTCCAGTACTGCCTGGTCAGCCCGGTTGTGCCGTCGTAGACGTCGTTGAGGTGGACGCTCGGGTCCGGGAAGAAGTAGCTGCACCAGAAGGTGACCCCCTCGACCGCGCCGCCGCTGTTGCGGCGCAGGTCGATGATCAGCGCGTAGGTTCCGCAGACCAGTTGCATGGCGGCGGCGATGGCCGGGGCCGCGGCGCCGGGGAACGGGATGCGGCGCAGGTCCAGATAGCCGATGTTGCCGTCGAGCCGTTCGGCGCGGCGGATGCCGAAGTTGTCCAGGCGGCCGCGCTCGCTCCCGGCCTGTCCTTGTTCCTGTCCCGGCTCCGGCCGCCCGGGGACGACGGCCTCGACCCTGAGGTGCCTGTCGGCGCAGAGCCCGTAGAGCTGGCTGGTGAGCCGTTCGGCGAGGGCCGTCTCGTCCAGATCGTCGTACTCGCCGCCGGCCAGCCTCGCCTCGATCGCCGCGGCGGCCTGTCCGGCCCGGCCGGGGAACAGGTAGCGCTCGCGCAGCAGGGCGAGCGCGGCGGCGACGGTCTCCCGGGCTGGCTGCTGCGCCATCAGCCTGGGCCGGGCACCGGCCGGGCCAGTTCGGCGGCGACCGCGCCGACGAAGGCCCGCATGGAGGGGAACTCCCAGTCGGGCGTGACCTGGACGCTCGGCCGTGGTGTGGCGCCCGTCCCCGGCCGGTCGTGGCGGCGGTTGATCCAGACGGTCGGCAGCCCGGCCCGCTTGGCCGGCACGTGATCGTGGAACAAGCTCTGCGCCACGTGCAGCAGCCTGCCCCGGGGTATGCCCAGCCGGTCCACCTCGGCCAGCAGGGCCTCGAAGTTCCGCGGCGACGGCTTGTAGGAACCCACGTCCTGGGCGGTGATAACGCTGGTGAATGCGACGCCGAGCCGCCGGTTGCTGGCCGCGAACGAATCCCTGTCGACGTTGGACAGGATGATGAGCCGGTAGTGCCGGGACAGCTCGGTGAGCGCCCCGGCCGAATCGCCGAACGCCGGCCAGTCCGGCACGGAACGGCCGAGCCGCTCCGCGTCCTCGTCGCTCACTGTGGCGCCGAGTTCCGCGCCGAGGCCCCGGAGGCTGCGGGCGAGGATGAGCGGATAGGCGTCGCCCGGGTGTTCTTGCTCGGACCGTTCCTCCTGCCCGGAGTAGGCCACCAGCAGCGCCTCGTCATCCAGCGTGAGCCCGCGCGAGCGCGCCCATGGCCCGAGCACGGCCGCCAGCCCGGCCTCCCAGTCGATCAATGTCCCGTAGCAGTCGAAGCTCAGCGCCTCGAAATCGGTCAGCCTCATCGCTTCCCTCTCCGTTACCCGGCCGCGCCGGCGATCTGGCCGAGGAAGAAGTGCTCGGCGGTGTTCATGTGCTCGTTCCACGCCTGGACGGCGGCCTGCTCATCGCCCGCGCGCAGGGCGGCCAGGAGGACGGCGTGCTCGTGGGCGATCTGCCCGGCGTCCCGGTAGGCCGGCCGCAGCTGGGCGATGAGCAGCCGCAGCTCGGCTCCGGCCTCGTTGAACGTGCGCAGCAGCCGGGCCGACCCGGCCGCGGCAAGCACGGCGCGGTGAAAGGCGATGTCCGCGTCCGCGACCTTGTCCCAGGACACCTGGCCGGCCAGCGCGGTGAAGTCATCGAGCGCCGCCTGCACGCCGTCGAGCGACGGCCCGTTCCGCAGGACCAGCCGTACCGCGGCTACTTCGACCGGCCCGCGCAGCCGGTACAGGTCCACCGCGTCGGCCGCCGTGAACGAGCGCACCCGGGCGCTCTGCCCCCGGTCCCGCTCCAGCAGCCCATCGGCGACCAGCATCTGCACCGCCGCCCGGATCGTCGGGCGCGCGGCGCCGAACTCCGCCGTCAGCTCCGTGTCGCGCAGCTCCTGGCCGCCGGCGTATTCCCCGGCCAGCAACCGCCTCCGCAGCTCGGCCGCCACCGCGTCGGCCACCGTGACCGTTTCCACACTCATATGTATGACTGTATAACAGATAGCCAGATATGCAAACTGATTGGTGACCGCGGGCGGGAGGCTGGGAGCCCCCAGGAACCGAAAGGCACTCGACAGCCGGAAACCGGGTCGGCGCCGGGCCTCATCAGAAGACTTGAGGCCCGGCGAGAGCGATGTCCATCCTTGGTGAGCCTCGTCAGCCCGGCGGCCATGGCTGTTGCTTACGGCGGGCGCGGAAGTTTCTGTTCTTGATCATGTTGCCGCAGGTGGCCATGTCGCACCAGGTGCCGCGGCGGGTGGGCGAACGGTCGTAGAAGGCCCACCGGCACTCGGGATTCCGGCAGATCTTCAGGCGCTGCCAGGTGCCCTGCTGCTGGGCGTCCCTGACGATCAGGAGCAGCCCGGCCAGGCCGCCGGCCAGGGTCTGCGGCTCGGTGGCCAGCAGAATGTGCCCGGCTGGATCGACGCTCAGCTTCGGGCTGCCCGCCCGGGCCAGGGCGCCGAGCGGCACGAGTTCCTCAGCCGCCGGCCGGGTGCCGCCGCCGTTGTGGGCGAGCAGGGCGCGCAGGCTCTCCCGCACCTCGCGCGCCTGGCGCAGCTCCGGCTCTCCGAGGCTGGCGCCGGTGGCGGCCAGGCCGGCTTCGCGCAGCCATGGACCCGCCGTTTCCGCGCGGTCCAGGAGATCCGTGCCGTGTTCTGCGTCCCAGGTGTTGACGAACGCCTGGACCAGGAGCAGCGGTACAGGGGCCGGCCTGCTCTCATCGGGGTTCGCCCACGACGGAAGTTCCACGCCGTCCTCTCGTGACCTTTAAAGACTTTTAACCGGTCATGCATGACCAGTATAATCCAGTTATAGGTCACGACGAGACTCGCCGAGCATGGCCAGCGGACTGCGGCTCCCGGCGCTCAGGCGAATCGAGACGGAGGTGCTCATGCTCCTCGTGACAGAGCAGGAAGGAACCTGCCCCGTGGCCAAGCGGGCGGGCGTATGGGACCGGATCATGACCCGCGCCCGGTCCTTCACGCTTGACGGCCAGCTCGCCGGCGGCGCCTCGCCGGAGGCCACCGTCCGGCTCGCGCTCCGCGCCCAGCAGCTCACCAGCATGCGCGAACGTCGCGGGCTGGCCCTTGGCATCGCACACATCCTCGCCAGCGCGACGCAGCCGCCGGGGTCGCACTGGCTGCCCATCCAGGTCTGCCGGGACCGGGTGCTGGCCGCGGCGGACGACTTCCGGGCCCTGGCGGGCCTGCTGCTGAAGCCGGCGCCGGTTCCCGCTCAGGGGGTGGCACAGACCAGCCTGCTGCTGCACGACGGCGGCAGCCCGCTCTACCGGCGCAGTTCCCCCGAAGACCTGCGCGCCCGCATCCGTCAGGCCGTCCAGGTGCTCGGCTCCCTCACCGGCCCGTAGGAATCACACCGGATCCGGGCACGGCCCGCTGCGTGCCGACGGTCACGCGGTACCGTGCGGGCATGACCGATGACGCCGCCGCCATGCTCGAGGTCGCGATCGAGGAAGCGCGCGGTGGGCTGGCCGAGGGCGGGATTCCCATCGGGGCGGCGCTGTTCGGCGCGGACGGGCGGTTGCTCGGCCGCGGCCATAACCGGCGGGTACAGGACGGCGACCCATCCATGCACGCCGAGACGGCGGCGTTCCGGGCCGCCGGGCGGCAGCGCAGCTACCGGGGCACCACGATGGTGACCACCTTGTCGCCCTGCTGGTACTGCAGTGGGCTCGTCCGCCAGTTCGGGATCAGCAACCTGGTGGTGGGTGAGGCGACGACGTTCGCAGGCGGCCATGAGTGGCTGGCCCACCACGGTGTCGCCGTGACGCTGCTGGACGACACCAGGTGCAAGGCTCTGATGAAGGACTTTATCGAGCGGAATCCCCGGTTGTGGTTCGAGGACATCGGCGAAGCCGAGCCGGGCGAGGCCGGGGACAATAACACCTCATCGTGATAACGCAGCCGCTATCGGGTGGTTCCTGGCTACTATGCGCGGGTGGACGCTGAATCCCCTGGGCTGCTGCCACGCCGTAGCACGACCCGGCCTAAACGCGTGGGCCGCCATCGTAGCCCTGACCGGCTATCGGTACCGGCCGCCGCTCCCGTTCTCGTGCTCGCGGTCCCGGCCGCGCAGTCGGCCGCCAGTGAGGCGATCGCCACCGGCATAGCCGACGTGGCGAGTTCCCTGTGCCCGGGGGCCGTCATCCAGGCTGGGTACGCGGATGGCGGGCGGGCCAGCCTGGCCGCCGTGCTCGGCTCGATCGTGGCGGCGCGCCCGGGCGGATCTGAAGCTGCCAGCTGGGACGGCGCAGCACTGGACGGTGGGGACGCGGCCGGGCCGGACGAGCTCAGCCCGTACGCGGCGGTCGTCGTGCCGCTGGCCATCACGCCCGATCCCGGACGGGATGCCTGGATCAGGCAGACCGTCGCGGAGGCGGGCCCATCCGTGGTGAGCACGGATCAGCTCGGGCCGCACCCACTGCTGGCCGGCGCCCTGCACGACCGGCTGACCGAGACCGGCCGGGTCGGCCAGCGCCGGATCGCGGGCCTCAGCCTGGTCAAGCTGGAGGTCGGCGTGCTCGTGGTCGCGGCCGGCGGCGAGGATGCCCGCCAGACGGCGGAGACCGCCGCGGTACTGCTCACCGCCAGGCTGGGCGTGCCGGTCGCCGCCGTCTGCCTGGACAGCAAGGCAGGCCTGGACCACGGCGTCGCCGCGCTGCGCGGCGCCGGGGCTTCACACCTGGTGATGGCGCCATACCTCATCGGGCCCGAGGCCGGCCCGGGTGAGCTGGCCGGGGCAGCCGCCGCGGTAGGGGCAGAATGCGCGCCGGTGATCGGCGCCCATCCGGCCATCGGGCAGCTCGTCACCATGCGCTATGGGACGGCCCTGCTCGGCCAGCAGCCGGGCGGCCCGGCCCGGGCCGGGCCGTTAGACCACGCCGGGCAGCGACACGCCGGGCACCGCAGCACCGGGAGCTGGTTCGACAAGCCCGCTCCGGCGGCGCCGCACGGCCGGCTGACCAACGGGCCGCGGTGACGAAGACCACCGGGGGTCAGGCGGCATAGACCGTCACGCCGTCCACCACGGACGAGGTCAGCCTGCCATCGCGGACCAGGACGTCCAGGTGGGCGGCGGTCTCCATGACCGCCATCATCTGGTTGAACGGATCCAGTTCGTCGAAGTGACGTTCCCGGCGCGTCCAGGTCAGCGCCCTCGCGGCTTCGTAGCCGGTGCCCGCGCCGCGGGTGATCACATCGGCGCAGGCGTCGAGACGCCTTGCGTGATGGGCGGTCAGCTCGTCGATCCTGCGGTGCGAGCTGTCCGCCACGCCGCCGTGCGCCGGCAGGAGCCGCAGGTCGGGCATTGCCCTGACCAGGTGCAGCGAGTTCAGGTAGTCGGCCAGCGGGAGCTGTGGCCTGGCGGGCTCGAAGCCGATCGACGGGGTGATGTGCGGCAGCACGTGGTCGCCCGCGAACAGCAGGCCGTTGCCCAGGTCGGCGAAGACCACATGGCCCCGGGTGTGGCCGGGGGTCGCGATCACCTGCAGCGTCCGGTCCCGGAGTTCCACCTTCTCGCCATCGGCCAGCCATGCGTCCGGCTTCTCCCAGTCGCCGCCGCCATCGGTGTCGCGATCCGGCCACGCGCGCCGCAGCCGTTCCACCACCGGGAGGGCTCCGCAGCGCAGCAGCAGCCTGCCGAACACCACCGACGCGCGCTCGTCGCGGTCCATGATGACGCCGAGCGACACCTGCTCACCCGCGCCAAGCAGGATGCGGGAGCCGAACAGGCGGCGCACGGTGATCGCCAGCGTGTAGTGATCCCGGTGCACGTGGGTCACCAGGAACCTGCGGACGTCGCCGAGCTCGCGGCCGATGGCCGCCAGCGCGGTCTCCAGCCGCTGCCTTGCCTTCTCCAGGGCCCAGCCGGAATCGATCAGCGTCAGGCCGTCAGCGTCGTCAATCGCGTAGACGTTGACCGCCCGCAGCCCGTCGCTGGGCAGGGGAAGCGGAATCCTGTGCACGCCTGGAGCCACGGTGAACGCACCGGGCTCGCTCCACTCGCTGCTGATGGTGCCCTCCCGCTGCGGTCAACTGCTGATGAGCCGTCATCTGACCTTACCGAATCAGATTCGGTCGCCACCCACCTGCCCGGCAGGCACCCTCACCTGCCGGGCAAGCACCTCTCACCTGCCCGGCAGGCACCCCTGACCTGCCCGGCACGCGGAGAGGACGGCGCAGCCGGTACCCTTGCCCAGCACTGGGGATCATGCCCGGCGCCTGGCGCGCCGGAGTACCGGTCATGGGTGAATGAGGGGCTTCGGCATGAAAGCGGTGCACATGAACGCAGTGCCCAGCTACCGATCGTGGTGCGCGTCCGGGCTGGGCGGGATTCGCGCCCTCGCGGCCGCCGCTGCCGTCGTGGCGGTCGCGTCCTGCGGGGCGTCCGGTGGTGCCCCCGCTGCCGGAAGCGCCGGCAACGGCAACGACGTCACCTATGGTGCCGCGACCACCTACGCGGCGCCCTCGCAGTCCTCGCCGGTGCCGACGGCGCCCACCTCGGCCCCTCCCCCGTTTCCCGAGGTCGGGCCGGTCAGCAGGACGTCAGGGACAACGTCGATGCCCTCCGAGCACTGGGTCGGCTACACGTTCCCGGCCAGCAACGTGACCGGCGTACGGGCCGAATGGACGGAACCATCGGTGCACGGCGGCCCGAACAGCGAGGAATTCGTCTGGATAGGCGTCGGCGGGTGGAACCAGACCGACGACAACATCGTCCAGGACGGCACGTTCGTCTACTATCCGCCCGGCGGCGGCCGGAACGAGGGTGTCTGGTACGAGCAGGTGCCGCCGGTCAACGGGCAGGCCAAGTTTCCCGGTGGGTTCGTCGCCCCCGGCGATCACATCTACGCCTCGGTCATCCACCTGGGCAGGCCCGATCAGTGGCAGGTAGCGGTTGACGACGTCACGGATGGCTCGAACTTCGCCATCAACCTGCACTTCCACTCGATGGACGCCTACCCCTCGTTCGTCGTGGAGGACCCCGACAACGGGCCGGCCGGGCCGGCCGGGCCGTTCTTCCCGTTCCCGCACTGGGGAACGGCAACGATCTCGAACATGCAGGTCCGGGTCGGGAGCGCCTGGGTGCCCGCGGCCTCGCTGCCGGCCTACCGGATCAACATGGTCCGGGGTGGCCGGGTCATGGCGCAGGCAGGCCCGCTGAGCACGCGATCCAGCTTCACGGCTATCCAGCGATAGCTCCATTACGGACGGGGTGGGCCTGGCCGGCACCGGCGGAACCGGCCGGGGGCAGCCCGGGAACCAGGCGACGGACGGTGATCCTGGCGCCCTTGTGCGGAGCGACCATGACAAGGCGCATCCTCGGCCGCTCGCCGTGTGCGGTGGTTGTCCGCAGTTCGGTCCGGCGCAATATCTCACGCAGGACGACCCGCATCTCCACGCTGGCGAAGGCGGCACCGAGGCAGAGCCGGTTACCGCCGCCGAACGGCAGCCAGAGGGCCGGGTCGGGTGGCTGGGCGGCGAAGCGGTCCGGGTCGAACACCAGCGGCCGGGGATAATGCCCGGCGTCCTTCTGCACCAGGATGATCGCCGGGTTGACCATCGTTCCGGCCGGCAGCAGGTGCCCGCCGACCGCAGCCGGCCGGGACAGCCTGCGGTTGACGTCGGTGACCACCGGGCGGACGCGCAGCGTCTCGGCGACGACCGCATCCAGGTACCCGTCATCGCCGTCGCGGGCGGCCCGCTGCGCTGCTCAACCAGGCCATGATGGACGCCTTCACCGAGTACACCGAAAAGCTTCTCGCCATGGTTCAGGAGCCCGTGGAGGCGGGCGACCCGCTCGGGCGGCTGCGGCAGGCCTGGGGTGCCATGGTGGAGATGTTCGCGTCCATGCGGCCGCTGCTGGTGGCGTTCGTCGAGGCGATGACCCAGGCGGAGCACAGCCAGGAGCTGCGCGCCCAGCTGAGCCTGGGTTATGAGCGGCTGAGGAACACTATCGCCGAAACGGTTATCGCCATGGCACCCGAGCTGCCGCAGGATCAGGCGCGGGACGTGGCTTCCTTCCTGATCGCGGTGAACGACGGCCTCATGGTCCAGTGGCTGCTCGACCCGGAACGGTCCCTCGATGGGGAGCGTGCATTCGACGCAGCGAAGATGATCTTCGGGGCGTAATTGGCACCCGCCAGCCTTCCAGAGCTGGTGATTTCTTACCTGAGACCAGGTTCTGCCAGGGACGATGACCAATGGCACGATCAACACAGGTGCATTGTGACAAATTGCTCATTTATCTCGGGATGAGGTCATTATTAAACCGGTGTTAATCTGATCCGAAGCGGGTTTCCGCCAGGGACGCCGGCCTTGGCGTGGGCAGGATGATCTTCGGAGTCGAGATCGCGGCTGTTGCTGCTGTTGCCCCTGGCCATGGGCATGCCCCCGCTACGCTTCAGGAGAAGAGCTCGCCGGACGAGGTTGCGGCCTCCGGCCCGCGGCGAGGTCTGGCGGAGGAGGGCCTGCGTGGCGACGGGACGTTGCCGGGAGTTCGTGATCGAGGATGGCGGGGGCATGCTGGCCCGCCGCATCGCCACGGCGCTGGAGCCGCGCTACAGCATTGCGCAGGAGACGCGCCGGCGTGAGCGGCAGGTCTGGCTGGACACCTTCGACTGGCGGCTGCATTCCGCCGGGCTCGTGCTGCGGCAGCTCAGCACGGGGAGCGGGCGCGGTGGGCATTCCATGGGGGTGACCGGCAGCCGGCCCTCGGCCGAGCTGGTGCTGACCACGGATGCCGGTGAGCAGGTCGCCTCGGCCCCACTGGGGTCGCCCCGCTGGCCCGCCCTGCTCGACGCCATCCCGGCGGGGGCGCTGCGGGACCGGCTGGATCCGGTGGCCGGAGTGCGCGCGCTGCTGCCACTGGCCCGGGCGGAGGGCACGATGACCCTGTTCCGGGTGCTGGACGGTGAGCACAAGACCGTTGCGCGGCTCCGGCTCGAGGTCGCCTCGCTCGCACAGCCCGTGGGCGGGACACTGCCGGCCAGGCTGGTGCTGACGCCGGTGCGCGGCTACCAGCCCGATACGGACAGGGCGGCCCGGCTGCTGGCCGCCGCAGACGGGCTGGTGCCGGGCTCGCGCTCGGTGTTCCAGGCGGTGCTGGCCAACACCGGCCGCCAGCCGGGCGACTACCGGGACAAGGTGGCCGTGACGCTGCCCGCGCCGGCGCCGGCCAGGGCCGCCGTAGCCGGCGTTCTGCTCGGGCTGGCAGACACGATCGAGGCCAACGTCGGCTACGTGATTCGCGATGTCGACATCGAGTTCCTGCACGATCTGCGGGTCGCGGTGCGCCGCACCAGATCCGCGCTCAAGCTGGCCGGGGACGTGCTTCCCCGCGACCTGGCCGCCCGGTTCGCCCCCGAGTTCAAATGGCTGGGCGATCTCACCACCCCCACCCGCGATCTCGACGTCAACCTGGCGGGCTTCGGTGACCTGGCCGGACGGCTGCGGGCCGCCGCACCGGCGGACCTCGAACCGCTGCGGGTGCAGCTCGCGCAGCGGCGGGTGACCGAACGCAGGAAGCTGCTGCGCGGGCTGCGCTCGGCCCGGTTCGCCGAGCTGATGACCGCCTGGCGCGCCGCGCTGGACGACGCCGCGGCGGCCCGGCCACGGCGGGGACGCCACCAGGGACCCGACGCCGGCACTGTGGCCGCCGACCGGATCGGCCGGGCTTACCGGCGGGTGGTCAAGCGCGGAGCGGCGATCAGTGCCGCCGGGACGGCCGGCGGGCCGCCCGCCGAGGACATGCACAGCTTGCGCAAACGGTGCAAGGAGCTGCGCTACCTGCTGGAGTTCTTCGGCTCGCTCTACGAGCCGGCCGCGCTGCGGCGCGCGGTGAAGGACCTAAAGGGCCTGCAGGACTGCCTGGGAGAGTTCCAGGATGCCCAGGTGCAGCGCGATGAGATCAGGGAATTCGCCACCCAGATGCTGACCCAGCGGGCCACGCAAGGTACCAGACGGCATCACCGGCCCGCGCCGCCGGGCCCCGGTGAGCTGGCGGCCGCGCCGCGCAGGTGGCAGCCTGCGCCGGCGGGGCCGGGAGCCGGTGAGCTGGCGGCCACGTTGCTCGCCATGGGCGAGCTCACCGCCCGGCTCGATGCCCAGCAGCGCCGCGCCCGCGCCGAGGTGGCCGGCCGCTTCGGCGAATTCGCCGAAGCGGGTGTCCTGCGCACACTCGGCATCGGCGGCCGGGCGGCGATGTCATGAAGATCTTCGCGACGTACAACATCAAGGGTGGCGTCGGGAAGACCTCGGCCGCGGTCAACCTCGCCTACCTCGCCGGAGAGGCCGGCTACCGGACCCTGCTGTGGGATCTCGACCCGCAGGCGGCCGCGTCCTACGTGTTCCGGGTGCGGCCGCGGGTGAAGGGCGGCGCGAAGGGCCTGATCCGCGGGGCCAGGCCACTCGGCGATGCGATCAAGGGCACCGACTTCGACCTGCTGGACCTGCTGCCCGCCGACTTCACCTACCGGAACATGGACCTGGCACTGGACAAGGCCAAGAAGCCGGCCCGGCAACTGTCCCGCCTGCTCGGCCCGCTGGCCGGCGAATACGACATCGTCTTTCTCGACTGCCCGCCCAGCATCTCGCTGGTGTCGGAGAACATCCTGCACGCGGTGCACACGCTGCTGGTCCCGATCATCCCGACCACGCTGTCCGAGCGCACGTTCGACCAGCTCACCGGCTTCATCGACAGCCTGAACGGGAGCCGGCCCGAAGTCCTGGCGTTCTTCTCCATGGTGGACCGGCGCAAGCGGCTGCACCGCGACATCACCGAACGGCTGCCGGCCTCGCGTCCCGGCATCGCCTCGGCCACCATTCCGGCGATGACGCTGGTGGAGCAGATGGCCGTGCGCCGGGCACCGGTGCCGGCCTTCGCCCCGCGCAGCGCGGCGGCGCAACGCTACCGGGAGCTGTGGGCCGAGCTCCGCACCCGGTCCGGCACGGCCGATCCGGCCACGCCAGGCTAGCCGCAGCCGCGTAGGCTCCTGCTGACGAACCGGGCCCACGGATGACATGGGCGGCGATGACTGACTTCGCTGAACTGCGCGAGCGGCTGGTGGGTGAGCTGCGTGACAGCAATGCGCTGCACGACGGCCGGGTTGCCGCCGCCATGCTGGCCGTGCCGCGCCATGTGTTCCTGCCTGATGCCGAGCCGGAGCAGGCATACCGGGACGAGGCGGTGGTCACCAAGTCAGACGCCCATGGCCGCGCGATCAGCTCGTCCTCCCAGCCCGCCATCATGACGATCATGCTCGAACAGCTCGGCGTGGAGCCAGGTCACCGGGTGCTGGAGGTGGGGGCGGGGACCGGCTACAACGCCGCGCTGCTCGCGCATCTGGCCGGGCCCTCCGGCAGCGTGACCACGGTAGATGTGGACGACGACATCGTCAGCGCCGCCCGCGAGCACCTGGCGGCCAGCGGATACGGCCGGGTCAGCGTCGTGCACGGCGACGGCGGGCTCGGCTGGCCGCCGGATGCGCCCTACGACCGGATCATCGCGACCGTGGGCGCCTGGGACATCCTCCCGGCCTGGCTGGACCAGCTCAAACCGGGCGGCCGGCTGGTGCTGCCCCTGGCGATCCGGGCCGCGATGCAGTACTCCATCGCCTTCGAGCGGGTGGCCGGCCACCTGGAAAGCCGGTCGCTGCGGCCATGCGGATTCATGCGGCTGCGCGGCGCGTTCGCGGGCCCGGAGACCGTCATGGCGATCGGCGAAGGGGGGAACCTGTTCGCGGAGTTCGGTCCCCGGCCGCCGGACGCCGAAGATCTGGAGGCGCTGCTCAATCAGCCCGGCGAGCGCCTGGACAGCGGAATCACGATCACGCTCGGCGAACTGTGGAGCGGCCTCGGCCTGTGGCTGGCCGGCCACGAATCTGGTCTCGGGCGGCTGTCCGGGCTGGGCGTGATGTCGCTGCCGGGCCCTGCGTCATCCGTCGTCGTCAGCGGCCGGATGGGCGCGGTGATGCTGGTGAGCGCGGACGGCTGCGCCATCGCGACCCGGCCGGACGACCCCGGCAAGGCCAAGAACGAAGGCGAAAACGAAGACGAGGAGGCAGCCGGGCCGGCCGCTGCCGCGAGACTCACGGCCCGGTTGCGGCAGCCCTTCGAACTGGCCGCCTGGCCGTTCGGGCCCGGCGGAGCCGAACTGGCCGCCCGCCTGGTCCAGCACGCCCAGGACTGGCAGGCCGCAGGCCGCCCCTCCCCCGGCGACCTCAGCATCAGCGCCTACCCGGCCGCGGCACCCGGGACCGTGGAACCAGGCGGAACAGGTGGGACCGCTGAACCTGACGAGCAGTGGCACGCGGTGATCGACAAGCAGTACATCCGGCTCACGCTCTCCTGGCGGAACGGTACTGGCACCACCGGGGAAACATCAGCCTGCGAGTAGCGGCCGGCTAACCAGGCGGCGGCAAGCCACGGGCGAGCACCGCCAGGACGTTGTCCAGCACGTCGTCGGGGACCTGGCCGCCTGCTGTCCAGTCGGCCCAGCGCATTCCGATGAAGTTGCCGATGCCGGTGTACATGTAGGCGATGACCTCGGGGTCGTAGTCCGTGTCCACCTGGCCGGCGAGCTGGGCGTGGCGCACCCCGCGGGCGTAGCCCCGGGCCAGGCGTTCGTAGTATTCGCGGAACAGGCCGGGATTGACGAACTCGGATTCCCGCACGATGCGGTCCATCCACGGGCGCTTGGACAGCATCTCGAAGAACGCGCGGAACGCCGCCCGTTCCCGCTCTCGCTGGTCGGCTGCCTGCTCGATGGCCCGGCGCATCGCCGCCCGCAGATCGGCGTTGATCCGGCGGACCACGGCGGCGAAGATCTCCGCCTTGGACCGGAAGTGCGCGTAGAAGCTGCCGGTCGCGATTCCGGCCCGCGCACAGATCTCGGCCACCGTGGTCTGCCGGTAGCTGCGCTCACCGAACAACTCTTCCGCCGCCGCAAGCAGGCGCTCGGCGGGCGGGAGCGGGCCGCCCTGTGGCCGTTCCGCGCGGCCGTCTGGTTCGGCCCAGGATCCCGGCCGCCCGCTGGGCTCCGCTGCCACAACCCGCTCCCTGCTCGCCGTGCCGATGAGTTCTGAGTCAGTGTTACTGACAGAAGTTCAGGCGAGGCTCCGTCATCCGCGGTCAGTGCGATGGTATGCCGCTGGCCGGGGCCGCCTGCTCGCCGCCGGTGTAGGGCGTGATCGCGCCGGAGGCCGAGGCGTCGGTGGTCAGCACCGGGCCCTGCTGGACGACTACCCCCTTGTTGATGACGCCGATGTAGGCGCCGGTCATGCCGCCGTGATCGGTCGAACTGTAGTCGTACGGCGCCACCGACGGCCCTTGCGGCAGGCCGCCGTTGATCGCGCTGACCAGGTCCGCCCGGGACGGGTTGCGCCCGGCCTTGAACATCGCCTGCACGAACGTGTAGGCGACCGCCTCGCCGTAGAGCACGTTGCCGTCAAACGGCGCCTTGGCGTCATAGGTGTCGTGGACCTTCTTGAACAGGGCGATCCAGCTGTTGCCCGTGTCGCCGAGCGAGGGCAGGTAGCCGTCGGTGATGATGCCCTGGCTGAGCGCGTTGCCGTTCACCGTGGCGCCGCCCTGCTTGGCGAAGGCCTGCAGCAGCCCGGCCAGCGTGATCGGGTCGGCGCCCACATCGCTGACCACCAGCGTCGGGGCGAAGCTGAGCTTGAGGCTGTAGAGCTTCAGCAGCGCGGTGAACGCCGGGATCGAGAACGACACGACCACCTGGGCGCCGGCCGCCTTCAGCGCGGCCACCTGCGGGCCGATGTTGATGTTGGTCGGGACGTAGCTCTGCCTGCTGACCACCTGCGAGCCGGGGATCTCGTCGTCCAGGCCCTTGACCCCGTCCAGGCCGAACTCGTCGTTCTGGTAGAAGTAGCCGATCTTCTTCCCGGCGAAATGCTGCTTGACGTACTGACCGAGGATCTTGCCCTCGCGGATGTAGTCGAGCTGCCAGCCGAACGTCTGTGGTTCGGTGGACGGGCTGTCCCAGCAGTCACAGCCGGACGCGACGAAAACGTCGGGGATCTTCTCGGAGTTCAGGAACTTCACCACGGCCAGGTGGGTGGGCGTGCCGAGCCCGTTGAAGATGGCGAAGACATTGTTCTGCAGCACGAGCTGGCGGACCACGGACACGGTCTTGGACGGGTCGTAGCCGTCGTCGAGGTACTTGTAGACGATCTTGCGTCCGTACACGCCGCCATGGGCGTTGACATACTGGAAGTAGGCGTTCGCCGCGGGAGCGATCTCGCTATAGCCAGGCGCGGCGGGGCCGGTGAGCGGCTGGTGGCTGCCGATCAGGATCTGGCTCTTGGTGATGCCGGGGGCAGACGCGGTGAGTGCCGATGACTTCGGCCCGTTGCCCGAGCCGCTGGAGCCGCACGCGGCGGCCACCAGGGCGAGCGTTGCCGCCGCGGCGGTAAAACAGGCCGGGCGCAGCCTGGATGAGGAGTTCATTGAGTACCTTCTTCCGGGTGTTCGTTCGCCGGCGCCTGCCGGCGGAACGCGTTGAGTGAGCCATCCGCGTCGGGGGGGCCGCCCGGCCGCACCATCCGGCGCAGGGCGCCGGGCGAGCCGCCCGCACCGGGGTGCGCGCCCGGCCGCGCCGTCCGGCGCACGGCGCTGAGCGAGCCGCTCGCGGCGGGGAGGGCGGGACCGAGCAGGCGGCGCACGCCGCCCTGGATGCCGTTGGGGAAGACGAGCATGACGGCGATAAGGACGACGCCGTAGGCCGCCACCGGGATGTTCGCGGCGACCGAGCTGGGCAGGCCGTGACTGGTCGCCACGTCGGTGATGTAGGTGGGCACCAGGACGATCACCAGGCTTCCCCACACGGCCCCTGGAAGGGTGCCCAGACCGCCGAGCACCGCCGCGGTGAGCAGGGCGATGGACAGGGTGATCGTGAAGGAGCCGGGCGAGACGAGCGTGGTAATGACGCCGAGCAGGGCGCCGGCCAGCCCGGCGCAGGCCGCGCTGATCACGAAGGCGAGCACCCGCAGCGCGGCCACGTTGAGGCCGGCCAGCGCGGCCGCGGTCTCGTCGTCGCGGATCGCCCGCCAGCTACGGCCGATCCGGCTGTGCGCGAGATTGGCCAGCAGGACCAGGGTGATCAGCGCGGCAGCGGTCGCCACCCAGGCCTGCCACCGGGTGAGCGGGAAGGTGGGGCCGAGGAAGGCGGGGGTGGTGATGCTGACGCCCAGCCCCTGATCGCCACCGAACACCCCTGGGTACTGGAAGGCCAGCGCCGGCAGGGCGACCGCCAGCATGAGCGTCACGCCTGCCAGGTACGGACCCCGCAGCCTGGCCGCCGCCACGCCGACGACCAGGCCGGCCAGGGCCGTGCCCGCGGCGCTCGCCGCGAGCACCGCTTCCAGCGGCCAGGACAGGTGCATCAGCAGCAGCGCCGCGCAGTAGGCGCCGATGGCCATGAACGCGCCGTGCCCGATGGAGATCTGCCCGGACAGGCCGATCAGCACCGACAGGCCGGCCACCGCGACCACGTAGACCGCGACCTGCGCCATCTGGTAGTCGCGGAACGCGCCCAGCTCGACCGAGAGCAGGGCCGCGGCCAGGGCCACCAGGATGGCCGCGGCCAGGTGCCGGAGCATGGTCATGGTCACACCTGCCTGGAACTGGCAGAGCCGAGCAGGCCGGACGGCCGGACCATCAGGATCAGGACCAGCGCGGCCATGCCGAACACCGGCACCAGGGCGGACCCCAGGTAGCCGCCCGCGTAGTTGAGCGCGACGCCGAGGGTGAGCCCGCCCACGACCGCGCCGAGCGGGCTGTCCAGGCCACCGATCACCGCGGCGGTGAACCCCAGCACGAAGATCGAGTCCATGCTGTCCGGGTAGAGGAAGGTGGACGGCGACACGAGCACGCCGGCCAGCGCGCCGATCAGGCCGGCCAGCGCCCAGCCGAGGGTGAGCACCCGGCCGATCCGGATGCCGAGCAGCCTGGCCACCCGGGGGCCGAACGCGGTCGCCCGCAGCCGCAGGCCGACCTGGGTATAGCGGAACATCGCGGCCAGGGCCAGCGCGGCGGCGAGCACCGCGGCGGCCACGAACACGTCGTTGCGGGACACGCCGAGCGCGGTGCTGCCGATCCGCAGCCCGGTGACCGAGAAGGCCGCGGGGAAGGACCGGTACTGGCCGCCGTAGATGATCCCGGCCAGCCCTTCGAGCAGGATCAGCAGGCCGATGGTCACGATCACGGCGTTCATCGGCGGTTTGCCCTCGGCGGGCCGGACGGCCAGCTCGCAGACGGCGCCGAGAACCAGGCCCGCGGCGAGGGCGACGGCGAACCCGGCCCAGTAGTTTCCGGTGTGGTTGATGACGATCAGCGCGATGTAGGTGGTGAACATCGCCATGCCGCCCTGGGCGTAGTTGAGGATCCGGGTACCCCGCCAGATCAGCACGAGGGACAGCCCGATCGCGGCGTAGATCATGCCGAAGCTGATGCCGCCGAGGGTGAACTCCAGGAACTCCTGCATCCGCGCCCCCTACAAGCCGAGGTAGTGGTTGAGCAGACCGGTGTCGGCCGCGAGGTCGGCGGCCTGCGCCGTGACGGCCACCTTGCCGAGGTTCAGCACGACGCCGCGGTCGGCGATGGCCAGAGCGGCGCGGGCGTTCTGCTCCACCAGGAGGATGGTCAGCCCGGTGGAATCCCTGAGCCCGGCCACCAGCGCCATCACCTGACTGATGACAATGGGGGCCAGGCCGAGCGAGGGTTCGTCCAGCAGCAGCACCCGGGGCGCGGCGAGCAGCGCCCTGGCGATCACGAGCATCTGCCGCTCGCCGCCGGACAGCGTGGCGGCCGGCTTGCGCCGCCGCGACGCCAGCACGGGGAACTGCTGGTAGGCCTGTTCCAGCGCGGCAGCTCGCACGGCCCGGCCGGCCCGGATCAGCGCGCCGAGCCGCAGGTTCTCCTCGACGGTCAGCTCGGTGATCACGCCCTGGCCCTCCGGCACGTGCGCCACCCCGGCCCTGGCCATGTCCTCGGGTTTGCGGCGCGTGACATCCACGCCGTCCAGCAGCACGCTGCCGCCGCGCACCTTGATGAGCCCGCTGATCGCCCGCAGCAACGTGGTCTTGCCCGCCCCGTTCGCGCCGAGCACGGCCGTCACCGTGCCCTGGGCGGCCGAGATCGAGACCCCGCCCAGCGCGACGGCCTCGCCGTAACCGGCCACGAGGTCCTGCACGGCCAGCACGGGCACGCCGTCCGCCAGGCCGCCGCCGCCGGTGCCGGGCGCCGGGCCGCCGCCGGTGCCCGCCGGTGAGCCAGCGTCACCCGCGGGCAGGTGGCCACCGTTCCCGCCTGCGTCAGCCATCGCCCGCCGCCCCCAGGTAGGCGGTGGTGACGGCCGGGTCGGTCAGCACCACGGACGGCGGGCCGGTGGCGATCACCTTGCCGAAGTCGAGCACCACGATCGTGTCGCAGGCCACCATCATCAGGTCGATGCGATGCTCGACCAGAACCACACAGGTGTCGGTGGCGATGCGGCGGATAAGCTCGCCGATCCCGGTGAGCTCTTCCTCCGGCAGCCCGCTGGCCGGTTCGTCGAGCAGCAGCAGGCGCGGCCCGGCCGCCAGCGCCCGGGCGAACGCGACCCGCTTGCGCAGGCCGTAGGCGAGTTCGCCGGGCATCCGGTCCGCCACGTCACCGGCGCCCACCCGGTCCAGCGCGGCCCGGGCCCGCTCCCGCAGCCTGCGCTCGTCCCGGTCCGACCGGGGCAGGCCGAACAGCGCGGTCCAGAACCCGGCGCGGGCATGGCATTGGGCGCCGACCATGACGTTCTCCAGCACGGTCAGCCCGCCGAACAGGCCCAGGCCCTGCAGCGTCCGGGCGATCCCGAGGCCGGCCAGCCGGTGCGGGCGCAGCCGGAACAGGTCGTGGCCGTCGAAGCTCAGCTGCCCGGCCTCGGGCCGGACGAAGCCGCAGACCGCGTTCAGCAGGGTCGTCTTGCCCGCACCGTTCGGCCCGATGATGCCGGTCACCTGGCGCGGCGCGGCAGTGAACGAGACGCCGTCGAGCGCGGTAAGCCCACCGAACCGGACCGTCACATCCCGGACCATGAGCCCCCCGGCCTGGCCATCCCCCGTTCCGGCCTGCACGGCCGCACCGCCAGACTGCCCAGGCACGGCCCCGGCCTGCCTGGCCCCGGCGTCGGTGTGCCCGGCCGTGGCCGCGCGCGGTTGCTCCTGCGGCGGTTCGGCGGGCACGCTGGATGAACTCTCGTTCATAGGCCTGACCCTTGTGCAGGCTGGCACGATGCCAGACGTATGAATAGTCATTCATGCACTGTTGCGGGCGGCGCGCAAGATCTGGCGCCGCCGTGAGCGGCGATTCGTGGCCGAACTGATATGCAGCGCGCCGATCCCCGTGCTGGCGATCCCCGCACCGGGGATGCGCGCCGCCAGGCACGGGCGGGCGGCGGGCGGGGTTTGAAAGGGTGGGACGCACCGGCTGCACGTCCGCCATACGCTGCGGACTCCGTAAATTTTCACCAAAGGTCGTCAGGTAGCCCGGCGGGAGAGTGAGGCAGAATAAGCAGCGCCAGAGAAGGATCATGACCGGAGCGAGACGGGACGGGACAGCGGCGAGGGACGGGTGCGTGCACGCTGAGACGAACGGGCGGCCCGGCGGCGGGCCGCAGGCGGTGGATTCACCACTGACCAGCGCGGCGATCTTCCTGGTGAGCCGGGCGGTGACCGGCAACCTGTTCTTTGTGCCCTCGGCTGACCTGCTGGAGGGCCTGGCGGATGGCGAGGCCGAGGCACCGGCGGCGGACGGTTCACTGAACATCGGCAGCCTGAGGGGAGTTTCCCAGGATGAATAACCTGCACCGCGAGCTCGCACCGGTCTGCGACGGCGCCTGGGCACAGATCGAGGAGGAGGCCGCCCGCACGGCCAGGCGTCACCTGGCCGGACGGCGCGTGGTGGACGTGCACGGGCCGTCCGGAACGGCGTTCGCGGCGGCCGGGACCGGGCGGCTGCGGGACATCGATCCGCCCGGGGAGGGCGTGCAGGCGCGCCAGTACCAGGTCGCGGCGCTGGTGCAGTTGCGGGTGCCGTTCCGGCTGGACCGGCAGGAGATCGACGACGTGGAGCGGGGCGCCCAGGACTCCGACTGGCAGCCGGTCAAGGACGCGGCCCGGCAGATCGCCTTCGCCGAGGACCGCGCGATCTTCGACGGCTACCCGGCCGGCGGGATCGATGGCATCCGGGCGGGCTCGACCTGCCCGGCCATCGCCCTGCCCGCCGACCCCAGGGGCTATCCCGATGTGTTCGCCCAGGCCCTGTCCGCATTGCGGACCGCCGGGGTGGACGGGCCCTACGCGGCCGTGCTCAGTGCGGACGTCTACACCGCGGTCAGTGAGACGAGCGACCACGGCTACCCGCTGCTCGAACACCTCAAGCGGCAACTGTCCGGCGACATCGTCTGGGCGCCGGCCATCAGCGGTGCCGTCGTGCTGACCACCCGGGGCGGCGACTTCTGCCTGCAGATCGGCCAGGACACCTCGATCGGGTACCAGTCACACACCGCCGATGCGGTCGAGCTGTACCTGCAGGAGACGATGACGTTCCTGATGTACACCGGCGAGGCGGCGGTCAGCCTGACCGCGGCCGGCTGAGCCGCGCCCCAGGCGCCAGCGAGCCGGACTACGCCGGCCTGCCCGGCGGCAGCACGTTCGGGCTACCTGATCCCGTAGAGGTGCTCGAGCGCCAGCTGGTCGAGGCGCTCGTAGGCCATCCCCCTGGCACCGAGGGCGTCGGCGTCGACGGTGACATCCTTGATGTCGCGCCATGACTCGCCCTCGGCCAGGGTGGGCACGGCCAGGTCCGGCACACCGGCCGCGGCCAGCGCGGCGGTGACCTCCGGGTCGGCCCGGAACGCGCGGACCTTCTCCCGCAGGATCAGGTAGTTGCGCATGCAGGCGCGGGCCGACTCCCACACGCCGTCGTCGTCCTCGGTGCGCGGCGGCTTGTAGTCGAAGTGGACCACGCCGTCGTATCCGCCGGCTTCCAGCGCGTCCACCACCCAGAAGGCGCCGCGCGCGTTGCCGGCGCCGAACCGCAGGTCCTGGTCGTAGCGGGGACCGTTCTGCCCGTTCAGGTCGATGTGGAACAGCTTGCCGTGCCAGAGCGCCTGGGCGATGCCGTGCGCGTAGTTGAGCCCGGCCATCTCCTCGTGGCCGACCTCTGGGTTGAGGCCGAACAGTTCCCCGTGTTCGAGCCGTTCTATGAAGGCCAGCGCGTGGCCGAGGGTGGGCAGCAGAATGTCGCCGCGCGGCTCGTTCGGCTTGGGCTCGATGGCGAACCTTATCTGGTACCCCTGGTCGAGCACGTAGGAGCCCAGGATGTCGAACGCCTCTTTGTAGCGGTCCAGCGCGACCCGCACGTCCTTGGCCGCGCCGGACTCGGCGCCCTCGCGGCCACCCCAGCAGATGTAGGCCGAGGCGCCGAGCCCGGCCGCGAGATCCAGGTTGCGCATGACCTTGGCCAGCGCGAACCGGCGGATGTCGCGATCGTTGGCGGTGAACGCGCCGTCCTTGAACACCGGGTGCGAGAACAGGTTCGTCGTGGCCGTGGTCACCACCAGGCCGGTCTCATCCAGCGCGGCCCGGAAGGCGCCGATCCGCTTCTCCCGTTCGTCATCGGCCGCCTCGAACGGGAACACGTCGTTGTCGTGGAAGTTCACCCCGTAGGCGCCGAGTTCGGCCAGCTTGCGGACGGCGCGTTCGGCGGGCATCGGCGCTCTGGTCGCCGGGCCGAACACGTCGATGGCCTGCCAGCCCACAGTCCAGATGCCGAACGAGAACTTGTCGGACGGCTGCGGCTCATAGCTGCCGGTGGTCATGGCGCCCTTCCCTCCTGCGGTGCCGGTGGCCCTCCTGCGGTGCCGGTGGTGCCACCGTAGCCCGCCCCGAGCCGTTGCGGTGAGTGCGGGCGGCGGCGGGTAGGTTCGTTTTATGACCGATGCCGTGGACGAGACGCCCGGGCCGGCACCGGGGCAGCCGCCCGGTGCCATTCCCGAGCGGGCCGCCGAGCTCGCGGTCGAACTCACCGAGAGCCAGGAGCCGCGCACGCCGCTGGCCCGGCGGCTGATGGAGCCGGTCAGCGCCGCAGCACTGACCGGAGCGCGGATGACCGGCAGCACCATGCGGGCGGCCCGGCGCCGGGTGCGGCTGAGCCGCCACTGGCTGACGGCACAAGTGATCGCCATGGCCCCCCGGCTGAAGATCCGGGACCAGGCCACGTTGCACGCACAGTTTCCCGGCCTGGACAGCGATGCCATGGCCGATGCGCTCATCGAGAGCGCGGCCAAGGCGTCGGCGGCGGTCGGTGGTGCCGTCGGGGCGTGGGCGGCCGTGCCGACGACGCTGCCCGCCTTCCCGGCCGAGGTGCTGACCGAGACGGTCGCCCTGGTGGGCATCGAGATCAAGCTGGTGGCCGAACTGCACGAGGCGTACGGGATGCCGGCCTCCGGCGGCAAGGTGGAACGGGGCACCGCCTACATCGCGTCCTGGGCACACCGCCGCGGGGTGTTCATGGTGCCCGGCGGGCTGGCCCTGGCCGCGGGCTCCCCACTGGCCCGGCAGTTGCAACGGCGGCTGGCAGCCCGCGCGGGCCGCAGCGCGTTCTCGCTCGGCCCGCTGTTCACCGGCGCGGTGGCCGGCGCCTTCCTCAACCGGCGGGAGACCAGGCGGCTCGGTCACGAGGTCCAGGCCGACCTGCACCACCAGGCGGTTCGGCAGCGCCGGGACCACACCTGAACGGCCTGGCCGCCCGGATCCCGGGTGGGGATCAAGGCGCCCGCGCGTCCCGTAGCGCCGCGTACTTCTCCCGGACCCGCGGGACGGGTTCGCCCTGGTAAACGGCCGGCTCGGGAGCCGGCCACGACGGCGGGGCGCCGCCACCGGCCAGCGCCCAGGCGGCCTGCCTGGCCGCGCCGATCGCCACGTACTCGGCCGGCTCGGGGACGGCCACCTCGGTGCCGAAGATGCCGGGCGCGATGACCCGCACCGCCTCGGACCTGGCCGCGCCGCCGATGAGCAGCACCCGGCGTGGCGTCAGGCCGGTCGCCGCGGACAGGTAATCCATGGCGTCGGCCAGCGAGCAGAGCACCGCCTCCACCGCCGCGCGGGCCAGGTTCTCCCGCGTCCCGTTGGCCGTCGTCAGGCCGCTGAGCAGGCCGGTCGCGTCCGGCCTGTTGGGGGTGCGCTCGCCGTCCAGGTAGGGCAGCAGGGTCAGCCCGCCCGCACCCGGCCGGGCGGCGAGCGCGAGCCGCGACAGGGCCGCGGTGTCCACGCCGAGCAGCCCGGCGGTGAGCGTGAGCACCCGGGCGGCGTTCACGGTGGCGACCAGCGGCAGGAACCGTCCGGTCGCGTCCGCGAACCCGGCCACCGCGCCGGATGCGTCGGACGCGCCCATCGCGGTCACCGCGTAGGCGGTGCCCGAGGTGCCGATCGAGATCACCACGTCGCCCTCGCCCAGGCCGAGACCGAGCGCCGCGCCCATGTTGTCACCCGTGCCAGCGGACAGCGCGGCCCCCCACGAGGTCTCGCCGGTCACGTCGCCCGGCCCGGCCACCCGCGGCAGGTCCACGCCGTGACCGAGCGCCGCCGCGGCGATGTCCGGCAGCCATGTGCTGGCAGCGGGCGAGAAGTACCCGGTGCCCGAGGCATCGCCCCGGTCGGTGACCGGGCCCGCCCCCTGGGCCTGGCCGAGCTGCCAGGTCAGCCAGTCGTGCGGCAGCATGACCAGGCGGGTGCGGGCGGCGTTGCCCGGCTCGCGCTCGGCCAGCCAGCGCAGCTTCGTCACCGTGAACGACGCGGTGGGCACGCTGCCGGTGCTGGCCGCCCACTGCGCCGGGCCGCCGAGTTCCGCGATCAGGTCCACCGCCTGCCGCGCCGAGCGCATGTCGTTCCACAGCATGGCGGGCCGCAGCACGGTGCCGGCCTCGCCGAGCGCGATCATGCCGTGCTGCTGCGCGGCCACCCCGACGGCGGCCGCCTGGCCGAGCAGCCCGTCGCCGGCCTTCTGCAAGGCTTCCCACCAGGCCTGCGGGTCGCACTCGGTCCCGTCCGGGTGCGGCGCCGAGCCGGTGGCCACCACGGTCCCGTCGCCGGCCTGGCAGAGCACCACCTTGGACGACTGCGTCGAGCTGTCAACTCCGGCGACCAGCATCGGTGGCTCCTGCGTAACGGGGGGCGAGGGCTCGCAGCGTACACCAGGGGAACGCTGCGCCCGCGGCGAGACCGGCACCCGCGAGGCCGCCGAAGCGAGCTGGGCAGACCGGCCCCTGGTCATGGCGCCGCGGGCAGCAGGAACCCGCGGTAGTTGGGTGGGCACCCAGACAGACGCCACCAATTGTCGCTAAAGTCTGGTAAAGCATTGCACGGAGGTGATCTGCCATGGCCGGTGGACAGCGGCCGAGCATCGAGCATCTGCTGAACGGGCAGGCCCCGTCGTCAGCACCAGGAACAGGCACGACGGGCGGCTCACCACCCTCCCCCAGCCCTTCTCACCCGCGATCGGCCCATGGGCGCGGCGGAGGACGGCCGGGCGGGCGGGGTGGCTCGGGCAGCATCACCTACACCGACTCTGCCCTGCTCCGCTTCGCGCAGACATCCGACGACCGGGCCACCAGCTTCAGTCAGGCCTACAGCCAGGCGCAGCATATCCAGGTCAGCCGCGACGCCTTCGGCTATATGTTTGGCGCCCTGGTCTACTCGTCCTACCAGGAGCAGGCGCAGTCGGTCGGCCAGGGCCTGCAGTTCGCCGCAGAGGCCATGAGCAGCATCGCATCGGGGATCCGGTTGAGCGTCAGCCGGATCGACCAAGACAACCAATCCATCGAGCAGAGCCTGCCCAAGGGCTGACGGGCTGGTGGTGACCAGATGAGCAGCGCACCGGTTTACACGAACGAGCTGGAACAGCAGTTCAACCGCCTCCCCGGCTTCATCCAGAGCGTGCTGCGCACCCCCTTCAACTGGGTGGACCAGAAGCTGCAGGACGTCGCCGGCCACCCGGACCAGCTGGTGAGCGCCGGCAACTCCTACGCCGCGCTCGGCCGGCAGATCCAGCAGCTCGGCACCGAACAGCAGCAGGACCGCACAAGCATCCTCGGCGGCGGGGCATACTCCGGCCCGGCCTACGAGGCGTTCAGCGCGCAGATGGCCCAGGTCGAGCAGCAGCTCAGCTCGCTGGGCCAGTCCACCGGGCAGACCCAGCAACTGCTCGACGGGGCGGCGCAGGCGTGCACGCAGAGCGCCAACATCATCGTGGACATTGTCGAGTCCACGGTCTCGTTCATTCTCCAGGACGCGATTATTTCCGGCATCGCCGCCTTCTTCAGCTTCGGCGCGAGCCTGGCCGCCGGAGCCGCGGCGGCGGCCGAGAAGTTCGCGACAGCCTGCGAGGAAATCGGTGGCGTGATCGCCAAGCTGGCGTCGGTCCTGGAAAAGATCGCTTCCCTGCTGAAGCAGGTCGCCTCGATCTGCCAGAAGGTCGTGAAGTATCTCAGCGACCTGCAGAAGGCGCTGAAGGACACCAAGGGCCTGCTGAACAAGCTTCCCTACACGGTCCAGCGTGGCCTGATCACCGCGGGAGCCAGACAGGCCGTCAGCCATACCGTGGACGGCGGCGCGCCCGCCATGCCCGGCCCGGTCGGTGGTGCCTACCGGGTGGTCACCAGCACCGTCAAAGGCGTCCAGGACGTCAACCAGGCGCAGAGCAGCACCGGTGGCTAGGCGCCCGTTATCCGGCGGAACGGTAACCTGTTCCCGGGTCCAGGCCCTTCAGGAGGCGGGAATTGCTGGCCAGAGCGCTCCAGGTCCGGCAGAGCCGGGAGAAGATCCTGCGCATACTCGGCCCGGACGAGACACTCCGGATGCTCACGTACTTCGAGATAGCCGACGGAAAGCAGGAACTCGAGCAGCCGCCCCCACCGCCCGATGAGCGCTCCGGGCTGCGCAAGACCGGCGAGACCGCCCTGGGCGTCGCCGGCCTCCTGATCACCGGCCCTAACTCACCGTCGCTCAGCAAGATGACGGGCGGCATATCCGCCTCCGGTCACATAGGCTCCTGGGCCCACCGTCTGGCCGAAGCAAATCGCACAGCCGGCGCGGAACCCGCCCTGCTGGTCACCGACCGCCGCCTGACCCTGGCCGGCCATGAAGGCTACGCCGACAAGCGGGTCTTCAGCTCCGCCCTGGACATCCCCCTGGGCGCCATAGCCGGCGCGGCCAGGATGAGCAGGCCTCTCATCCGCGGCCGCGTAGTGATCGCCTTCGCCGACGGCTCCCTGATCGCCCTCAAGCTCAGCCGTCTGCTCACCACCAGGGCCGACGAACTAGCCAGAATCCTGTCCAGCCCAGGCACACTCCCAGCCCCCTGAAGCCCACCTCCGCTCCCCGCTCCCGCCGGGCCTTACCCGGTGAGCGCCTGTCCCACGGGGATCAAGACGGGCCGGTCAGTCCCGTGCTCACCTCGCCGAGCCGCCGGTCCAGTTCGTCCATCTGACGATGGAACGCGCTGACCCGCTCGTGAAGCACTTCGGCCAGATCCGGGGCCGAAGCTGCCGGGGCCTCGCTGGTCACCGTGTCCTGCAGGCGGCGCGCGGCCTCGAACGCCCCGTTGACCGCCGCGGCGATCTCCGCGGCGAGGCTCACGTTGTCGTACCCGCGCAGCGCGGTGGCGCCGAACTCGATCCCCGTGATCTCTTCCGCTCCGTTCGCGGTCACGGTCACCTTCCGGCCAGGCGAACTCGCGCTGACGGTCCGCCCGGCCAACTGGGTGGCAAGCTGCTCCGCCGAGGACATGGCCCCCCGCAGGGCCGTGGCCAAGTCTGGTTCGCCCGCTTCCACCAAGGCTGCCTGCAGGGCCTCTCCGGCCCGCTGCCTGGCCCCATGGACCGCCTCGTTCACCAGACGGGACAGCGTCCCAGCCAGCTCGGGCGCGCCGGAGTGCATCGCCTTCGGCCCGACATAGATCTTGCTCACCTGGCCGCTGCCGGTGGCGGTAACCGACACCTCGCTGGGCTGCCCAGCGTCGCTGCTCGCCGCATGGCTGACCGTTGCGGCAGTGGCGGCGGCAGCGGTCAGCCGGGCCGACTTATCCCGCAGGCCTGCGGCTACCTCGGCTCCCTCAGCCGAGGCCGGCACGAACTCACCCACCTGCCACTCCTCCTCCAGGTCTGGCTGCTGGTCCAGGCTATCGGGAGCCGGCCCCGTCATACCCGCAAGCCGGCTACTCGCCCGGTTCAGGTCAGGACGGCACGGGCGGGCGCGCCGGGGTCTTCATCTGGGTGGGCATGGAGTTGTGAGCCGGCAGCGGATACGGGATGCCCACATCTTCGGTGCCAGCCAGCGCGTTGAGCACGGCCTGCTCGGCAACCTTTACGTTGCCAAGCGATGTCTTGGGCAGGCTCGGCACGTGGGTATCCGGCGGGTTGACCAGGTCCAGGGCGGTGGTCATGTCACCGGTGACGCTGCGCCGCCAAGCCGACAGGTTCGGCACGGTCACGCCGAAGCGGGTCTCGATGAAACGCAGCAGCGAGGTGTGGTCGAAGGTGTCGGAGCAGAGGTAGCCGCCGCGGCTGAACGGCGAGATGACCAGGCATGGCGTGCGGAACCCGAGGCCGATCGGGCCGGCGATGCCATCGGCGGCCGGGGGCAGGACGGTAAGCCACTCGTCCGCCGTGCCCTGCGGCGCGGTGACCGGCGGCACGTGGTCGAACCAGCCACCGTTCTCGTCGTAGACGATGAACAGGACCGTCTTGGCCCACACGTCAGGGTTGGACACCAGCGTGTGGAGCACCTTCTGGACCAGGTACTCGCCGTACTCGGGCGGAGCAGCCGGATGCTCGCACTCGGCGAGCGGGGACATGATCCAGGACACCGAGGGCAGCGACCCCGACGCGACATCGGAGTCGAAGTCGCCGGGGTAGGTCGGCGTGAGCCCCTTGGCAATCAGCTCCAGGCCGGTGATCGAGAGCGGGTCGTTGTAGTTCTTGAAGTAGGGCAGCGGGCTCAGCGCCAGCAGGCTGAGCGGGTCGTTGTAGACCTTCCAGCTCACCCCGGCGGACAGCAGCGCCTCGGGCATGGTCTTCCAGGTGAGCGTGCCGTACTCGCTCAGCCGGTTGGTGAAGGTCTGAACCACCGGGCCGCCGTGGGTGCCGTGGGGGTCGATCGTGGCGGACAGTGACATGATCCGGTTCGGGTCCGTGGGGCCGAGCACCGAACAGTGGTACCCGTCGCAGATGGTGAACGCGTTGGCCAGCGCGTAGTAGAACCCCAGCTCGGAGATCGTGAAGTAGCCCATGGTCAGCGGGCCGTTGGTGTCCCCGTCTGCGGCCAGGTGCGCGGTCATGAAGGCGTCCATCGCACCGTTGTTCCAGCTCTGGTGCTGCGGGCCCCAGGAGTGCGTGATGTCGTTGGTGGTCTCGCCGTCCTTGAGCGGTGGGTCGCTGAGCAGGTGGAAGGGCTGCATGTAGCCGTTGGGGTCGACGCCGGTGCCCGGCTTGTAGCCGAACTGGTCCCAGACCGGATAGGTCTTTCCGTTGACCGTCTGGTGGAGGACGTTGGGGTCGGAGAACCCGCGCACGCCGGACAGGGTCCCGAAGTAGTGGTCGAAGGAGCGGTTCTCCTGCATCACGATGACCACGTGCTCGATGTCATGGAGCGTGGGCTTGCTCGTCGGGTGGATCTCTGCCGCGCTCTCGATAAGCCGGGCCTGCTTGCCGGTCAGCCGCCCGGCCATCATGCCGGCCGCGCCGAGCGCCGCGCCGCCTACGACGAAAGAGCGCCTGGTCGGATCCTGGCTCAGTGCCCCGGCCGCGGCTTCCCTCCCGGCGGCCGCGTCCTGGTCAGCGTTGCGCTGGTTGTCGTCCTCGGTCACCGTTGCCTCCTGAAGTCCGGCCGATCCTCGCGGTTCGCCTGCCGCATCGAGCGCCAACGTATGCGGTCAGTCTTTACCTGCGCCGAGCGCCGGGCAACGAGTTCCCAACGCCGCCGCGAACGCCAGGTCCATCGCACGGCATCGTAAGCCATATCCGGATTCGGCCTCATCCGGTCCGCCAGGCTGGGCCGGAAGACCGGAGTGGGTGAGGAGGGCTGCGGGTGAGCCGGGGCTAGGGCGTGGCAGACGGGCTCGATGAGCTTGGCGACGGGAACGGGCTGCCACTGGATGTCGGCGACGGCGAGCCGGACGAGGGCGTAGGCGACGGGGCAGGCGAGTTCGTCGCGCTGCCGCTCGGTGTGGGGGACGACGGCCTTCCTGACGGCTCGGCGGTGCGCGACGGTGGAGCTGCCGAATGCGACGGCTGGTTCCCCACGATGCCACCCACGGTCGTTCCCGAACCGCCACGGTGCCAGACCACGGCTTCCAGCGGCTTCCCCGCGGCCAGCTCGAACAGGGTGATCCCGCCAACCACGCCGGCGAACAGCCCGATCGTCGCGACGCCGGTAAGCAGCCAGCGGGGCCGCCCACGCAACCAGCCCGGCAGCACCAGCGACCACTGCCGTGACCGTCGCGGCGTACCATCAGCGCCGCCGGCCGCGCGGTCACCAACCCCGGCCGAGATGGCACCCGTCTCACGCCCAGACTCCCCACCCGAACCAGCCACCGCACGCTGAGGCCCACCGGCCGCGTGCTCACCAGCCCTGGCCGGCCGGGCGGCGATCTCGTGCCGCAGCGAGATGGGGTGTGTCTCGGCGCCCTTCATCCGCCCGGCCGCCTTGTGCGCGGTCAAGGGCGCGGCTTCCTTGAGCTCTTTCAGCCGCCCGGCGGTGCGGCCGAGGTAATGCTTGTACACCGCGCTGCCCGCCGTGCTGGCCACGCTCATCACGGCTGCGCCGATCATGGTCCCCGCTACCCCGAGGTAAGAGGCGGCGACGGCGCCCGTGACCGTCGCCAGCACGCCTGCCAGAACTTGAAGACCGGTGATATCGATGCGCCGGTCGCTCATCATTTCCTTTCGTACCGGGGGCCTCGTCACCGGCCCGGGATCGTCACACGACCTTGCCAGCGCAGCCTGATCCACCGCTGGCAACGGTCTATGAAACAGAACAGACTCAATGTGGTCGACAACAACGCCACCGGCGCATATTCCACATCCGGGATACCCGCCACCCTGGCGCAGGACCGCCACCACCCCGGCCCGGGACCGCCACCGCCCCTGTCTCCGGGCCCAACCGTCTGAATCCAGGCAGGCCGGAGCCGGCCGGTCGGCCAGGTCAGGTCAGCTCAGGTCAGGGTTGGGTCAGAAGCCGGGGAAGGTCTGGCGCAGGCGGTCCAGGCCGATGTCACCAGCCAGAATCTCCACCGGCGGGGTGTGGTCAGCGTCGAGACGGCCGTAGACGAGCCGCAGCAGCGCCTCACCGGGCATCCGGATCCGGCCAACCTCGCCACCGGCCGGTTCATCACCCGCAGCGATCTCGGACAGCGACACGGACTCTCCCACGTCGAGCAGGAAACTGCGGTGCGGCCCGGTCGTCTCGATGATCACCCGGTAGGGATCGCCGCCGGCCTTGCCCGCGCGCCCGGCGACCCAGGAAATCCTGTCCAGCAGCAGCCGGACAGACTCACCCGCGACCGTCGCGGCCGGGTCGAGGCTGACCGCGATGTCCCACGAGTGCACGGCATGTTCGCCCAGCCGCAGCCACATCAGCCCGACGGCGTCGAATTCCATGCCGAACAGCGGCGCGCGGATCCCCGCCAGTTCGCCGTCGCTGAGCCGCTCGTAGCGGCCGGCCAGCTCGGCATCCTGGGCCAGGGACCGGGCCGCCTGGTCGTCCGGATCCCGGGCGTCCCAGACTGCCCAGATCTTCTTGAAGTCATCCATGCTGAGCGGCTCGGCGCCGGCCAGCACGGCGGCCAGGCTCGCCTGCCCGATCTCCGCCTGGCTGCCGAGGTGGGACAGCACCTGGGCGATGCTCCAGCCGGAGCAATACGAGGGCTGACGCAACTGCTCGGGGGTGAGCGGGCCGGCCAGCGACGCCAGCCGCTGCTGCGAGCCGCGAAGCGCACCGATCCACGTCCGCGCACTGGATTCCATCGGTTACCGGCCTCCCTGCCAGGTGACTCGCACTGACCCCGTACTCCCATATGTAGCAACGGCCGAAGACTAGCCGATGTCATTTCCGCCCCCACCAGCGACCGCCGATGCCCATCCGCCGACTCCCCACCGTCGTCAAGGGCGGGGGCTTCCCGTCCGGTCCCGCTGGCATCTCATGCAAGGAATGTCTACGGAGTGTCCGGATGTGGTCAGGTCGGCGCACATGGGGAGGCTGCGGCGGCATCATGGCGGGAGCAGCAGATGACAATCCGTTGGCTAGGGAGGGCCGGTGCACCAGGGCAGACCTGGGAACCGGGAGAGGAAGAGTGCGGCAGTGAACGCGTGGCCGAAGAATGTGGGCGCCATCACCCTGTTCGTCGAGGATCCGCAACGTTCGAAATCTTTCTACGAGAACGTCTTCGGCCTCGGGACGATCTTCGAGGACGAGAACTCCGTGGTGTTCCGCTTCGAGAACATGTTGCTCAACGTGCTCAAGTCGGCCGCGGCTCACAGTCTCATCGAGCCCGCCCAGGTCGCCAGCCGCGAGTCCGGGTCGCGCTTCCAGTTCACCATCTGGGTGGACAGCGTGGACGCCGTGTATGACGAACTCACCGGCCGTGGCGTAGAGATGCTCAACGGCCCGCTCAACCGTGACTGGGGACAGCGCACGATCAGTTTCGCCGACCCGGACGGCCACATCTGGGAGTTCGCCCAGGAACTGCCCGACCCAGAAGAATCATGACTACACCCGAAGCCCCCTGACCCCGAAACCGAGGGCTATCCACGGCGGGCCACCGCCCACGGCGGGCCACCGCCCCACGGCCGGCCACCGCCCCACGGCCGGCCACCGCACGTGTCCTAGGGTGAAGCACATGAAGATCGGTTTCGGTGCTCCCGTGTCCGGCGCCTGGGCGACTCCGGAGAACCTGGCCAGTTTTGCGCTCCGGGCCGAGCAGGCGGGCTACGACTCGCTCTGGGCCTTCCAGCGGCTGCTGGTCCCGGTGGCCTCCAAGATGGAGCCGGTGTACCACAGCGTGCTCGACCCGATGGTGGCGCTGGGCTACGCGGCAGCAGGGACGTCGCGGATCAGGCTCGGCGTGGCCGTGGTGAACCTGCCGTTCGTCTCCCCCTCAGTGCTGGCCAAGCAGGCGGTCACGCTCGATGTCCTGTCGTCCGGGCGGCTGGATCTGGGGCTCGGCATCGGCTGGATGCCGGAGGAGTTCGAGGCGGCGGGCGCGACGATGCCGCGGCGCGGCGCCCGCGCCGCCGAGTACATCGCGGTGCTGCGCGCCCTGTGGGCGGACGGGGTCACCGAGTTCAGCGGTGAGTTCTACTCGGTCCCGGCCGGGCGGGCCGAGCCGAAGCCGGTTCAGCCGGGCGGGCCGCCCATCCTGCTCGGGGGGATGGTCCCGGCCGCGCTGCAGCGGGCCGGGCGGATCGCCGATGGCTGGGTGACCTCCAGCAGGACCGACCTGTCCCGAATCCACGAAGGGGCCAGCGTCGTCCGCAACGCGGCACGGGACGCCGGGCGCGACCCCGGCGCGATCCGGATCATCTGCCGCGGCGTGGTCCGGGCAGGCCAGGAGGTCACCGCATCCGACGGCAGCCGCCGCCTGCTCTGCGGCTCCTACGACCAGATTCGCGCCGACACAGCCTGGCTCAGCGAACAAGGCGTCACCGAACTCTTCTATGACCTCAACTGGGATCCCCAGATCGGCTCCCCCGCCGTCACCCCATCCGAAGCAACCGCCCGCGCCACCGAGATCCTAGAAGCCCTCAAGCCCTAGCCGATCCTAGAAGCCCTCAAGCCCTAGCCCGTGCCGAAGCTCCCAGCCCGGACCCCGCCCGTTCGGCTTGCGACGGCGAAGCCGTCACACCCGGGGGTCGTCCCCGGAATAACTCGGAAGCCCCTTAATGGGCCGCCTCCATCAGGCCTTCCTCGTGGGCGATGGCGGCCGCCTCGGTACGGCTGGAGGCGCCGAGCTTGGCCAGGATGTTCGAGACGTGCACGCTCGCCGTCTTGGGCGCGATGAACAGCGTCGTGCCGATCTCCCTGTTGCTGCGGCCGGCCACGATCAGCTTGAGCACCTCGCGTTCGCGGCCGGTCAGGCTGGCCAGCTTGCCCGGCCGCCCACCGGACCAGTCCGGCGTGGGGCCGTGGCCGAGCCGCGCCCGCCGGGCCAGGCTGTCCAGGGCTGCCCGCAGTGGCCGCGCACCCAGCTGGTCGGCGACCTCCGCGGCCTTGTCCCACTCGCGCTGTGCGTCGTCCCGCCGCCCGGCTTCGGCCAGCGCTTCGGCCAGGCGCCACCGGGCCCGGGCCGCCTCGTAGACGTATCCCTGACCGAACGCGTCCAGCACGGACTGCCAGGCTTCCGGCGAGTTGACCCCGGTGGCCCGGCGCCACTCGGCCTCCGCGCGAGCCAGCCAGGCCCGGCCCTCGATGCCCAGGATGGCCTTGGGCCTGCGCCGGTGCTCCGCCCCGCTCCGGGCGGCCTCGATCAGCTCGCCCGCGGCGCCGATCTCGGCCTGCTCGGCCGCGTGGTCGCCGGCGACCCGGGCCCTGACAGCCCGGTCGGCCCGGGCGCACAGGCCGATCGCGGCCAGCCGGATGACCGGCGGGCCGTAGTACTCGTCCTGGTCCGCCTCGGCCGCGATGGCCGCACCGATCTCGGCCAGGGCCGTCTCGGCGTCGCCGTGCCACAGCGCGTGCTCGGCCAGCAGCCCCCGGGCGGTGTACTCGGCGAATTCTGCGGCCGGCCAGAACGGCTCCAGCCACCGGCGGCGCTCGGCGATCACCGCGTCGTGTCCCCTGGCGACGTCGATGAACAGCGCCATCGCGGATAGCTCGGCCTCGGCGTTGGTGGCCACCCGGACGCTGAACCCGTCGGCCAGCTCCTGCGCGTGGTCCCAGTCACCGTCGCCGTAGTGCGCCAGGTAGTGCAGGTACTGCAGGTCGGTGCCGTACGGCGCGCGGGCCAGCCCGGCCTGCTCGGCCCGGCTGAAGCCCTGGTGCGCGATGGTCGCCGCCTCCAGCAGGTCGCCCCGCTCCAGCCGGGCCCGGGCGAGGTGGAAGGCGGCCCGCAGCTCGACGGCCAGCACCTTCGCCTCGCTCGCCTGCTTGAAGGCGGCGGCAAACTGACCGAACATCTCCTCGATATGCCCGCTGCGCTCGCTGACCTGGCCGAGCGTCACCATGGCGTCGGCCTCGACCCAGGGGGCGTTGGCCGCCCTGGCGACCACGATCGCGCACTCGGCCTGCTCGCGCGCCTGCTCGTCGTCGGTGGCCAGCAGCACGTTGGCGTAGGTGCCCATGGCCCGGGCCCGCTCCCAGCTCGGCGGGTCGCCAGGCATCGCGTCGATCGCCGCCTTGGCCGCCTCGATCGCCTCGGGCACCGACTCTAGCTGCAGGTAGAAGAACGCCAGCCGCTCCCGGATCCGGCTCACCAGGTCCGGCCCGACGTCGTCACCCAGGTACTGGCTGACCCGCCGGAGCTGGTGCACGGCCCGGGGGATGTCACCGCTGGCCGCGGCGTTGGTCGAGGATTTGAGCGCCAGCTTCGGCCGGTTCATGCCGGACAGCTTCTCCGGCTCGTCAACGCGCTCCCACAGGCTCAGCGCCTCGTCGTAGTGCCGGTGCGCCTCGGCCGGGGCGGCGAGCCGCTCGGCTTCCCGGCCGGCCCGCACCGAGGCGGTGAAGGCCCCAGCGTTGTCGTGGCTGGCCAGGCAGTGATGGGCCAGTTCGGCCGCGGACCCGGGCACGGCGTCGAGCCGCCGCTCGTCGGCCAGCAGCCCGGCCAGCGTCGCGTGCAGCCTGGTTCGCTCGCCGGGCAGCAGGTCTGCGTAGATCGCCTCGCGCAGCAGCGCGTGCCGGAACCTGAATCCCTCCTGGCCGTCGGGCGCGAGCAACTGGTGCGCCACGGCCTCGCGGATGGCCGCCTCATACTCCGGGGGCGGGAGGCCGGAGGCGGCCATGACCAGCTCGTCGTCCACCCTGCGCCCGCTCACCGCCGCGGCGCGCAGCGCCTGCTGAGCGGTGGCCGACAGCCGCTCCACCCTGGTCATCAGCAGCGCGGCCAGGCTGGCCGGGAGCTCCTCGTCTCCGGCCGAGGCGGCGAGCAGTTCCTCGGCGTAGTAGGCGTTGCCCTCGGCCCGGTCCAGGATGGTCAGCAGCTCGGGCGCCTCCAGCGCACGCCGCCGGCTGGCCTCGGCGAGCGCGCTGAGATGCTCGGCGAGCGCGGCGGGCTCCAGTGGCCCGAGGTCGACGGGCGTCACGTTCGGCAGCCGGAGCAGTTCGGCGACGACCGGCCGGAGCGGGTGACGGCGGTGCAGGTCATCGGTCCGGTAGCTGCCGAGCACGGCCACGCGCTCGCGGTGCAGCACCCGGGACAGGAACGTCACCAGATCCCGGGTCGACCGGTCGGCCCAGTGCAGGTCTTCGAGCACGAGCAGCACCGGGCTCGCCTCGGCCAGCTCGCTGAGCAGCCCGAGCACCGCGCCGAAGAGCTGCTGCCTGGCCAGTTCGCGCCCGTCACCGCTGGCCGGGATGCCTGCCTCGTGGTCGGGCAGCAGCCGCCCGAGCACCGGCCGGTCCGCGACGAGCTCAGCCACGGTGCCCGCGGCACCGCCGACTACGCTCCGCAGCGCATCCGCGAGCGGCAGGTAGGGAACACTGTCACCCAGCTCGGCGCAGCGGCCGGCCAGCACGGTGAACCCACGCTCACGCGCGCGCGTCATCAGCTCCGTCACCAGGCGTGTCTTACCGACCCCTGCGTCACCGCTGACCAGGGCAACCGCAGCCTCTCCGGTGGCTACCGAGTCCAGCAGGGCAAGCAGTCTGGCAAGCTCGCCGGCACGGCCGACCATGCGTCCGCACGAGTCCAGATCCATACCCATCAGTATCGCATCTGGCACCGACATTCCCGTCCTGTTACGGTCCGTCACCCAGCCCGCCGGACGCGTGTGAACAATCCGGTGGGCCGCCGGATAGCCCAGCGTTTCAGCCCTTATGACCACACCTGGCTACCTGCGGCCATTTCCCCGCCACGTGAGGTAACTTGCAAACGTTGGTGCAAGATCGGGTGGCTGGAGAGGCGGTCGGCACATGTCAGGGGAGGACATAGCCAGAGCAGGTTCCTATGATGTTGGCGTCGCCATCGTTCCCGTCATCGAAAGCGTCGCCGCAACCCCGGACGATGGCCAGCAAGCCAGCGGGGGCAGTGTTCCGGGCTACGATGACGTGCTCGGTCGCCGGAAAACCCTGGAGCGCCCGGCCGCGCAGATCGAACGAGGCGAGGCGGCCGTCCGTGCCGCGACCGAAGCCATCGCCAGCCAGATCGGGATCACCGCCCAGCGCATCGCCGAGGCCATCGACCAGAAGGTTGCGCCGCCCACCGGGCAGAACCTGGCCATCGAAGAAGTGGAGATCACCTTCGGGATCAGCCTGGCCGCGGGCGTCCAGGCCCTGTTCACCGCCCAAGCCCAGTCCAGCGCCCAGGTGACCATCCGGCTCTCCCGGCAGGCCGCGAACCCGCAGGCCGCGAACCAGCAGACGGCCAGCCAGCAGACGGCCAGCCAGCAGGCCGCCAGCCAGCAGGCCAGCTCCTGAACAGCCGCAGCCAGGACAGCGGACCCATGCCCGAACCACGAATAGGCCGCCTGCTCAGCGACGCCGAACGCGAGGCCAGAATGGCCGACGAGGCGGCGCCGGCAGGCGACCGCGAGCTACTGCGCTCCGCCTTCGCCATCAGCGACAGGCACGTGATCACCGCCTGGCACTGCGTACGCGACTCCCTGGCCGCCCACACCCCGCTGTGGTTCAGACTGCGTACCGACACGCCAGATGGCCGGACGTACGCCTACATACCGGTCCGGGTGACCAACTATGACTCGGCCTTCGACGTCGCCGTCCTTGCCGTCGACCCGCCGCGGCTGGCCGACGCGGGCCTGACGGCACCGGAAGCGACGGCCATCATGTCCGCGGCGGCCATCCCCCTGCACCCGGAGATCCTGGTCAACGACACGGTCCAGGTGATGGGCTTCCCGGTGTCCGGCGTGGCGGCGGACAGCGATACCAACCAGGCCACCGTGGTGGGCGTCGCCTTGCCGCTGGGCGAGGTCACCGGCGTCAAGCTGACCGGAACCGCGTTCGGGGCGGTCAGCCCGGTCGACCCGCACGGCATCTCCGGCGGTCCCGTGCTGCGGATCACCGAAGCCGCCGGGCACGCCGCGGTCGCGGTGGTGCGGGCCATCCCGCGCGGAAGAATCCCGGACGCCGCCGCCGGAGCCTCGCTCGTTGCCACCAGGCTCACCGACGTGACCCGCACGCTCCCCGAGGTGGCTCAGGCCATCGCCGCAGCCCAGCCGCTGAGCCCGCAGTCGCGCGCCATCCCGGCCAGCGAGCGCAGCGCGCTCATGGTGTTCCAGGCCTGCGCTCAGGCACTGCGCGAGACCATGGTCACCTTCGACGATCCCGACCTCGGCGTCCTGACCGGCTGGCCGCACTTCTTCGAGGAAGCACAGGCCAGGCAGCGCCCCACCGCGGTCGGCACCGCCTACGGGCTGAAGCTGGCACTGCTCCTTGGCGAGGAGGACGGCCGTCTTGCCCAGCCGATGCTCGCCGAAACCCTGTGGAAGCTGCGCCGGGCTGATGGCGGCTGGGCCACCAGGTCCGGGAGCGGGATCGGCCGTCCCGAGGTCGCGGCCCTGGTGCTGGGCGCGCTGTCCAGCGCCGGCTTCCCGCCGGATCGCCTGGCCGAGGCCGTGACCGGCCTGGAACGGCAGGTATCCGCCGAGCAGGATGCCGTCGGGATCGACCGCACCTACGTGGTGACCGCGGTCATGCGTGGCCTGTTGCGAATCCGGCCGCGCTCCCGCCTGCTGGCCGAACTGCGGACGATTCTGCTCGATGGAGCGATCCAGGATCACGTGCACGGGGACCTGCTGTGCTGGGCCAGCCGGCTGTCGTCGGAGGCGGGCCGGCCCCGCGCTCCCTCGGTCCCACACACCGCCATGGCCGTCGTCGCCTTGGCCAGGACCGACCGCGTGCTGGGCGCCAGCACCGCCTCTCAGCACGCCCTCGACCAGGGCCAGCGCTGGCTGACCGGGCGGCGGGACCTGACCAGCAGGACCGAGCAATTCCGCCGGCAGGCTCAGGGGGACCGGCAGGATCTCATGAACGTCTGCCATTTCACCGCTGCCTGGGTGGCCCGGGCACTGCTGGCCACCTCCCCTGCCACCCCCGAAGCCACAGCGTTGCTGGGTGAGGCGGTGCACGAGGTCTGGCGGCCGTTCACCGGCGGCTTCTGGGAGTGGGAAGCGGGTGACCGCCCGCTCTGGATGGCCTACCAGGGCGCCAGCGTCATCCGGGACTACGCGATGCGGCTGTGGGCTCCGGAGTGACGTGCCAGGTAGCGGCATGGACCTGACGCCCAGCGGAATGGCCCGCTGGCTGCACCGCCTGCTGGACGACGTGCCCGCGGGCGAGGCAACCCAGCGGGCCGCGCTCGAGGCGATATCGGGCCTGGGGGCACCGGGCCGGATCGTGCCGGTCCTGCGTGCCCTGGGCGAAGACCCGGCAAGCGTGGCGGCCCGGTCGGTGCAGTCCTACCGGCACCCACTCGGTTTCGACAAGCTCGAACTGATCGGCGCGGCCCCCCGGTTCATATTGCGGCTGCACATCTGGTGGCCCGGCCATCCGCGGGGCGCCGAGGACGTGCACAACCACCGGTATGCCCCGGCCTCGGCCATCCTGCACGGCGGCTACGAGATGCAGATATTCCAGCCGGCCAGCCGGGGCGTCGCGATGGCCGAATTCCGCGAGGAATACACCGTGCACGAAGCACGCTGGCGGCTTGATCCCATCGGCCAGACCCCGCTCGCCTTGACCGCCACGAGCAAGCTCACCAGCGGGGACAGCTATGCGCTGGCCGCCGACACCTTGCACCGGGTAACCATCGCGCCCGAGGCGACGTGCGTCACGTTGTTCCTGGAAACCGCCCCGATCCGGTCGACAACCCAGATCTTCACCGAGGTGGGGAGCCCGTTCCGGCCGGTGACTCCGAAACTGCCCCTGGGCCCGGGGGACTACCTCCAGGTTCTGGCTAAGGTGCTGGCCGTCCTGGAGAGCTGACCGCCCAGGCTACTGCCAGACCCTGATGGATCGCGGTCAGGTTGTGCTCGTCCAGGCCGAAACTGTCGATCTTGTCAATCGGCAGCCACTCCCAGCCCTGCTTTGGATCAGGAGTGCATACCTGGGGAAACTCATCCCCGCCGGCCCCGTTGAGGCCGACCAGGAAGTTGCTCTGCTGGTTTTCCACTGGCCGGCCCCGCCACACACTGCGGAAGGTCTGCTCGCCCGCATAGCGCACCACGGTTCCAGCCAGTCCGGTTTCCTCGTGCAGTTCCCGCAGCACAGCGTGCTGAGGCTCCTCGCCGTCATCGAGCTTCCCGCATGGCACCCCCCACACGGAGGGCAGGAAATTCTCCATGGCGCTGCGCTGAACGATGAGCACCCGGCCGTAGTGAAGCACGACGGCCGCGGCGAGCAACAGTGTCTCTGCGGCCGGGCCCGAGCGGGTGCGCTCGCGCTTCATAGCCCTCCCGGAAACGGGGGCGGCGGCATGGCTGGGCGATGCCCGTACCTCGCAGTGTAGCCTGACGCCGCGTTCCCCCCGGTTGTGCGCAGGCCGCCGCCGCACGGGAAAGGGTAGTGTCACGCCTATGGACAAGGTCAGCAGGACGGACGCGGAGTGGCGGGAGCGGCTCTCCCCCGAGGAATACCGGGTGCTGCGCAAGGCGGGCACCGAGGCGCCGTGGACGGGCGAGTACACCGACACCAAGGTCGAGGGGGTGTACCGGTGCCGCGCCTGCGGGGCGGAGTTGTTCCGCAGCGACGCGAAGTTCGACTCGCACTGCGGCTGGCCGAGCTTCTACAAGCCGGCCGCCGGCGACGCGGTCGTGCTGCTGGAGGACCGCTCGCTGGGCGCCGTCAGGACCGAGGTGCGCTGCGCCCGCTGCGATTCTCACCTGGGGCACGTGTTCGAGGGCGAGGGATACGCGGTCCCCACCGACCAGCGGTGGTGCATCAATTCCGTTTCCCTGTCCCTGGAACCTGCCGGGCAGGGCCCGCATGATGACGGGAAGATCATTGCTTCCGAACGGAACATAGCGAACCAATGACCGGATCGCTGCGCCTGATCGCGGCGGAGGAGCTGTCGGGAGATACCGCGCAG
>DATGGU010000046.1:0-38802 GCA_035308365.1 Streptosporangiaceae bacterium
ACCGCTCCTTCGGGGGGTCCGGGGGCTCGGCCCCCGGAGAGATACCGCGGGCCACGGCGCAGATGGGTGAAGCCCATCAAGCAGCATCAACCGCTCCTTCGGGGGGTCCGGGGGCTTGGCCCCCGGATAGATACCGCGGGCCACGGCGCAGATGGGTGAAGCCCACCAAGCAGCATCAACCGCTTGAAGCCCATCAAGCAGCATCAACCGCTCCTTCGGGGGGTCCGGGGGCTCGGCCCCCGGAGAGATACCGCGGGCCACGGCGCAGATGGGTGAAGCCCATCAAGCAGCATCAACCGCCTCGTCCGTCAGCTCTGGTTGAAGAAGCCCCGCTCCGCGATGCGGGCCTTGTCCTCGGCTGTCACCTCGACATTAGCCGGGGACAGCAGGAACACCTTGTTGGTCACTCGTTCAATGCTCCCGCGAAGCCCGAAGATCAGTCCCGCCGCGAAGTCGACCAAACGCTTTGCGTCACTATCGACCATCTCGGTGAGATTCATGATCACCGGAGTGCCCTCACGGAAATGCTCTCCGATCGTACGCGCTTCATTGTACGTACGCGGATGAAGTGTGGTGATCCTGGTGAGGTCGGTGGTCTGTGGTACCGGAGCGGCACGGCGCTCCACACTCGAGTAAGCCACGTGCTGGCCTACCTGACCGTCCGTCTCGTCGACCTCGGGCTCATCTTCGGCCTCCAGGGTGTCATCGTGATCGGTATATTCGTCATACTCCTCATAGGAGCCGTACTGGTCCTGGTAGCGGTGGTCATCCTCCACGAGGCCGAGGTAGACCGCCATCTTGCGCATCGCGCTGGCCATCTTGCGTCCTCCGTCGCGCCTGTATTCCGCCCCGCTGTCGACCAGGCGCCGCGGCGATATGCCTGCCTTACGGTGTGGTTCCGGCAAGCTGGTACTGCCACGGCGCCGAGACCCGATACCGGGCTCACGCGACGGACATTACCCGACTAAGGTCCTCCGGGCGCCGAGCAACGCCGTACCGACACGCAGGTGTGTCGCGCCCGCGGCAATGGCATCCTCCAGGTCGGCGCTCATGCCCGCCGAGACGATCGTGGCGCCCGGGTGGGCAGCCCGGACATCCGCGGCGATCCCGGCGAGCCGCCCGAACGCCGCATCCACGGCCACACCGAGCGGCGCCACCGCCATCACTCCGCCCAGGACGAGCCCGTCCTCGGCGGCCACCGCATCGGCCAGCCCGGGAACCTGCTCCGCCACTGCCCCGCCCCGCTCAGGATCCCCGTCCAGGCTGACCTGGATCAGGCAGGTGATCCTGCGCCCGGACCGCCTGGCCTGGGTACCCAGGGCGCGGACCAGCCTGCCGCGGTCCACCGAGTGCACGACATCGGCGTAACGGACCACGCTTGCCGCCTTGTTCGTCTGCAACTGCCCGACGAAATGCCAGGTGAGACCGGTCACACCGAGGCGCTCACACTCGGCCGCCTTGGCCGCCGCCTCCTGGTCCCGGTTCTCCCCGATGTCGGTCACCCCCAGTTCGCCGAGCAACTGGACGTCGCTGGCCGGCCGGGTCTTGGTGATCGCGATCATCGTGATCTCATCCACGGCCCGCCCGGCGTCCGCACAGGCCAGGGCGATGCGTTCGCGCACCTCCGCCAGGTGGGCCGCGATCTCGTCACGGCGCTCGCCGGTGGCGTCGGATGGCTGCGGCTGGGTCATATGAAGACCTTTTCAAAACACAAAATGATCATGAAACTGGGCTCTGACTTTGACGGGCCGGCCGGCAGCGACCGTGAGTTTTGAAAGCGTCTTTCCCATCATGGCGTGAGCCAGACAAGGCCGGCGAACCGTCCGGTCCGGCCATCGCGCCGGTAGGAGTAAAGGTCCGGATCCTCGGCCGTGCACCGCCCATCGGCCCGAACCCGCCGCACGCCGAGCCTGGTGAGCTGCCCGGTGATCCCCGCCGTCAGGTCAAGACCGGGCGTCCCCGCCCGGGTGAGGCACGCCGCCCCGGGAACCTCCGCCCCGACCTCATCCCGCATGGCCGCCGGCACCTCGTAACACCGCCCGCAGATCCCAGGCCCGATCACCGCATACATCCGGCCCGGATCGGCACCCGCCCCGGCCATCGCCCGTACCAGTGCGGGCACGACACCACGCGCCATCCCCTGCCGCCCGGCGTGTGCGGCCCCCACGATCCTCGCTTCCGGGTCGGCAACCAGCACGCCCGGGCAGTCGGCCGACAGCACACCAAGCGCCAGCCCGGGCGCCGCCGTGAAGCTCGCATCACGGGCCTGCGGAAGCTCGGCGGGCCCCTGCACGTAGCCCACACCGGCACCGTGTACCTGGCGCATCCAGACCATGCGATCCGGCGCCAGCCCGCAGGCCGCAGCCACCAGCTTGCGATTATGTGTGACATCCCCCACGACATCGCCCGAGCCGGCACCCATGTTCAGCGAGTCGTAGGGCGGCCGGCTGACCCCACCCCGGCGCCCGGTGAATGCGGCCCGCACCCCCGGCGCCAGCGTGAACACCCCAACCGCCAGCCCGGCAGAGACCGGCTCATCCGACACGACGTCCACAGCCAAGCCGCCTTCACGTTCGCAAGCCACCGGTCCCCTGACAACATCACGGCCGAGGCTAGCCGAGGCTGCCCACCAAGCGACCCAAGCCCCACCAAGTTGCAGCCGACCTGCGGTTACCTGAAGAGCCAGGGACAGGGGCCAGCGACGGCCACCAGCAGCGTGGGGGTTCCGGGGGCTCGGCCGCCCGGGCCGCTGTTACTTGAGGAAGTCGGGGACGTCGAGTTCGTCGTCTTCCTCGAAGACCACGGGACGGCGGCGGGTGCTGGTGGAGTCGAACATGCGGGCGGCGGCGATGGGGTCGAGGCGGCCCGGTGCGTGCGGGTGGGCCGGGGCCGCCGGGTCTTCGGCCTGGTCCATGCCGACGGGCAGATCTGGGGCGGCGTCCGCTCCGGGCTGCTCACCGGAGAAGTCCGGCTCGTCTGGCTGGGGGGCCACAGGGGCATGGCCGTTGTGGCTGGCCGGGGACGGCATATCGGGCTCGGGGAGCGGCTGGCTGGGGTAGGAGTCCTCGGCCTGGGGCGGCGGGGGTGCGGGGGTGGCGGCGGGGGTGTGCGTGCCGCCGAGGCTGACCGGAGTCTGGCCGGTTGTGCTGCGGCGGCCGGGGACCGGGCGGCCGGACTCGGCCCGGGCGGCCTGGGACCTGTGGTCGCCGAGACCGGCCGCGATCACCGTGACCCGGACCTCGTCGCCGAGGGCGTCGTCGATGACGGCGCCGAAGATGAAGTTGGCATCCGGGGCCGCGGAGTTGGAGACGAGCTGGGCGGCCTCGTTGATCTCGAACAGGCCGAGGTCAGAGCCGCCCTGGATGGAGAGAAGCACGCCGTGGGCACCGTCGATGCTGGCTTCGAGCAGCGGGCTGGAGATCGCCATCTCGGCGGCCGCCACCGAGCGGTCGTCGCCGCGGGAGGAGCCTATGCCCATCAGCGCCGAGCCGGCGCCGGACATGACCGACTTCACGTCGGCGAAGTCGAGGTTGATCAGGCCGGGCGTGGTGATCAGGTCGGTGATGCCCTGGACACCGGACAGCAGTACCTGGTCCGCCGCCTTGAACGCGTCCAGGACGCTGACCTGCCGGTCCGAGATGGACAGCAGGCGGTCGTTGGGAATCACGATCAGCGTGTCCACTTCCTGGCGCAGACGCTCGATACCGGCTTCGGCCTGGGCGCCGCGGCGCTTGCCCTCGAAGCCGAACGGGCGGGTCACCACGCCGATGGTGAGCGCGCCGAGTGAGCGGGCCACGTTGGCGACCACCGGTGCGCCGCCGGTGCCGGTGCCACCGCCCTCACCGGCGGTGACGAACACCATGTCGGCACCCTTGAGAACCTCTTCGATCTCCTCCCGGTGATCCTCCGCGGCCTTGCAGCCGACCTCAGGATTGGCACCTGCCCCCAAGCCCCTGGTGAGCTCGCGGCCGACATCGAGCTTGACGTCGGCGTCGCTCATGAGCAGCGCCTGCGCATCGGTGTTAATCGCGATGAACTCGACGCCCTTAAGTCCTTCTTCGATCATCCGGTTAACGGCGTTAACGCCGCCCCCGCCGATTCCGGCGACCTTGATGACCGCCAGATAATTCTGCGGTGCTGCCACGAGGAAGGACCCTTCCGCTCGTATACCCTTGTCGCATTTCCTGCCGCTGGCTGCGGACCTCCACCGTGCTCATCTCGGGAAACCTGGGACGCCGGCAGCCGGTCTCAGCGCGCCGCGCAGATGCCGGCTGACCACGTTCCGCGGTTTACGCGGATGAACTCTCACCCTCAAGTTGAGATTTAGACTTATGTCAACCTGACGATTGCTATGAACAGTAGGGTGGCCTGCTATCTGGATCAACTAACCGGCGCCCAACGCGTCGGCGTGTCGCGCAAGTGCCCCTTCTGATGGCCGGAAGTTCTGAAGTGATCTATGCCCTGCCTCTGTACCTCTCAAGATCCTCCTTGAGATGGTCGATCTTTTCACAGCTACCACCCCGCTGGCTGAAGTAGGCGCCCAGGCACAGGATGAGGATGACCCCGCCAAGGACCACCAGCATCCAGATCGTGGCCTTCTCAGCGGGAGACGTGACGGCTGGCAGCGTGAGCGCCGCCACGAGTGCGGCCACCAGCAGGCCGCCACCTATGCCTGCTACCGCCAGCCAGACATCGGACCACCCACGGTCTTTGCATTCGTCAAGGCGTCTTAGCAAGAGGTCGAAGAGACTTCTAGGGATCGGCACAGCTTGTTCTTCATCCTCATGGATGATCAACCTGCGGTTGACGAGCACCGGCTCTCGTGAGGAATCGCTGTTTCCCGCGTTTGCCCGGCCGGGAGACTCCGCGTTCTCTGGAGACAGGTCACGGTCGAGCACGCTCACCGCGACCGCCACTATTCAGGGATGCAGGGTTCCCGCGACCCCCGTGCCGTGCTCTCTGCCCGGAAGGCGGATGCAGCGTCATCCCATTCATGCGACTCGACCCCCTCCCCTGGTGGCAGGAGGCTTTGCAACGCCACGTCAAGGCACGCCTGGGCCTTCGCCTCATGTTGTTCGGCATCCAGCAGGCGCCGCTGCACGTTGGTCCGGATGGCATGCAGGGTGAGCAGCAATTCCTGCGAGCGGCCCTGGTCCCCCCGCTGGACCGCACGAAGGGCCTCGTTCACGGTGTCCGCGCAATCCAGCAGAAGCCTCTGCGCGTTGTCTCGCTCATCGCGTGCACAGCGCGCGTTGTTGCGTGCTTCAAGCAAGTACTTAAGCAACTTAGACGCCCCGATGCTGGTGCGCAGTCCGTCGCCCCGCTTTAGTCTGCTCCCTGGTTCATGCGGAAGGGCGTCCGCGAAGACATACCAGCGAGTTCGGCCACCGTCCTGGCTGCGGACGCCGAAGCCTTCGAGCTTGCCCTGCCGGACTAGTTCGGCCACGTGATAACGGGACCGTCCAAAGCGCGTTGCAGCGACGGCGGTTGAGATTGTCGGCCGGGCCGTGTCCGGCTTCGACCGGAACACTGGCCCCTGACCTGAGCCATCGTCGTCTGCACCCATCAAGCAAGTTTGCTTCATAGTTGCTTGCATACGCAAGTGACAATGTCAAGGATTTCGATCCACTCGGCGTGTCGGAAAGAGGGACGATCGAGGATCAGCCGGTCGCTGCGGTGCCCGGTGCGCTGACGTCGAAGTAGCGGGCGCGGGTGTGCAGGAGGATGGCCAGCTCGTGTGCCTTCTGGACGGCCCGGCCCGGGCTGCCCCAGTCGACGGTGATCCCGGTGGACAGGTGCAGGGTGACGGCGTCGGTGTCCGGGACCGTGACCGATCTCACCAGGCGCGCGATCGGGGCCGGCAGGGAGCGCATGACATCTGCCGCCGCCCGCACGGCGGGGTTGCCGAGCGCGGTACCGGTGAGGGTGAACAGCGGAAGGTTCGCCGGGCGCGCCGCCACCTGGCGGACGACGACGCCGGCCGGGTCGATGAGGTCGAACTCGTGGCCGGAGCGGACCGCCAGGGCGGGCTGGCGCTCCTGGATGGCAATGACGATCCGGTCCGGCCAGTTTCTCGTCACGGACGCCGACTGGACCTGGGCGATGCGCTCGATCCGGTGGGCGACGGCCGAGGTGTTGACCCGGACCAGGGGCAGGCCCTCGGGGATGGCGGCGGCGGCGAGCACCTCGGACCTGGGTACCACGTGCGTCCCGGTGACCTCGATGGAGCGCACGACGAGGAAGCGTGAGCCGAGCAGCGCCCAGGCGGCAGCCGCTATCACGCCGAAGACCGCGAGCAAGAAGAACGCCGTCTTCCACCGGTTGTGCCTGCGGGCCGCCGGGGCTTCGTCTGTGCGTGCGCCACTCCCCTGGTCCTGCTGCTGGCCAGGCTTGGTCTGCGCCGCCCCGGCGGGCCGCCCGGTCACCGGACGGCCTGGGTGGCGCGCAAGGCGTCCACGAGCAGCGGGCCCAGGGTGGTCACGTCGCCGGCCCCCATGGTGAGCACCAGGTCGCCCGGCCGGGCGGCCGCGGCGACGGCCTGCGGCACCGCCTGGAACTCGGGCAGGTAGCGGGCGCTGCCGGATGGCACGGCGTCGGCGACCAGGCGGCCGGTCACGCCGGGCTCGGGGTCCTCGCGGGCCGCATAGACCTCCAGCACGAAAGCCTGGTCGGCCAGGGCGAGGGCAGCACCCAGTTCGGTGGCGAAGATCCGGGTCCGGCTGTACAGGTGGGGCTGGAAGACCGCGATGACCCGCCCGGCACCGGCAATCTCGCGGGCCGTGCGCAGGTCAGCGGCCAGTTCGGTGGGGTGGTGGGCGTAGCTGTCCAGCACCCGGACCCCGGCGGCCTCGCCCTTGGGCTCCAGCCTGCGCTGTGCGCCACGGTAGGCGGCCAGCCCGGCGGCGGCCTCCTGCACCGGCAGGCCGAGCTCGACGGCGGCGGCGAAGGCGGCGGCGGCGTTCAGCGCGTTGTGCCTGCCGGGCACCGCCAGGCCGATCCGCTGCCCACCATGGCCAGGCGCGGTCACGGTCAGGCCGACCCCCATGCCGTCCGGCCGCACGTCGCTGATCCGGTAGCCGGCGGTGGCCGACTCGCCGTAGCTGACCAGGCGGAGCGGCAGGCCGCCGACGGCGGCGGCGAGCGCCTGGGTGCCGGGGTGGTCGGCGCAGACCACCAGCAGGCCACCGGGCGGGATCCGGCGGCAGAAGGCTGCGAACGTCTCTTCGATCTCGGCCAGGCCGGCGTAGTTGTCGAGGTGGTCGGCCTCCACGTTGGTGATGATCGCGGCGTCGGGCGACAGCAGCAGGAACGAACGGTCGCTCTCGTCCGCCTCGGCGACGAAGAACTCGCCACTCCCCCACGCGGCGCCCAGCCCGGTTTCGGTCAGCACGCCGCCGATGGCGTAGCCGGGGCCGGCGCCGGCGGTCAGCAGGATCGTGGTGAGCATGCCGGTCGTGGTGGTCTTGCCGTGCGTGCCGGCCACGGCGATGACGCGCTTGCCGAGCATCACCGAGGCCAGCGCGGACGCCCGGTGCAGGATCCGGATGCCGCGGTCACGTGCGGCGGCGAGCTCCGGGTTATCCGCGCGGATCGCGGTCGAGACCACCAGGGTGTCCGCGTCGCCGAGGTTCGCCGCGTCGTGCCCGGTGTGCACCTCGGCGCCGAGTGCGGCCAGCTCGTCCAGCATCCTGGACGGCTTGGCGTCGCTGCCCGAGACCTTGACCCCCCGGGCGAGCATGATCCGCGCGATCCCGGACATGCCCGCTCCGCCGATGCCCGCGAAGTGCACCCGGCCGAGCTGGTCCAGCGGGATGGCGTCAGGCCCGGTCACGATGGATTCCCACCCCGGACGATGCCGATGATCTCCGCGGCCAGCTGAGCGTCCGCGTCGCGCCGGCCCAGCCCGGCGGACGCGGCGGACATCGCGGCGATCCTGGCCGGGTCGAGCAGGATGGGAAGCAGCGTGCCGCGGATCCACTCGGGGGTCAGCTTGCCGTCCTCGACGATCAGCCCGCCGCCCGCGTCGGCGATGGGCTCGGCGTTCAGCCGCTGCTCGCCGTTGCCGTGCGGGAGCGGCACGAACGCGGCGGGCAGGCCGACCGCCGTCAGCTCGGCGCAGGTCATCGCGCCGGACCGGCACAGCACCAGGTCGGCGGCGGCATAGGCGAGATCCATCCGGTCCATGTAGGGCACGACCACCTGCGCCGCGCCCTGGCCTGGCAGCGGTGCGGGCAGCGTGTTCTTGGGCCCGGCGATGTGCAGCAACTGCACGCCGGCCTCCCGGATCCAGGCGGCCGCACCGGCCACCGCCTGGTTCAGTGACCGGGCGCCCTGGGATCCGCCGGTCACCATCAGCACCGGCTGGCTGACGCTGAAACCGAAGTGGGCGCGGGCCTTCCCGGCCAGCTCGGCCCGGTCCAGCTCGGCGATCTCGGCGCGGATGGGGATGCCGATGTAGCGGCCGTGCGGCAGGGACGCGCGCGGGTTGCCGGTGAACACGTGCCGGGTCAGCCGGGCGCCGATCCGGTTGGCCAGGCCGGGCCGTGGGTTGGCTTCGTGCACCACGATCGGCACCCGGCGGCGCCTGGCCGCCAGGTAGGCCGGCGTGGACACATAGCCGCCGAACCCCACCAGCACGCCGGCCCCGGTCCGGTCGAGCACCCCGGCCGCGGCGCTGACCGCCGCCATCAGCCGCGCGGGCACGCTGAGCAGCGCGGGAGTGAGCGAACGCGGCAGCGGCACCGGCGGGATGGTGGCCAGCTCATAGCCGTGCTGCGGCACGAGCCTGGTCTCCAGGCCGCGCTCGGTGCCGAGGAACGTGAGGTCGATCGCGGGGTCGGCCCGCCGCAGCGCGTCCGCCACCGCGAGGGCGGGTGAGATGTGGCCGGCCGAACCGCCGCCCGCCAGGACGACCCTCATATTGCCTCCTCCACGGAAAGGCGGTCAGGCACGCCTGGGTGCCAGGCCCAGCCAGCTTAGGACGCGCCGCAGGCCTCTATCTCCCTGCTCGGCCAAAGCTTGCGCCGCGCCCGGCTCACGCTTGGCGAACGACATCAGCACCCCGAGCGCCGCCATGGTCACCACCAGCGACGACAACCCCTCCGAGACCAGCGGGAGCGGCACCCCGGTGACCGGGAGAACGCCGATGACCGCGCCGATGTTCACCACCGCCTGAATCACGATCCAGGTGGTGGCCGCCGCCGCGGCGAGCCGCATGAACGTGTCCTCGACCCGGCGGGCGATCCGCAGCCCAGCGTAGGCCAGCCCGCCGTACAGCGCCGATACGCACAGCGTGCCGACCAGGCCCAGTTCCTCACCGATGATCGCGAAGATGTAGTCGGTGGTGGCGTTCGGCACCCAGCCCCACTTCTGCCTGCTGGCGCCCAGGCCCACGCCGAACCAGCCCCCCGAGCCGATGGCGTACTTGCCCTGGATCGCCTGCATGCTCGATCCGGTGGGGTCGGCCTGCGGGTTCATGAAGTTGGTCAGCCGCTGCAGCTCGTACGGGTGGACAATGATCATCATGACCATGACCAGGGCCATCAGGCCGAGCATCCCGGCCATCAGGCGCCCCGGCGCACCGATGACCCACAGCAGCGCCAGGAAGATGGTCAGCAGCACGAACGTGGTGCCCAGGTCGTCGCCGAGCATGACCAGCATGCTGATCAGGGCGGCGCCGGGCAGCAGCGGGATCAGCAACTGCCGCCAGTCGGTGAGCAGGCCGAGCTTCTCCTTCCTGGCCAGCAGGTCCGCTCCCCACAGTACGAAGGCCAGCTTGGCCAGCTCCGAGGGCTGCAACTGGAATGGGCCGAGCTGGATCCAGCGGGAGGCACCGTTGGCGGTCACCCCGACGCCGGGGATCAGCGTGAGCAGCAGGCCGAGCACCGAGACGACGAGCAGCGGATAGGCCGCGGCACGCAGCAGCCGGGGCGAGGACCGGGCCGCGAACCACATGAGCGGCAGCCCAGCCGCCACGCCGATCAGCTGCTTCTGAAACTCCCGGTACGGCGGCTCGCCGCTGACCAGGGCGGATGCCGACGAGGTCGACAGCACCATGACCAGGCCGAGGGCGACCAGCAGGGACGCGATCCCGACGACCAGGTAGTAGGACAGCAGCGGCCGCCCGAGCAGGGCACGCCAGGCGGTCAGCCGCTCCCGCGACACCAGGCCACCGATCGCTCCCCCGTCGATCTCAGCAGCCCGGCCGCCGTCCGGCCCGATCACCTCCGTGCTCATGACGCCCTGGCCGCCAGGGCCCGGACCGCCGCCGCGAACGCATCACCGCGCTTCCCGTAGTTCGGGAACATGTCGAGCGAGGCAGCGGCGGGCGCCAGCAGAACGGTGTCCCCGGGCGAGGCCAGCGCGGCGGCCTCGGTCACAACACGTTCCATGATTCCAGTGTCGGTGCTGGCCAGCTCAACGACGGGGACATCGGGCGCGTGTCGCGCGAGAGCCTGCCGCACGAGGGCGCGGTCCCGGCCGAGCAGCACGGCCCCGCGCAGCCGGCCCGCCGCGCCGCGGACCAGGTCGTCGAGGTCGGCCGCCGCGCCCCGGAGCATGCCGCCCGCCACCCAGACCACCGACGGGCAGGCGGCCAGCGACGCGGCCGCGGCGTGCGGGTTCGTCGCCTTGGAGTCGTCGACGTACCGGACGCCGCCCACCTCGGCCACCAGGGTGATCCGGTGCGGCTCGGGCTGGAAGGCGTGCAGCCCGGCCCGGACGGCCCCGGGCTCCACCCCGTAGGCCCGGGCCAGGGCCGCCGCGGCCAGTGCGTTCGCCACGTTGTGCGGGGCGGCCGGCTGTACGTCGGCGACCTGGGCGAGCACGGTCGCGGGACCGAACGCCCGGTCGACCAGGTCCTCGCCGGACACGCCGAACTCTCCCACCCCCGGCGGGCCGAGCCGGAACGGGATGACCCGGGACAGCGCACGCGCCTGCGACACCAGGCGGCGCGACCACTTGTCCTCGGCGTTGCACACGGCGATGGTGCCCGGCGCGAAGATCCGGCCCTTGTCCCGCGCGTAGGACTCCAGGTCGCCGTGCCAGTCGATGTGGTCGGCGGCCAGGTTGAGCACGGTGGCAGCCACCGGGCGCAGCGATGAGCTCCAGTGCAACTGGAAGCTGGACAGCTCGACGGCCAGCACGCCGTAGGGCGGCTGCCGGGTCACGGCCTCGACCGCCGAGGTGCCGACGTTGCCGACCGCCGCCGAATGCAGTCCCGCCGCCGCCAGCATGGCGGCGAGCATCCTTACCGTGGTCGTCTTGCCGTTGGTGCCGGTGACCCCCAGCCAGGCCTGGGCCGCACCGTCGGGAAACACCGGGCGCAGCCGCCAGGCCAGTTCGACATCGCCGATGACCGGGATCCCGGCGGCCACGGCGGCGGCCAGCAGCGGCGCGTCAGGCCGCCAGCCCGGCGACGTGACCACCAGGTCCGTCCCCGCCGGCACCGAATCGGCGGCGCCGAGCAGGACCGTGACGCCCAGCCCGCGCAGTTCGTCCGCCCGGTCCCGGCGCGCCTGGTCGTCGGCGGCGTCCACGGCCACCACCCGGGCGCCGCGAGCGGCCAGCGCCCTGGCCACCGGCGGCCCGGACACGCCGAGACCGGCCACGCAGACCAGCCGGCCGGCCCAGCCGCGTGCCGAGGTCACGCCGGGCTCGCCCATTGCACGTAGAAGATCACCAGGCCGAGCCCGATGAACAGCCCGGAGACCAGCCAGAATCTGATCACGATCGTGGTCTCGGCCCAGCCGAGCAGCTCGAAGTGGTGGTGCAGCGGCGTCATCTTGAACACCCGGCGGCCGGTCAGCTTGAACGACCCTACCTGGATGATCACCGACATCGTGACGAGCACGAACAGGCCGCCCAGGATCGGCAGCAGCAACTGGGTCTTGGTGCAGACGGCCAGCCCGGCGAGCACGCCGCCGAGCCCCAGCGACCCGGAGTCGCCCATGAAGATCCTGGCCGGCGGCGCGTTCCACCAGAGGAACCCGATGCAGGCGCCGAGCACCGAGGCGGCCACGACGGCGGTGTCGAGTGGGTCCCTGACCTGGTAGCACACCGGGGACAGGAAACTGGTGCAGTCGTTGCGCTCCTGCCAGAGCCCGATGATCACGTAGGCGGCCAGCACCTGGGCGACCGCGCCGGTGGCCAGGCCGTCCAGGCCGTCGGTGAGGTTCACCCCGTTGGACATCGCGGCGATCATGAAGACCACCCAGAGGCCGAACACCAGCGGGCTGATCGCCGGGCCGAAGTCGCGCAGGAAAGAGAAGTGGGCGTCGGCCGGGGACAGGTCGTAGCCGTCCTTGAAGCGCAGCACGAGGATGGCGAACAGCGCGCCGACCACGGCCTGGCCGGCCAGCTTGGCCCCGCTGCGCAGGCCGAGGCTGCGCTGCTTGTAGATCTTGATGAAGTCATCCAGCAGGCCGACCATGCCCAGGCCGGTCATCAGCATCAGGACCAGCAGGCCGGAGGCCGTCACCGGGTCGTTGGTGGTGTAGTGGCCGACGAAGTACCCGATCAGCGACGCGATGATGATGACCGTGCCGCCCATGGTGGGTGTGCCGCGCTTGGTGGCGTGCCCGCTCGGGCCGTCTTCGCGGATCTCCTGGCCGTAGCCGCGGGCCCGGAAGATCCTGATGGCCAGCGGCGTGCCGAGCAGCGCGAGCAGCGTGGAGACGCCTGCCGCGACGAGGATCGTCCTCACCGGGCGGCCCCAGACGCGGACGAGGACGGAGGTCCGGGCAGCAGCGCCTCGGCCACCCGCCACAGCCCTTCCTGACGGGACGCCTTGACCAGCACGGTGTCGCCGGGGCCAAGACGGCCGGCGACCGCGTCCACCGCACTGGATACGTCCGGCACGTGCACCAGCTCGCCCTGCCAGCCCGGCTCCGCCTTGGCCCCGGCCAGCATCGGCGTGGCCTGGTCGCCGACGACGATGAGAGCGGCCACACCCGACCGCGCCGCGAACGCGCCAACCTCCTCGTGCCAGGCCTGGGAGTTGGCGCCCAGCTCGGCCATGTAGCCGAGGACGGCCAGCGACCGCCCGCCCGCCGCGATCGAGCGCAGCGCGGTGAGCGCGGCGCGCACGGAGTCCGGGCTCGCGTTGTAGGAGTCGTTGATCACCGTCACCCCGTCGGGGCGCCTGGTCACGTCCATCCGCCGCTTGCTGCGGGCGACCGCGGCGGACAGCGCCGCGGCGATCTCGGCGGTGGCCATGCCCAGTCCGCCGGCCAGGGTGGCGGCGGCGAGGGCGTTGGACACGTTGTGCTCGCCGCGCAGGTTCAGCCGGACCGGCGCCGTCCCGCCCTCCGTGATCAACGTGAACGAGGGCCGGCCTTCCGCGTCCAGGGTGACCCCGGCGGCACGTACCTGGGCCGAGTCCGTGCGGCCGAACGTCGTCACGGCTGCGTCCGTTCGTGAGCGCATTCTCAGCACAGCGGGATCGTCGGCGTTAAGCGCGGCCAGGCCGTCAGCGGGCAGGGCCTCAACCAGCTCGCCCTTGGCCGCTTCCACCTCGGCCTGATCGGCGAAGTACCCGCCGACGTGGGCGCGGCCCACGTTGAGCACGGCGCCGAGCCGCGGCGGGGCGGTCCGGCACAGCTCGGCGATGTGGCCACGGCCGCGGGCACCGAGCTCCAGGATCAGGTACCTGGTCTGCTCGCCGGCCCGCAGCACGGTGAGCGGGTGGCCGAGCTCGTTGTTGAACGAGCCGGGCGGCGCCACCGTCGGGCCGAGCCGCTCGGCGAGCTGGGCGAGCAGGTCCTTGGTCGTGGTCTTGCCGGACGACCCGGTGATGCCGGCCACCGTGACGCCGGGCAGCCGGCCGAGCACCACGTGGGCGAGCCGGGCCAGTGCGGCGGGCACGTCGGGGACGAGGAGCGCGGGTACGCCGGCCGGGCGGGAGGCGAGCACCGCGACCGCACCCGCGGCCACCGCCGCCGCGGCGAAGTCGTGCCCGTCCACCCGCTCGCCGGGCAGCGCGGCGAACAGCCCGCCGGGGGTGACGTCCCTCGAATCGATGACGACCGGGCCGGTGACCAGGGCCTGCGGCGAGGCCACCCGGTCGGGGGTGGCGCCGGTGGCGGCGGCGATCTGCGCCAGGGAGAGCGGGATCACGCGTCCCTCCCGGCCCTGGCCGCGATGGCTTCCGCGGCCACCGCACGGTCGTCGAACGGGATCACCATGCCCCGTACGTACTGCCCGCGTTCGTGTCCCTTCCCGGCCACGAGCACGACATCTCCCTTGCCCGCGCCGCCGATGGCCAGGTTGATCGCGGCCGCCCGGTCCGGCTCCATGATCACGTGTGCCCGCCGCGCCTGGTCCACCTCCCGCACACCGTCCAGCATCCCGGCGAGGATGGCCAGCGGGTCCTCCGAGCGGGGGTTGTCGCTGGTCAGGATCGCCACGTCGGCGAGGCTGGCGGCCGCCGCGCCCATCAGCGGGCGTTTGGCGCGGTCCCGGTCCCCGCCGCAGCCGAGCACGATCGTGAGCCTGCCCTGGGTGATCGGCCGCAGCGTCCGCAGCGCCGCCTCCACCGCGGCCGGCTTGTGCGAGTAGTCCACCAGGACGGTGAAGTCCTGGCCGTCGGAGGGCACCCGTTCCAGCCGGCCAGGCACGCCGGGGCAGGCGGCCACCCCGCTGGTCGCCTGCTGCAGGCCGGTGCCGGCCTCGACCAGCGCCACGATGGCGCCGAGCGCGTTGGCCACGTTGAACGAGCCGGCCAGCGCGATGGTCGCGTCGGCCTCCACCCCACCGGGGCCGACCACCCGGAACGAGCTGCCGTCCGCGCCGGAGCGGACATCGGTGGCCCGCCAGTCAGCGGACCGGCGGCCGGCGGCCGACACGGTCGTGACCGGTATCTGGGCGCGGGCCACCAGTTCCCGGCCCCGCGCATCGTCGATGTTGACCACGCCGGCGGCGGCGTATTCCGGCGTGAACAGGGCGGCCTTGGCGGCGAAGTAGTCGTCCATGCTGGCGTGGAAGTCGAGGTGGTCCTGGGACAGGTTGGTGAAGATCGCGACGTCGAAGGCCGCGCCGCGGACCCGGCCGAGCGCCAGCGCGTGGCTGGACACCTCCATCGCCGCGGCGGTGACCCCCTGCTCCACCATGACGCCGAACAGGGCCTGCAGGTTGGTGGCCTCTGGCGTGGTCAGCTCGCTGGGGATGGTGAGCGGCCCGGCCTTGGTCTCGACACCGCCGACCAGGCCGGTCAGGTGGCCGTCCATCCGCAGCGCGGACTCCAGCAGGTAGCTGGTCGTGGTCTTGCCACTGGTCCCGGTCACGCCGATCAACAGCAGCCGCCTCGACGGGTTGCCGTACACCCATGCGGCGACCTCGCCGAGCCTGGCCCGCACATCGTTGACCACGAAGACCGGCAGCGCGCAGTTCAGCGCCAGGTCCCGGCCATCGTGGTCGGTGAGCACCGCGACGGCGCCAGCGGCCGCGGCGTCCCGGCAGAACCTGGCGCCGTGCTGCTGGCTGCCGGGCAGGGCGGCGTACAGGTCACCGCGCCGTACCCGGCGTGAGTCGTGCGTCACTCCGGTGATCCTCGCCGGGCTGCCGGTGAACGGATCCAGCTCGGCCGGGCTGGTCATCTTGATACCGAGCAGGCTGGCGAGCCCGCTGAGCGGACGCGGGACGGTTCGGGAGGGGCGGAGCGGTAGGCCCGCGTCGCCGCCGGATGGCATGGCGGGTGGCACGCGCAGAGGTTACCTCCGATTAGGGCGCCGTGAGCCGGACGCCGGGACGCTTGGCATAATTCGGCGGTATTTTCAGTGTTTGCAGCGCGGACCGCATCACCTGGTAGAAGACCGGCCCGGCTACCTGGTCACCGTAGTAGGCCGAGCCCTTCGGATCCTGGACATTGACGGCAACGACCAGTTGCGGATTGCTCGGCGGCGTCATGCCGATGTAGCTGGCGCCGTAGTTGCACAGGCAGCCCCTGTTGTTCAGCTCCTGCGCGGTCCCGGTCTTGGCGGCGATCTGGTAGCCGGCGATGTCGCCCCAGTACACCCCGGCCTGGGCATCCACCATCGGGACCTGCTCCAGCACGCTGATCAGCTCGCGGGCGGTCCTGGCCTGGATCACCCGGCGCCTGGGCGCCGGCGGGGCGGGCACGAACTGCCCCTTCGCGTTGGTGGTACCCGCCACGATGGACGGCCGCACCCGGACACCGCCGTTGGCGATGGTGGCGTAGACGCTGGCCATCTGGACCGCGTTGGCGGTGACGCCCTGGCCGAAGGCCAGCGTGTACCGCGTGTCCCCCCAGTAGTTCTTCGAGCCCGGTGCGGGCAGAATCCCGGCCGTCTCGCCCGGCAGGCTGAGCCCGGTCGGCTCGCCGAGGCCGAACGCGCGCAGGTAGTGGTACTGCACCTGCGGGCTCACGTGCTGGACGACCTGGACCATGCCGACGTTGCTGGAGTTGGCCAGGATGCCGGCGACGGTGAGCCGCTCGGTGGGGTGGGACTCGGCGTCGTGGAAGTGGAAGCCGTGCACGTCGATCTGGTAGGGCACCGTGTACGGGCTCATCAGCGTCTGGCCGCCGTGTTCCAGGGCGGCGGCCACCGTGATCACCTTGGCCGTGCTGCCCGGCTGCCAGGAGTAGGCCACCGGCATGTCGGCGGTTGCGGCCAGGCTGGTGACGTCCGACGGGCTGAACGTCGGGTACTGGGCCATCGCCAGGATCTGGCCGGTGTGCGGCTGCATGATGACGACCGTGCAGTAGGCGGCATGAGTCAGTGTGACCCGCTGCTTGCAGGCCTGCTCGGCCGAGTACTGCAGGCTGGGCAGGATGGTCAGCCGGACGTCGCGGCCCGGCTCGGTGGGCTTGAGTGTCTCCTGGCCGAGCGGGATGAGCTGGCCGCTGGAGGTGGTCTGTTCCTCCTGCGAGCCGTCCCGGCCGGTCAGCAGCGAGTTGTCCTGCTGCTCGATGCCGGCCTCCCCGACCAGGTTGCCCGCGCTGTCGGTGTCGGTGAAGCCGATCAGGTTGGCGGCGAGCTGGCCGTTCGGGTACTCCCGGGTGTAGCTCGGCGTCATCGCGATGCCCGGCAGCCCGGTGGACCCGCTGCCCGGCAGCCGCATGTTTTTGATTTGCGCCGCGGTGATGGCCGACACCGACTTCTTCAGCACCACGTACTCCGGCGAGCTGGGATGCTGCAGCAGACCGAGTATCTGGGCCTGGGACATGCCGAGCGGGCCGGCCAGGCCCGCGGCGATCTGCGGCTCCTGGGCGGCATTCATCAGCTTCGGGTCGGCGAACACCAGGTCGGTCTGCACGGTGGCGGCCAGCACGGTGCCGTCAGCCGCGGTGATGCTGCCGCGGACCGCGGGAAGCTGCACGGTCTGCAGCCGCTGCTGGTAGGCCAGTGCCCGGTACCTGGACCCGTCCATGCCCTGAAGCTGGACGAGCCGCCCGGCGAACAGGGACAGCACGAACCCGATGCACAGCAGGCCGGCCCGCAGCCTGCGGCCCGGGTCGCCGCGGTTCAGCGAACGCCGCCGCCTGGCCCGCAGCCGCTGGCGCCGCTTGGCGGCACCCTGGGTATGGCCGGGAACGTCCCGGCGCGACGGTTCGGCCGCGGCCGGCCGGGGCCGGCCGCGGCCCGCCGGCAGTACCGTCTCACGCTGAGGTCCGGGCCTCGGGCGCGGCTCGCCGCCGAGTCTGTCGCCGCGGCTCTGGGCGGCCCGGTCCGCTTCCTTACGGAGGGGGCCGGACGGCTTGCGAACGGGACCCGCCGGGCGGCGGCCGGGCCCGGCCGGGCGGCCGCCGGGCCCGGCCGGGCGGCGCACGTTGCGCTGCGGCCTGGGCCGGTCCTGGCCGTCGCCACCTGGTTCCCTCACGGCGTATACCCGGGGACGGCCCGCACGCCGGGCTCCTTGGCCGGCTGGCTGTAGATCCGCCCGTTCTTGAGATCGAGGAAGTGCAGCCTGCCCACCGGGCGCATGCCGAGCTGCTGAGCCCGGGCGGCGATGGAGGCCGGCGACCTGAGCGCCGTGGTCTGCTGCTCGGCGGCCTGCACCTGCTGCGCCAGCGAGGCGTTCTTCTGCTGTATCGCCGTGATCTGGAACGAGCCTTGGGCCAGCGTGGTGTTGATCAGCAGCAGGCAGACCAGCCCGCCGCCGAGCAGTGCGAGCAGCAGCAGCACGAACGGGGTGCGCGGCCGTCCAGCGGCAGCGGGACGCTCCGCCGCCCGGACCGCCTGATCCCCGGCGGCCGCCGGCCGGGCGGCAGGCCGCACCGGCCGCGATGTCCCCGGCTGGCTGGGCCGGGACGGGCCGGGCTTACCAGGTCCCGGCTGGGCCGGCCTTGGCCGGGCCACTCCCGGCCGCGCCGTGCGCAGCTGGGCCGGGCCCGGCTCCGCTGCCGGGGACTGAGGCTCCCCGGACTGGGTTGCCCGGGACCGCGGCGGCGCAGGCTGTGCGCGCCGGGGCCGGCTGGCCTGGATCTGGCCGGGCCGCGGCCGCTGAAGCTGGTGTGGATCGCGCGACTGCGACCGGTCATCCAGTCCGGTTGCCATATCAGCCACCCCTCCTTGTGCCGCCTCTCACGCCGCCGTCGCGATGCGTTCCGCGGCCCGCAGCCGGGCCGAGGCCGCCCGCGGGTTGGCGGCCACCTCCTGGTCGGAGGGCCGCAGCGCTCCCCTGGTCAGTGCCCTGAACCTGGGCTGGTGCGAGGGCAGCGACCGCGGCAGCCCGCGCGGTGTGGTGTCCGTCGTCCGCGACGCGAACTCCCGCTTGACGATCCGGTCCTCGAGCGAGTGGTAGGCGAGCACGACGATCCGCCCGCCCGGTGCCAGCGCCTCCATGGCGGCGGGCACCGCCTGGCTGAGCGCTTCGAGCTCGCCGTTCACCTCGATGCGCAGCGCCTGGAACGTGCGCTTGGCCGGGTTTCCCCCGGTGCGCCTGGCCGGCGCGGGAATGGAGTCCTTGATGATGTCGGCCAGCCGCCCGGTGCTGGCCAGCGGCTCGCGGGTGCGTTCGCGCACCAGCGCGCCGGCGATCCTGGCCGCGAACCGTTCCTCGCCGAACTCACGCAGGATGGCGGTCAGCTTCCCGGCCGGGTAGGTGTTGACGACCTGCGCCGCGGTGAGCGGGCGGGTGGGGTCCATCCGCATGTCCAGCGGCGCGTCATAGGAATAGGCGAAGCCGCGGTCCGGGTCCTCGAGCTGCGGCGATGAGACACCCAGGTCGAACAGGACACCCTGCACCCGGGGATGGCCGTGGCCGGCCAGCACGGCGGGCAGTTCGTCGTAGCGGGCGTGCACCAGCGTGGTCCTGGCCGCGTACGGAGCCAGCAGCGCACGGGATTCCCCGATGGCGGCCGGATCCATGTCCAGGCCGATCAGTGCCAGGCCCGGATGCGCGTCGAGCAGGGCCCGGGCATGCCCGGCCCGGCCGAGGGTGGCGTCCACGAGCACCGCGCCGTCGGTGCCGAGCGCGGGTGCGAGAAGCTCGGTGACCTGGCCGGCCATGACCGGAACGTGCGCCGCCGATGTCATGGTGCAGACCCCCTCCCGTATCCGCTGCTGACCCCCGCCGGTGGTGGCGTACCCCGGAGGTGCCGCCGGTGGGCCCGGCCAGGTCTGCGTCCGCACGAGCGCCGGCCAGTTCCTCCGCCTGGCGCCGGGGAAGGGACGCCAGCCGGCCTGACCGCCCACACGCGGGCGCAAACCAAGCCGAGCATCAGAGAATCCCCGGCAGCACCTCCTCCGAGGCTGCGGAGAACGCGTCCTCCTGCTCATCCAGGTAGTTCTGCCAGGCGGCCGCGTCCCAGATCTCCAGGCGGGTGTTCATGCCCACCACGGCGCAGTCGCGTTCCAGCCCGGCATAGCTGCGCAAGGCGGGCGGAATGGTGATCCGGCCCTGCTTGTCGGGCATCTCGTCGGAGGCGCTGGCGAAGAAGACACGGCTGTAGTCGCGGACGGCCTTGGCCGTCACCGGAGCGGTGCGCAGGGACTCGGTGATCCGGGTGAACTCATCGGGCGGGAACACGTACAGGCACCGCTCCTGGCCTTTCGTTATCACCAGTCCTCCGGCGAGCTCGTCCCGGTACTTGGCCGGCAGGATCAGCCGGCCCTTGTCGTCGAGGCGCGGCAGGTGAGTGCCAAGGAACACCGGCACCACCCCCTCCCCGGCGATCCACCCGAGGGACACACCTACTCCATGTCGCTCCACTGTACTCCACTTTCCCCCACCGTCAATCGGCGAAATCCCCTGAACGACTCTGGGCACCGTAAGAAATCCCAGCTAGATAGCGGTGGGGCAAAGTGGGGGGAGTCTCGCCCACCGGTGCCGGGGTGGCGGCGCTCGCGGGGCGCCGGGCAGGGAAGTGAGCCGCCCGTCACAGAAAGGGACAGCTTTCGCGCAGGCCACAGAATCTTCACGGGTCGGCTTCGAAGTGATCCCGGCCTCGCGCACATCCGTTGTAGGACGTACTGTCAGAAAACGCGCACCCGGCTCTGCCGGCTCGTTACATGACCAAGCCTGCGCTGGGTAGCCTGTTACGTAAGAACGCGAGGAGGCCAAGTGGCGGTCGACACGGGACAGGGTGCCACGCGCCCGCTCGCGGAACAGGCCGAGATAGCACACCAGGCTTGTAAGGCCATCGAATCGGTCATCGACGGCAAGGCCGGCACGATCCGGCTCGCCCTTACGGTGCTGCTGGCCGAGGGGCACATGCTGATCGAGGACGTGCCCGGTGTCGGCAAGACCATGCTGGCCAAGGCGCTGGCCCGGTCCATCGACTGTTCGGTGCGGCGGGTCCAGTTCACCCCTGACCTGCTGCCCAGCGACATCACCGGGGTCAACGCGTTCAACCAGGAGCTGCGGGAGTTCGAGTTCAAGCCCGGCCCGGTGTTCGCCAACATCCTGGTCGGCGACGAGATCAACCGGGCCTCGCCCAAGACGCAGTCCGCCCTGCTGGAGTGCATGGAAGAGCATCAGGTCACGGTCGACGGCACGACCTACCCGCTCGAATCCCCGTTCATGGTCATCGCCACCCAGAACCCGGTGGAGATGGAGGGCACCTATCCGCTGCCCGAGGCCCAGCTCGACCGCTTCACCGCGCGCATCTCGATCGGCTACCCCTCACCCGAGGCCGAGCTGGAGATGATCGACACGCACGGGCAGTTCTCCCCGCTCGACCAGCTCGAGCCGGTAGCCACCGCGAGCGACATCCGCGAGCTCATCCGTACGGTGCGCGGCGTACACGTGGCGGACTCGATCAGGCACTACGTGATCAGCCTGGTGAACGCCACCAGGTCGAGCCAGGAGCTGCGGCTCGGCGCCTCACCCCGGGCCACGCTGCACCTGCTGCGCGCCTGCCGCGCCTACGCGGCCCTGGAGGGCCGCGATTTCGTGATACCCGACGACGTCCAGGGACTCGCCGTGCCCGTGCTCGCCCACCGGCTGCTGCCCACGGCCGACGCGATCATCGAACGCAAGCTGCCGGAACGGGTTCTCAGCAGAATCGTTCAGCGCCTGCCCCTCCCGCAGCGGAGCTGAGCCGGAGGGCCGGAAGGACGGGCAGCCATGCGGTCGCTATTCGCCGGATTCACCACCCGGGGGAGGTCGTTTCTCGCGGCGGGCCTGGCGGCCGCCCTCTGCGGCCTGGCGCTGGGTGAGCGTGACCTGATCCGGGTCGGCGCGCTGGTCTTCCTGCTGCCGCTGCTGTCGGCGCTGGCCGCCGGGCGGGCCCGGTACCGGCTGAGCTGCATACGCCAGCTCACCCCGGCCCGGGCGCCGGCCGGGCAGACGGTCCGGGTGAGCCTGCACATCGAGAACGTCTCCCGGCTGCCTACCGGCCTGCTGCTCGCCGAGGACGCGGTGCCGTACTCACTGGGCAGCCGCCCCCGGTTCGTGCTGGAGCGGATCGAGCGCGGCGGCAGCCGGGTGGTCGACTACCCGCTCCGGTCCGACGTGCGCGGCAAGTTCACCGTCGGCCCGCTCAAGCTCCGCGTCGCGGACGCGTTCGGCCTGGTCGAACTCGGCCGGTCGTTCAGCACCACGAACACGCTCGTGGTCTCGCCTAAGATCATCTCGCTGGCCAGCACCGTGATACCGGGGAGCTGGCTCGGCGACGGCGAGGGCCGGTCGAAGGTGGCCGCCTCGGCTGAGAACGACGATACCGGGACACGCCCCTACCGGGACGGCGACGAGCTGCGCCGGGTGCACTGGCGCTCCACCGCCCGCTACGGGGAGCTGATGGTGCGCCGCGAGGAACAACAGTGGCGTAACCACGTCGTCCTGCTGCTCGACACCAGGCGGAACGCGCACGCCGGCACCGGGACTTCTTCGTCGTTCGAGTTCGCGGTCAGCGCCGCCGCCTCCATCGGTGTGCACCTGGCCATGCAGGGGTTCGACGGGCAGCTCGTCACCGACGCGGGCGCGATCCCGGCCGCGGGCAACTTCGAGGACGTCATGCTCGACACCCTCGCCGTCATCAAGCCGTCGTCGGGCCGGGACTTCATGCCGGGCCTGTCCACCGTGATGCCACGGGCCAGCGGGCTGTTCATCGTGGTGGCCGGCCGTCTGTCGGCCGGCGAGGCGAGGACCCTGGTGGCCAGCCACCCCGGCAACGCCCCCGCGCTCGCGCTGCTGCTGGCCACCTCGACCTGGGCGGCGAGCGCGCAACCCGCCGATACCCCGGACGAGACGCAGGCCGCCGCCAGCGTGCTCACCGCGGCGGGCTGGCGGGTGGCGACCGTGAAGTCCGGCACCCCGCTGGCCGCGGCCTGGCAGCGGCTGCACGGCTCGCTCGCGACGGGGGCATCCCCCTACGAGTTCCCGGTGAACGGAATACCGGAGGCGGTCCGATGAATCACAGGTTTACGGTGACCGCCGCGCTCGCGTCGGCGGCGGCGTCCGCGTCGCTGGTCCCGCTGATGTCGGGCGGCAAGTGGTTCTGGGGCGGCATCGGCGCGATCCTCATGGTCGCCCTGGTGGGCACCGCGACCAGGGCCCGTGCCCTGCGCGCGCTGCCCGCGGCCGTCTGCCTGCTCTGCGCGCTGGCCGCGCTGGTGCTGTACCTGAACGTGGTGTTCTCGGCCAAGTCCTCCTTCCTCGGCTTCATCCCCACCGGCGCATCGCTCACCGCGCTGTGGCGATCCGCCCTGCAGGGACTCAGCGACACCCAGAAGTACGCGCCGCCGGTTCCGCCCATCGCCGCGCTCCAACTGCTGGCGACCGCCGGGATCGGGCTGGCGGCGTCCGTCACCGACCTGATCGCGGTTCGGCTGCGCCGCTGCGCGCTGGCCGGCCTGCCGCTGCTCGTGCTGTTCAGCGTGCCGATCGCCACCAACGCCGGCAAGAGCGCGCTGGAAGACCTGATCGTCTTCTGCCTGGGCATGGCCGGCTACCTCGCCCTGCTCAGCGCGGACGGGCGGGAGCGGCTGCGGCTGTGGGGCCGGCTGGTGACCCCGTGGAACAACGGCCAGGACGAACAGACCGAGGAACTGGAGGGCGGGCAGAGCCTGCGCGACCTCGCCGCCTCCGGCCGCCGCATCGGCCTGGCCGCGGTCGCCCTGGCCTTGTTCGTCCCGCTGCTGCTGCCCAGCCTGCACGTCCACAGGCTGTTCCAGGGGCAGGGCACCAACGGCGGCCTCGGGCCTGGTGGCGGCTCTGGCGCAGGCTTGCCGGACCCGATCGCGCTGATGAACGGGCAGTTGCGGGAGCCCAAGCCGCAGCCGGTGCTCACCTACACCACCGACGCCCCGTCGAACAACCCGCAGTACCTGCAGGTCTACGTGCTCAACAAGCTGACCACGGCCGGCTGGAGCCTGACCAGGACCGGCCAGGTCTTCTCGCTGAACGCCGGGCAGATGCCGCCGCCGCCCGGGCTGACGTCGAAGGTGAAGTGGCCGGTCGTGCACACGACCGTCAACTTCAGCGGCGGCTTCTCGTCCAGGCAGAGCTACCTGCCAATGCCCTACCCGGCGACGAAGGTGGACGTCCCCGGCACCTGGCAGGCCAACACCGGCACGCTCATGCTGTACTCCTTGTCGATGCCGCTGTCCGCCCTGCAATACACGGTGACCAGCGACTACATCGACCCGCAGTCAGATGTTCTGGACGCGGCACCGGCCACCACCGGCATGGGCGGCTATCTGACGGTCCCGTCTGCCTACCGCTCGCTCACCTCGCTGGCCCGGCAGGTCACCAAGGGTGCGACGACGCCGGGCGCCCAGGGCGCCGCCCTGGAGAACTGGTTCAGCGACACCGGCGGGTTCACCTACAGCCTGTCCGCACCCCAGGCCAAGGGCGCGGCCGCGCTCAGGGACTTCCTGTTCCATGTCAAGCGCGGATACTGCCAGCAGTTCGCCTACGCGATGGGTGTACTCGCCCGGCTGCTCGGCATCCCGTCGCGGGTCGTCGTCGGCTACACGTCGGGGACCTACGAGGGCCAGGGCAAGTGGCAGGTGCTGACCAGCGACGCGCACGCCTGGCCCCAGCTGTACATCAAGGGCTACGGCTGGATGACGTTCGAGCCGACGCCGCCCGGCACCGCGGCCGGCCAGGGGACCGACTTCAAGCCGTCCTGGAGCCTGCCGCCCAGCAGCAGCAGCGGCATTCCGGCCGTGCTGCCAGGCATCGGCGGCGGGAAAACCTTCACAACCCCCGGCACTATTCGCAACAACGCGAAGCCGATCGGTGGCCCGCTGGGCGACCACGCGGGCGTCTCCCCCGACGCCGGGTCCGGCGGCGGGCCCCCGGGGGGCACGCTCCCGGTCCACCACCCGCCGGTCCCCCTGATCGTGCTGGGCGCGCTGGTGGTCCTCGCGCTGCTGACGCCGCGGACGGTGCGGACGCTGACCAGGCGGCGGCGCTGGCTGGCCGCGCGCGGCGACGCGGGCAGCGCGCACGCGGCCTGGGCGGAGACGCTGGACTACCTCGAGGACTACGGCGTCCGGCACGGCCCGGGCGAGACGCCGCGCGCCATCGCGAAGCGGGTCACCGGCCAGCAGCGGCTCACCGGCCCGGCCGCGGCGGCGCTGGCCCGGCTGGCCCAGGCCGAGGAACGGGCCAGCTACGCCAGGGAACCCGGTCCCAGCGGCACACTGGCCGCCGACGTGATGGCGGTGCGCAAGGCGGTCTGCGCCGCGGTCACCAGGAACGCACGCTGGCAGGCCCGGCTGCTGCCAGCCTCGGCCGTCAACAACACCCGGCGCACGCTGGTACACGCACTGGACGTGTTCGGCTGGGCCGAACTGATCCTGACCCGTCTGGCCAAGCGCATCGTCAGGCTCCGCGTCCGCCCCGGGGAGGGCTAGGAGCCCCCTGGGTCAGCCGCCGCGCTCCTGGCGGCGGCGCCAGCGCTCTTCGAGGCGCTCCATGAAACCCTCACCGGCCGGCCGGTTGCGGCCCCGGACCCGGCGGCGCGCCCGGGGCGGCCCGGCCGGCCCAGGCCCTGGGATGGTCCCGTTCATGTGCCGCCAGCTGGTCAGCGCCCACATGGCACAGGTGAGCATGACCAGGAATCCTGCGACGCCCATCCAGATGTACTTGGTGACGACCCCCGCCAGCAGCAGGCCCACGCCCAAGAGGAACCCGATGGCCGCCTGGATCATCCGCCGTCGGTAATGCACCCGCGGATCACGCGCGCGGACACTCTGCGCGAACTTCGGATCCTCGGCATAAAGCGCCTTCTCGATCTGGTCGAGCATGCGCTGCTCATGCTCAGAAAGCGGCACGGCACCTCCCATGCAACAACCTCGCGGGCGAGCCGGGTCGTGCTGCGATCACCTTCACCTCACAGTCGCGGGGTCTGCACCCAGGATACGAGCCTTGGGACGCCTCGTGGAAGGCCGTACCCGCGTACCAGTTTGGGCATGTGCGCATGGTGCTCACAGAAGGGGTCACGAGGTGGAGGCGGCATCGGTTCACCTGGGGCTGGGCGGCTCGCCGGGCCGCCGGGGCCGGACCCGCTGCTCCGGGTCGTCGGGGACCAGGGTGGCGGGCCGCACCGCGTCCCGCCCGAACCGCCTGGTGATCTCGTCCACCGCCCGCTCGGCCTCCCGCCAGGGCGATGGCTCCTCGCCGAGCGCGAGCTGGGTGACGGCGGCCGACGCCGGGACCAGGCCGGTGACCCGCACCCCGACCAGGCGCAACCGGGCCCGGTCAAGACCGGCCGCCGCATACAGCGTGCAGGCGGTCTGGTGGATGGTGCGGGCGACGTCGGTGGGCTCCGGCAGCGTGCGCGACCGGGTGATCGTGGTGAAGTTGGCCAGCCGCAACTTGACCACGACCGTGCGGGCCACGCAGCCGGCCGCGCGCAGGCTGCGCGCGGTCCGCTCGGACAGCCTGAGCAGCTCCTTGCGGATCACCACCGGGTCGTCGATGTCGCTGGCGAACGTCTCTTCGGCGCCGATGCTCTTCTCTTCTCGCTGCGGCACCACCGAGCGCTCGTCCCGGCCCCAGGCCAGGGCGGCCAGATGGGAACCGTGCGCCACGCCGAGTTCGCGCTGCAGCGAGGCGACCGGGGTGTGCGCGATGTCGCCGATGGTGCGCAGGCCGAGCCGGGCGAGGATCTGCCCGGTCCGCTCCCCCACCCCCCACAGCGCCGACACCGGCAGCGGGTGCAGGAACTCCAGCACCCCGTCGGCCGGGACGACCAGCATCCCGTCCGGCTTGCACCGTACCGAGGCGATCTTGGCGACGAACTTGCAGTTCGCCACGCCGACCGAGCAGGTGATGTTCTGCTGCTCGGCGACCTGCTGCCGGATCATCGTGGCGATCGCGGCGGGCCGGCCCACCCGGCGCAGCGCCCCGGAAACATCCAGGAACGCCTCGTCGAGGGCGAGTGGCTCCACCTTCGGCGTGATCGCCGCGAAGATCGCCATGACCTCCCTGGACACGGCGGCGTAAAGGTCGTGCCGGGGCGGGATGAAGATCGCCTGCGGGCAGAGCCTGCGCGCCCGCGACACCGGCATGGCCGAATGGACGCCAAAGGCACGGGCCGGGTAGGTGGCGGACAGCACGACGCCCCGGCCGCCGGTGTGACCCACGATCACCGGCAGCTTGGCCAGCTCCGGCCGGTCGCGGATCTCCACACTCGCGTAGAAGGCGTCCATGTCGACGTGCAGCACATGGCAGCCCGTGTCATCCACGTTCCCGGCGGGCACCGCTCACCGGAACCCGAGAAGGTGAAGCTGGGTGGCCATGCCGCGGAAGGCCGGGTGTACCGAGGCCGTTTCCTCCAGGGCGCGCAGGGCACTGGCCGCCCCCGGGTCGGTGTCCATGAACATGCTGGGCACCAGGTCGGTGAACACCCGGACGCCGTGCCCCGGCCCCGGCCGCAGCCCGGCCCGCTCGACCAGCTCCGTCACGGCGGGCAGGGTGAACCGGCGCGGCAGCATGCCCTGGTCCTGCGCGGGACCGGTCTGCGTCGCGGCGATCAGCCGCCTGGCCTCGTCGAACCGCCCGGCCAGCACCCGGTGGATGACGGCGGCGACCGCGCTGGCGGCAAGCACGCTGACCACGCCGCCGGGTCGCAGGATCCCGGCGATGGCGGTCATCGCCGCCGCGGGCGACTCGACGTACTCCAGCACGCTGTGGCACAGCACGAGGTCGGCCCCGGTCCCGCCGGTGGCCGCGGCGAGGTCGGAGACGTCACCCTGCACGGCCCGCAGCGGCACCCCCGCCTCGGCGGCCCGCCGCTGGGCCGCGGCCAGCGAGTCCGGGCTCGGGTCGACCACGGTCACGCTGTGCCCGAGGCTGGCCAGCGGAACGGCGAAGCCACCGGTCCCGCCGCCGGCGTCCACGACGTCGAGCACGTCCCGCCCGGCCCGCGTCACCTGCTCCGCCACCACGTCCCGCAGCACCTGCCACAACACCCCAGCCCCCGCACCCTGCTGGCGGCCCCACTGCACGCCCAGCTCGCCGGTCACGCCATTCCTCCCCCATCGGGTCGCGACCCTCGCCGGGTCAGCTCAAATCTAGTGCGGCCCACCGGCAGCCGGCGAAACCGATGTGACGTCTTCCGCGCTGTCGGGCAGCATAGGCCCATGCCAGTGCAGTTCGATCCCCCGTCGGGGACACGTGACTTCCTCGCCGCCGAGCTCGAATCGAGGGAAGCGGCGTTCGCCATCATCAAAGAGGTCTTCGCCAGCTACGCCTTCGAGCCGCTGCAGACCCCCGCCTTCGAGCGCCTCGATGTGCTCATGGGCAAGTACGGGGAAGAGGGCGACAAGCTCATCTTCAAGATTTTGCGGCGTGGCGAGCATGAGGCGTCCGGCGAGGCGGACCTGGCACTGCGCTACGACATGACGGTGCCGCTGGCCAGGGTGGCCGCCGCCTACGGCAGCCAGCTCCCGTCCCCGTACAAGCGGTACACCATCGGCCCGGTGTGGCGCGCCGACCGGCCGGGCAAGGGCCGGTACCGCGAACTCACCCAGTGCGACCTGGACACCCTCGGCTCCCAGTCACCGATGGCCGACGCCGAGGTGCTCTGCGCCGTGTCCGACGTCCTGACCAGGCTGGGCCTGTCCAGCTTCACCGTGCTGCTGAACTCCAGGCTGGCCCTGTCCGGCCTGCTGCGCGCGTTCGGTGTGCCCGCGGAGATCGGCACCAGCGTGCTGATCACCCTGGACAAGCTGGACAAGCTGGAACCGGCCGAGGTGATCGCCGAACTGGCCGGCCGCGGCCTCCCGGCGGCCACCGCGCAGGCCCTGGCCGGCGCGCTGACCGCGCCGGACGCCACCGGGCAGGTCCGCGACGCGCTCAAGTCCACCGACGAGGGCGTGTCCGGGCTCGAGGAGATCGACACCGTTCTTGAGCTGGTGCGCAGCCAGGTCCCGGCCGAACGCATCGCGTTCACCCCGCGCCTTGTCCGTGGCCTGGCCTACTACACCGGCCCGATCTGGGAGGTGGTGGCGCCGGGCATGCCCGGATCGCTGGCCGGCGGCGGGCGCTACGACCACCTGATCGAATCGCTTGGCGGCCCGGACGTCCCAGCGACCGGCGGCTCGCTGGGCCTGGAGCGGATCCTCGGCCTGCGCGCGGCGGCCGCCCAGGAGCAGCGCGGCCGCCTGGACGTGGCGGTCACCGTGATGGACCCCGAACTGGCCACGGCCAGCTTCGGCTTCGCCGCCGCCGCCCGGTCGGCGGGAGCCAGGGCCAGCGTCTACCTCGGCTCGTCCGGCAAGCTGGGCAGGCAGCTCAAGTGGGCCAGCGACAGCGGTGCCCGGTTCTGCCTGATCTACGGCCGCGCCGAGCAGGCGGCCGGCTCGGTCATCATCCGCGACATGACGACCGGCGAGCAGACCACGGTCCCGTCCGCCGAACTCACCGACCGCCTGTCCCGAACGCGATACTGGTGACATGCCTGGCATGAAGATCACGCTCAGCGCGGCGATGCGGGCCAGGGACGTGTCGCTGCCGAGCGCCGAGGACATGGCCGAAGCCGAGGGTGCGGACCGGGCCACGGCCGGTCAGCAGCAGGGCACAGCCAAGCCAACGGCGGACACGGGCACCACAACCAGCAATCCTCCCGGCAGGCGCCGCGGGCCACGGTCACGGGGCGGCAAGCCGGCGCCGCAGGCCGACCCGGGGCCGCCGCAAGCCACGCCGCCGGCTGCCGAGCCCACCCAGGCAACAGCACAGCCGGCACAGGAGGCAAGCATCCCGGACAACAGCCCGCCGGCTGGCCCGCGCCGGCCGCGGCGGCGCAGATCCCGCACCAGGCGGGGTCAACGGCGGTGATCGTTTCCAGCTATATCTCGCCCAAGGCGGTCAAGGGGCGGCCGAGCGGTATCGCGGGGCGCGGGCTGATGGCCGCCGAGCCGATCGCCCGCGACGAGGTGGTGGCCATCAAGGGCGGCCACATCGTGGACACCGCGACCCTGCACAGGCTGCCGGAAAAGCTGCAGAACTCCGACGTGCAGATCGCCGGCGGGTTCCACCTCGCCGCGCTCGACGAGTCAGAGTATGAGCCGGTCATGCTCTTTATCAACCATTCGTGCGAGCCGAACGTCGGCTTCGCCGGGAACGTCGTCCTGGTCGCGATGCGTGACATCGCCGCCGGCGAGGAACTGACCACCGACTACGCGCTGTTCGACGACAACGACGACGAGATGCGGTGCGGCTGCGGCGCGCCGTCCTGCCGCCGGGTGATCGGCGGCCGGGACTGGCGCAGGCCGGAGTTGCAGCGCAGATACGGCGGGTACTTCTCCAGCTATCTGCTCCGCCGGTTCACTCCTGGTCAGGGATAGGGCAGGTAGCAGATCCCGGAGTGGCCTGGCCGCAGGCCGCAGTACTGGGAGCCGTAACGGTTGCTGCTGGCGATCCACAGGCCCTTGCCGGTGAGCAGCATGTCGTCCGCGTTCGCCCGGGACATGGTGTACATCGGCTTGCCGTCCTTCTTGAGCAGCGGCATCCCCGTGCTCGCCGACAGGCCTGCCATCCCGGCGTCGGGTATCGCGCCGGGACCGGCGGACTTGCAGCCGTCGGGGTCGTAGGCGTACTTCGGGTGCCCGGCGACGTAGACAGCGTTGTTGTTCGCCGCCACCGAGTACAGCGAGTAGCACCCGGTATAGGTGATCCAGTTGTCGAACACCTTCGTCTGGGTCGCCGGCCAGGACGACGTCGCGTCGCACAGCCCCTGGCGCGGGCCACTGGCCGACAGATTGTACGGGTGGTACCCGGTATCGGCGAGATAGATCGTCTGATCGTTGGGCGACCAGGCCGCGGACCGGACGTAGAAGGCTTCGTTGAAGTAGCACTGGTAGGGGTAGCCGTTCGGGAGGTTTCCCGCGCTGCCGTCCCATTGTGGCGACGTCCAGCCGGTCACCGTGGCCGGGTCGGTGGCCAGGTTGAGCATGAAGATCTGCTGCCTGGGCTGGCCGCCCACCGAGGTGAAGTCGCCCTCGACCAGGTCCAGCGTGCGCCCGTGGCTGACCTGCTGGTTGTAGATGGACGAGCCGGTGCCGGTCGTGCACTTGCTGCCTTTGCAGTAGTGGTAGAAGCCGGAGATCTTCAGGTCGAGGAAGTGGTCGTCATGGCCGGTCGCCGGGCTCACGCTGGCGAAGTACGGGTCCCGTTCGCTTCCGTTGATCCACTTGAAATACCCGCCGACCAGCAGGTGTCCCTTGACGACGGCCAGCGTCTCGACCTGGTTGCTGGTGCTGTGCCCGAATCCGGCCGCCAGCGCGCCGGTCGAGGTGCTGATCTCGGCGAGGTTGTGCGCTGAGTCGCCGTTCACGGTGGTGAACATCCCGCCGATGTAGGCGTCGGCGCAGTTGGTCCCGTCGAAGGCGATCGAGTTGACGATGCCGTTGACGGCTGGCGCCCAGGACGTCACCGTGTACGGCGCCGTGGCCTTGAAGCTGAACAGATTCTGCCGGGTGTAGGTCCGCCCGTTCTGCACAATCGTGCTGAAGTCACCGGCCGCGTACATGATCCCGCCGCACATGGCGAGCTGGCGGATCCGTTCCCGCGGGCCGTTGAACTGCAGCGCGGGCGTGCCCGCGGCGGGCGTCGGCGACACCTCACCCTTGGTCAGCGCGGGGGCGGGGGCAGCCGCGGCGCTCGCGGCCACCGGATACCCGGCGGCGCCAGCGATCAGCACGCTTGTCAGGGCCAGGCCGCCCCATCGGATTTTCCACAGGCCAACAGGACGCATGTTTCCTCCCCGGCCGGAGAACGCGGGATGGTCCGGTGTCCGCTCATGGCGAGGGTCTGGGCACCGGGCAGGTACTTATATGACGCCACAGCCTCGCACGTAGTTCACAGCAGTGCGTAAGGATGCCGTCAAAGCAGGCAAAGCCCGGGTAAACGATACACCGGCCAGGCAACCGGTTACCCAGCCGCTGCCTGATAGGGCTTGGGCTGCCGCAGCAGCCACTGCCAGAACGTCCGGCGCGGCGGGCGCACCCGGATACTCCCGCTGCCGACCGTGCCAGCTACCGTGATCCGGAGCGTGACGGGTGCGCCGGCCGCCCAGGGCTCCCGGACCCGCACATCACCGCTGCGGATCACCACGTCGTCGGTGTCGACTGCGATCCCCGGCTTGGTCACCAGCGTCAGGCTGCCGCTGCGCACCTCGGCGTCGATGTGCAGCGCCGGGCGGGTGATCACCGCCTGGGTGAAGTCCAGATTCACATGGCCGCTGGTCACCTTCACCTGCATGCGCTGCGGCACGACCCAGGCCCCGTCGCGTTTCACGCCGCCACTGCGGGTGTCGATGCGCACCAGGTCCTTGGCTTCCGGGACCGGTCCGCTGATCGCCCCGGTGGCGGCGGGCAGGTCCGCGGTGAGCACCGCCAGCTCGCTGTGCGTGCGCGCGGTCAGCGCCGCCTCCAGCCGCTCGTCCAGTTCCTCGGCCGTGAGCCTGCCGTCGCCCGCCGCGGTCCGCAGCAGCTCCACAACCCGGTCCCGGTCCTCGTGCGAGGCGCGCAGTTCCGTGGCTCGCTGTATCTCGTCGCCCGGCCCCCGCACGGGCATCTCATCCGCCATGGTCAAACTTTACGGCGGCAGCGGCGTCCTGGAATGCTGACCCACTCCGGCTGTGCCTATCCGGACAGTGGCGGAAGCTCGCCGGTCTTCTCGTAATGGGAGATCATCTCGATCCGCCTCACGTGCCGGGATTCACCGGAGAACGGCGTCTCCACGAACACCTTGGCGAAGGTGACCGCGTCGGCGACCGGGTACTCCCTGGCGCCCAGGCTCAGCACATTCGCGTTGTTGTGCTGCCTGGCCAGCCGGGCGGTGTCCTCGGTCCAGGCCAGCGCCGCGCGCACCCCGGGGATCTTGTTGGCGGCTATCTGCTCGCCGTTGCCCGACCCTCCGATGACGATGCCGAGGCTGCCCGGGTCGGACATGGTGCCCTGCGCCGCCCGCATGACGTACACCGGGTAGTCGTCGCCGTCGTGGTAGCTGCCCGGCCCGCAGTCCACCGGCTCATGCCCGGCGCTGGTCAGCCATTCGATCAGGGCGGCCTTCAGCTCGAACCCTGCGTGATCAGATCCCAGATAGACGCGCACGCAGGCCAGTCTGTCAGAACTGCAGCGATTTGATCTCCAGGTACTCCTCAAGGCCGGGTACGCCCAGCTCCCGGCCGTACCCGGATTCCCCGAACCCGCCGAACGGCGCGGCCGGGTTGAACGCCCCGCCGTTGATCTCCACCTGCCCGGCCCGCAGCCGCCGGCCGACCGCCGTGGCGTGGTCGGGGTCACCGGACCAGACCGCCGCGGCCAGCCCGTACCTGGTGCCGTTGGCGATCCGCACCGCCTCGTCCTCGGTGTCGTAGGCCAGCACCGAGAGCACCGGCCCGAAGATTTCCTCCTGGGCGATCGTCATGTCCGGCCTGACCCCGCCGAACACGGTCGGCCGCACGTAGTACCCGGTGGGCAGGTCGTCGGGCGGCTCGGCACCGCCGGCCGCGAGCGTGGCGCCCTCGGCCACCCCCTTCTCGATGAAGCCGCGGACCCGGTCCCGCTGGGCGGCCGAGACCAGCGGGCCGATCCGGGTTCCCTCGGCGAACGGGTCGCCGGCCGGGTAGCGCGCGGCGTTCTTGGCGGCCTGCCCGACCGCCTCGTCGTAGACGTCCCGGTGCACCAGCATCCGGGTCAGCGCGGTGCAGGTCTGCCCGGCATTGATGAACGCCTTGGCCACCCCGGCCTTGACCGCGGTGGGCAGGTCGGCGTCGGGCAGTATCACGTTGGCCGACTTGCCGCCCAGCTCCAGGGTTACCCGCTTGACCGTCCGCGCGGCCAGCTCGGCGACCCGCTTGCCCGCCCGGGCCGATCCGGTCAGCGACACCACATCGATGCCCGGATGGGCCGCTATCGCCTCGCCGGTTACCGGCCCGGTGCCGCTGACCAGGTTGAACACGCCCGGCGGCAGGCCCGCCTCGTGGAAGATCGCGGCCAGCTCGTAGGCGGCCAGCGGCGCGACCTCGCTGGGCTTCAGCACCGCCGTGCACCCCGCTGCCAGCGCCGCCGCGACCTTGGCCACGATCTGGTGCAGCGGGTAATTCCACGGCGTGATCATCCCGGCCACCCCGGCCGGCTCCCTGACGACCAGCGAGTTGCCGGTCCGCTCACCGCCGAACTCGTAGTAGCTGAGCAGCTCCACATAGCTGGCGAGCACCGCCAGCGGCAGGCCGACCTGCACCTTCCTGGCAAACCCGATCGGCGACCCCACGTCGGTGGCGATCACCCTGGCCACATCGTCGGCCCGCCCGGCCAGCAGCCCGGCCACCGCGTCCAGCAGTTCCGCCCGCTCGGCAGCAGGAGTGGCCGCCCAGCCCGGGAACGCCTTCCTGGCCGCCATCACGGCCATGTTCACATCGGCCGGATCTCCCGCGGGCACCCGGTCGATAACCGCCTCGGTCGCCGGATTGACGACGTCGATGCCAGCCTCTCCAGCAGACGGAACCCACGCCCCGCCGACATAGTTATCCCGCATACCGCCATCCTCGCGCACCGTATCGGCCGGCCGGCACCCAGCGTTCATGTGCTGGCGGCCACGGCAACCTCCGTCATCCGCTCCAACGAGTGTGCCGCAGTGTAGCGCTACTGAACTACAGGGCTCTGCGGCTGTTCAGCCGGCCAGGGCGGTGTGCAGGCGGATGGTTGGCACCGGGACGCCCATGTCCAGGGAGCGGCGGGCGCCGTCGGGGGCCCAGCCTGCCGATTCGAGGAAGCGGGCGGCGGCCGTGTCCTGTTCGAGTACCCAGGCGCAGGCGGTGTGGAAGCCGTCCTCGGCCATCGTTGTGGCGGCGGCGTTCAGGAGCCTGCCGCCGTGGCCGTTGCCCCGCTGGTCCTCGGCGACGCACAGCTCGTAGAGCTCGGCGTCGGTGCCGGCCCACAGGCCCGGATCGGTGGCCGGGCCGAACGAGGCGAACCCGGCGACCATGCGGTCACCCGACGGGTCCGTGGTGACCGCCACGAGCACGCGGTGCCGGGTTGTCGGCGGGCCGGACAGCGAGGCTGCCCAGTGGTCCCGCCCCCTCCGTATGGAATCCTCACTGGTTATGTCCGCGAGAACAGGGTCAGGCACGAGACCTTGGTACCCGGATCGCCACCGGCCGATCTGGATGCGGGCCAGATCCGCGGCGTCGCCCGGCCGGGCGTCCTGGATCCGGTTCAAGAAAGCGCCGGGCCGAGCAGGCTGATGTCGCGGGCCGCGCCGGTGGAGGCCGAGGTGGCCAGCGCCGCGAAGAGCTGCAGCGCCGGGCTGACCGGGCGGCGGCGGTCGCGGGGGCGGTAGGAGCCCAGTTCGGCCTTGATCGTGTCCGCCCTGGCCCGCAGCTCGGCCTCGGGCACCGCCAGGGTGAGCTCGCGGCGCGGAATGTCGATCTCCACCCTGTCCCCGTCCTGGACCAGTGCGATCGGGCCGCCCAAGGCCGCCTCGGGCGCGGCGTGGCAGACCGACAGGCCCGAGGTGCCGCCGGAGAACCGGCCGTCGGTGATCAGGGCACAGGCGCGGCCGAGGCCGCGGCCCTTGAGATAGCTGGTCGGGTAGAGCATCTCCTGCATACCGGGGCCGCCGCGCGGGCCCTCGTAGCGGATCACGACGACGTCGCCGGGGCTGACCGCGCCGCCGAGGATGCCCTCGACCGCGTCCTCCTGGCTCTCGAAGACCTTGGCCGGCCCGGCGAACGTGTGCAGTTCCCCGGGCACGCCGGCCGTCTTGACGATCGCCCCCTCGGGAGCGAGGTTGCCATAGAGCACGGCGAGGCCGCCGTCGGCCGAGTAGGCGTGCGCGACGTCCCTGATGCAGCCGCCCTCGGTGTCCTCGTCCAGGGTTGGCCAGCGGGCGCTCTGCGCGAACGGCCGGATGGTGCGCACTCCCCCGGGCGCGGCGTGGAACAGTTCGACGGCGTCGCGGCCGACCGTGGTGCGGCGGATGTCCCAGCGGTCCAGGAACTCGCCCAGCGAGCGGCTGTGCACCGTGTGCACGCCGCGGTGCAGCAGCCCGGCCCGGTCCAGCTCGCCGAGGATCGCCGGGATGCCGCCGGCCCGGTGCACGTCCTCCACGTGGTAGTCGCTGCTCGGCGCGACCTTGCACAGGCACGGCACCCGGCGGGACAGTTCGTCGATGTCCTTGAGGCCGAAGCCCACACCAGCCTCGTGGGCGGCGGCGAGCAGGTGCAGGATCGTGTTCGTGGATCCGCCCATTGCCACGTCCAGGGCCATCGCGTTCTCGAACGCGTCCCGGCTGGCGATGGCGCGGGGCAGCACCGACTCGTCGCCTTCGGCGTAGTAGCGCTGGGTGATCTCGGCGATCAGCCGGCCGGCCAGCTCGAACAGGTCCCGCCGCGCGGTGTGGGTGGCGAGTGTGGTGCCGTTGCCCGGCAGGGCGAGGCCGATCGCCTCGGTCAGGCAGTTCATGGAGTTGGCGGTGAACATGCCCGAACACGAGCCGCAGGTGGGGCAAGCCTGCTGCTCCAATTCGAGCAATTCGCGGTCGTTGATCTTGCCGGCCTGGTACGCGCCTACGCCCTCAAATACGCTGATGAGGTCTATCGAGCGCCCGTCGGCGAGCTTGCCTGCCGCCATCGGTCCGCCGCTCACAAAGATGGTAGGGATATCGATGCGCATGGCTGCCATGAGCATACCTGGAACGATCTTGTCACAGTTGGGAATGCACACCATGCCGTCGAAGCGGTGCGCCTCGACCATCGTCTCGACGCAATCTGCTATCAGTTCGCGGCTGGGCAGCGAGTATTTCATGCCGATGTGCCCCATGGCGATGCCGTCATCGACTCCGATGGTATTAAATTCAAAGGGGACGCCGCCTGCAGCACGAATGGCCTCTTTGACGAGCTTGCCGAAGGCCTGCAGGTGAACATGTCCCGGCACCACGTCCACATAAGAGTTGCAGACAGCGATGAAGGGCTTATTGAAATCATTTTCGCCGACGACGCCGGTCGCGCGCAGCAGCCCCCGGTGAGGCGCGCGCTCGAAGCCGAGCTTGATTTGATCTGAACGCATGACGACTCCTTATTCGTAGACGGGCGTTACCCAGTCTTTGTACTTTTCGTTTTCGCCACGACAGGCGGAGAGGTACACTTGCTGCAACTGCATGGTGAACGCGCCGGGTTTGCCTGTGCGCACCGGGCGGCGATCTACGCTGGTGACGGGCGACACCTGCACGCCTGTGCCGCACATGAAGATTTCATCGGCGGCATAGAGTTCCGTGCGATCAATGCGCCGTTCCTCGACCGTCATGCCGAACTCCTGCATAGCCAGGTCAATCAGGATATTGCGCGTGATGCCTTCGAGGATGTCCTCGGAGAGCGCGGGCGTAGCCAGCCTGCCATTGCGCAGCACAAAAAGGTTACACGAACTCCCCTCGGAAACGGTACCGTCATGCGTAAGCATAATGGCTTCGTCAAAGCCGGTCGCGGTGGCGTCGTCCACCGCCAGGCAGCTATTGATGTAGGCGCCCGTTACTTTGGCGCGCACGGGCATAGCGTTGCTGTTGGCGCGCCTCCATGACGAGGTGCAGACGCTGAGACCGGCGTTGATATCGACATAATTGCCCATCGGGAAGGCGTAAATGGCAACGGCATCTTCCAGCGTGCTGAGCGTCAATTTGATGGTGCGCGAGGATTTGTAGGTGATTGGACGCACATACACGTCCGAGCGATAGCCATGCATGCGCACGAGTTCCAGCGTGATGCGGCACAGTTCATCGATGGATTCTTTGGGGCGCATGCGCAGCACGTTCCAGGAATTTTCCATGCGTTGGAAGTGCTCGCGCATTTTGAGCAGGTACAACTGCTGCTGCTGCTCGTTCCAGTAGCAGCGAATGCCTTCAAAGCAGGCGGTGCCATAATGCAATGCATGCGTGGCGATGCTTACCTTCGCAGCGCTCATAGGGACAATGCGTCCCTCAAAGTAGGCGTAGCCCTCTTCGAGGCTGAGAACGGGTATTTTCGGAGCTTCAGCTCTGGCTGGAAGGCCGTTTTGCTGCGGTATGCTAGTTTTGGTCTGGGTCACTAATGTTGCTCCTTTATTCAGGTATTCAGTCTGAAGGGCGACCGCAAGGGTCTCCACCCCGCATCCACTCCGCTCCCGCCCCTACAATGACTACGAAAACATATCGTTATACATCGTAATCATTGTAAGGGCGGGAGTGGTTGGGTGGAGGGGTGGAGACCCTTGCGGTCGCCCTCCTGTCCACCCGCGAGCATGTTATATGGCGGCGGGTGTTTCTTTACCACTTTCGACGATATAGACCAGGTCTGCATCGGTGATGTACTTTTTCTGGTCTGCCAGGGCAATAAAGCGCCGGTAGGCAACTTTGAGCTGCTCAGCGTCCAGGCGATGACCCAGTTGCCGCAGGCGCGCATCCAGTCCGTGACGGCCAGAATGCTTGCCCAGCACCAGTTTCGTATCTCCCCAGCCGACAGACTGGGGCGTCATAATCTCGTAGGTCAGGCGATTCTTCAGCATGCCATCCTGGTGAATGCCGGCCTCGTGCGCGAAAGCATTAGCCCCCACAACGGCTTTGTTGGGCTGGACAGGAATACCTGTCAGGCGGCTGACAAGCTGGCTGGCGGCCAGAAATTCCTGGTTATTGATACGTGTGGTGGCATCACCATAATAGTCCGGGCGCGTGCGCAGCGCCATGACCACTTCTTCCATGGCGGTATTGCCCGCGCGCTCGCCCAGTCCGTTGATGGTGACTTCGACCTGGCGCGCCCCGGCTCTGATGGCTGCCAGTGTATTGGCGGTCGCCATGCCAAGATCATTGTGGCAGTGCGCGCTCATCACTACGTCCTCAATACCTGGTACGCGCTCGCGCAGGTGGCGGAACAATGCCTCGTACTCGTGCGGCATGGTGTAGCCGACGGTGTCG
>DATGGU010000047.1:0-32312 GCA_035308365.1 Streptosporangiaceae bacterium
GCCCATTACGGCTGAGGGACCTAAAGTAAGGGGACACGCGACGCGGGGTGGAGCAGTTCGGTAGCTCGCTGGGCTCATAACCCAGAGGTCGCAGGTTCAAATCCTGCCCCCGCTACCAACGTCAGAGGCCGATTCCGAACAGGGAATCGGCCTCTTGCATGTCTTGCGCTAACGGCCGTGAGTTCAAGTCGGCTGGTCAGCTCCATCACCGTCCGTACCCTTCTGACCGCAAATCCATGGCGTCCCCTTATTGCGAGATCATGGTCGCCCACGTGGTTGGCCAACCAAGGGATGTGGCTCAGCACATTTACATGTCTGCTTGGTTAACCAAGCGATCTGGCTTGGCTGCCAGATCCCGCTAATTCACCTGGTAGGCGTCTTCCAGCTCTTGCCGGTCGCCCGGCATGGCAATGTCCAGCACCACGACAGGTATCCCCGAGGCTTCGCGCGCGGTCACGGACACCGCGAGCACCGGGGCCGTCTTGGCGATACCCAGCAGCTTGGCTTCCTTAGCGTCGGGGTGGCGAGCGCTCACCCGCTCGACCACATGGTCGATCCGGCGGCCGGTCCGGTGCGCCAGGTGGGTGCGGACCCCGCCGCGCAACGGCTCCTGCTGAGCCAGACCGGTGCCCTCGGCCAGGTGGGCGGGAATCCACCAGGTCACGATCTCAGCCGCCTCATGATCCCAGCGTGCTAGCCGCGAGCGCCGCAGCACCTGGCTGGCGGCCGGGGTGGCCGCCGTGATGCTGGCTGCCGTTGCCTTGGTGGCGCTGCACCCGGCCCGCCCGGCACACCCAGGGCGGTCCGCGGGGGCGGTTACGGTGTCGGCGGCCGACCCGAGGACCGGCACTTGGGCGGCGGTCCAGTACACCGCCCAGCCATGGGGCATCAGTGTGCAGGTACGAGTCACCGGCGTGGCCGCCGGGACCAGTTGCCAGCTGTGGGTGAGCGGATCGGACGGGCAGCAGGCGGTGGCCGGCGGCTGGCAAGTCGCACCCGGGCAGCAGACCGTGTGGTATCCGGCGTCGGCGCCGTTCCAGGCCGCCCAGGTGCGTGCCTTCGAGCTCACCGCAGGCCCCCACGTCCTGGTCACGATCCCGGGCCGCCGGTAACAGCAGGCCCGCGGTACGCGGCCGCAGGCCTGAACCAGAAGGCCGGCCAGTACGACTGGGCATGGCGCAGGCGGTTGCCAGTGGGCGACTCTGTCGGTGATCTTGCCGAGATAACGATCGATTCCCAGCAAGATCATTAAGAGTATGGGCGGCCCATTGCGCGGCTGATGTTGCGTTGGCTGGAGCACAGAACTTGCAGTTCTGCGAGCCCGGCGTGGCCAGATCTTCTCGGCGCCGGGTCTGCTGGCAGGGCAGGGCGGCAAGCCAGGATTCAGCGAACGTCGGAGCTGTTGTCAGCAAGCGCGGTTACGGTTCGTGATGACAGCTTTTGTCTGCCGCGAGCTGAGTGCGGATCTGGCCGGCTTCGGGTGTGCCTAGGCCGTCGTAGAGGGCGAGAGCTTTGTGCCAGTGATCAAGCGCCTGGGCCGGGTCGCCGGCGGCTCGGTGACTACGGGCGAGACCGGTGTGAGCGCGGGCTTGTTCGTACTGGTCGCCCGTCTGGGTGGCCAGATCGAGGGCGCCGGTGTACGCGGTGCTGGCGTTGTCCGGCTGGCTGGCTGCGGCGTATGCCTCGCCGAGGCCGTTCAGCGCCTCGGCTTCGCCGAATAGGTCGTGGTTCTCGCAGGCCACTGCCCGGGCTTGCTGGTGGTAGTCGATGGCTTGTGGGCCGTGGCCTTGGCCAAGGGCGGCGGCGCCGAGGTGGGCGAGCACCCATGCCTCGGCGGTCCGGTCTTCGGCCTTGCGGAACATGTCCAGGGCCTGCCCGAGATGGCGCGTGGCGCGCCGGTAGCGGCCGAGCCGCAGGTTGAGGTCACCAATAAGAGACAACACGTAGGCTTCGTTGACCCAGTCGCCTGTCTGGCGGCACAGAGCCAGCGCCTGCTGGAGGTTGCCGTCGGCGCGCTGGTAGCGTCCCAGCCGCAACTCCATGTCGCTGAGGCCATGCAGGGCGCGGGCGGCACCGGTCTGGTCGCCGATGGCCTGGTACAGCTGCAGGGCCTGCTGATGGTGTTCGCTGGCCTGCTGGTAGCGGCTCTGCTGGGCTTCGACGGTGGCCAGGTTGTGCAGAACCCGCGCTTGGCCGGCCCGGTCGCCCGCCTCGCAGAACAGCGTCAGGGCCTGCTGCAGCTGGCGGGCGGCTTCCTGGCTGTGCCCGTAGTGCAGGTCGATCTGGCTGAGATGGCTGAGCGCGGTCGCTTCGGCTACCCGGTCCGCCAGGCTGCGCGCTGCGCTCAGGGCGTGGGTGTGGATGACGGCGGCCTCGGCGAAGTGCCCGCCCCCGCTAAGGTAGCGCGACAAGGTAGCCGACAGCCGGGTGGCGTGCCTGGGCCACCCGTGGCCGGCGGTGTAGGCGGCGGATGCGGCGAGGTTGGCTAGCTCTGCGTCCAGCCATGCCCTCGCCTCGGCGGCGCCGGCCAGCGGCGGGACAGCGGTGCGGGGCTGGGGGATCCGCGGCCGGCGGTGGCGTTCGGCGGGGTACAAGATGTCCATCGCCGTGGCCGCAGTGGACAGGTAGTGGTCGAACAGCCGGGTCAGCGCTTCCCGCCGCGCTTCCTCGCTGTTGTGTGCGCCGGCGAGTTCGCGGGCGTAGGCGCGCAGCAGGTCATGCATCCCGTACCGGCCCGGCCCAGCGGGGTGCGTCAGGTGCGCGCGAGTCAGCGCGCGCAGCGCCCCGCGGGCCTGGGTCAGGGTGTCGTTGCCGAGCGCGGCGGCGGCATACAGGTCGAGATCGGGGCCGGGGTGCAGGCCGAGCAGCCGGAACACGCGGGCGGTGCTTGCGTGCAGGTGGTGGTATGACCAGGTGAACACCGACCGCACCGCCGCGTGCTCATCTCCCCCTGTGTCCAGTATCTGCAGCCGGTGTTGCAGATCAGCCAGTTCGGTGCCTAGGTCTGCCAGGGGAACGTCCGGGCTGGCGATCGCGAGCTCGGCGGCTACCCGCAGCGCCAGCGGCAGCCGACAGCACCGGTGGGCCAGCGCCACCGCGGCCGCGGGGTCAGCGTCCACCCGGCTGCCGATCAATTCCCGGAGCAGGCCGACCGCTTCCGGTAGCCGCAGCAGGTTCACCTCCAGGCGCGAGGCCCCGTCGCGGGCGACCAGGCCGGCCAGGGCATCCCGGCTGGTCACCAGCGTGACACACCCGGGGCTGCCGGGCAGCAGCGGCCGGACTTGCGCCACCTCCCATGCGTTGTCCAGGACCACGAGCATCCGCCGTCCGGCCAGCAGGCTGCGGTACGCCGCAGCGCGCTCGTCAGCGTCGCCGGGAATGTCCTGACCGGCCACACTGAGGGCACGCAGGAAACCAGCCAGGGCGTCGCTCGCGGATATCGGCGGCCCGGGATCGTAGCCGCGCAGGTTGACATACAACTGGCCGTCCGGGAACCGGTCGGCGACCTGATGCGCCCAGTGCACGGCCAGGGCCGTTTTCCCGACGCCGGCTGTGCCCCCGATCGCCGAGATCACCACCGCCGCTGGCGTGCTGCCAGCACACTCCAGCAGGCCGGTCAGCGCCGCCAGCTCTCTTTCGCGGCCGATGAACAGGCGCACCGGGCCCGGCAGTTGCCTGGGCACGACCTGCCTGGCGCCGACCCTGGCCAGCTTGCCCTCTGGCGCCGCAGCAGCGTCGGCAGAAGCATCACCAGCCAGCTGCCGTCCCGCAGCAGCGACGAACTGCCCGCGTGCCTCACCGCATAGTTCTAACGCATCGGCCAGCCGGTGCAGCGATCCTGAGTGCGGGGCGCCGGTACGGCCACGCTCGAGGTTCCTGACCGCGCGAACACTCAAGCCAGCGCGCCCGGCCAGTGCCTCTTGAGACAGTCCGGCCGACTGGCGGCAGGCCCGCAACCATGCTCCGAACGCCCCCGTCTCGGTCATTCCGAGCCTCACAGGTCTGAACCGCAAATCTGACAGTGCAACTCTCGACAGCGCAACTCTCGACAGTGCAACTCTCGCCGGGAGGCATGCCGCAGCGCTCGCCGATGGCTCATCTCCACCACCTGACCGGCACTTTAGCACTGAAACTGCCGGTCCCAAATGCCTGGTCTCCCGCTTAACGCGGCCTTACTTTTAGCCTGACCGTTGACCGAAGCCGCGATCAACGATCGGCTACCGGTCCCGTTGCGCCGTGCTCAGCATAGCGCTGAGCAGAGCGGAGGCCCATGAGATCCCGGTGAAGTTCGCGTTCGCGAACCTTGCGGTCGCCGGCGTTGGGGCGCTCGCGCCATGTGTACCTGCCAGCGCTGCTGCCGTTCATGGCGCGCAGCCCAGCGAGCGGTATCCCGGAATGCAGCGCTGCCATGCTGGTGGCGAAATACCGGGAGGGGATGATGCCAGACTTTGCTGCTAGCAGTACAGGACTTTCGTCCCTGGTGTGCCCTGCGCGGCAGACTTGTTTTCTGGCAAAGAAAGGAGACCGGATGAGACGCTCCGGAAAACGCCTGCTCGTGGTAGTGATGCTTCTCGTCGGGACAGGGACCGGCGCCACCTTAGCAACCGCTCCCGCGGCTTTAGCACAGCAGGTTGTCAACATCTGCTGGAACAACCACTGCCAAAACCTATGGAACAACAACAGAACCTTCGCTGCGCCGGTCAAGTTCTACCACGCTGGCGGGAACAACCTGGAAAACAAGTGGCAGCTCGTGGAGATAGGCACGGTCAACGGGCAGAACTGCACCACGACCTGCTGGCCTTTCGCGCCCGGGTCCGGGTTGAACACCCGGTATGAAAACAACATAGTCTGGCAGTTCCAATACTACGATGACTCACGCTGGTGTCAGGATCAGTCGAACTATAGCGTCACTGCCGACGCCGGCCAGCTGCAGATCCAGCTCTGCAACTCGGCCAGCTCCCGGCAGTGGTTCGTCCAAAGCAGCCTCGACTATCTCATTCCGGTGTTCGCAACCAACCTCCGGTTCATCGACACGGGGTTCCCGGACGACCCGCTGTTCGTGGGCGCCCTCGACGGTAACGTCAGCGACGGTCAACAGATCTGGATGGGCAGCATCTCCACAGTGAGTGAGCTGCAATGGTTCTTCCAGGTTCCTACGTGACCTGATCAGAGTGCGTGATCGCTGGTGTGGACTGAAGATGGCCTCGATCCCCTGTGCTGGAAGGGATCGAGGCCGTCTTCCGCACGGTAGGCGATGGGCCGTCAGCGTGAGAGTTGTTACTTGTGGTGCGGATAGAACATCCTGCGGTACCAGCCATGAGTACACGCCGCGGCGATCGCCATCACCGCGGCCGAGGAGGCATTCCCGGTCATCCAGTGCGGCTACGGCTGCTGCCTTGGCCGGGAAGCCCTGATCGCTCGTCCGCGCGCTCAGCAGCGAACCTGCCGGCGCAAGGTTCCCAGCGCCGCGCCAGGCAGCCAGCGGCTCAGCCTGGCCTGTAACCAGCCAGCTCAAGCACCACTTCCAGCCAAGGTGAAGCGCAGAATAACCCTTCGGGCGCGACTCGAACTGCCCACCCGGCCACCGAACTACCCTGCATACCGGCGGCTTCGCTCGCTGGCCACGGACCAGCGCCACTCAGCCCAGTGGGGCCCAATTCCCGATCCGGTTCCTCCATACTGGGTGGATGTTTGGCGAAAAGGCGCAGGCCCCAGGCGGTGATCCTGGCGAGCCACCTGCACGGGAATACCACCAGCCGGGACTTCCACGGCGTGGACTGGGAGCATCGCACGTACATTCTTGAGATCCGTCCGGCTGATGGGACTCCGTTCAGGGTCGAGACCCAGGCCAAGGTGCCGATCTTCTCCAAGCCGCAGCAGGGCGACGTCGTCCAGGTCAGGTACGAGGTCAAGAACCACAAGACCGAGATCCAGATCGAGGGTTACCCGCGGTATGATCCGGCGCTGGTCCGCGAAAAGAGGCAGCAGGAACGTGCCGCCCAGGACGCGGCGCTGCTGAGCGGAGCACCCGGGGCGGCGGCTGCCAGCCCAAGGTATGACCCCGAAGAAGAGCCACGCTGGGCGGTGCCCGCGCTGTGCCCGGCCTGCGGCGCCAAGGTCGACCAGTCCACGGCGCCGTTCGGGGAATCGCCGAAGTGCGGCTTGTGCGGGCAGCCGCTGCCCTGCGAGACCCTGTAACGGCCCAGCCTGTTCGGCCCCGTGACGGTGCCGACGGCCGGGACGGTGTGGTGATCGACGTGGCTGCTGGCTGGGGCGGTCTGTCAGGTGAGCGCTGCGGTGATGTGCAGGCCGAGGGTCGCCATGGCGAACTGGGCCGGGATCAGGGCCAGCCCGATCGCGGTGAATTGCCTGGTGCCGAGCCTGGCGCCGGCGTCGCGGGCGATCTGCCGGCAGATCAATGTCGCGACCGAACCGGTGATCAGGAGGTTGGGGCCGATGGTGGTGGCGAGGATGGCCGCCCACAAGCCTGGCATGCTGGCCGGTGTCATGGCCGCCGCGGCTGGCAGGTTGCCCGCCACCGCGGCCAGCACGGTGGCCTGCCCGAGCTGGCCGGTGAGGCTGCCGTGCAGGATGAGACCTGTCCCGAGCAGCGTGCGGATCGCGGAGGCGGTCAGGTACATCGGGAGCAGCCCGGACGCGGCGCGGGCTGGGGGGCCTGCGGCCACCGCAGGGGATTGCTCCGCGGTGGCGGCAGGCGCCCGGCTGGTGGTGTTGTGTGCGGTCCAGGCGCTGAGCGGGCCGAGGGTGACGGCGGTGACCAGCATCCACGGCAGCCACGAGCGGCTGAGGTAGGCCGTGGTGGCCAGCGGCCGGTGGGCGAGCAGGAGCAGGCTGGTGATGTTCGAGGTGGGCAGAAGGAAGGAGGTGGCGTTGGCGGTGATGGCGACCGCGACGGCGAGCCGGCCAGCGGGCAGGGCCTGGTTCTGGGCGGCGCGCATGGCGAGGGGTGTGGCCACCACGACGGCGACGTCGAGATTGACCAGCGCGCTGAGCAGGGCGGTGAGCGCCAGGATCGCTGCGGTTGAGGCGATTGCGGGACCGCGGTCTGGGATCAGCGTGCGGGCCAGGATCCGGAATACTCCGATCCGGCCGGCCAGCGTGGAGGCGAGGATGATCGCGGCCAGGGTGACGAACGGCCCGGCGGTAACCCGGGCGGCGGCTGCCAGCCCGCCGGGCCGCAGCGCTGCGGCAAGAGCGGCCAGGATGATGCCCGCCGCCCACAGGACCACACGGACGGGATCACGAGATGACGTGATTCTGGCGGATTGCTTGAAGGCTGCGAGGTTGGTGATACGCGTACTGCTCCTAACTGTGCGGCAAAGTAACTGGCTGGACGGCATCGGCGGGGGCGTCGCCAACGGATATGATATTACACGATTATGTCAGATTATGAGGTAGGCGGGGATGATGAGCTGATGGCGATCCCCCGCCTGGCCGAGCAGGTCGGGGTGACCCCGAGGGTGCTGCGGTACTGGCAGGAGCAGGGTCTGATCAGCCCCACCCGCGAGCATGGCAAGCTGCGCTACTCACCGCGGGATGTGGCCATCGCCACTCTGATCCGCCGCCTGCTGGCCGCAGGAACCGGCGTGGAGGGCATCCGGATGCTCAAACGGCTCGCCGAACGCGACATCCGCACCGCCACCGCCACCGCAGACGACACCGGCACCGCAGACGACACCGCGCTGGTTGAGGTGGCGCTGCGGATTCTCTACCAGCGCAAGGCATTCCGCGAGGAAACCGGCATGGACGAGGAGCACTACCCGCACGGCAAGCCCCCGCCGCCACCCAGACCGCCGCACGGCCCCCGCCCCGGCCCCAAACCCCCAGGCAGGCCCGCAGGCCCCCGGAGGCACGATCCGCAGCGGTGATCCACGTCAGCAGCACACCAGTTCAGCGATCCCTTGGATGCTGCCACGGCACGGACCAGAGATTATCCAGGCCAGTGCCGCTATTCAGGCCCCAGCGGCACGGTGATCTTGTGGCCGGTGGTCTGTGTCCTGGTGATCACTCGGCCAACTCGGCCTCGATCTTGCCGGCCAGGTCGTTCGCGCTCTGCATGGCTTCGTCGAACGAATGGCCGAGCGCGCCGAGGCCGCCGCTGGTCCGGTTGCCCTCCGGGGGTGGAGGATGCGGTCGCCGTGTTTGGCCGTGATCGTGATGTAGCGCAGCACCTTCAGCACCGCATCATCCCTTTTCATGAGACCGCCGTGAGGCCGTCGCCGCCGAATTCGCCCGCGAGGGAATCAGAAGTTCTCGATGGCGGGGATGACGCGTTCGGCCATCAGTTCCAGCGGGCGCAGCGTGCCGACCCTGGCCAGCGTGCCGTGTGCCACCGTGAACCCGAGCTCGGACAGCTCATGCAGATGCTCGATGGTCTGCTCCACCCGCTCGCCGTTCTCGCCGAGGTCGTACCGGATCTGCACGGTCTTCTCGATCGTGTCGTAGTCGCGGCCCTCGGCGGCGCAGTGCTCGCGCAGCACGGCGAGCTTGTGCTTCAGATCCGTGGTGCCGAACAGGTTGCAGGCGTCGGCGTAGCGGGCCACAAGCCGCAGCGTCTTGCGTTCCCCCGATCCGCCGATCAGGATCGGCGGGTGCGGCCGGGTCAGCGACTGCGGCGAGTTCAGCGTCCGGCCAAGATGGTAGTGCGCGCCATCAAACGGGCCATCATCGTCGCTCCACATCTGCCGGCAGATGCGCAGCGCTTCCTCCAGCCGCTCGTAGCGCTCGGCCAGCGGCGGGAAGAACAGGCCCAGCCCGCGCGCCTCATCGGAGTTCCAGGCCGCCCCGACGCCCAGCATGCCCCGCCCCCCGGACAGCACGTCCACCGTGGTCACCGCCTTGGCCAGCAGCCCGGGCTCGCGGTAGACCACCGCGGTCACCATGGTGAGCAGCTTGACCCGGCTGGTGCAGGCAGCCAGGAAACCCAGCGTGGTGTAGGCCTCGAGCATCTCGTGCTCGGGCGGCCCCAGATGCCCGATCTGCCAGACGTGGTCCATCACGCTGATCCGGTCCACCCCGGCGGCGTCGGCCTGCCGGGCCACCTCACCCAGCCGCGAGCCCAGTTCCGGCGGCCCACCGTCCCAGGTGAAGTCCGCAATGTGCAAGCCCACCTTCATCCGCGTGCTCCCTCCTGCTGGCCGGAAGGCTCCTCCGGTCCAGTACAATTTTCCGCCATGCCGACGGTGTACGAGGCGGCGGGTGGCGACGACGGCCTGCTTCGGCTGGCTCGGGCCTGGCATGCCAGGGTGATGGCCGACGAGGTGGTGAGCCACGCGTTCAGCCATGGCTTTCACCCCGAGCACAGCGAGCGGCTGGCCGCCTACTGGGCCGAAGCCCTGGGCGGCCCGGCCAGGTATTCGGCCGAATGTGGCGACGAGAGTTCGGTCGTGCGGATGCACAGCGGCAACGGCGAACACGTGGAGATGGACCGCCGGGCGATCGCCTGCTTCGACCAGGCGCTGGCGGACTGTAACCTGACCGGCGATCTGCGTCAGGTGCTGCATGACTACTTCGCCTGGGCGACCACCACGACGATGGCGCGCTATCACGAGTCCGCCGACGATGTGCCGGACGGCCTGCCCATGCCGCAGTGGTCCTGGGACGGGCTGGTCAGCGGCGGCTGAGGCTCAGGGCTTTGACCGGCGGCGCTTGCCGCGGGCGTAGATGATCGCCGGCTTGCCGTCGCCGGGGCTGCGGCGCTCGACCTCAAACAGCGTGGTCGCGCTGATCAGATCGCTGAGCTTGGCATAGCCCCAGCTCCGGGAGTCGAAGTCGGGGCTCTGGTTGGTGATGATGTGGCCGACCGAGGCCAGCGGGGCCCAGCCGTCGTCGTCGGAGGCCGCCTCAACGGCGTTGCGCAACTGGTTCACCAGCGCGGTATCGCCCTTGAGCTTCACCGTGGAGGTGCGCGGTGTGGGCTTGGGCACCGCGTCGGGCAGGGCGATGGCGCTTTCGGGGTAGGTGAGGTTCTCGATATAGATGAATTTGTCGCAGGCCGCGACGAACGGCTTGGGCGTCTTGCGCTCGCCGAATCCGTACACCGTGAGCCCGGACTCGCGAATGCGCGAGGCCAGCCGGGTGAAGTCGCTGTCGCTGGAGACGATGCAGAAACCGTCGAAGCGCCCGGAGTAGAGCAGGTCCATCGCGTCGATGACCATCGCGGCGTCGGTGGCATTCTTGCCGCTGGTGTAGGCGAATTGCTGGATCGGCTGGATCGACTGGGCGAGCAGCTGGTCTTTCCAGCCCTTCAGGCTGGTGCCGGTCCAGTCGCCGTAGGCGCGCCTGACGTGCGCGGTGCCGTACTTGGCGACCTCGGCCAGCAGTGCCTCGGTGATCGTGGGCGGGGCGTTGTCCGCGTCGATGAGCACCGCGAGCTTGTCGGCGTTCTCGCTGACCATGCTGCTCCTTCGAGGTTGAGCGACCGGAATAAGACCTAACATGCCCGTGCTGCTTCGGCTAGTCTGGCGGTCTGGCCGCCGCTGCGGCAGATCGAGACGTACGTGATACAGGTGGACACTAAGGTGCGTGCCCGGCTAGAGGTTCCCGGCGGCATCGCGGAGGACGCGCTCCGCGAGCTGGCGCTTGGTGCGCCAGAAGCAGCGCCGGCGCTCGCCGGGCGTGCGGTACGCAGAGCCTGATGCGCGCACCCAAGCTCGTCAACGTGGTCACCCTCTGATTTTCGCGGTATTTCAGCTGGCCAGCCTTGATTGGCTTCGTTTTTCTATTCCTCTTTTACGAAGGAAGGAGCGTGGCGGCTCATCGGCACCCTCGCCGGCAGCCGCCCAGAAACCCATGCCGATGCCGGAGAAACCGTCGATCGACGGACTGGAATTGAAGTGGGACGCGCGCTGGCACGAGCAGGGCACCTACAGGTTCGACCGCTCCAGGCAGCGTGCGGATATCTATTCCATCGACACGCCGCCGCCCACCGTGAGCGGATCGCTGCATATGGGGTCTTTCTTCGGCTACGTGCAGGTCGACGCGATCGCCAGGTTCCACCGGATGCGCGGCAAAGAGGTCTTCTACCCGATGGGCTGGGATGACAACGGCCTGCCGACCGAACGCCGGGTGCAGAACTACTACGGCGTCTGGTGCGATCCGTCGGTTCCCCACGACCCGGCCGCCGCCGCGGCCATCGCGGCGAGCGCGGACGGCAACCGGTCACCGAAGAGCGACCCGGCCCCCCGGCCAGTCTCCAGGCGCACCTTCGTCGAGCTGTGCCACCTGCTCACCGCACACGACGAGCAGGCATTCGAGGAGGTCTGGCGCTTCGCCGGCCTGTCCGTGGACTGGACACTGACCTACGCGACCATCGGCGACCGCAGCCGCCGGGCGGCGCAGCGGGCGTTCCTGCGCAACGTGGCCCGTGGCGAGGCCTACGCCGGCGAGGCGCCGACGCTGTGGGACGTGGACCTGCAGACCGCGGTGGCCCAGGCCGAACTGGAGGACCGGGAGATCTCCGGGGCCTGCTACCGGCTGGCCTTCACCCGGCCCGGCGGCGAGCCGGCCGAGGTGGAGACCACGCGCCCGGAACTGCTGGCCGCCTGCGTGGCCCTGGTCGCGCACCCCGGCGACGAGCGGTACCGGAAACTGGCTGGAAGCCACGTGACGACTCCCGTCTTCGGGGTCAGCGTGCCGGTGCTGACCCATCCCCTGGCCGAGCCGGACAAGGGCACCGGCATCGCGATGATCTGCACCTTCGGCGATGTGACCGACGTCATCTGGTGGCGGGAGCTGGGCCTGCCGGTGCGGCCGGTGATCGGGCGCGACGGCCGGATCGTCCGGCAGGCACCGGACTGGCTGCCCGCCCGCGGCGCCGCGGCCTGGCCCAGGCTGGCCGGGAAGACGGCCAAACAGGCGCGCCAGCAGGTCGCCGCCCTGCTGGCCGAATCCGGCGAGCTGATCGGCACGCCCAGGCCCATCACCCACCCGGTGAAGTTTTACGAGAAGGGTGAACGGCCGCTGGAGATCGTCACCAGCCGGCAGTGGTACATCCGCAACGGTGCGCACGACACGGCGCTGCGCGAGGTCATGCTCGGCCGGGGCCGCGAGCTGAACTGGCATCCGCCGTTCATGCGGGTCCGATACGAACACTGGGTCGGCGGCCTGTCCACGGACTGGCTGATCAGCCGCCAGCGCTACTTCGGCGTCCCGTTCCCGGTCTGGTACCCGGTCAGCAAGGCGGGCGAGGTGCTGTGGGACGAGCCCATGCTCTGCCCCGAGGACGACCTGCCCATCGACCCACAGGCCGACCCGCCGCCCGGGTTCAGCAATGCCCAGCGCGGCCAGCCCGGCGGTTTCGTGGGTGACCCGGACGTGATGGACACCTGGGCCACGTCCTCGCTCACCCCGCTGATCATCTGCGGCTGGACCGAGGACCCGGAGCTGTTCGCCCGGACCTTCCCCATGGACCTGCGCCCGCAGGGGCCGGAGATCATCAGGACCTGGCTGTTCGCGACGGTCCTGCGGTCACAGCTGGAGCAGGCGGCCCTGCCCTGGCGGAACGCGATCATCAACGGCTGGATCCTCGATCCGGACCGCAAGAAGATGTCCAAGTCCAAGGGCAACGTGGTCACACCCAAGGATCTGCTGCGGCAGTTCGGCGCGGACGGGCTGCGTTACTGGGCCTCCTGCACGGCGCCCGGCACCGACACGGTGGCCGGCCCGGCCCAGATGCGCACGGGCCGGCGTCTGGCCAACAAGGTGCTCAACGTCTCCCGGTTCGTGCTGGGCCTGGACGGCCAGCAGGGCGCGCGGCTCGCCACTGCCAGGCCCGAGCCGACGGTGATCACCGAGGCGCTGGACCGGGCCATGCTGGCCCGGCTCGCCACGGTCATCGACGAGGCGACGGCGGCCTTCGAGGCCTATCAGTACCAGCTCGCGCTGGAGCAGGTGGAGACGTTCTTCTGGGACTTCTGCGACAACTACGTGGAGCTGGTGAAGGGACGCGGTTACGGCGACGGCCCTGTCGGTGACTCGGCGCGGGCGGCCCTGGCCTGCGGCCTCGATGTGATCCTGCGGCTGTTCGCGCCGTTCCTGCCGTTCGTGACCGAGGAAGTCTGGTCCTGGTGGCGTCCGGGTTCGGTGCACCGGGCCGCGTGGCCAGCCAGCGGGGAGCTGCACGTGGCCGGGGATCCGGCCGTCCTTGCCGCGGCCACGGCGGCGCTCACCGACGTGCGCAAGGCCAAGTCCACCCGGAAGCTGTCGCTGCGTACCGAGGTGTCGCGGGTGGTCCTGCGGGATATCCCGGAGCGGATCGAAGCCCTGCGCCGGGCCGAGCCGGATCTGCGCCAGGCCGGTGTCATCGCCGAACTGGTCCTGCAGGAGGGCGCCGAGCGCTCGGTCAGCGTCGAACTCGCGTCGCCGGCGGGCTGATCCCCGCCTACCCTGACGTGGTGGCGCATCTTCTCGGAGCCGAGTCCCTGCACCTGGAGTTCCCGGCGAAGACCGTCTTCGGCTCGGTGACCCTGGGGATCAGCGAGGGTGACCGAATCGGCATCGTCGGGCGCAACGGCGAAGGCAAGTCGAGCCTGCTCGCGATGCTGTCCGGGCGGCTGGAACCCGACGGCGGCCGGGTCATGGCGCGCAGCGGCGTCACCATGGGCGTGCTCGACCAGGGCGACACGCTCGACCCCGGGCTGACCGTCGCGCACACGATCGTGGGCGACCGGCCGGAGTACGAGTGGGCCGGGGAGGCCCGGATCCGGGACGTGATCGGCGGGCTGGTCCGCGAGATCGGCTGGCAGGCGCCGGTCGGAGAGCTGAGCGGCGGCCAGCGCCGCCGGGTCGCCCTGGCCCGGCTGCTGGCCGGCGACTGGGACGTGCTGGCCCTGGACGAGCCGACCAACCACCTGGACGTGGAGGGCATCACCTGGCTGGCCGGGCACCTGCGGGCCCGCTGGCCGGTGAACGCCGGCGGACTGCTGGTCGTGACCCACGACCGGTGGTTCCTGGACGAGGTGGCCACCACGACCTGGGAGGTGCACGACCAGATCGTCGAGCCGTTCGACGGCGGGTACGCGGCCTATGTGCTCCAGCGGGTCGAACGGGACCGGATCGCCGCCGTCACCGAGGCCAAGCGGCAGAACCTGATGCGCAAGGAGCTGGCCTGGCTGCGCCGGGGCGCTCCGGCCCGTACCTCCAAGCCGAAGTTCCGGATCGAGGCGGCCAACGCCCTCATCGCGAACGAGCCGCCGCCGCGTAACAAGGTCGAGCTGGCCCGGATGGCCATGGCCCGGCTGGGCAAGGACGTGGTCGACCTGCTGGACGTGTCGGTGTCCTTCGGTGACAAGCAGGTGCTCCGCGACGTGGAGTGGCGGATCGGCCCCGGCGAGCGCACCGGCATCCTTGGGGTCAACGGTGCGGGCAAGTCCACCCTGCTGGCCTTGGTCAGCGGGGACCTGCAGCCGGCCACGGGCCGGGTCAAGCGGGGCAAGACGGTCCAGGTCGCCGTCCTCGGCCAGCAGCTCGCCAGCCTGGACGAGTTCGCGGACCAGCGGGTCAGCGAGGTGATCGCGGGCAGGCGCACCAGCTACGTCAGCGGCGGCAAGGAACTGACGCCGGGGCAGTTGCTCGAGCGGCTCGGCTTCACCAACGCCCAGCTCTCCACGCCGGTCAGGGATCTTTCCGGCGGGCAGCGCCGCCGTCTGCAGCTCCTGCTGGTCCTGCTCGACGAGCCCAACGTGCTCATCCTGGACGAGCCGACCAACGACATGGACATCGACATGCTCGCGGCGTTCGAGGACCTGCTGGACACCTGGCCGGGCACGCTGCTGGTGGTGTCGCACGACCGTTACTTCCTGGAGCGGGTCACCGACCAGCAGTACGCGATCATCGACGGGCACTTCCGGCACCTGCCCGGTGGTGTGGACGAGTACCTGCGGATGGAGACCTCCCCGGCTCCCACGCCGCGGCGGCAGGGCGGGACGGCGCCCGCGCCCGCGGGACTGTCAGGCGCCGGCCTGCGGGCCGCGCAGAAGGAGGTCGCCGCCATCGACCGGAAGCTGGCCAGGCTCGCCGAGCGGATCGAGGCCGCCCACGAGGCGATAGCCCGGCACGACCAGAGCGACTACCAGGGCCTGATCCAGAAGACCAAGGAACTGCGCGCGCTGCAGGACGAGGTCAGTGACCTGGAGACCCGCTGGCTGGAACTCTCCGAACACGTCGGTTAACCGGTTCGGCCGGTCCGGTCGTGTCGTGCCCAGCTATTCACCGTGGAGCCCCGACGACGGCCGAGAATACGTCTACTCTAGGTGGCTATGGAATCAGCACCACATAGGTCGCGGTGGACATGAGCCGCTATCCACACCCACCCCGGGGCAGGCGCGGCCGTCGGGCCGCGATGACGGGCCTGGCCATGCTGGCCTCAGCCGGCATGATCCTGACCGGCAGTGGGAACCAGACACCGGCGATGGCGACTGTCAGGTCCTTCCCTGGCGGGAGCGCCAGCGCCACTCGCACCCTGAGCACGTCAACCGCTCGCCATCTCAGCACCCCCGCGCAAACCCGGTCGGGCGACGGCCCGCAGTCCGGCGTCAGCGGTGGTGTCCTGTTCGGCGGGACCCAGCAGTTGGTGCCCGAGGAGTCCACGCTGGGCCGCAAGCTGCGGATCATCCGGCTCTACTACTTCATCGGCGGCTCGTTCCCGGGGAAGCCGGCCTTCCGGCAACTCATGATGGGCGGCAGGACGGTCCTGGCCAGCCTGGACAGCCCGGGACACAGTTACGCCTCCATCGCCGCGGGCAACTATGACACCCAGATCCTGAGCTTCCTCCATGCGATGAACAACGACGCGATCAAGTACCACCTCGGCTCGATCTACATCTGTTTCGAGCACGAACCGGACAGCGTGCATCACCGCATCCTGGGCTCACCCCCGGAGTTCATCCAGGCCTGGGACCACGTCCACGAGCTGGCCCAGTCCGCGCACCTGGACTGGAACGACGGCGGACGGCTGCACTGGGTGTTCATTCTCATCCACAACACGTACGCGAGCTGGCGAGCCGCCACGTTCTGGCCCGGAGCCAGCGAGACCGACATCGTCGCTACCGACGGCTACAACAGCTACGCCTGCGGCGACGGCGGCCAGACCCAGAACCAGACACCGGACATGCTCTACAACCCGGTGGTCAGCTTCGCGGCCTCGCACGGCGGGCTGCCCGTGTTCGTCGCGGAGTGGGGCAGCGACAACATCCAGTCCGGCGAGCAGGCCAACTTCATCAGCCAGATGGGGCCCTACGTCAATAACGAGCCCTCGATCGCCGCGGTGAGCTACTGGGACATCAACGCCGGCAAGTGCGACTACCAGGTCAACGGCAACCCCGCGTCGGTTTCCCAGCTGACCACGCTGGGCCAGACGCCGACGATGCAGGGCCACATCTCCGGCTCGGGCGGGACCGGCTGACCGGTACCGGAATCGGGCAGCCAAGCCCGGGCGGGCCCCGCGGCGCCCGCCCGGGCTTGGGTCAGCTCGTGCTGATCCGCCCGATCGTGTCGCTGCTGCGAGCGGTGAACCACAGCGCTCCGTCCGGCCCGGAGGCGATCCCCTCCAGGTCGCTGAGGCCGTTGCCGGAGAAGTTGCTGATCGTGCCGCCGGTCGTGATCCGGCCGATGGAGTTGTTACCCGGGTTGGTGAACCAGAGCGCTCCGTCCGGCCCGGCCGTGATCTGCTGCGGGTTGCTGATACCGCCGCCGGTGTAGACGGTTACGTTCCCGGAGGTGGTGATCTTCCCGACGGAGTTGCTGCCGTCGTTGGTGAACCACAGGTTCCCGTCCGGCCCGGCCGTGATTCCCTCCGGCAGGTCGATGCCGTTGCCGGAGAAGGTGGTGACCCTCCCACCGGTGGTGATCCGGCCGATCCACCCCTTGCCGTTGGTGCCGATGTTGGTGAACCAGAGCGCTCCGTCCGGTCCGGCCGTGATCGCCTGCGGCTCGATGATCGCCTTGCGGAAGTACATGGTGATCTTCCCGGCGGTCGTGATCCGGCCGATGGTGTTGTTCCCGTCGTCGGTGAACCAGAGCGCTCCATCCGGCCCGGCCGTTATCGCCTCCGGCCCGACGATGCCGTTGGCGGTGTGGATGGTCACCTTCCCGCCGGGGGTGATCTGCCCGATCGAGCCGGTCCCCCCGGTGTTGGTGAACCACAGGTCGCCGTCGGAGCCTGCCACGATGGACTGCGGGCCGGCGATGCCGTTTCCGCTGAACGTGCTGACGTTGCCGCCGGTGGTGATCTGCCCGATCGAGCCGTTGCCCTGGGTGTTGGTGAACCACAGCGCGCCGCCCGGGCCCGGCGTGATCCCCATCGGCTCCATGATGCCGTCGCCCGGGAAGTTGCTGACCTGTCCCGAGGTGGTGATCCGGCCGATCGAGTCGGAGGCGTAGTTGGTGAACCAGAGCGCACCGTCGGGGCCCTTGGTGATCCCGTCCGGCGGCGGCGTGGTGTCGATGCTGGAGTCGGTGTAGCTGGTGACCTTCCCGCCGGGTGTCATCCTGGCGATCGAGTTGTTGCCGTTGGTGAACCACAGGTTCCCGTCCGGCCCCTCGGTGATCGCCTCCGGTGCCCCGATGGAGGTGCTGGAGTGGAACGTGAGCTTGCCGCTGGTGGTGATCTGCCCGATGGCGTTGTTGTCGAAGCCGATGGTGAACCACAGGTCCCCGCCCGGGCCGCTGGTGATCCCGTATGGTCCCCGGATCCCCTTGCGCCCGCCCTTGGTGAAATCGGTGACCGTGCCACCGGTGGTCATCCGCCCGATCGAGTTGTTCCCCACGTTGGTGAACCACAGGTCGCCGTCCGGGCCCGAGGTGATTCCGTACGGGCGGTGGATGTTCGTGCTGTGGAAGATCGAGATCGATCCCCCGGTGGTGATCCGCCCGATCGTGCTGTTGTCGAAGTCGGTGAACCACAGCGCCCCGTCCGGGCCGGCCGTGATCTGCTGCGGCCCGCTGATGCCCGAGGCGGTGTAGCTGGTGACCGCGCCGCTGGTGGTGATCCGGCCGATCGAGTTGCTGGCGTAGTTGCAGAACCACAGCGCCCCGTCCGGGCCTTTGACGATCCCCTCCGGCCGGCTGATGCCGCCCCCGGTGAAGTCGGTGATCGTCCCGCTGGTGGTGATCCGCCCGATCGAGTTGGTGCCCTGGTTGGTGAACCACAGCGCCCCGTCCGGGCCCGTCGTGATGCCCTCGGGGCGGCTGACCGGGTTGGCGAATTTGGTGATCGTCTGGCGGATGCTGGGAGTGGCCGTGGCTGCCAGTGCGCTGGCGGCCGGCAGTGTCGCCGCCACACCGGCCACCGCAGCCAGCCACAGGCGGCGAACCGGCCGTTGCCTCGGGTTGCGCATCGGTATGGCGCTCCTTCGCTCGGATCGATGGACGCGGGGCCGCGAGTGGATCGGCGGCCGTTGCACCGGCTCCCATAAGATCCGCTCAATCTCGATCGGTTCTAGCCTGCCCTATTACCGGGATCGATGCACAGTGCTCTCGGGTAAACGTTACATTTCGTGCGCCGCCGTCCGTTGTCGCGGCTAACCCTGCTGGCCGAGCAGATCGTCGCGGATCAGTTCGACCAGTTCCTGGGTGGCGGTGCGCAGGAAGAAGTGGCCACCCGGCAGCGTGTGCAGCCGGAACGATGCCGCCGTATACCGTGCCCAGTCCTGCATCTCCTGCGGGGCCGGCTCACGGTCGTCCGCCCCGGCGATCGCGACGAACGGGACCGTGAGAGGTGGCCCAGGGCTGGGCCGGTACCTGGTCACCCACTCGAAATCGGCGCGCAGCAGGGGCATCAGCAGCTCCCGCAGCTCGGGTTCGTCGCGCAGCTCATTGTCGCCACCAAGGCGTTCGGCCAGGGTGTCGAGGAACTCGTCATCGCCCAGCCGGAGAGCCTCGCCCAGCGGCTCCACATGATGCGGCGGCCTGACCGCCGCCGGATAGAAGCGGACCGGCGGCGGCGCGCCGATCCGGCCCAGCGAGCGGATGACCTCGAACCCGATGCGGCCGCCCATGCTGTGGCCATAGATCGCGTACGGCCGGTCCGCCCGGGCGGCGATGGCGGCCGCGATATCGTCCGGCGAGTGGCTCACCGGCTCGGTGAACCGGGCTTCCCGGCCCGGGAGCTGAATGGGGAGCACTTCGATCGCCGGGCCGATCAGCCGCTGCCAGGTGGCGAACAGGCTGGCGCCGCCGCCGGCGAGCGGCAGGCAGAACAAGAGGTGGGAGCTGCCGGGCGAGCGGCTACTCCGGCCGAACCACACGGCCACGGACGCCGGGGTGTCCCCCTGCGACTCGATGCTCTGGTATCCGCCGGCTGAGTGAACCACCCGCCAAGGGTATCCAGGCGCCCGGCGGATAATACCCACTGACCCGGGCCGGCCCTGCCGCGACCGCAGGGCATCACGGCCGGGCGACAGGAGGGCCGATGACCAGCGGGATCCTGCTTCGCGGTGGCCTGGTGGCAGATGGGATCGCCGCTGTCACCAGCCGCGCCGACGTCCTCATCGATGGCGGGTTCATCTCCCGGATAGCAGCCGGGATCGAGCCGCCCTCCGGCTGCGCGGTGGCCGGCCTTGCCGAGGGCAGCGTGGTCTGCCCAGGGTTCATCGACGCGCACGTGCACGCGGAGGGACCTCTGCTGGCCGACGGCCGGATCGACGGCGCCCTGGCGCAGGGCGTGACCACCCTGGTCGCCGGTCAGGACGGCCAGTCCTGGATCGGCGCGAACCCGGCGACCGCCGAGTACCTGAACCAGTACTTCGGGCCGGTCAACGGCACCGTGGACCCATCGCTCGCGGGATCCGTCGCCGCCTACCATGAGGCGCTGCGGGGGAGGCTCACCCAGAACGTTGCCGTCCTCGCCTCCCAGGGCACGATCCGGCACAACGTTGCCGGCCTCTCGCCGGGCCCGCTGGGCCGCGACGAGCTGGCCGCGGCGAGGCGGGAACTGGAGAACGCGCTCGTCGACGGTGCGGTCGGCCTGTCCAGCGGCCTGGACTACCTGCCCAGCCGGCTCGGCGCCGTCGAAGAGGTGGCCGGCATCGCACGGCCACTGGCGGCCGCGGACCGTCCCTACGTCTCGCATCTGCGCGGCTACGGCCACGAGGTCAAAATGGGCCTGGACGAGCTGGTGGCGGTGGGCCAGCGCGCCGGTGTCCGGGTGCACGCCAGCCACCTGTGGGGCCTGACCAGTCAGATCCAGGATTCACTGGACGCGGCCGGAATTCCGGTCAGCTACGACATGTACCCGTACCGCAAGTCCAGCACGATCCTGGCCATGCTCATCCTGCCCGCCGGCCTGCAGACCCGCGGCCCCGATCACACCATCGCCGCGCTGCGCGACCCCGGCCAGCGGGCATCCCTGCTGGCGGGGGAGAAGCTCAGCGACGCCTTCCTGAGCGATGTCTATCTCGGCTGCCTGCCGCCCGGCCTGGCGGAGTTCGCCGGGCTCCCGGTGACCGAAGCGGCCAGCCGCAGCTCCCAGCCGCCGGGCGAATGGGTCCTGGATCTGCTGGCCGACGCCAGCCTCAATGTCGGCGGGCATCTCGACCGCCCGGCGTTCACCGGTGCGGAGCTGGCCTGGCTGGTCTCCGATGACCGGTTCTGCGGCGGCTCGGACGGTATCTATCAGGGTCAGCATCCGCATCCACGGGGTTATGGCACGTTCGCCCGGCTGGCCCGGCGCTACCTGGCCGAAGGACCCGAGCGCGGATACCAGTCGCTGGCCCGCCACCTGGCCGCGAACACCGCCGACGCCTACGGCCTGCGGGACCGGGGCCGCCTCGCCCCCGGCATGGCGGCGGACATCTGCGTCATCGGACCGGCCGGGATCAAGGACATCGCGACCTACGCGGCACCCACCAGGCTGGCCACCGGCGTAGACCTGGTCATCGTCAACGGCACGATCGCCTGGCGCGACAACCAGCCCGTTACGACGCAACATCCCGGCCGGTTGGTCAGCTAGCCGCCCGCCGCCGGCCGGGAGATCCGGCCCACGAGAACGCGGTCGCGGATGTGAGGTGGCTAAAACCGTCAGGCGATTCGTTTGCCACCAGCGGTTGGCTGCCGGTTCAGGGGCGGCCGCGGGTCCATTGGGGCTTGCGCTTGTCCAGGAAGGCTCGCATTCCCTCGCGGGCGTCGGGGAGCTGGCTGGTCGCGGCCATCACCTCGATCGCGTAGTCGTACGCCTTGGGCTGGTCCAGGTCGATCTGGGCGTAGAGTGCCTGCTTGCCGATGCCCTTACTGACCGCGGAGCCCCGCGTGACCCGTTCGAGCAGGTCCTGGACGGCCGAATCCAGCTGTTCGGGCGGCACGACAGAGTTGACCAGGCCCCAGTCGAGCGCGGTGCGGGCGTCGATGACGTCGCCGGACAGGGCCATTTCCATGGCGCGCTTGCGGCCGACGTTGCGGGCGATGGCGACCATGGGCGTGTGGCAGAACCAGCCGCCCTTGCCGCCGGGAGCGGCGAAGCCGGCATTCTCGCTGGCCACCGCCAGGTCTGTGGTGGCGACGAGCTGGCAGCCAGCCGCCGTGGCCAGGCCGTGTACCCGGGCGAGCACCGGCTGCGGTATCTGCTGGATCACGGTCATCAGCTCGGTGCAGGTCATCAGCAGCGAGCGGACCGCCGGCAGGTCGGCGCCGGCCACATCGGCGAAGTCGTGCCCGGCGCTGAAAACCGGGCCGTTACCCGCCAGGACCACGCCAAGGGCGTCGCTGTCGGCGATGTCGCGGAACGCGGCGATCAGCTCCCGCATATGCTCCAGCGACAGAGCGTTGCGGCGCTGCGGCCGGTTCATCGTGACGGTGGTGAACTCACCCGACCGCTCGACCAGAATGTGCTCGAATCCCATGGCGGCCTCCCTCATCGTCGAGCGTACGCCGCCGCCCTCGGGGGTCCGGGGTCGTCCCGCCGTAAACCGTAAAACCAACCCAGCCACGGTCGTGGGAGTCCGGGGGTCGTCCGCCCACAAATAGCAAACCCTAGCCCCGCTCGTGGGGGCCCGGGGGGCTCGACCCCCCGGGCAAACACTGCGGGCTACGGCGCGGTCGGCCGGAGGCCGGCAAGCACAGTGCGGCGCCTCGGCCGAACGCCGGCAAGCACAGGGCGGCGCCTCGGCCGGACGCCGGCAAGCACAGGGCGGCGCCGCGGCCTCGCCGCTAACTGCGTGCCCAGTTGAGGGTAAAGGCGCTCAGCTTGTAGCCCAGCGCGTTGAGCGTCGGCTGGATGAAGTTGTTCCGGATGGTCTGGGTCGCTTCGGTCTCGGCGGAGGAGATGAGCGGCCGGGTAATCTGCGGCGAATGGTCCGACCGGTAGAACGCGATCTGCTGGGCCTGGGCGTACAGCACCGACTGAGAGAACTGCGGGCGGATCAGCACGCCGCAGGCCAGGCCCGGATAGGTCCAGCTGTGCTGGGTGGACACCGGTGTCGACGGGATGTTGTCGATGGTCACGTCGTGGACGGACTGTGGCAACTGCGGCTGGGGCAGGACCATGGTCACCGCCGCGAGGCCGGGCTTACCGCCGCCCGCAGCCCGCAGGACCTGCAGCTTGTAGTGGCCGGTCGAGGGCTTCCACCAGGAAGGGCCCGGGTTGAGGTTCACCGTTGCCGACGCGTGGCCGACGGCGTAGAAGGTGCTCGAATACCAGCAGGGCAGGAAGCCCAGGTTCTTGGAAACCTTGTGGGTGAAGAAGAAGTTGAAGTTCGCCTGGCCGAGGGCCGGCTTGGAAATGCCCTCGATCTTCTGTAGCACCCAGGGCCCGATGTCAGTGTTGGTGGTGACCCCCGACGTGATTGTCTGCCACGGCCAGCCAAACTTGATCTTCGGCAGATGCACATTGATGCCGATGAAGTGCAGGGTGGCGGACAGCGCCATCAGCACGAGCGAGGCGACCGCCCGGCGGAAGACGAGGCCGACCACGACCACCGCGGCCGTCCACTTCACCCGGCGTGACAGGCGGCCCCACCGGCGGCGAATAAACCCTTGCCTCTTCCCCGGCCGCCCCGGGCCGCCATTGCCGCCCGAGCCGTTTCCGCGCGGGCCATTGCCTCCCGCGCCGGGGTCGATGGGCTTGGTCGTGGTGGAGGACGAAGATCGTGGCTCGCCGGGCCACAGGATTCCGTTGGCCGGCCCATCGGGGTCTGGTTGCGTCATGCCAGGTCCTGCCCAACCATACGAATCGTCGACTCGGTACAGCGCCGCCTGGGGCGGCATCTGCCGACCCGGGCTGTCAGTACCCCGCGTTGGCGGCAGCAAACGAGCCACTGTGTCTCCTTCAGAGGTTCGGTTCTTCAAGAAACCCACGCCGGTTGCCGGGGTGCCGTGTGCACCGGCACTCGGGCAGGCCCCGATCGCTTGCCCTCGCCAGCCGGTCTTGAAGAACTCTCACCTGGCCGTCCTTCTTTCTATGGCAGGCACGACCCGCTAGGCCGTAACCGGGTAGTGGAGGTTCAGCACGACGGGCACAGCGCCGAAGGGCCTGCGGAATCGTGCTCCTGGCTTGTCCGGAGCGTGCGGCTCGGCGATGTTGGGCCAGCGCATGTTCATCCGGTCCGGGGTGAGCCCGGCGACCGAGTAGGGGAATTCCATGGCCGAGGTACGGTGCTGCTTCAGCAGCCCGCCCCAGCGGAACGCCGCGAAGACGTTGGCCAGTTCGCGGACGGACAGGAAGCCCCGGCCCAGCAGGTCGATACCGTAGACCGCCCCGGCCAGCTCGATCAGGTCATCGGCGCACTGTTCGAGCGCCGCGGACTTCGTCCGGTAGGACGTTCCGTCGGGGTTGACGATGCCCAGCTTCTCACCATGGACGGGTGAGTGGCTCTGCCGCGCTTCGCACTGCATCCAGTCGCACGCCGCCAGCAGCTCCCAGCGGATGCCACTGTGACTGGCCACGTCCCGGTAGAGGGGTTCGGCCCGCAGCAGCGGCCCCCTGGCGGTGGCCACGAAGGCGGTCCGCACGCCGTTGGGCATCTCGTGGTGGTATTGGATCAGCGGCGAGCGCTTGGCGCGGGCGGCAGCGTCCCGTGGCTTCGAGCCGGTGTCCCTGGCTGACTGGCCCGCCTGAGTGGACGGCTTGGCCACCGGCACGGTCTCGGCGGTGAGCTGGGCCGAGATGGGCTTGGCCGATGCGGTCTGGGCGGACAGCCTGGTCGCGGCTGAGCTCTGCGCTGACGCGCCCGGGTGGTCCGGCTTGCTCGCGCCGGGCTGCGACGCGGGCCGGTGCTGTCCGCCGAACATCGCGCCGGGCTGCGACGCGGACCGGTGCTGTCCGCCCAACGTCGCGCCGGGCTGCGAGGCGGACCGGTGCAATCCACCAAACAGGCCGTCAGGCTTGGCGGTCGGCGCGGTCGTGGTCGTCGTTCCCGGAATCTCGGCCATCGGTGCCAAGGACCGGTGCTTCGTGGCGGTGACTGAACCCGCCGTCCGGGGGCTCGCCTGCGTGGTTGGGCCGGATGTGGATGCGGGGCCAGGGTCGGGCGTCAGCCCATGCGCCGTTCGCGATCCCGTCTTGGTGTGCGATCCCGTCTGGGTCCATGCTGCGTTCCCGGGGCCCGAGACCCTTGGCGTGCGGACGGCGGTGCCCGTTCCCGCGGCGGCTCCCGATTCCAGGCCTGTCCCGGTTGCGGTTCCGGTGCCGGGCAGGGCAGTCGGCTGGTGTGCGGCTGCGGTACCAAGCGGAGTCACCGATCCCGGCGCGGCGGCGGAACCCGGTGCGGCAACCAGACCCGGCATCGTCACTGTTTCCGGTGGGGTGACCGTTCGCGGCGCAGTGGTGCGCGGATGAGCCGGCGCGCGCGGAGGGGGTGGCGTGCTGGAGTCATGCGGTGGGGCGGGTGTCGGCGGTGGGGTGCGCGGAGGGCTCGGCACGCCTGGTGGTGTGGTGCGCGGAGGGCTCGGTACGCGCGGCGGTGGGGTGCGCGGAGGGCTCGGTACGCGCGGTGGTGTGGTGGAGCCCCGGGACGGGCTCGGGGTTGGTGGCGCCGGGGTCGTCCGTCCGGCCGGGGCTTCGCTCCCTCGTCCGGCCTTGCTGCCGCCCTCATGAATCCCAGGGATGGATGCTCCACCCGGAGTCTGCTTGGCCGGCGTTTGCGTGCTGGTGGTGCTCGGTGCTGAGGACAGGTCGTACCGGTACAGGTCGTACTGGTGCATGAGGGAGATGAGCTTGGCGCCGTAGCTGGGATCGGTGGCGTAGACGCCGGTCAGCGCGGACGCGAACCCGTCGGGGTTGTGCTGCTCGGCCATGGCCTGCCGGTAGTACCCGCTGGTCGCCAGCAGCTTGCCGTGGTCGTTGATGCTCTCGGCGACGTTGTTGTAGACCCGGAATGACGCGTTGCGGGTCACGGACTGCCCGTTCTCGAACTCCTGGGTCACCTGCCAGTCCCGGCCGGCCGGGCCACTGCCCTTGATGCCGAACAGGTTGTGATCGTTTACGGCCAGCCCGCTTTGCCCCCAGCCGGATTCGTCGATGGCCTGAGCGATGGTGACGGCGGCCGGGATGCCGTACTGGCGCTGAGTGGCGATGGCCCCCGGCACGATCTTGGCGATGAAGGCCTGCCTCGTGGCGGCGTCGGGGCCGGACGTGGCCGGGAGGGCTGGGAGGTGCCTGCTGTAGGGAGTCGTGAGGGCCGTCGGTGAACCGGCCGACGGGTGCGTCGCGGTGGAGAGCCCGGGCACGGCCGCGGTCCCGTGGGTGGATGCGTCGAGCGTCGCGGACTGCGCCGTGGGCCCGGTCCCTGGCACGCTGCTCTGGGACAGTTCATGAACCCCCGCTCCACTCTGGGGCGACGCGGGTCCGGGCCGGCCGTGTGGCCGCACGTGGTGGATGTGGTAGCCGGCTGGCGCATGGCTCGCCGAGGTAGTGAGTCCCCGGGCGGACAGGGCCCGGCCCGAGGCGGCCGGGTCCGCCGCCGCCGTGCCACCGGACGCGGCTCCCGGTCCAGTGGAACCGGGAACGTCGGCGAGTCCCGGGCTCGTGCTGGTTGCCTGCCGGTGCTCTGCCTGCTGGTGCTCTGCCTGCTGGTGTTGGGTCTGCGGCTGTCCGCCGGCACCCGCGGAACCGGTCAGCTCGCCGTTGTTGACGAATCCCTCGATGCCCTGGGCAGCCAGAGACCCGCCGTACTCGTGTGCGTTGACCGAGAAGTTCGGCAGCGAATCGCCGCCGATGGTGTGCAGTACTCCGCCGGTGTACTGGGTCACGACCTCGACGTGGCCGTCGAAGAGCACCCAGTCCCCGGGCTGCGGCTGGTAGCCGTCACCCAGCGGGTGCCAGCGGCCGTGTGCCTGCGCATCCTGCTTGACCGACATGATGCCCGGGGACGCGGGGTTGGGGTCGACCCGGACGTCTGCCCATTCGTGCAGCGGCCAGGGGTAGGAGCCGCCGCCGGTCACCCAGCTCTGTTGCCCGGCCGCCTGGGCGCCCAGCTCCAGGGTGAGGCTGGCGAATGCCGCGCAGGACGGGCCGTGATCGACGCCGTCGAGGCTGTCGTGCTGCCAAATGATCGCCTCCATCTCGGCCGGGGTCTTGTTCGCGGCCATCCGGAGGTAGTAGTTGGCGACGTTGACGATGGCCGGGCGAAGAGCCGAATCGTCCTGGGCAAGCTGCGCATCGGCCGAGCTGAGCGTCGCGGCCGAAGCGCCGGAGCCGCCCGCCGAGTGGGCGGCGCCGCGCGCCGGCCCGACGGCCCGGGCCGGTTCCGGTGGCCGCGGAGCCTGGTCCGCCGCCCGGTGCGCGGTGTCCTTGCCGGCCGCTGTCTGGCCGGCGTGGTCGCTGCCGACTTGGTCCGTGCTGGCCTGGTCCGTGCTGGCCTGGTGCGTGCCGGTCCGATCCGTGCTGGCCTGGTGTGTGCCGGCCTGGCCGGTGTCGGTCCGATCCGTGCTGGCCTGGGGTGTGGCCAGGAGGCGTATCTGGGTGCTGGGCGCAGGGGTGACACCGGCGGCTGCGTTGGGAGCGAGGGTGAACCCGGTCACCGCTCCGCTTGCACTGAGGCTGACGAGCGCCGTCACCTGCTGCCACCAGGGCAGGTTGGTCGTCTGCATGGGTTCACCTCATTTCCTGAATGCGTGAGCGGCTCAGCGGTGGATTCGGGCGGCGCGATGATGTGGCTGACTTATCCCAGGAGTTTCGGGTCGGGCAGGTGCTTCAGAATGGCCTGGACCTCGGGGTTGCCTGGGTTATTCACGTTCTCGAAGAGCGTGGCGGCATCTTGCGCCGCCTGTGGCGCGGCTCCGACAACCCACTTCTGGTAGACATCCGACACAAGTGCGGCCTGCCCGGCCGGCGTCGTTATCGGCTTGGCGCACATGGCGGGAAAGCCGGCATGGGTTGTGAGCCGCGAGGACCCCGTATAGCGAAGGCAGTTCGCCGAACTGCTTTCAAGTCCTGACTGAACGATCGCATTGCCGTTCGAGCCGGTGACGGTCGCGCCGCCGATGATGTTGTTGATGGCCCGGGCGGCGACCGCGAGGCTGTCGATCGCGTTGTACGGGTTGTACGGGCTGTGCAGGTTGAGTGACCAGGCGATCTCGCCGCCCTGCCCGGGCGTGATCGGCTCCAGGCCGAGGCGGCCGCTCTTGACGTCCGCGTAGGCGGGATTGTCGTTGCTCATCAGCAGTGAGAACACCCAGAGGATCTGGCTGGTCGAGCTCGCGCAGGCGAAATTGACCTGATTCGGCTCGGACTTCACATCCGGATTCTGGCAAGCCTTGGTCATCTCGGATTGCACGGTTGTGACGCTGGCCGGCCATCCGGGGCCGCCCCGGGTCAGGACGATTCCGATAACAATGGCCAGTACCGCGATGACGGCCGTTCCTACCGCCGCCTTACGGCCGGAGGAAAGGCCCGGAGAATAGGACGTGCTCCGGCCGTGGTCCACGAGCTTCTGGGTCCGTGTCTCGGCGGAACCCCGCTGGCCGGCCGGATGGGCATGCGGTGGCCTTTGCCGCGGCTGGTAGAAATCCGGAATCCGGTCCTCGTCGAGATACCGGTAACCATCGTCCGGCCCGGGGAGGTTGGGTTCCCGGTAGGGGCCATCGGGGAAGCGCTGATCGTCATCGGGAAACGCCAGTTGGCGCTCCAGTGACTCGCGCACGTCAGAGAGCTTGCGCTCGAGTTCGGCGGCCTGGTCCTTCAGGTCGGCGAGAGACTCGGTCTCGAGGTGCGTGTCGTGATCGAAGCGCGTGCTCATCGTTCACCTCTGGCGGATGACCTGTGCCGGAGATATCCAGCTTCGCTGACGGCCGGTACGGAACCTCTCGGCGGGACGGAAGATCGACGCGGAACTGACTGGCGCCGACCGGTGGCGTTCGAACAGAATGACGAGTAGTCACCCGTCGGCCAGCAGGTAGCCTCCAGCTGGCTTGCGCCGCTGGTCACACGGCTGTTGATCTCCGTTGAACCGGGGCTCGCGGTCGCGGCGCCGGTGGCACAGGTCATGGGAGGCACGCTCGCTATTAGAACACATATACGACTGAACTCTCAAGTGAAAGTTCTGTTCGCACACTCGTTCGCGCAACGTGGCCGGTTTACATGAGGGTCAGCGGTGACGCTTCGACCGTGCCGTACTGGTTGGCTGAACGCTTTCCGGATGTACCGCAATGAACTGGAAAACGTCAACCCACCTACACAAGCCGCCGCTGTCGCCCGTTGGCTGCTACCGGGACGGCCGATCACGAAGCACCGGGCTCGTCGCGGAGATCGCCGGACTCGGCCTGGACTGGCTCCGCCTCGGCGTGGACTGGCCCCGCCTCGGCGTGGACCGCCTCCGCCTCGGCCGTCCTGCCGAGCGCCGACAGCACCTCGGCCAGCTTGCCGAGGCTGGCCGAGAGCGCGGGCCGGTAGCGGTCAGGATCAGCCACCGCGAGCTCACGGTAGATCCCGGCAGCCTCCTGCTCGGCCGTGACGGCATCGTCGAACTTGCCGACGTCACGCAGCCTGCTGCCGAGATTGCCGAGGGCGCGAGCCAGGTCGGGCCGGTACCGGACGGGGTCCACAGTGGCCAGCTCGCGGCGGATGATGACCGCCTCCTTGGCTGGTGCCACCGCGTCGGCGGCCCTGCCCAGCTCGGCGTAGCGGGTGGCGAGGTTGCTCAGCGTGCGGGCCAGGTGCGGCCGGTGCCGGGCGGGGTCGCTGGCGGCCAGCTCGCGGCGGATGGTGACCGCCTCCTTGGCCGGCGCGATGGCGTCGGCCGGACGGCCCAGCTCGGACAGGGTGATCACCAGGTTGGTGAGCGAGGTGGCCAGGTCGGGAAGATAACGGGCCGGGTCATCGGTGGCCAGCTCGCGCCGGAGGATGACGGCCTCCTGCTCGGCGCGCAGGGCATCGGCAGGGCGGCCGAGCTGGGAAGCCCAGATGCCCAGGTTGGTCAGCGAGGTGGCCAGGTCGGGGAGGTGCACGGCCGGGTCTGCGGTGGCCAGCTCGCGGCGGATGGTGACCGCCTCCTGCTCGGCGCTGATGGCATCGGCGGGGCTGCCAAGCTGGGAGTGCCAGATGGCGAGGTTGGTGAGCGCGGCGGCGAGATCGGTCCGGTACTCGTGGGGGCTGGCCGCGGCCAGTTCGCGGAAGATCGTGACGGCTTCTTTGGCCGGGGCCACGGCGTCGACGGCCCGGCCCAGCTCGGCGTACCACACACCCAGATTGGTGAGGCAGGTGGCCAGCTCGGGGCGGTACCGTGCCGGGTCGGTGGCGGCCAGCTCGCGGTAGGTGGCCGCGGCTTCCTGCTCGGCGCGCAGGGCGTCGGCGGGGCGGCCGAGCTCGGCGAACCGGGTCCCCAGGTTGGTCAGCGAAGTAGCCAGCTCGGGGCGGTACCTGGTGGGGTCGTCGGCTACCAGCTCGCGGTAGGTGGCTGCGGCTTCCTGCTCGGCGCGCAGGGCGTCGGCCGGCCGGCCGAGCTCGGCGAACCTGATGCTGAGATCGGTGAGTGCGCGGACCAGCTCGGGATGGTAGCGGCCGGGTCTGGCGGCGCTCTCGCCGGGACGCCCGCGGCTGGATCCCGCTGCCTGCGAGGCGTTGTCCACCGCCGGTGACGGTAGCTGAGCGAGTACGAGCGCGGCCCGGTCATCCCATTCGGCTCTGCTCCAGGAGCCCTCGCCGAGGGTCATGGACTCCCTGGCGCGCAGAATCGCGATCAGGTGTGCCTGGGCCAGCACCGCGCTCGGGTACGGCATGTCAAGGGCGAGTTCGGCCAGCACCTCCGGTGTGGCCTCGGTGTCGGCCAGCGCCTCGGTGAGTAGCCGGCCCACCTCACCCCAGGTGTGCAGGGCGACCCTGGCCGCCGCCATGCCCAGGTGTGGCAGGTCATCGCGCAACGCCGCCGCGATGACCTGCTGTGGGCGGCTCTGGTAAGTGCTGGCTCTGGCCAGCACCGTCAGGGCGTGCTCGGCCTGCTCGGCGGTCAGGCCGCGCAGGAAAACACGGGTCAGCACGGGATCCGCGGCGAGTTGCCCGACGACGTGTGCCTCGGCGAGCAGGTGCGGCCGGGGCGACCCCAGCCGGCCGTCAGGACCCGCCGGGTACAGGTCATAGAGCCACTTCGCCCATCTCAGCCGCTGCTCTTCCTGACGGCCGGCCAGCTCAGGGATGCGGGCCAGCACCTCGGCCGCCTCCGTCACACTGCCCGCACCGATCAGGGCCCCCGCCGCCACCACCTGCTTCACCAGGGACTCGTGATCGGCCAGTTCGGCTGTCGCGGCGGCGTGCCGCCAGTACCGCGCCTCGTGTTCGAGCAACTCGTCCAGGGCGCCCTCGCTGAGCACCACCCACAACTGCGACCCTGGCCGGGCCGGGTGGCGCAGCACGGCCGCCAGCGCTGCCGCGTGCACAAGCAGCACCGGCACTCGCCGGGCGGCCCGCTCGATGCCCACCCGCTCGGGAACCTCGATGGACAGAGCGCGGGCAAAATGCGGCGCGGCGATCGCCGCCAGCTCAGCGTCCGAGACACTTTCGGCCAGCTGGCGGCCCAGCCGTATCGGCAGTGTGCAGGTCAGCAGCTGGACGACCGCCGGGCCGGAGCTCTCTATCAGCCGGTCCCACCACTCGCCCAGCGACCGGGTGACCAGCAGAACCCGGATGGGCCCCCGGTCCTCGAGCACGGATTCGAGCATCGTGGCAAGCCCGGTGCGGATCTCCACGTCATCAAGTACGAGCAGCAGGCGGCCTCGTGGGTTCACCGCCCGTGCGGACTCGACGGCATGCGCCTCGTCCCCGGCCAGGACGAACCGGGAGTGATCCCCGGCCGCCTCCAGCTCTGCGGCAAGTTCCACCGCCAGCCGCGATTTGCCCACCCCACCCGCGCCAACCAGCACCCGCACGGCCCGGGCCGGGCTCGATGTGCTCCACGCTCTCAGTTCTTCGAGTTCGGCGTCCCGGCCGGTGAACGGCACCAGCCGCCGATCCGGGCGGAGCAGCGCGGAAGGGCTCGTCGTTGGGTCGGCCGGCTGCGGCTGCTCCACCGCGATCCCCGCTTTCCCGGCCGCATTCGGGTCGGCAGCCGATGTCCCCCCCATGGCGTCCGGCATCCCGCGCTCATCCTGGCGCCGAATTTTCCACCGCACGTCCACACTCATACCCCCCTGGACCGGTATATGTCACCGATGCACGTGGTGAACAGCTGGTTCACTAGCGCTATTCTTCACCCCCGGTGTGTCACCATGCGATCGCTTTGTGTCACTATGTGGCTCATGGGACCGGAGGCCTGCGCCCCCCAGGGTCGCGCGCCAGGGCGGTCGCAGGTAATTCGCTCGCCCGTCTCCGTCAGATCTGGCACTCTGATGGACGTCCGTTCGGCACCGAGAGAGGAAGGAGGCGTTTGATCATGAGTTTCAACATGCGCCTCCACGATCAGGCTGTTCGCCGGCCTTGGGCCGGCTTCCCGCGGGATTGATATATCCCGGGGGTCCGAACCCCCGGACCCCCACGACGGTGGTTACGGTTGTTTGTTCGAGTACCGCATTGATGTATCCCGGGTCCGAACCCCCGGACCCCCACGAGCCGGCCTTGCCTGGTCGGTGCCGTTCGGGCACCTTCCCCGAGGGCCGCAGTATTTACCCGGGGGCCGAGCCCCCGGACCCCCCACGGCGCTGGTTGCGGTAGGTGGGTTCAACTACATCTCGGGGTGGGCCACGTCGGTGGTTATGGTTGCTCGGTCGGGTACCGTCTCGTTACCACCGTCAGCGTGCTGACATCGTGATCGTGGGTGTGCTTCCTTAGCGAGGAGCCACTGTATGACCGTCCGGATCAGGACCATCACTTTCGACTGCTCCGACCCGTACCTGCTGGCCGGGTTCTGGTCGAAGCTCACCGGGTACGGCGAAGA